>NZ_JBFAFR010000018.1:0-169925 GCF_040639675.1 Actinosynnema sp. NPDC023794 | reverse complement strand
ACGTCACCACCGAGCATGGGATCACCACGAACCGGCGTCGGGGATCTTGTCCGGCGTGTCTCCAACCCGGTGAACGTATGTGGTCAACGCACTAGGACCGCACCGAACCGATCACCACGGTCGCCGACAGCTCCTCGTCCGACACGACCTCCGCGCGCAACCCGCCCGCCGCGAACGCCTCCACCGTCCCCGCCGCCTGCCGCGCACCCGTCTCCACCAACAACCGACCACCCGGCGCCAACCACCGCGCCGCGCCCGCGATCACCCGCCGCTGCACGTCCAAGCCATCCGTCCCACCGTCCAACGCCACCCGCGGCTCGTGCTCACGCGCCTCCGGCGGCATCAACCCGATCGCCCCGGTCGGCACGTACGGCGCGTTCGCCACCAGGACGTCGACCCGCCCCGCCAACGACACCGGCAACGGCTCGTAGAGATCACCCGCGTACACCCGACCCTGCCCATCGCCACGAGCACCCACGTTGCGCCGAGCACAAGCCACCGCCACCGGATCCACGTCCACCGCGTGCAACTGCACCCCGGCCACCCGATCCACCACCGCCGCACCCACCGCACCCGACCCACAACACAGGTCCACCACCACCGAACCCGCCCGCGCCACCCCCACCGCCACCCGCACCAGGAACTCCGTGCGCCGACGGGGCACGAACACCCCCGGATCCACCACCACCCGCAACCCGCAGAACTCCGCCCACCCCACCACGTGCTCCAACGGCAACCCGGCCACCCGCCGAGCCGTCAACGACTCCAACTCCTCCGGACCACGCGCGGCCTCCACCAACACCCGCGCCTCGTCCTCGGCAAACACACACCCGGCCGCACGCAACCGCGCGACGACATCAAGATCCATGGAAACGAACGCCTCTCGCGTGAAACCCGAGGGCGCCCCTCACACCGCCACGACGCGGCCGGGAGCGACCCGATGCACACCAGCAGAAATGGGTCCCACCTCCCTCGTCCGCGCCAACCGGCACACCGTATATCACCGCCCACCCACCTCAGCCCCCACCGGCACGCGCACGCGCCACCGCCGCCTCCACGCCGTCCAACAACACCTCCAACCCCGTCACGAAGTTCCCCACCGCGTCCCGCTCCAAATACGGCACGTCCTCCTCCCCCTCCACCGCCGGCGGCTCCTCCGCGCCCAGCCACGCCGACAGCGGGAACCGCTCGGCGAAGTCCGGCGCAACCTCCTCGAACACCCCCGACCGCGAGAACCACCACTCCTCGTCCGTCATCCCCGTCTCCCGCGCCGCCCGCCGCGCCTCCGCGATCACCCCCGCCGCACCACGCACGAACTGCACCACCGCACCCACCACACCCCGCAACACCGACGCGCCCAGACCCGTCGGCCGCAGGATCCGCAACAACACCTCCACCATCAAGAACTCGTTCGGCCCCAACACCGGCCGCGCCTGCGACACCTGCAACACCCACGGATGAGCCAGGAAGAACGCCCGCGCGTCCTGCGCCCACGCCCGCAACGCCACCCGCCACCCGCCGTCCACCGGGTACTCCGACGGCAACTCCCCCAACACCCGGTCGTACATCAGGTCCAACAACTCCGCCTTGCTCGGCACGTACGTGTACAACGCCATCGCCGAACGCCCCAACCGCTCACCCACCGCACGCATCGACAACGCCGCCATGCCGTCCCGATCCGCCACCTCGATCGCCGCGTCCACGATCACGTCCACCGACAACCCCGACCCCGCACCACCACCCGGCGCACGCCACAGCAGCCGCATCGACCGACGCGCGTCACCCTGTCCGGCGAAGACCGCCACTTGCCCACCCCTTACAGCGTAAAGTACGGTGCCGCAAGCACCTTACGGCATAAACAAAGCAGGGGGAAAGCCAGGCGATGGCCGCACCAGCAGACAGCCACGACGTCATCCAAGTACGCGGCGCCAGGGAGAACAACCTCGCCGACGTCTCCGTCGACATCCCCAAACGACGACTCACCGTCTTCACCGGCGTCTCCGGCTCCGGCAAATCCTCCCTCGTCTTCGGCACCATCGCCGCCGAGTCCCAACGACTCATCAACGAGACCTACACCGCGTTCATCCAGTCCTTCATGCCCAGCCTCGGCCGTCCCGACGTCGACGCCCTGCGCAACCTCAGCGCCGCCATCATCGTCGACCAGGAACGCATGGGCGCCAACTCCCGCTCCACCGTCGGCACCGCCACCGACGCCCACACCATGCTCCGCATCCTCTTCAGCCGCCTCGGCCGACCGCACGTCGGCACCTCCGGCGCCTTCAGCTTCAACCTCCCCGAAGGCATGTGCCTCAACTGCGAGGGCCTCGGCCGCGTCTCCACCGTCGACATCGACCAACTCGTCGACCGCACCAAATCCCTCACCGGAGGCGCCATCACCGTCCCCGGCTTCACCGTCGACAACTGGTACGTCCAGACCTACGTCCACTCCGGCTTCTACGACCCCGACAAGGCGCTCCAGGACTTCACCGACGAAGAATGGGACGCCTTCCTCAACCGCGAAACCACCAAAGTCAAAATCGGCAAGACCAACGTCACCTACGAAGGCCTCCTGGTCAAAGTCCAACGCCTCTACCTCGGCAAGGACCGGGAATCCATGCAACCCCACATCCGCGCCTTCGTCGACCGCGCCGTCACCTTCACCGACTGCCCGACCTGCGGCGGCGCCCGCCTCAACGCCGCCGCCCTCTCGTCCAAGATCGACGGCGTGAACATCGCCGACTGCTCCACCATGCAGATCAGCGACCTCGCCGACTGGGTCGCCAAGATCACCGACCCGTCCGTCGGCCCCATGCTCACCACCCTCAAAGAACTCCTCGACAACCTCGTCGAGATCGGCCTCGGCTACCTCAGCCTCGACCGAACCGCCGCCACCCTCTCCGGCGGCGAGGCCCAACGCGTCAAGATGGTCCGCCACGTCGGCTCCGCCCTCACCGACGTCACCTACGTCTTCGACGAACCCACCGTCGGCCTGCACCCCCACGACATCCAGCGCATGAACGACCTCCTGCTCCGCCTGCGCGACAAGGGCAACACCGTGCTGGTCGTCGAGCACAAGCCCGAGACCATCGCCATCGCCGACCACGTCGTCGACCTCGGCCCCGGCGCGGGGACCAACGGCGGCCACATCACCTTCACCGGCACCGTCGACGAACTCCGCGCCTCCGGCACCCTCACCGGCCGCCACCTCGACCACCGCGCCCGACTCCGCGACCAGGTCCGCACCCCCACCGGCCGGCTGCCCATCACCGGCGCCACCCTCCACAACCTCAAGGACGTCGACGTCGACATCCCCCTGGGCGTCCTCACCGTCGTCACCGGCGTCGCCGGATCCGGCAAGAGCTCGCTCATCCACGGCTCCCTCGCCCAGCGCGACGACGTCGTCACCGTCGACCAGGCGCCCATCCGCGGCTCACGGCGCTCCAACCCCGCCACCTACACCGGGCTGCTCGACCCCATCCGCACCGCCTTCGCCAAGGCCAACGGCGTCAAACCCGCCCTCTTCAGCGCCAACTCCGAAGGCGCCTGCCCCAAGTGCAAGGGCATCGGCCTCGTCTACACCGACCTCGCGATGATGGCCGGTGTCGCCTCCGTCTGCGAGGAGTGCGAGGGCAAGCGGTTCACCGCCGAGGTCCTCACCCACACCCTGCGGGGCCGCAACATCAGCGAGGTGCTCGGCATGTCCGTCACCGAGGCCCGCGACTTCTTCACCGAGAAGCAGGCCAAGGCCATCCTCGACCGACTCGTCGACGTCGGCCTCGGCTACCTCTCCCTCGGCCAACCCCTCACCACGCTGTCCGGTGGCGAGCGGCAACGGCTCAAGCTCGCCATCCACATGGCCGAGAAGGCGTCCACCTACATCCTCGACGAGCCGACCACCGGCCTGCACCTCGCCGACGTCGACCAGCTGCTCGCCCTGCTCGACCGACTCGTGGACGACGGCAACACCGTCATCGTGATCGAGCACCACCAGGCCGTCATGGCGCACGCCGACTGGATCATCGACCTCGGCCCCGGCGCCGGGCACGACGGCGGCCGGGTCGTCTTCACGGGCACACCCGCCGACCTGGTCGAGAACGCCTCCACCCTGACCGCCCGACACCTCGGCGCCTACGTCGGCCGCTGACCGTCCTGGTTGCTCTGGACCCAGTTTTCTTCCGGTGCCACGTCCGGTGCCGGAAGAAAACTGGGTTTAGTGGACACTGAAGCTATTAAGATAATTGGCCAATGGGGCGTGGGTAGCCCGATCGTGGCCGTCGTTCGGAATACCGCAGGTCGTTCCCACTGCCGGTCGATTGTCCGGTACCGAGCGGTCCTCTAACGTTGCCGATCACGTCCGCGCGAACGTGATCGCAGAACCTCCACTCCCCGGCCGACCCGCGCCGCTATGGGTCTGCCGGAACCCCTGCACGAGGGAGAACCCTGCAATGGGAGACGTTCGCGGATCCAGACGAGCCCTGATCGCGTTAGCCGCGGTCGCGGCGACCACCACGGCGCTGGCCTCCGGCGCCACACCTGCCGCCGCCGAGGGCGACATCCTCGGCACGAACAACCCGACCGCCATCGCGGACAGCTACATCGTCGTCTACGACCAGCTGTCCACCCAGAGCGTCGACGCGCTCACCGCCGACCTCAGCGCCAAGTACGACGCCAAGGTCGACTACACCTACCGCAACGCCCTGAAGGGCTTCGCGGGCACGCTGTCCGAACGGGACGCGCGCCGCCTGGCGGCCGAGCCCGGCGTGGCATACGTCCAGCAGAACGGCGAGGTCAAGGCGACCGCGACCCAGCCGAACCCGCCGTCGTGGGGCCTGGACCGCATCGACCAGCGCGACCTGCCGCTCGACTCGTCCTACACCTACCCCAACGACGGCACCGGCGTCACCGCCTACATCATCGACACCGGCATCCGGACCACGCACTCCGACTTCGGCGGCCGGGCCACCTGGGGCACCAACACCGTCGACACCAACAACACCGACTGCAACGGCCACGGCACGCACGTGGCGGGCACGGTCGGCGGCACGGCCCACGGCGTCGCCAAGGGCGTGCGGCTGATCGCGGTCAAGGTGCTCAACTGCGCCGGCTCCGGCTCGTTCGCCGGAGTCGCCGCGGGCATCGACTGGGTCACCGGCCACCACACCTCGGGCCCGGCCGTGGCCAACATGAGCCTCGGCGGCCAGGGCAGCGACGTGACCGGCGAGACCGCGGTCCGCAACTCGATCGCCGACGGCGTGACCTACGCGATCGCGTCGGGCAACTCCAACGCCAACGCGTGCAACTTCACCCCCGCCCGCGTCGCCGAGGCGATCACGGTCAACGCGTCGACCAACACCGACGCCCGCGCCTCGTTCTCCAACTGGGGCACGTGCACGGACATCTTCGCGCCCGGCCAGAACATCACCTCGGCGTGGATGACCAACGACACCGCCACCAACACCATCAGCGGCACGTCCATGGCGGCGCCGCACGTGGCCGGCGGCGCCGCGGTCCTGCTCGGCGCCACGCCGTCGTTGACGCCCGCGCAGGTCGCGAGCGCGATGATCGGCAACGCCACCCCGAACAAGATCACCGGTCCGGGCACCGGCTCGCCGAACCAGCTGCTGTTCGTCAACACCGGCGACCCCGGACCCGGCAACCCGTCGGTCACGCCGCCGGGCAACCAGACCGGCAGCGTCGGCACGGCCACGAGCCTGCAGCTCAAGGCCTCCGGCGGCGCGCCGCCGTACACGTGGTCGGCCACCGGCCTGCCGCCCGGCCTCACGATCGCGGCGTCCACCGGCCTGATCTCCGGCACGCCCACCGCCGCAGGCGCCTACAACGTGACCGCGACGGTGACCGACAGCGCGGGCAAGTCCGCCGGCACGGCGTTCACCTGGACCGTCACCCCGGCGGGCGGCACGTGCGCCGCGCTTGGTGAGAAGGCGGTCAACGGCGGCTTCGAGAGCGGCACCACCGGGTGGTCGAACGCCACCCACACCATCGCCGCGTGGACCGGCGAGGGCTCGCCCCGCTCCGGCACCCGCTCCTCGTGGATCAGCGGCTACGGCTACAGCAACACCGAGACGCTGACGCAGACCGTCACCATCCCGGCGGGCTGCACGAACACCACGCTGTCGCTGTGGCTCAAGATCAGCACCGACGAGTACGAGCCGGAGGTGTTCGACACCTTCACGGTCTCGGTGGCCGGCACCACCCTGGCGACCTACACCAACCTCAACCCGTCCGGCTACGAGGTGCGCACCTTCGCCCTGGGCGCGTACGCGGGCCAGAGCGTCACGCTGAGCTTCTCCGGCGTGGAGGACTGGTCCTACCAGACCTCGTTCGTGGTGGACGACGTCTCGGTGAACGCGGCCTGATCCCCGGTCGGCGGCCGGTGGGCCCGACGCCCTCCGGCCGCCGACGCACGTCCAGGTCCGTCCAGGGCCGCGTGGCCGCGCAGCAGGTCCAGCTCACGCACCAGGTCCGCTCTGGTGTGCACCCGTGCCGGATCGGCTCCCACGGCTCATGCACCCCAACCGACTGGCGGATCTGGTCCCGCCGAACGGTAGCCACGCGCATCGCCGGGGGTGTGCGGATCGGCCTGCGGTCAGCCGTTCGGAGGAAGGCCGCCCCGCCGGTTCGGACACCCGCGTCGCGTCCGGAAAGGGGTCCTCGGCGGCGTGGGGTGCGCCGCCGAGGACGGCCCGACTAGCAGGCGATGGGCGAGGAGCCGACCGCCACGTCGTCGTACCAGAGGGTGTCGGCGCCGTCGCCGTAGCTCTCCCAGCCCAGCCGCAGGTCGGTCACGGCGGGCCGCCAGTTGGTCTTGCGCAGCCACTGCGAGTCGACGTCGGGCGTGGACACGCCGTCGGCCACCAGGCCCTCGACCACCGCGCCGTTGAGCGAGGTCGAGATCCGGCCCGCCGGGTCGACGGTGAACTGCACGCAGTTCCACTGGCCGGTCGGCAGCGGCTTGCTCTTCGACACGCCGACCGGGCTCTGCTCGGGCAGGGTGGCGTCGTCGGACTCGCGGTTCCACTGCAACGCCGAGCTCTGGCCGCCCATGCGCAGGTCCTTGCCGCCGTCGGCGGAGTCCTTCATGGCCATGAACGTCACGTGCGCCATCGGCAGGGCCGTGGTGTGGCGGACGTAGAACCGGCCGTGCACCACGCTCGTGCCGGTGAGCGGCGTGCCGAAGAAGATGTGGTTGCAGTAGCCCGACGCGCCGTTGACCCGCACCGACTTCGAGCCGCTGCGCGCGACCGAGTTGTCGATGGCGACCGTGCCCTGGCCGGTGCAGTTGGCCGCGCCGACGGTCCACCGGCCGCTCGGGGCGGACCCGGTCTGCTGCTCGAAGTCGTCGCACAGCGCCGCCGTGTCACAGCCGACCGGCGGGTTGCCGGTCGTCGTGGTCGTGGTGGTGGTCGACGTCGTGGTGGATGTGGTCGTGGATGTGGTCGTCGTGGTCGGGCCGTCGCCGCTGCACGAGACACCGTTGAACGCGAAGTCGGTCGGCACCGCGTTCGTGCCGCTGTACGTGGCCTGGAAGCCGAACTGCGCGCTCGCGCCCGTGCCCAGCGACCCGTTCCACGGCATGCTGGACGCCGTCACGACCGCGCCGGACTGCTTCACGTCGGCGCTCCAACCGGAGCTGACCGCCTGGTTACCGGCGAAGGTCCAGGTGAGCTTCCACGAAGTGACCGGAGCGGACTGGTTGGTCACGGTCACGTTGGCGGTGAACCCGGTGGCCCACTGGTTGAGCTTGTAGTCCACGGCGCAGACGGGAGCAGCCCCCGCCGTGCTGGTCCCGCCGATCACCACCAACCCGGCTATCGACACCACAGCGGCCACCGCCGCCAGCAGATTTCGCACAACAACCCCTTCGTTGTCGTCTCTGGGAGCGTTCCCAGACACCGACTGTAACGATTCCGTCACCCCGATGGAATACTCCGGCTGCCGCAACGGTGATTCCGACGAAGGCGCACGGCCCCGCCGACTACGGTGCACTGTGATCCACAACGGACCGGGCCACCGAGGGGGACCAATGCCCACCGCCGCCGAGATCGACCGGCTGCGCCGCCAGGGTGAGCTGGACCGGGCCGAGGCGCTGGCCGGGCCCGACCACTCCGCCGACGACACCGACCTGCGGATCGCGCGTGGCCGGTTGTCGCTGGCCCGACACCGCTACGACGAGGCGCTGGCGCTGTTCGCGGACGACGACGACCGCCTGCTGGCGTGGCGCGTCGCGACCCTGTCCCGCATGTACCGGGACGACGAGGCGTTCGCCGTGGCCGCCGAGGCGATCACGCGGCACCCGGACAGCGTGCCGCTGCGACTGGCCCTCGGCCGGGCGCACCTGGACGCGTGGCGGTCACGCGAGGCGCTCGCGGCCTTCACCGAAGCCCGTCGCCTCGCGCCCGACGACTGGCGCGCTGCCGGCTGGCTCGCCGTCGCCCTGGCGAACCTGGCCCGGCTGGACGAGGCGAAGGCGACGGCCCGCGAGGTGGTCCGCGCCCATCCCGAGGTGCCGAAAGCCCACTACGTCCTGGGCCGCGTCCACTCGACCTCGTACGAGCACGCGGACGCGGTGGCGTGCTTCGACGCGGCGCTGGACCTCGACCCGCACCACCCGGACGCGTTCGAGTGGAAGATCACCGCGCTGCGCTCCCAACACCGCTACGACGAGGCAGAACGGGTGGCCGAAGCCGCGTTGACGGCGGTACCCGCCGTGCCGCGGCTGCACGTCGAGCACGGGTGGGTGCTCAGCGACCAGCACCGCTACGACGAAGCCCTGGCCGCCGTCGACCGGGCGTTGGCGCTCGACCCGGCGCATCGCTGGGCGTTGGAGAGCCGGATCGACCTGCTGCAGTCGCTCGGCCGCACGGAGGACGCGCTGGAGCAGGCGGCCGACGCGGTGGCCCGGCACCCGTCCGACGTCATGTTCCTCGTCTCCACGGCCTGGCTGCACGCCGGGCGCGACGAGCACGACCGGGCGGTCGAGCACCTGGACCGGGCGTCGGCGATCACGCCGACGCAGGAGTCGGTGGTGCGGAGCAGGATCTCGATCCTGGTGTCGGCGGGCCGGCACGACGAGGCCGAAGCGGCGGCGGCCGTGGCCCTGGAGCACTACCCGGACGACCCCGACCTCCAGCTCACGCTGGCCGGCGTGCACGTGGGTCGCGGCGAGACCGACCTCGCCGTCGCGTGCTGCGACAAGGCGTTGGCCGGCGTCCCGCGGCACGCCGGCGTGTTGCGCCGCAAGATCATGATCCTCCGTGACGCCGGCCGGTCCGCGGAGGCGTTGGAGACCGGCGAGGGGGCACTGGCGTTCCACCCCCGGGACCCCTCGATCCACCTCGCGCTGGCCCGCCTGCACGCCGACGAGGGCCGGCACGAGGAAGCCCTCGACCACGTCGAGCGCGCGTTGGCGGTCAACCCCCGCGACACCAACGCGTTGCAGGCGCGGATCGACTGCCTCGGCTCCCTCGGCCGGCGGGAGGAGGCCGTGGAGGCGGGGCGGCACGCCGTGGCGCTGCGCCCGGACGAGCCCGACCTGCACGTGGAGCAAGCGTGGGCGTTGAGCTCGCTCGACCTGGAGGACGAGGCCGTCGAGGCGGTCACCGGCGCGCTGCGCCTGTCCCCCGACCACGCCTGGGCGCTGCGCAGCCGCGTCAGGTTCCTGACCTACGCGAAGCGGTTCGACGAGGCGATCTCCGCCGCGGCGGAGGCCGTGCGCCGGCAGCCCGACGACGCCGAGCTGCACGTCACGATCGCCCGCCTGCACATCGCCCGCGGCCGGCTGGACGAGGCGGTGACGTCGTCCGAGCGGGCCTTGGCGCTCGAACCCCGGCACTCCGGGGCGCACAGCGCGCGGATCATCGCGCTCGACGCCCTCGGCCGACTGCCGGAAGCCCTGCGCGCGGCGGAAGCCGCCGCCGAGCAGCAACCCGAGGACGTGCCCACCCTCCTGCGCCTGGCCGACGCGTACAACCAGTCCGGACGGCACGACGACGCCGTGACCACGACCGAACGCGCGCTCGCGATCGAGCCCGACGACCGGACCGCCGTGCGGAGCCTGATCGGCTACCTGCGCGAAGCCCGCCGGTTCGACGAGGCCGGGCGCGCGGCCGACGAAGCGCTGGCCCGGATCACCGACGACCCCGACCTGCACGTCACCGTCGCCTGGCTGCACGCCGACCGCCACCGGGTGCCGGACGCCCTGACGTCGTTGGACGCCGCGCTGGCGCTCGACCCGGAGCACGAGTGGGCGTTGCGCAGCCGGACCGCGGTCCTGCACACCGCCGGTCGGGTGGACGAGGCCCTGGAGACGGCGGCCAAGGCGGCGGCGCTGCACCCCGACTCGTCGAGTCTGCACGTGACCGCCGCCGAACTGGCCGCCGCCCGGCACCTCGTCGACGAGGCGCTGTCCCACCTGGACCGGGCGTCGGCGGTCGACCCGGCCTACGCGCTGCCCCACCGCCGGAAGATCCGCGTGCTGCGGCTCGCCCGCCGGTTCGACGAGGCCGGGCGGGCGGCCGACGAGGCGCTGGCGCGCTTCCCCGACGACGCCGACCTGCGCGTCGACATCGCCTGGCTGCACTCGGACCTCGACCGCGGCGAGGCGGCGTTCGCCGAGGTCGAGCGGGCGTTGGAGCTGCGGCCGGGGCACGAGTGGGCGTGGCGCACCAAGGTGAGCTTGCTGCGCGCGGCCCGCCGCTACCCCGAGGCGCTCGGCGCCGCGAACCGGATGCTCGAGTTCCGCCGCGACGAGCCGGACGCCCTCGTCGCGGCGGCCTGGCTGCACGGCGACATGGGTGATCTCGACCGCGTGCTGGTGGTGACCGACCGCGCTCTCGACCTCGACCGCGGGCACGTCGCCGCCTACGAGGCGCGCGTCGCCGCGTTGATGCTCCTCAACCGGTTCGAGGAGGCGGAGGAGACCGCGCGGCAGGCGTTGGTGAACGCGCCGGGCGTGGTGGACCTGCACGTGCTGCTGGCCAAGGTGCACGACCACGTCCGCGCGTTCGACCGCGCCGAGGAGCAGTTCGCCGCCGCACGCGCCGTCGACCCCTTCGACGTGGACCTGGTGGTCGCGCTGTCGGCGACGTTGCGCACCCTGCGCCGCCTCGGTGAGGCCGAACGCCTGGTCGCCGAGTTCTGCGCCCGGGCGCCGCACCTGCGCGGGCCGAGGTTCGAGCTGGGGTGGATCCACCACGACGCCCGCCGGCTCGGCGAGGCGCGCCGGGTGTTCGCCGCGTTGCTCGCCGACTCGCGCGACGACTACGAGCGCGCGGCGTCGCACCACGCCCTGGGCTGGGTGGCGTTCACCGACGACGACCTCGTCACCGCCGAGAAGGAGTTCCGGGCGGCGCTGGCGGACCGCCCGGACGACTACGACTACGTGCTGGCCCTGGTGTGGGCGCTGGCGCGGCAGGACGGCGAGCGGCGGTGGCGCGAGGCGGAGGGCCTGGCCGGCGGTCTGCTCGACCGGCGGGCCTCCGCGCCCGTGCACGTGTGCCTCGGCGTGCTCGCCTTCCGGCGCGGCAACCTGGCCTCGGCCGAGTACCACCTGCGCAAGGCGCTGGAGATCGACCCGCACCACGGCAGCCACGCCGACCTCGGCGCGCTGTACGTCCAGATGGGGCGGTACGAGGAAGCCGAGGTCGAGCTGGGCAAGGCCGTCGCGCGGGACTGGTACGACGTGAACGCGCACGTCGAGCTGGGCGCGTTGTTCCTGCAGCTGGGCGAGGAGCGGTTGTCCGACGCCGAACGGGAGTTCCGGCAGGCGATCGCGATCGACCCCGCCTCGGGCGCGGCGGCGATCGGGCTGGCGCAGGCGTTGGCCAGGGCCGGCGACGAGGCGGAGGCCGAGTCGGTGCTGCGGCTCGCCGAGCAGCGGCAGGACGCGTCGCGGAAGTGGCGCACGCACTTGGCGCTGGCGCGGCTGCTGGTGCAGCGCGGCGACAAGCAGCAGAACCCGGACCTGCACGCGGAGGCGTACGCGCAGGCGCAGTCGGCGATCGAGACCGCGCCGGACGCGGAGGCCGACCCGCACTTCGTGGCCGGTGTGGCGCACCACCGCATGGGGTCGCTGGCCGCCGACGCGCGCGGCCGGTTCGGCTACCGGCTGCGGGCCATGCACCACCTGCGCGAGTGCCTCAAGCGCAGTCGCGGCCACGTCGAGGCGCAGCGGAACCTCCAGCTCCTGGAACGAGAGATGAAGGCGGTGGCCCCCGCGATCTGGGGCGGCTACGCGGTGGCGACGATCTCGTTGCTGCTGCTCGGCACGATGTGGACGGCGTTCTTCTTCTCCGCCAAGGTGACCGCGGTGATGCTGACGGCCACCACGCCGGTGCTGGTGGGGCTGTTCACCGTGGCCGTGCTGCTGCCCGCGTTGATCCGGCTCAAGCTGCCCGGTTTCGAGGCCGACCTCCAGGCGGGCAGCGCCATGGTGTCGCCGGGTCCGACCGGGCAGGTCACGTTCGGTCCCGGCCGGTTGACCGTGACCAGCGGGCCGACCGGGCAACTGCCCCGACGGGAGTGATCAGCCCAGCACGGTCACGGCGCCGCGCCCGCCGTCCACGCGGACGCGGTCGCCGGTGCTGATGCGGGTGGTGGCGTTGCCGCAGCCGAGGACGGCGGGGATGCCCGGCTCGCGGGCGACGATCGCGGCGTGCGACAGGGGCGCGCCGACGTCGGTGACCACGGCGGCGGCGCGCGGGAACAGCGGGGTCCAGCCGATGTTGGTCACCGTGGTCACCAGGATCTCGCCGGGTCGGAGCGCGTCGGCGTCCGCGACGTCGTGGATCACCCTGGCGACGCCCTCCACGACGCCCGCCGCGCCGGGGAAGCCGGACACCGCGTCGCCGAGGGGTTCGGCGGAGGCGTCGTGCACGTCCAGCCGGCGGTTCGGGTCGGCGGCCCACGCCTCGGGGTCGAACCGGCCCCGGATCACGGTCGGGTAGGGCGGCAGCGCGCGGTAGCGGTCGTAGGCGGCACGGCGGGCCGGCACCGATGCCAACGGGGCCTCATCGCCTTCCAGGACGCGCAAGGTCTCCTCGATCGGCAGGAAGAACACCGCGTCGCCGTGCCCGGTGGTCTCGCCCGCCCGCACCAGGAACGCCCGCAGCACGGCGAACGTGCGCGCGAACTCCGACCGCGCCCGTTCCCGCTCACGGGCCAGCGCGGCGAGCCCGTCCACCTCACGGCGCAGCCGGTCGACCTTGCCGGGGTGCGCGGCGCGCAGGCGTTCCCACGCCGCGTCGCGCACGGCCGCCTGCCTGGCCAGCAGCCCTTCGGGGTCGACTCCGACGTCGTCGGGGCGTGGCCACTCCGGGTCCTCGGCCGGGCGCGGCGCGGACACCTCGAACTCGTCGGCGAACCGGTGGCCGTACTGGCGGACGTACGCCTCGCGGGTGATCTCGCCGCGCTTGAGCCGGGCCAGGCCGAGCACCGGCCCGAGGCTCTCCAACTCCCCCGCCGCGCCGTGCGCGCCGGTCAGCAACGCGGTGGTGTCGTCCTCGCCCACGAGCTCGGCCAGCTTGCGCCGCAGCTTGACCGACGACATGGAGCCGTTGCGCGCGCCGGCGTCGAACACCTTGGCGTCCACGTGCAGCACGTCGTGCACGTCGGACTTCCACAGCGCGAGCAGGTCGGCGGACGTCGAGGCGGCGCGGAAGGCGGCGTGCAGCCGTTCGGCCCGACCCGGCGCGGAGGCCAGCAGGTCGTCGATCTTCGCCCGGAACTCCCGGTTCTGCCGGAGGAACGGCAGCGCCGCCCCGATCGCCGCCCGCAGCACGGCCAGGCGTGACAGCGGCAGCGGCGGCACCTCGACGCCCGCGGGGACGCGGCCGAAGTACAGCTCGACCGTCCGCCACGTGAACCGGCTCAGGCCGAGCGCCCGGCCGACGGCCAGCGCGGCGCTGAGGTTGAGGTAGAACCGGCCGCCGATGTTGCCCGACGTCGGGTGACCGGCGATCGGCGGCTGGGCGAGCACCCCGGCGAACGACCAGGTGGCGGGCGACATCACGCTCGGCACGGCCTCGCGCAGGTTCGCGCACGTCCACAGGTAGTCGCCGCGCAGGGTGTCGTTCCAGACCTCGGGCAGCGCGGTGATCGGCCTGGCCTGCAACACCGCGACCCGCCCGCCGGCCACGGCCCACTCGACGTCCATCGGCACGCCGCACAGGTCCTGGATCCGTGCGCCCAACCCGGCCAGTTCCCGCACCTGCGCGTCGGAGAGCAGGGAACCTCCCGACCGGCGCACCACGCCGTCGGCGGACACGACGTACTCGTCCGGGGTGACCGTGCCGCCGACCAGCGCCTCGCCCAGGCCGGGCGCGGCGTTGACCACGGTCTCGGTCCGCGCGCCGGTGACGGGGTTCGCGGTGAACAGCACGCCGGCCGCGTCGGCGGGCACCATCTCCTGCACGACGACGGCGAGCGCCACGTCGGTGATGCCGTTGCGGGCGCGGTAGGCGGTGGCGCGTGCCGTCCACAGCGACGCCCAGCACCGCTTGACCGCGTCCAGCACCTCGTCGCCGGACACGTCGAGGAAGGTGTCGTGCTGTCCCGCGAACGACAGGTCCGGCAGGTCCTCGGCGGTGGCCGACGAACGCACCGCGACCGGTCCCGGCGGCAGGGCCGCGCGGATGGCGTCGGCGATGTCCGCGGGAATGTCCAGGCTTTCGAACGCGGCGGCGATGGCGGCCTCGCCTCCCCGTCCGGCCCGGATCCCGGCGTCGAGGCCCTCGGTGACGCGGCGGTAGGCGTGCGTGGTCAGGTGGAAGCCGGCCGGCACGGGCAGGCCCGCGGCGGCGAGCCTGGCCAGCGAGGAGCCCTTCCCGCCGACCGTCTCCAGGTCGGCGGCGGGATCGGCTAGCGGCAGCACCAACGCGGTGGTCCCCATGTGACGATCTTCGCACCGGCGCTCACGTCCCGTTGCGGGAACCCGCCGAACGGCTCACCGACCGCGTGCGCGCGGCCAGGTCCAGGGCGATCACGATCCCCAGCCCCACCGCCACCACGCCGGCGGCGACCACGAGCGCCGCGAAGAGCCCGGCCGCGGTGAACGCCAGACCGATGACCGCCACGCCCAAACCGCCCGCGAGCTCACGGCTCGCGGTGACGGTGGCCGAGGCGACCCCGGCGCACCGCTCGTCGGCGGCGTCCAGCGCCACGGTGGTCAACGGGGTCGTCAACGCCGAGCCGAACCCGATCACCACCAGGCACGCGAGCACCACCGGCGGACGCGCGAAGGGCATCGCCACGAGCCCGGCCGTCACGGCACCGAGCCCGCACGCCGCCGTCCGCCACGGCCCGAGCCGGGGCACCAGGACGGGCACGACCGGCGCGCCCGCGATGACGGCCAACGCGGCGGGCACGAAGACCAGGCCGGTGGCCAGCGGGGTGAGGCCCTCGGCGCGGTGCAGGTGCAGCGGCAGCACGAACAGCACACCGCTGACCGCCAGCCCCCACAACGCCTGCGCGACCGTGCCGCCGACGAACACCGACCGGGCCAGGCCCGCCGGGAACAACGGGTGCGCGGCCGACCGCTCCGCCGCCACGAACGCCAGGCACGCAGCGCCGGACAACGCGGCCAACGCCGCCACCGGACCCTCGCCGCCGACGCTCAGCACGGTGGCGGTGACCGCGAAGACGGCTGCGGTCAACGCCGCCGTCGACCGGACCGGCAGCGGTGTCGGGCGGGTGATCCGCCGTGACGGCAGGGCCAGGGCGGCGAAGGCGGCCACCGCCACGCACGCCGGGACGTTGCCGAGGAAGATCCACCGCCAGTGCGCCGCCTCGCTGAGCAGGCCGCCCAGCGCGGGCCCGACCGCGAGCGCCACGGCCAGCGCGGCCGTCCACGCCGCGATCCCCGTCCGGCGCCGGGCGGCGTCCAGGTCGGTCCGCAGCACGGCCAGCCCGGTCGGCACGATCGCCGCCGCCGACGCGCCCTGGGCCGCCCGCCACAGCGCCAACTCCCAGCCGGCGTCCGACGTGCCGCAGCCGAGGGACGCGGCGGCGAACCCGAGCAGCCCGACCAGCAGCACCCGCCGGTGCCCGAACCGGTCGCCCACCGCGCCCGCCGCGGGCATGAGGCTCGCGAACACCAGCATGTAGCCGATCACGGCCCACTGCAGGTCGTTGGTGGACAGGCCGAGGTCGCGGCCGATGGTGGGCAGGGCGACCACCAGGACGCTGTTGTCCAGCGCCGTGACGAAGGCCGCGAAGCAGGCCACCAGCAGGACGCGCTTCACGCGAGCGCGGCCATCAGCATCGGCCAGGACGCCCGCAGCTCGCGTTGCCAGTACTTCCAGGTGTGCGTGCCGCCGCCGTAGGCGTTGACCGTGATCGGGATGCCCAGCGACCGCATCCGGGCCACGAAGTCCGGCGACGTGGTGCCCACGATCGTCTCGAACGCGTCGTAGGACCACCAGTCCGTGTCCAGCGCGCCTTTGAAGCCGTTGCCGTAGGACATGTAAAGGGACATGCCGCGCAGGTTCGCCGCGAGCTGCCTGGGGTTGTGCGCCGCCCACACGGCGGGCACGAGGGTTTCGCGGCCCCACGGCCCGTACGGGTCGAGGCCTTCCCGCAGCACGGTGGTGTAGATGAACTGGGGCACGCCGATGAACTGCGTGGACAGCAGACCGCTGTAGGAGGCGGCGGCCCGGAACATGCCGGGGTGCTTGGCCGCGTACCCGAACGCGCCCGTGCCTCCCGCCGACAGCCCCGCGACGGCGCGCGCCGTGCCGCCCCGGTAGTTCCGCTCGACGAGTTGCGGCAGTTCGCCGGTGTGGAAGGTCTCCCACCTGGGCGTGCCACCGCGTCCGCCGTTCCACCAGTCGGTGTACCAGCCGGCGCGTCCGGCGTCGGGCATGACGACCAGGACGTCGCTCGACGCGCTGAGCTCCTCGACGTCGGTTTCCCTGGTCCACGACGTGTAGTCGTCGCCGACCCCTTGGAGGAGGTAGAGGACCGGCCACGTCCTGGAGGCGGTCGGCGACCAGCCCGGTGGGGTGAGGACGCGGACGGGGACCTGGCCGCCGATCGCGGGCGAGGACACCGTGAGGTCGACGGTGCGGGCGTCGAGCCACCGCTCGCCGACGACTACTGCCCCGTCATCGGCCGCGACGGGTGTGGCCTGCGCGGGAACGACCATCAGGACCAGGGCGGACAGGGCGGGCAACAGCACGCGCGACATGACTTCTCCCGAAATTGTCGGACCCCGTCGGTAGATTGAGAACAGGGGTCCCCCTGGGCGGGGACCTCCGCGACGCGTCCGGGGTTGTGATCACGTGGTGGGCGCCAGACCGCAGCGGTCACGAGGTGGGCAGCAGGCCGGCGAGGTAGCGGTCGCGGCAGGCGGCGCGCGAGAGCTTCCCGCTGGACGTCCTGGGCACCGAGCCGGGTTCGACCACGAGCACGTCCCGCACCCGCACGTCGTGGTGCCGGGACACGGCGGCACGCACGCGGGCGCGGACGCGGGCGTGGTCGACGGCCACGCGCGGCACCTTCGAGGACCGCTCGGCGACCACGACCACCGCCTCGCCGTCGACCGAGGGCACTGCGAACGCCGCCACGTGACCACGCCGGATCACGTCGTCGGCCTCCTCCACCACCGCCTCCACGTCCTGCGGGTAGTGGTTGCGGCCGTCGATGACGATCAGGTCCTTGATCCGGCCGACCACGTACAGCTGGCCGTCGTGCAGGACCCCCAGGTCACCGGTGCGCAGCCAAGGCCCTCGCGGCGAACCCGGCAGCCGGGCGCCGAAACCCTCGCCACCGGAGAAGTAGCCCGGCGAGACGTTCTCCCCGCACACCCAGATCTCGCCCACCCGGTCGCCGTCGACCCGCTCCCCCGTCGCCGGGTCCACGATCGCGAGGTGCTGGTCGACCGCGCCGCCGCAGCCGACCAGCACGCTCGCCCGCTCCGGGTCGTCCTGGCGGACCGCGCGTCCTCGGGCGAGCGCGGCGCGGTCGAACCCGGTGGTCGTGGGCCTGGCGGCGGCGGTCACGAACACCGTCGCCTCGGCCAGGCCGTACGAGGGGCGCTGGGCGTCCGGCCGCAGCCCGCAAGGCCCGAACGCCTCCTGGAACCGGGCCAACGTCGCCGCGCGCACCGGTTCGCTGCCGTTGATCAGCGCCACCGCGCCGCTCAGGTCCAACCCCGACCGGTCGGCCGCCGACACCCGCCGCGCGCACAGGTCGTAGGCGAAGTTGGGCGCGGCGCTGAGGACGTTGCGCCGCCCGTGCATGGCCCGCAGCCACCGCGACGGCCGGTAGAGGAACGCCGACGGGTCCATCAGCACCGCCTCGACACCGGTCGCCAACGCCACGCCGACGCCGAGCACCAACCCCATGTCGTGGAACAGCGGCAGCCAGCTCACCGGCGACGCCACCACGTCGGCCAGGCCGTAGGCGGTGAGCGCCTGGCGCACGTTGACCTGGAAGTTCCGGTCGGTCACCACCACACCGGCCGGCGTGCGCGTGGAGCCGGACGTGTACTGCAGGTAGGCGGGTCCGCCGAGCCGTCGCACGGGTGGTTCGGCGGACGGCGGCACGCTGCCGACCACCACCACGTCCAGGTCGAGCGCGGCCGGCGCGTCGGTGAGCGCGACGGTCGGCGCGCAGTCGCGCAGGATGCCGTCGAGGCGTTCGCGGTGGCCGTCGCCGGTGATCGGGAACAACGGCACGGCGAGCACGTCGGCGTAGAGGCAGGCGACGAACGCCACCACGTAGTCCAGCCCTTGGGGCAGCAACAGCAGCACGCGGTCGCCGGGCGCGCACCGACGACGCAGCTCGGCGGCCACGCCGCGGGCCCGCGCGTCCAGCTCGGCCCAGGTGATCGAGACCGGCACTCCGCGCGGGTCCGCCTCGTGGTCGAGGAACGTGAAGGCGGTGCGGCCGGGCCGCTCTCGGGCCCAACGCCGCACGGCGTCCACGACCGTGCCGGTGGTGGTCGCGGTGACCGTCATGAACACCCTCTCCTCTGCGCGGCGACAAATTCCGAAATAGGTTTTGTGCGATCGTCACAACTTTTGCCGAAGTGATTTCACAGCACGCCGGGCGCAGAAGCTACCGACGAGTAGAAGAACTGTCAACAACTACTTCGCGCGACCGACCATTGACCCGATCGGCCTATTGTTCACGCACGTTGACCAGGCCACGATCGTTCGCACGCCGCAGACACCCGGATCGGGAACGTGTCGTCCGCCATCCCTAAAATACTTCGAGGCGTTTTTGTGGAAATCGTACGAAAGGTGACTCATGACCGGCTTCGGCACGTCCGCGGAAGCGGAACTCCGCACGTGGTTGGTGCGCGGCGTCGCGGAACTCGCCGACCTCGCGGAGGGCGAGGTGGACGTCGACCAGCCGTTGGCCGAGCTCGGCCTGTCATCGCGTGACGCCGTCGTGCTCGCGGGCGCGTTGGGCGAGTTCCTGGACGTGCCGCTGCCCCCGACCGTGCTCTACCAGCACCCCACCATCGCCCGCCTGGCGCGCCACCTGGCCGGGCACGCACCCACGCCGGACGCCGAGCCCGGCCGACCCGTGGACGAGGGCATCGCGGTGGTCGGCGTCGGCTGCCGACTGCCCGGCGGCGTCGACGGCCCCGACCGGCTGTGGGACTTCCTGCGCTCGGGCGGTGACGCGGTCACGCCCGCGCCGCCGGACCGGTGGCCCGGCCTGCCCGACGGCACGCCCCGGTTCGGCGGCTTCCTGTCCGACATCAAGGGTTTCGACGCCGAGTTCTTCGGCATCGCGCCGCACGAGGCCGCGTTGATGGACCCGCAGCAACGGCTGGTGCTGGAGGTGTCGTGGGAGGCGCTGCACCACGCGGGCATCGCGCCGGACACCTTGCGCGGCAGCCGGACCGGCGTGTTCGTCGGCATCTCGACCGGCGAGTACGGCACGGCGAGCGCGGCGGACCTGAGCCGGGTGGAGCCGTGGACGGCGACCGGCGCCGCGTTGAGCATCGCCGCCAACCGGCTGTCGTACCTGCTGGACCTGCGCGGGCCGAGCCTGGCGGTGGACACGGCGTGCTCGTCGTCGCTGGTCGCGGTGCACCACGCGTGCCAGAGCCTGCGCGCGGGTGAGGCGGACGCCGCCGTGGTCGCCGGGGTGAACCTGCTGCTCGGTCCGGCCGTCACGCTCACGTTCCACCGGGCGGGCCTGCTGTCGGCCGACGGGCGCTGCAAGCCGTTCGACGCCGCCGCCGACGGCATCGCCCGGGCCGAGGGCTGTGCGGCGGTCGTGCTCAAGCGCCTGTCGGACGCGAGACGTGACGGCGACCGGGTGCTCGCGGTGATCCGGGGCAGCGGCGTGAACTCCGACGGGCGTTCGAACGGGCTGATGGCGCCGAACCCACAGGCGCAGGCCGACTTGCTGCGTCAGGTGTACGCGGACGCGGGCGTCGACCCGTCCCGGGTGGACTACGTGGAGGCGCACGGCACCGGGACGCTGCTCGGCGACCCGATCGAGGTGGGCGCGCTGCGCGAGGTGCTCGGCCAGGACGAGGCGGCCCGCGACGACGGGCCGTTGCTGCTCGGGTCGGCGAAGTCGAACTTCGGCCACGCCGAGTCGGCCGCTGGTGTCCTCGGGCTGGTGAAGGCGGTGCTGGCGGTGCGGCACGGCGAGATCCCGCCGAGCCTGCGCTTCCGCGTGCCCAACCCGCACATCGACTTCACCGGCTTGCGCGTGGTGACCGAGCCGACGCCGTGGCCGCGGTACTCGGGCCGGATCACGGCGGGTGTGTCGTCGTTCGGGTTCGGCGGCACGAACGCGCACGTCGTGCTGGAGGAGCCGCCCGCGACCGACCACGCCGACCGGCCCGACGGCCCGGCGTTCCTGGTGGTGTCGGGCACGTCCGGGGGTCGCGTGCGGCGGCACGCCTCGGCGCTGGCCGAGTGGCTGGCCACGACGCACGCCGACCTGCACGACGTGGGCGCGACTTTGGCCCGACGTCGTGGACGTGAGCCCCACGCCGCGGTGGTCGCCGGACACGACCGGGCCGCCGTGGTGGCCGGGTTGCGCGCGTTGGCCTCGGGAGAGCGCCCCGTGAGCAGGGCCGAACGTCGCACCGACGCGGTGTGGGTGTTCTCCGGGTACGGCTCGGGTTGGGCCGGGATGGGACGTCGGCTGCTCGACGCGGAGCCGGTGTTCGCGGCGGCGGTGGACGAAGTGGACCGGCTGATCGCGCCGCACTCGGTGCGGTCCCTGCTGGAGTCGCCGTCGGACACCTTGGGGGACGGCCAGATCGCGTTGTTCGGCGTGCAGGTCGCCCTGGCGCGGCTCTGGGAGTCACGCGGGCTGCGGCCGTCGGCGGTGATCGGGCAGTCCGCGGGCGAAGTCGCCGCGGCCGTGGTGAGCGGCGCGTTGTCCCTCGCCGACGCCGCCCTCGTGATCACCACCCGCGCCCGGCTGCTGGACGTGGTCGACGCGGCGGGCGACGGCGGGATGGCGGCGGTCGACCTGCCCGCCGACGAGGTGGACGACCCCGCGCTGTCGGTCGCGGTGCACGCCGCGCCACGCCGCTGCACGGTGTCCGGCCCGGCGGACCGGCTCGCCGCCCTGGTCGCCCGGGTCGAGGCGGACGGCGGGACGGCGCGCGTGCTGCCGCTGCGCACCAGCGGCCACTCCCCCGCCGTCGAGCCGGTGCTGGACGAGCTGGCGTCGGCCCTGCGCGAGGTCGCCGGACGGCGCGGTGACGTGCCGCTGTACGGGACCGTGCTGGCCGATCCGAGGCACGCCCCGCCGTTCACCGCCGCCTACTGGGCCGCGCACATGCGCCACCCGGTGCGGTTCACCCAGGCCGTGACCGCCGCGATCGAGGACGGCTTCACCGCGTTCCTCGAGGTCTCGCCGCATCCCGTGGCGCTGTCCGCGATCGCCGAGCACGCGCCGTCCCTCGCGCTCGTCGGCTCGCTGCGCCGGGACACCGACGACGTGCGGACCTTCCACGACAACCTCGCGTCACTCCACCTGCACGGCCTGGTGCCCGCCCGAGGCGTCACCGACGTGCCGACCGCGCCCTGGGAGCACCGCCCGCACTGGACCGCTCCCCCGACCCGTCCGGTGGACCGGCACCCGCTGCTCGGCGACCACGTCGAACTGCCCGACGGCACGCACGCGTGGCAGGCCGACGTGGGTCTGGCCGCGTTGCCGTGGCTGGGCGACCACCGGGTGCAGGACACCGCCGTGCTGCCCGGCGCGGCGTACGCGGAGATCGCCCTCGCCGCCGGCGCGCAGGTGGTGCCGGGGCCGCTCGCGGTGCGCGACGTGGCGTTCGAGGCGCTGCTGCCCCTGGCCGACGAGGTCACGCTGAGCACCACGTTCCGGGCCGGACGCGTCGAGGTGCACGCGAAGACCGGCGACGGGTGGGTTCGGCACGCCACCGCCACCGTCGTGCCGGGCGAGGAACGTGGCGCCGCACCACCGGTCCGCAGTGGACTCGAACCGGTCGACCTTTACGAGCGGCTGGCCGAGGTCGGGATGAACTACGGCCCCGCGTTCCGGGGCATCCGGTCCGCCCTGGCCGGCGCCGGTGCGGCGAGTTGCCTGGTCGACCGACCGGACGGCCCGGACCGCGGGTTGCGGCTGCCGCCGACGCTGCTCGACTCGTGCCTGCACGCGCTCGCCGCCGCCGCGCTCGACGTCGCCGCCGGTGGGCCGTACCTGCCGGTCGGCATCGGCGCCGTGCGACCGCACGGTGACCCGCGCCGGGCAAACCGGTGCGAGGCCGTGGTCCGGGAGAGCGGCGGCGGCGAGCTGACCGGGTCGGTGTGGCTCTACGACGACGCCGGCGCCCTGCTGGTGGAGGTCGCGGACGTCCGGGTGCGGCCGGCGTCGGTGGCGTTGTCCGGCCTGGCGTTGGAGACCGGGTGGGAACGGCACGACCTGCCCGCCGTCGAGGGCGCGTCCCGCACGTGGCTGCTGCTCTCCGACTCCCCGACCTTGGCCCGCGTCCTGATCGACGCCGGGCAGCACGTGACGACCGGTCCCTCGGCAGCGGCCGACGGGATCGTGTTCGTCCCCGGCGGTGACCTCGAACAGGACTTGGCGCGGCTGTCGGCGTTGGCGCACGACGCGCGACGGTTGTGGATCGTCACGCGGGACGCGGCGTGCGTCCTGGACGGTGAGGCGGGCGTGCCGGAGC
This sequence comes from Actinosynnema sp. NPDC023794, assembly GCF_040639675.1. Classification (NCBI taxonomy): domain Bacteria; kingdom Bacillati; phylum Actinomycetota; class Actinomycetes; order Pseudonocardiales; family Pseudonocardiaceae; genus Actinosynnema; species Actinosynnema sp. NPDC023794. Next base: position 146,770 of record NZ_JBFAFR010000018.1, on the reverse strand, counting down.
AGGCCGCGTTGCGCGGTGCGGTGCGGGTGTTGGCGTTCGAACGACCCCAGCTGAGGGCCACGATCGTGGACGTCGACGACGTCGCGGTGCTGCCGCGCGAACTCCTCGCCGACCGGGCCGACGACGAGGTCGCCTGGCGCGGTGGCGCGAGGTACGCGGCACGGCTGCGGCGCGCGGAGGTCGACGTGCCCGCGACGGGGTCGGTGGTCGACTCGGGCGCGTACCTGATCACCGGCGGGTTGGGCGCGTTGGGGCTGGTCATGGCCCGGTGGCTGGCCGAGCGGGGTGCGGCGCGGATCGTGCTGTGCGGCCGTCGTGAGCCGTCGCCGGACGCTCGGGCGGAGGTGGCGAAGCTGCGGGCGCTCGGCGCGGACGTCGTCGTGGTGACCGGTGACGTCGCCGAACCAGGCGTGGCCGAGCGGGCGGTGACGGCGGCGGTGGACGGCGGGTCGCGGCTGTGCGGCGTGGTGCACGCGGCCGGTGTGCTGGCCGACGCGTCGTTCGACCGGCTCGACCCGGCCGACGTGCGGCGCGTGCTGCGGCCCAAGGTCGACGGGGCGCTGCGGTTGCACGAGGCGACGGCCGGGTGTCGGCTGGACTGGTTCGTGGTGTTCTCCTCGGCGGCGGCACTGCTCGGCTCGCCCGGTCAGGCCGCCTACGCGGTGGCCAACGCGTGGCTGGACGGGTTCGCCCGGTGGCGGCGGGCGTCGGGGCTGCCCGCCACGACGATCGACTTCGGCGCGTGGGGCCGGGTCGGGTCGGCCCGGGACAACGACAACCCGCTGCTGCGGCCGATCTCGCCCGCCGAGGGCGTGCAGGCGGTGGAGGCGTTGCTGCTGTCCGGACGGGTGGCGACCGGTGTGGTGAGGTTCGACCGGCGGCGCGTGGTGGAGCTGTTCCCGGGGCTCGCGCACCGGCCGTTCTTCGAGTCGTTCCTCCAGCCTCCGCCCGACCTGCCGGCGGCGGACCGGCTGGGCGCGATCGTGGCGCGGGTGATGGGTGGTGCGCCGGATCCCTCATCGCCGTTGACGTCGCTCGGGTTGGACTCGTTGATGGCGATGCGGTTGCGCAACGCGGTCGAGCACGACCTGGGGGTGGAGCTGCCGGTGCCGTTGCTGCTGCGCGGGGCGAGCCTGCGGGACGTCGAACGTCACCTCTCGGGGGTCGAACGTGAGGCCTCGCCCCGGGTCGAGCCGCGTGACCCGACCGAGCGGTGGCTGTTCGGGCTGTGGGCAGAGGTGCTGGGACGGCGGGACTTCGGCGTCCACGACGACTTCTCCGCCCTCGGCGGCTCGCGGCAACGACTGCTGGCGCTGGTCCGCCGCCGGGTCGCCGCCGACGACTCCCTGTTCGCCTCACCCACCGTGGAGGCGATGGCCGAACGGCTGCGTTCGGCGTTCGAGGACGCGGGCGGTCCGGTGCGGGTGTTGCGCGCGGGCGGGTCGCGGCGGCCGTTGCACCTGTTCCACCCGGCGGGCGGCCCGACCAGCGTGTACGAGCCGTTGGTGGGGTTGCTGGAGGACCGGCCGTGCTACGGGTACGAGCGGATCGACGAGGCGCCGGACATCCCGGCCAAGGCGGCGCGGTACGTGGAGCTGGTGCGGTCGGTGCAGCCGTCCGGGCCGTACGTGCTGGGCGGCTGGTCGTTCGGCGGGTGCCTGGCGCACGAGGTGGCGTGCCTGCTGCTGGACGATGGCGCCGAGGTCGAGCTGGTCGTGATGATGGACGCGGTCCGGCCGCTGCCCGCGCCCGACGTCTCGCCCGCCGACCTGGTGCGCCACCGGTTCGCCCGGTACGTCCGGCACGTCGAGGAGGTCTACGGCGCGTCGGTCGAGCTGCCCTGGGAGTCGTTGTCCGCGTTGGACGAGGTGGGGCAGATCGACGCGGTGCTGGCAGCGGTCGCCGGCCTGGGCATCAGCCCCGGCGCGTTGCGCCACCAGCGCACGTCCTACCTGGACGCGCGGGCGGCCGAGCGGTTCACGCCGCGGCACTACCCTGGCCGGGTCGTGTTCTACCGGGCGACCGACCGGGAGACGTTGACCACCGTGCTCGACCCGCGCTACCTGCGCCGGCAGGACGACGACGACCTCGGGTGGGCCGACGCGTGCGGCGCGCTGGAGGTCGTGCCGGTGCCCGGCGACCACCTCTCGATGGTGGACCTGCCGCACGTGTCGGTCGTCGCGCGGCACCTCTCGGCGGTGTTGGACGCGTAGGGTTCCCCGGCGCGCGGGGCGAGGGCGCGAAACCCCCGCGCGCCGGGGACCGGTCACAGGCCGTTGGTGAACAGCAGGCGGTTGACCGTGCCGCCGGTGCCGCCGCCGCTGACGACGCTCGGCGTGGCGCTGGAGTTCAGCCAGTTGTGCACGGTGGCCGAGGACTGGTCGCCGAACCGCTGCTTGTAGAGCGCGGCCACGCCCGCCACGTGCGGCGTCGCCATCGACGTGCCGCTCATGGTGCCCGAGCCGCCGGTGCGGACGGTCGAGACGATCGAGCTGCCCGCCGCGTAGAGGTCGACGCACGCGCCGGTGCTGGAGAACGACGACCGGGCGTCGGTGTTCGTCGAGGACGCCACCACGCTGGCCGTCTCCACCTTGCGCGGCAGGCGGTCGCACGAGTTGCCGCCGGTGTTGCCCGCCGAGGTGGCCAGGAAGACGCCCGCGGCGATCATGTTGCGGATCGCGGTCTCCAGGCTGGCCGACGCGGTGAAGTTCCACGACGTGTTGGCCACGGCCGGCTTGGTGTGGTTGGCGGTGACCCAGTTGATCGCGTTGAGCGCCGAGGTGGTGGTCGCGCCGCCGGAGCAGTTCATCATCTTCACGCCGTGCAGCCGCACGCCCTTGGCGATGCCGTAGGTGTTGGAGCCGATGGTGCCGGCGACGTGCGTGCCGTGGCCGTGGCAGTCGGTGTTGTTGCTGTCGATGCCGTTGTAGTCGAACGTGGCCCGGCCGCCGTAGTCCGCGTGGCCCGGCGTGATGCCGGTGTCGATGATGTAGGCGTGCACGCCCGCGCCGGTGTAGGTGTACGTGTAGCTCGCCGACAGCGGCAGGTTGCGCTGGTCGACCCGGTCGATGCCCCACGACGGCGGGTTGGCCTGGGTGGCGTCGAGCGCGTCGGTGACCAGCACGTCCTGCTCGATCGTGGTGACCGCGGGGTCGCGGCTGAGCTTGCGCAGCTGCGCCGGGGTGAGCTTGGCGGCGAAGCCGTGGAACGCCGCGTCCCAGACGTGGGTCGGCGTGACGCCCGCCGTGGCGGCCACGCTCGCGCCGCCGCGGGCCGTCGCGCCGAGCGTGACGATGTAGGAGTCCTTGATCGGGTGGACGGTCGCGGACGCCGTCGCGGTGATGATGTCGGCCTCGTGCAGGGGTTCGGCCGAGGCGGTGGTGGCGGTGAGGCCGACGGCGGTGGTCGCGACGGCCAGAACGGTGAGCGTTCGACGGAAAGGACGCACGGGTTGGCTCCTTCGGGTGAACCCGGGCGAGTGCGCCCCGACGCAGGGTTGACGGGGCGAACGGTCACTCGACCGAGGTTCAGACCAGCAGCCTGACCAGCGGTTATGCCATGGTCAACCGTGGTCGGCCGAACGGCCGCCGCCGCCGTCACGCTCGGTGGACATAACCGACAACTGGTAATGCCCGGTTCGCTCTCCCGGCCGCTTGGCCGGGGCCAACCGGGTCAGCGCGACACCGACCAGGACCACGGCCATCCCGGCCACGATCCGCGCCGTCAGCGGCTCGTCCAGCACGATCGCGCCCAGCGCGACGGACACGACGGGCAGCAGGTAGCCGACCGTGGCGGCGCTGGTCGGGCCTTCGTCCTCGATGATCCGGTAGTTGAGGACGAACGTGATGCCGGTGCCGAAGACGCCGAGCACCACCACGGCGACGATCGCGGTGGCGTTGGGCGTGGCCGGGGTGCGGTCGAACGGGAGCATGACGGCGGCCAGGCCGGTGGCGGCGGTGAGCTGGGCGGCGGACACCGCGATCGGTCCGCCCTCGCCGACCAGCTTGCGTCCCATGTAGGCGAACGCGACCGCGTAGCTGGCCGCAGCGCCGAGGAGGACGAGAGCGCCGACGCCGGCCAGGCCGTGCTGCTGCCAGGGGGCGAAGATCAGCAGGACGCCGGCGAAGCCGAGGACGAGGCCGGCCACCCGGACCGGCGTGGTGCCGCGGTCCGTGCCGATCACCAGTCCGATGAGGAGCGAGAACAGCGGGGTGGTCGCGTTGAGGACGCCCGCCACGCCGGAGTCGACGGTCTGCTCGCCGATCGCGAAGAGCAGGAACGGCAAGGCGTTGCAGAAGAACGCCGCGACCACCAGGTGGCCCCACAACCTCGCCGGGAACCTCTGCCGCCCGACCCCCGCCATGACCACCAGCACGGCCGCGCCGAGCGCGCACCGGATCACCGTGATCTGCACCGGCGACAACCCGGTCAGGGCCAGCTTGATCCACAGGAACCCCGACCCCCACAAGAGGGCCAGGACACCCAACCGCAGCACGCCACGTCCGGTCATGGGACCACCGTCCCCCACGACCACCTTCAAGAAAAGTGAAACATCATGACGCCACGTTAAGCAGCGCTACAACGTCGCTTCCACCTGAACGTAGAACTCGGGGTACCTGAACGTTCGACACGTGGGCGCCGAACGTAGGACACGCGCGAGAGTCCTGCCTTCGCGCCGCGCGTGTCGAACGTCCAGCGCCCGCGTGTCCTACGTTCGGAACGCGTGTGTCCTACGGTCAGGACCCCCGAATTCAACGCTCAGGTCAGCGGGTGTGGACGAGCAGCGACTCGACACCGTGCACGATCGACGCGGCCCGGAACGCGGGCCGCTCGGCGGCCAGGCGCAGGTTCGGGAAGCGGCGCAGCAGGGCCGGGTAGGCGGCCCGCAGCTCCAACCGCGCCAACTCCGCGCCGACGCACCGGTGCGCGCCGTAGCCGAACGCCAGGTGCGACGACGAACGGCCCGCGTCGAACTCCGACGCCTCCTCGCGGTTCGCCGCCGACAGCGACACCACGACCACGTCGCCTTCCTCGATCTGCTGATCACCGACCCGCAACGCGTGCCGCGCGAACCGCGGGAACGCCACCTGCACCACGCTCAGGTGCCGCAGCAGCTCCTCGACCAACGGCGCGGCGGCCGCGTCGTCGTCACGCATCGCCGCACGCGCGGCGTCGTCCTTCAGCAGCACGATCGCACCCAACGCGAGCATCGACGCCGTGGTGTCGAACCCGCCGGTCAGCACCCCGTCGGCCAAGCCCGCCAGCTCGACGTCGCTCACGTCGTCGCCGTGCTGCCGGATGATCGAGCCGATCAGGCCGTCCCCCGGAGACCGGCGCTCGCGACGCACGATCTCCTCCATGTACGACAGCGACTCGGAGATCGCGCCCAACGCCTGCCCCGCGCCGCCGAACAGGTCGAACCGCGCCGCCGCGAGCTCCTGGAACCGGTCACGGTCCTCATAGGGCACGCCGAGCAGCTCGCAGATCGTCAACGACGGAATCGGCAGGGCGAACTCCTGCACCAGGTCCACCGGCCCGTCGGCGGCTTCCATGGCGTCCAGCCGCTCGGTGACGATCGCGTCGATGCGCGGCACGAGCCGGGACAGCCTCCGCATGGTGAACTCCGGCGTGAGCAGCTTGCGCAGCCGGGTGTGGTCGGGCGGGTCGGCGAAGCCGAGGCCACCGGGCGACTGCTCCAGCCGACCGACCGCCGCGCCGAGCCGCGCGTAGTCGTTGCTGAACGCCCCTGTGTCGGAAAGCACGTTCTTCGCTTCGTCCTGACCGGTGACCAGCCACACCCGCAAGCCGAACGGCACCGGGATCCGGTGCACCGCGCCGGACTCCCGCATCCGCTCCAACTCGGGCACCGGCACCACCCCGTCGCGCTTCAGCGGAACCAGCGCACGGTCCGGGAGCAGCGAAAACGCCCGTGATCCGATCTTGCCCAACACCCACCGCGTCGCCGAACGCCGTGCGACCCACGCCACCAAACCGTCGCGCACGGACGCCAGAGTCGTCATCGAACACCCCTCTTCCCCAGACTGGATCGCCCGACGGTAGCCGCACGCACGGGTGAGCAGCATCGCGCTAGAGGCGGATTGACACTTCATGGTCCGTGACAGACGATCGGCAATCGCGCGCGATTACGGGGGAAGCCGGTCGAAATCCGGCGCTGACCCGCAACGGTAGGTCCCACCCGGGACGAGCCCGAACGCCCGTCGCGCGTGCCACGCTCCTGACACCGTCGAGGTCAACGGGTCGGAGCCCGGGGGAAGTCGGTCACGGCTGTCCGGGGTCCGCCCACGCCTTGCCCCCGGAAAGGCCGAACATGTCGTTGAGACGGACCGCCGCCGTCATCCTCACCGCCGCGGTCGCCGCCCTCGCGTCGGCTCCCGCAGCCCGGAGCGAGGAGCGCGTGGCGCCCACGACGGACGTGAGCGACGCCGCCGCCGGCTGGCTCGCCCGGCAGCTCGTCGACGGCGACCACTTCGAGAACGTCTTCGACGGCATCGCCTACCCCGACCAGGGCCTGACGCTGGACGCGGTGTTCGCGTTCACCGCGGCCGGCGTCGCGTCCGCCAGCTCGGACAAGGCCGCCGCCTGGCTCGCCGAGCCCGCGATCATCGCCAACTACCTGCACGCCGGCGACCCGGCCGAGTCGTACGCGGGCGCGCACGCCAAGCTGGCGTTGGCGGCCCAGGTGCGAGGCCAGGACCCGACGGCGTTCGGCGGCGAGGACCTGATCGCCGGCCTCACCGCGCTCCAGGCGCCGTCCGGGCGGTTCCAGGACAAGTCGCAGTGGGGCGACTACTCCAACGGTTTCACCCAGGCGTTCGCGGTGCTCGCGCTGGACCGGTGGGACGGCGCGCCGCACGCCGCCGTCGACTACCTCGTCGGCACGCAGTGCCCGGACGGCGGGTTCCCGCTGGTCCTGGAGGCCGAGGACTGCGAGTCGCACGTGGACGCCACCGCGATGGTCGTGCAGGCGCTGCTGGCGGTCGACAAGACCGCAGAGGCGGGCAAGGCGCTCGACTGGCTGACCGGTGTGCAGCAGCCCGGCGGCGGGTTCCGCGACGAGGGCCAGGCCGGCGAGGGCAACGCCAACAGCACCGGGCTCGCCGCGCAGGCGTTGCGCGCGGGCGGTCGGACGGCCGCCGCGGACCTGGCGGCCAGGTTCCTGACGTCGTTGCAGGTCGGCTGCGCGGCCGCCGAGGCGGGCCGGGGCGCGATCGCGTTCGACAAGACCGGGTTCACGCAGGCCACGTCGTTGCGCGCGAGCGCACAGGGCGTCCTCGGCCTGGTGGGCGTGAACTTCGCGGACCTGACGGCGGAGGGCGGCACGCCGTCCGCGCCGGTGCTCGACTGCCCGGTGACCACCACGACGCCTACTACGTCGACCTCCACGTCCACTTCCGACACCACGACGACGACCACGGGCGCAACCACCACCTCGGACACCGCCACCAGCACGACGACGACCGGCGTGGTGGCCGTGGCGGGCAACGGCGGCAACCTCGCCCGCACGGGCGCGGACGTCGGTCCGATGCTGTGGATCGGCGCGCTGCTGCTGGTGGGCGGCGTGCTCGCGGTCGTCCTGGCGCGCCGGCGGTACGCGGAGGCACGGAAGTGACGGCACGTGATCGCGGCACGCCGGCCGCGGTCGTGGCACGATGACCGGCCGGTCGCGGCGTGGCCTGACGGCGCTGGCCGCCGTCGGGCTCGCCTTGGCGTCCGCCCCGCCGACCGCGCAGGCGGCCGACTGCTCGGGGGTCACGGTGGTCGTGGACTTCCGCTCCTTGGGCGGCGGCGTGCAGACGGGGTGCGCTCCGGGGGATCCCGCCACGGGGACGGCCGCGCTGACCGCCGCCGGGTTCGGCTACACGTTCGCGTCCCGGCAGCCCGGTTTCGTGTGCCGGATCAACGGCAAGCCGAGCAACGACCCGTGCGTGAACACGTCCCCGACCACCGCGTACTGGGGCTACTGGCACGGCCGACCCGGCGGTTCGTGGGTCTACGGCAACACCAGCGCGGGCGCGTACGACCCCGCTCCGGGAAGCGTCGAGGGCTGGTCGTTCGGCGCGGGTGAGCCACCGGGCATCGCGCCGCCCGCGCCCGCGCCGAAACCCACCCAGCCCGCGCCGCAACAGCCGGCGCCCGGTCAGCCCACGCAACCCGTCCAGCCCGGACAACCGGCGCCGCCCGCGCCGCCACAACCGGGTCAGCCGACGCAGCAGACCACCCGGCAGTCCGAGACGTCCGCGTCGACCACCGCCGGGACGACGACCGCACCGCCCTCGTCGGCGGCGGCGACGTCCGGCAGCACGACGTCGGGTTCCGCCGCGCCGACGGGCTCGACGTCGGTGGCCGTGGAGCCGACGGCGGGCACGTCGTCCGGCGGCACGGTCGGCCTGATCGCCGGGATCGTGGTGATCGCCGCGTTGGCCGGTCTGGGTCTGTGGACCGCGCGCCGGCGCGCCAAGGCTACGGAGTGAGCCTGCACCCCGGCGCGTGGTGGCTGTGGGCGTTGTGCCTCGCCGCCGTGGCCGGCCGTGCCACCAACCCGGTGTTGTTGGCACTGGTCATCGCGGTCGCGGGGTACGTGGCCGTGTCCTGCCGCGAGGACACCCCGTGGGCCGGCGCCTACGGGGTGTTCCTCAAGTTCGCGTTGGTGGTGCTCGCCATCCGGGTGGTGCTGCACGTGCTGTTGGGTGGCGTGAGCGGACCCACGGTGCTGGTGACGTTGCCGGAGATCCCGTTGCCGGAGTGGACGAAGGGCATCCGGCTGGGCGGCCCGGTCAGCGCCGAAGGGCTCGCGTTCGCCTTGTACCAAGGGCTTCAGCTGGCCACGTTGCTGTGTTGCGTCGGCGCGGCGAACGCGTTGGCCAACGCCAAGCGGCTGCTGCGGTCGTTGCCGGCCGCGTTGTACGAGGTGAGCGTGGCGGTGGTGGTGGCGCTGACGGTCGCGCCGCAGTTGGTGGCCAGCGCGCGGTCGGTGCGGCGGGCGCGGGCGTTGCGGGGTGACGCGGTCCGCGGCGTGAAGGCGATGCGGGTGCTGATGGTGCCGGTGTTGGAGGACGCGTTCGAGCGGTCGCTGGTGCTGGCCGCGGCGATGGACTCGCGCGGGTACGGCCGGACGGCGGGACTGCCGAAGCGGACCCGGGTCGTGACCGGTGCGCTGGTGCTCGGCGGGTTGCTGGGGCTGTGCGTCGGCGCGTACGGGCTGCTCGGCGGCAGCGCGCCGGGCGTGGTCGGCACGCCGATGCTGGTGGTGGGCTCGGCGCTGGCCGTCACGGGCTTGTGGACGGGGTCGCGGCGGGTGCGGCGCAGCCGGTACCGGCCCGACCGGTGGGGTCCGCGCGAGCTGGTGATCATCGGGTCCGGGCTGGTCGCTGCGCTCGCGACGTTCCTCGCGCCGGAGGGTCTGGGCGGCGGCGCGTTGACGCCGAGCACGGTGCCGCTGACCGTGCCCGAACTGCCGCTGCTGCCCGCGGTCGGTCTGCTGTGCGCGCTCGCGCCCGTCGTCACCGCCGGGAACGCCGGCGCGAGGAACAGGGTGAACACGTGATCCGGTTCGAGAACGTCTCCGTCACCTACCGCGACGCCGACGCGCCCGCGTTGGCCGCGGTGGACCTGCACGTGCCGGAAGGCGAGTTGTGCCTGGTGGTCGGGCGGACGGGGTCGGGCAAGTCGACCCTGCTGCGCGCGGTCAACGGCCTGGTTCCGCACTTCACCGGCGGCACGCTCACCGGCCGGGTGCTCGTGGCCGGACGCGACACCCGCACTCACCCGCCGCGCGAACTGGCCGACGTGGTGGGCATGGTGGCGCAGGACCCGCAGGCCGGGTTCGTCACCGATTCGGTCGAGGAGGAGCTGGCGTACTCGATGGAGTCGCTGGCGCTGGCGCAGCCGGTGATGCGCAAGCGGGTCGAGGAGACGTTGGACCTGCTCGGCCTCGCGGACCTGCGGCGCCGGCCGCTGGCGACGTTGTCGGGCGGGCAGCAGCAACGCGTGGCCGTCGGCGCGGCCCTGACCGCCCACCCGCGCGTGCTGGTGCTGGACGAGCCGACCTCGGCGCTGGACCCCGGTGCGGCGGAGGACGTGCTGGCCGCGCTGCACCGGCTGGTGCACGACCTGGGCATGACCGTGCTGATCGCCGAGCACCGGCTGGAACGGGTCGCGCAGTACGCCGACCGCGTGGTGTGGCTGCCCGGCGGTGGTCTGCCGCCGGTCGCGGGCGAGCCCGGCCCGGTGTTGGCGGACGCCCCGGTCGCGCCGCCCGTGGTGCGGTTGGGCCAGCTGGCCGGGTGGGAGCCGGTGCCGGTGTCGATCCGCGACGCGCGGCGGTTGGCCGCTCCGCTGCGGGAGCGCCTGCCCGAGCCGCCGGTGGCGACGCCGCCCCGGCCGGCGGAGCTGGTGCACGCGCGTGACCTGCGAGTGCGTTACTCCACTGTGGACGCCCTGCGTGGTGTGTCGTTGAGCGTCGGCGCGGGTGAGCGGGTGGCCGTGATGGGTCGCAACGGGTCGGGGAAGTCGAGCCTGCTGTGGGCGGTGCAGGGCACGGGCAAGCGGTCCGGCGGCGAGGTCGCGGTGGACGGCGTCGACCCGGCGACGCTCAAGCCCGGCCCGCGGCGCAAGGCCATCGGTCTGGTGCCGCAGCAGCCCGGTGACCTGCTGTACCTGCACACCGTCGGCGGCGAGTGCGCGCAGGCGGACCGCGAGTCGGGCAAGGTCGAGGGCACGTGCCGCGACTTCCTGGACCGACTCGCGCCGGGCATCCCGGACGACCGGCACCCGCGTGACCTGTCGGAGGGGCAACGGCTCGCGCTGGTGCTGGCCGTGGCGCTCACCCCGTCGCCGCGGGCGCTCCTGCTGGACGAGCCGACGCGGGGCTTGGACTACCCGGCCAAGACGCGGCTCGCGGCGGCGTTGCGCGACCTCGCCGACGACGGGCACGCGATCGTGCTGGCGACGCACGACGTGGAGTTCGTGGCGGAGTACGCGAGCCGGGTCGTGGTGCTGGCCGAGGGCGAGGTGGTGGCCGACGGACCGACCGCCGAGGTGGTCACCGCGTCCCCGGTCTTCTCGCCGCAGGTGGCGAAGGTGCTCGCGCCGGCGCCGTGGCTGACGGTGGCGGACGTCCGCGCGGCTTTGGCGGCCCGGTGAACCCGCCGGTCCGGATCCGTCCCCGCGCCACCCTGGCCCTGGCCGTGGCGGCGGCGATCAGCGTGGTCGCCTTCGGGTGGCCGTTGCTGGTCTCCGCGGACGCCGTCATCGCGCAGGGCGCGACCGCGCCGTGGACGTTCGCCCTCCTCCTGCCGCTCGTGCTCGCCGTCGTGCTGGCCGAGATCAGCGAAGGCGGGCTGGACGCGAAAGCCGTGGCGATGCTGGGCGTGCTGTCCGCGTTGGGCGCGGCGATCCGTCCTCTCGGCGCGGGCACGGCGGGGATCGAGACCGTGTTCTTCCTGCTCGTCCTCGGCGGCCGGGTGTTCGGGCCCGGGTTCGGGTTCGTGCTGGGCAACACCATGCTGTTCGCGTCGGCGCTGCTCACGGGCGGTGTGGGGCCGTGGTTGCCGTACCAGATGCTCGGCGCGGCCTGGGTGGCGTTGGGCGCGGGTCTGCTGCCGTCGGCGCGCGGCAAGGCCGAACTGGCGCTGCTCGCCGCGTACAGCGCCATCGCGTCCCTGGTCTACGGGCTGCTGCTGAACCTGTCGTTCTGGCCGTTCGCGTTGAGCGCGGGCAGCACCTCGCTGTCCTTCCAGCCGGGCGCGCCGGTCCTGGACAACCTGGTGCGCGTGGTGGCGTTCAGCCTGGCCACGTCCTTCGGCTGGGACGTCGGCCGCGCGGTCACCACCACGATCCTGGTGCTCGTGACCGGCCCGGTGCTGCTGCGCACGTTGCGCCGGGCCGCTCGCCGGGCGTCGTTCGGCGATCCCGTGTTCACCGGGGCAGCTGCGCCGCCACCTCCGCCAACGCGTCCAACACCTCCGGCGTGACGTAGCCGGTCGCGATCTCGGCCTCGGCGACGGTGACCGTGGACCGGTCCCGACCCGAGCCGTAGTTGGCGCCGGTGAACGCCACGTCCACGAGACCGACCTGGGCCGCGCCCAGCGCCTTCACGTCACCGGTCCCGGGCGCGTCCATGATGGCCTGGAACTCCTGGGCGTCGCCGCGCGAGGCGAACACGACCCAGGCCACCGCGATCACCGCCGAGTTGCCCGCGTCGTCCCCCACGGTGAACAGCACCCGGTCCATCGACGTGCACCCGGTCTCGCGGAGGAACTCCCGCACCGCGCCGAACGCCGCGTCCACGCACGCGGCCTGCTGCTTCTCCGTCCGCTTGAGCCCACGCAGCCCCATCCGGCGCCACGCGCCGTCGGCGTCACCGCGCCGGGCGAGGTCACCGCTCTCGGCCTTGCGCGCCTCGACGCCCAGTCCCGGACCGCCGCCGCCACCGGAGCCGCCCGCGCTGAGGCCGACCGCTCCCCCGTACCCGACCGCGCTGAGCGCTATCAAGCCGGCCAGCAGCACCGACCTGCTCCGCCCGCCCCCGCCGGCGACCGGCCGGACCCGGCCGCGGTCGTCGGTGTAGAAACCCTTTGGCACCGTGACCTCCTCCCCCTGAGGAAGGTTTAGCAACGCCGAGGGCCACGAGACCCGAATTTCGCGGAGAACCGCTCGAAGAGCGCAAACCAGACGGTCGGTTCACTGACCGTGCGTGACCCGCCACCGGTCGTAGTCCTCAGGTGTCCGCACGCCGTCGTCCAGCACCGACCGGTGGACGTCGAAGCTGCGGCAGGCGGGGCGCGAGTGCTTGATCAGCAGGATCGCCGCCCTGGTCTCCGGCGTGATCCGGTCGGGCAGCGCGCGCACGTGCCCGAGGTCGGGCTGGCGCTCGGGCTCGTCCACGAACCAGACGCACCCGCTCGTGCCGCGCGAGCCGGCGGCGACGTCCACGACGGCGTCCCGGTCCACCGTCGCGGACAGCAGCACGTGCGGCCCGAGGTCGGCCACCACGGCGTCCGCCTCCGCCTGCAGGTCGCCCTGGCGCCGCAGCAACTCGTCGATCACGCGGCCGGTATCGCCGACTTGGGACGTGCGGCGAGCAGCAACGCCAACCCCAGCACCGACATCACCAGCCCCATGCCGTAGGCGGTGCGGTAGCCGAGGTGCTGCGCGAGGCCGAGCAACGGCCCGACGAGCATCGCACTGGTCTTGTAGGTGTTGGTGAACAGCGTGCTGGCGTACCCGGGCCGGTCGGGCGCGAGGTCCTGGAAGTAGGAGATGCCGAGGCCCATCACCGCCGAGATGACCACGGCGTGCAGCACCTGCGCCGCCATGACCTGCCAGGTCGCCTGGGTGAGGAGCATGATCGTGTAGTACACCAGCGCGACCGCGCCGCCCGCCAGCACGAGCACCCGGAGGTTGTGCCGCACCGCCAACGCGCCGAAGCCGAGCATCAGCGGGATCTCCAGGGCCGCGCACAGCCCGAGCACCAGGCCCGCGTCACGGGTCGTCCCGCCCAGGCTCTCGGTCACGAACAACGGCATCGCCGTCACGCCGAGCGATGTCGCGCACTGCAGCAGCACGAACGCCGCCGCCGCGAGCACGACCTCCCGCCGCAGCCCCGACTGCCGCGCCACCTCGTGCGACGGCGCCGCGGACGGCCCCAGCTCCGGCAGCCACACCAGGACCACGACGACGGCCAGCACGTACACCGCGGCGCTCACCGCGAACAGACCCGAGAACCCGCCGCCGGCGAGCAGCAGCGCGCCCAGCGGCGGACCGCCGACCCACGCGATCGACATGGTCGTCCGCAGGCCGCTCATCGCCAACGGCGCCTTGGTCGAGCCGCTGCGTTCCAGCAACTGCCGCGCGTAGGCGTACATCTGCGGTATCTGCGTGGACGAGATCGCCCACACCGTGAGCGCGACGACCAGCAGCAGCCAGTAGTCCCGCAGCACGGCGAACAGCGCCCACGCCAGTCCGCCCGACACGCCGGCCACGACCAGCACCGTGCGGCGGATCGGCCGCGAGTCGGAGAACCGCCCGACCAGCGTGCTCACCACCATCGACACCAGCGCGCTGATCAGCAGGAACGCCCCGACCGCGACCGGACCCGCCTTGATCTCCTTGATCAGGAACAGCGACAGGAACGGGGCCGCCAACGCGTACCCGACACCCGTCAGCAGGCTCACCGACAGCAGCGGCACGAAGGGTCGGGACCGGGATTGGACAGGGGTTTCGCTCAGCGCGGGCACATCGGCGATCCTCGTCGCCGGGGTGGACGACGAGGAAGCCGATTTCCAGCATGCGGACCAGTGAGAGCGCTCACACCGCGGCGCGCGCGACCAGCACGGCCATGTCCAGCGGCAGTTCGCGGATGTCCTCCAACGCGAAGCCGTTGGCCGCCAACAGCCTGCGGTGCTCCTCGGTGGTCCGCTCGCCGCCCTGCACGGTGTTGACCATCATGTGCACGTTGAACGCCAGTGGCAGCAGCGTGCGCGGGTCATCCTGGATCGGCCGCTCCACCACGGCCAGCGTCGCGCCCTCCGCCATCGCCGCGCGCACGTTGCGCAGGATCGTCGAGCACCGCTCGTCGTCCCAGTCGTGCAGGATCCGGGACAACAGGTAGAGGTCGCCGCCCGGCGGCACCGGGTCGTGGAAGAAGTCGCCCGCGACGACCGACGCCCGCGCGCCGTGGGCCGCCAGCACGTCGGCCGCGGCGCCGGCCACGTGCGGCCGGTCGAACAGCACTCCGCGCAGGCCGGGCGCGGCGGTCAGCACCAGGTCGAGCAGCCGGCCGTCGCCACCCGCCACGTCGACCACCGTGCCGGTGGCGGGCAGGTCCAGCAGGCCGGGCACCAGTTCCAGGAAGCTCGTGCCCGCCGCCATCGCGCCCTCGAACAGCCGCGCGTCCGCCGGGTGGGCCGCGAAGTGCTCGAACAGCTCCGCGCCGTACACGTGGCTGAACCCGCTCTCACCGGTGCGGACGGCGTGCTCCAGCCCGCTGAACGACCGGTAGAACAGGCCGCCGTAGATGCGCGCCAGGTCCCGTTGCGACCCGGGCGCGTCGGCGCGCAGCATCGTGCCGACCTCGGTCAACGACCACTGCTCGTCGTCACGGCGGAACACGCCCAGCGCGGCGAGGAAGGCGAGCACGCGGCGGAGCTTGTCCGCACGGCAGCCGGTGCGCGCGGCCAGCTCGGCGGTGCCGAGCGGGCCGTCGGCGAGCAGGTCGGCGATCCCGAGTTCGGCGACCACGGCCACCGCGCGGGTGCGCCACGCGCCGGTCATCAGGTCGAGCATCGAGCGACGCGGCTGGTCGGGCCGTCCCACGTGGCGTTCCAGCAGCGCGGCGTGCCGGCCGGGGACCTCCAGCTCCAGCCGCATCCGGGTCGCGCCGCGGAAGCACAGCACCGTCACGTTCTCGTCGTCGTGGTAGCCGCCGCCGTCCGCGGTGAGGCCCGCGTCCCGCAACGTCCCGCACACCCCGCGCAGCAGCACGTCGTCGTCGCCGGGAACGTGGAACGCCACGTGCGACTCGGCGTCCCGGCCGGCCTCGGACAACGCCGACCCGCCCGGCACCACGACCAGCTCCACCTCACGCGGGCCGCCGGCGACGGGACCGCGCACGAGCCGCACGTCGAACTCCTGCCCGGTCCGCACGCGCAGCCGGTCGCGCACCACCGCGCCCGGGCGCGGTTCCCGCGCGTCGACGCCGAGGTCGGCCAGCACGCCGATCACGTCCGCCGCCGCCACCGCCGCGACCAGCGCCGCGGCTCGCGCGAACTCCAGGTGGCGCACGAGAGGCCCGGGTGGGTCGCCACCCAACACCGCCGCCAACGCGTCCCCGGTGCTCCGGTCCCGCGCGAAGGCCACGGTTTCCGCCAGCCGGCGGAGGTCTCTCTCGCCCAGCGCGCCGGGCGCGCCGCTCACCGTCACAGACATTGCCGATCCTCCCCGGAGGATGGCCGTGCCCACCCGCGGGCGGCACGGCGGAGTCGTCACCCCTGGCGGGGCTGAGGTCTGTCGAGCTCCGGGTGGAGCTCGATGTCACACCAGCGCACGAGGCCGGCGATGCGTGGCTGCCCGTCGTGCCGCCACGCCATGGACGGCTTGGTCATCTCACCGGGCGCGGACACCCGGCTCGCGCCGAGCACGGCGAGTTCGCGCGCGGTCCGCCGGAACTCCTCGCCGACCGCGCCGAGGCCGACGTTCTGCAGGTGCCGGGCGAACGGGCGCATCGCGTCGACCGCCGCGGCCACGTCCGGCACGGACACGATCCGCGCGACCCGGTTGCCGGCGCCGCTGAGCGGCATCAGCACGTCGTCCAGCACGACCGTCCACTCCAGACCGTCGGGCGCCCACACCTCGCCGCCGTCCGCAGTGGCCGCACGCCACTCGGCGACGAACCTGCGGTGTTGCAGCACGGTGGCGTCCTGCGCGTCGATCGTCCCGGGCGGGCGGTCCCGCGCCTCCCGCCGCATCGCCCCGGCCAGGTGCTCGGCGATCGCGCGGGCGTGCTCCCGCTGCACCAGGTAGACCTGCGGCGAGAGGCACGCGTGCTGGTCGAAGTCGCTGCAGTCGGCGGCGATCCGGCGCGCCACCTCGGCGGCGCCGAGCCGGGCCGCGTACTCGGCGCTGACGATGCCGAACGACAGCTTGTGCCCGTGCTCCTCGTAGAGCTGGTGCGGCCCGACCTTGGCCCGGATCGCCGCGCACGCCTGGTCGCCGCCGTAGGCGATCACGGCGTCGGTCTGGCCGAGCGCCGCCTCCAGCGTGGCCTCGTCGTCGCGGTCCCAGTAGGTGGCCACGACCGCGTCGGCCAGCACCGGCTCCACGTCGTGCAGGGTGCGCAGGAACGCGGCGGTGAAGTGCGGCTCCTTGGCCGGGATCTTGGCGATCACCGACGCCTTCACCAGCAGGGCGCGCACCAGCGACCGCGCGGGCAGGCCCGGCACGTTGCCGGAGAACACCGCCAGCACGGTGCGGGGCCCGATCGCCGTGGTGCCGCCGCGGAAGCCGTCGAGCACCTCCGGGTCGCCGAGTTCCCGGGTGAGCGCGGCCAGCAGCGAATCGGCGCGCAGCGTGCCCAGCTCGGCGTCCAGCGCGTGGTCGATCGTCTCCTCCGACATGCCGGTGACCAGTGCCGCGTCGCGGACCGCGGCGCGGCGGGCGGTGAAGTCGCGCTTGGCCCACAGGTCGACGACCGCGTCGACGGCCTCGACGATCCGGCGCACGGGCAGCCGCCGGAGGTCCTCGTGCGCGGACCGGAGCCCGTCGCCGACCGCGGCCCAGTCGGCGGGTCGCACGCCACGCCACTCGTGCGGGCCGGACTTGAGGGTGAACGGCACGCCGCCCGCCGTCAGCCACCCCGGCGCCCACGACACGCTCACACCGCACCTCCCGTCATCTCGTCCAGGGTCAGCGAGCACCCGCGGCTGCTGCCCGCGATCCGGCCCGCGATCGCCACGCCCTCCGGCCCGGCGATGCCGAGGTCGCCGGTGAGCAGCACGTGCGGCCGGTCCAGCAGGGACAGGTCGGTGATCTCCAGCAGGCCGGGGCCCTCCGCGAGGTGCTCGCGCGTGCGGGGGTCGCGGACCTTCGGACCGCCCGCCGGGTGGCCGCCCTTGGGGCGTTCGCCGAGCGGCCCGACCGGGGTTTCCGAGGCGTCGTAGAGCGTGTTGGCCAGCTCGGTCATGCCGAACATGTTGCGGTGCCGCTCGACGCCGAAGACGCGGCGCACGGCGGCGCGCAGGTCGTCCACGCGCATCACCCGCGAGCGGCCCTTGAACCCGCCGCCCTCGTACACCCCCGAGCCTGGCGGCAGTCGCCACCCCCGTCCCTGCGCCTCGAGCGCGTCGCAGATGTTGACGAACGCGAACGTGCCGCCGAGGAGCACCACCGGCCTCCCCTCCGCCACGGCGACGTCCAGGCGTCGACCGAGCAGGTCGAAGTCGACCCCGTGCGGGCCCACGACGGACGCGCTGAGCTCCGGGTCGCCGAACGACCTGGCGATGCGCGCCATGTCGAACGCGATCGCCATCTCGGGCGCGGCCTCCTCGGACGGCACGAACGCGAGGACCACGGGCGGGCCGTCGTCGTCCGGGACCGAGACGTGCCGCCGGGCGTTCGCCTCGACCGCCAGGCCCTTCAGCTCGAGCCCGAGCCTGGAGTAGCGGACGCTGCCCCGGGCGCTGCCGCTCGTTCCGCTGGTGCGGAACACCCGGACGGTCGGCGCGTCCGGGAAGAGGTGCGGACCTCCGTCCTTGTAGGCGGTGTCCGGCACGCCGACGCCCACGCCGACCTGCTTCCAGTAGCGGGCGACGTCCGGCGAGTTCGCCACGGCCAGCTCGACCAGCTGCTCCCGGATGTCGAGGGGGTCGCCCACGCCGTCGCAGACGAGCTGCGCCATCTGTTCGAAGAGCCGCGCGACGTGGGGATCGTCGTGGGCAACGGTCATCGGGAAGTCCTCCTGCGGTGGAGATCGGGCTCGGGACAGGTCAACAGCGGCGGACGCGTCGGACAAGGTCCGTCCCCGGAACGGGGCACCGCTGACCGGGGGTTTTCGAGGGCACAGGATGACTCAGCGACGGCATGCGCAGAACCGGACGAGCGCGTTCCGCTTCGGGAAGCGGAACGCTGACCGGTCCTGCCGGTGCCCGCAGGCGGAGGCGGAACGCCCCGGAACGCCTGCGAACGTCTGTGAACGGACCTGCCCTGTCGTCGGGAGGGTCTTGACACGGCGGTCGACACGGGTCGTGACACGCGTCTGCACGCCCGATGACATGTCCATCCCGGACTGTCGTCCCCGAACAACGGGGAAGGGAACGGACATGGAGTACGCATTCGAGGCGGAAGGCCTGGTCAAGCGGTACGGCAAGACGACCGCGCTGGCCGGCGTCGACCTCGCCGCGCGTCCCGGGACCGTGCTGGGGGTGCTCGGGCCGAACGGCGCGGGCAAGACGACCGCCGTGCGGATCCTGGCGACGCTGCTGCGACCGGACGGCGGGCGTGCCGCCGTTGGCGGGCTGGACGTGGTGTCGGAGGCGGCGCGGGTGCGTCGGCTGATCGGGTTGACCGGGCAGTACGCCTCGGTGGACGAAGACCTGACCGGCGTGCAGAACCTCGTGCTGATCGGGCAGCTGCTCAACCTGCGCACCTCCCAGGCGAAGGCGCGGGCCGCCGAGCTGCTGCGCGACTTCGAGCTCGCCGAGGCGGGCGGGCGGCAGGTCAAGACCTACTCGGGCGGCATGCGGCGGCGACTGGACCTGGCCGCGAGCCTGGTCGGCCGACCCGACGTGATCTACCTGGACGAGCCGACCACCGGGCTCGACCCGGCCAAGCGGGACGACATCTGGAACGTGGTGCGCACGCTCGTGGCCGATGGCGCGACCGTGCTGCTGACCACGCAGTACCTGGAGGAGGCGGACGCGTTGGCCGACGAGATCTCGGTCATCGACCACGGGCGGGTGATCGCGCACGGCACGCCCGCGTCGCTCAAGCGGGTCGTCGGCGGGCAGACCGTGCTGGTGCGGCCCGCGGACCCGGCCCGGCTGGCGGACGCCGCCGCCGTGCTGGCCGAGGTGTCCGGGCACCAGCCGGAGTCGACCGCGCGGGGTGTGGTGACCGTGCCGGTGGACGGTGACGCGGCGTTCACGGAGGTCGTGCGGCGGCTGGACCAGCGGCGGATCTCGGTGACGGAGCTGTCGTTGCGGCTGCCGAGCCTGGACGAGGTGTTCTTCACGTTGACCGGCAAGCACACGGAGGTGGCGGCATGACGACGGTGACGACTTCGCCGGTGGTGGCCCGTCGGGCGGAGGCGCAGCGGCCGTTCGCCCTCGTGCGGCACAGCTCGGCGTTGGCGCGGCGCAGTCTGATCAAGACGATGCGTTCGCCGGAGCAGCTGCTGGACGTGACGCTGCAGCCGGTGCTCTTCGTGGTGCTCTTCGTGTACCTGCTGGGCGGCGCGGTGTCCGGGTCGACGCACGAGTACCTGCAGCTGCTGCTGCCCGCGATCATGGTGCAGACGACCATGTTCGGCGGGATGGCGACCGGGGTGAACCTGAACACCGACATCGGCAAGGGCGTGTTCGACCGGTTCCGGAGCCTGCCGATCGGCCGGTCCGCGCCGTTGATCGGGT
The DNA here is from genome assembly GCF_040639675.1 of Actinosynnema sp. NPDC023794. NCBI lineage: Bacteria > Bacillati > Actinomycetota > Actinomycetes > Pseudonocardiales > Pseudonocardiaceae > Actinosynnema > Actinosynnema sp. NPDC023794. Next base: position 126,626 of record NZ_JBFAFR010000018.1, on the reverse strand, counting down.
CGGTGCTCGGCGACCTGATCCGGTACGTGGTGGCGGTGGTGTCGCTGCTGGCGTTCGGCACGCTGATGGGGTTCCGGGTGGAGACCGGCGTGCTGCCCGCGTTGGCGGCGTGCCTGCTGGCGATCCTGTTCGCGTTCTCGGTGAGCTGGGCGTTCGTGCTGGTGGGGATGCTGGTGCGGACCTCGGGTTCGGTGCAGGGCATCGGGTTCCTGGTGATGTTCCCGCTGACGTTCGGCACGAGCATGATCGCGCCGGCGGAGACGTTGCCGGGGTGGTTGCGGTCGTGGGTCGAGGTCAACCCGGTGACGCACGTGATGGACGCGGCCCGCGGTCTGATGGTGGGTGGCCCGGTGGCCGGTCCGGTGGCGTGGACGGTGGCCTGGTCGGCGCTGTTCGTCGCCGTGTTCGCGCCGCTGGCCGTGCAGGCTTACCGGCGTCGCGCCTGACCTGCGCTTCCCGTGCGGAGTGGTGGGCTCGGGGCCGCCCGGTGACCCACGCCCAGCGCGACACGGCGTTCGGCAAGGGCGAGGCCGCCGCGAGGCGACCACCAGGCGGGGCTCGGGCGACGGCTCGGCGAGCTGTCCGAGCAGGGCGGCCGGTTCCTGGTTCTCCGGCCGACCGCCGTGGCCCGAGGACCGGCCCAAACGGTGTTCGGGCCGGTCCTCGGCCGCGTGATTGCCGGGGTTTCGAACCCTGGGCCTGCGGATCGTGGAACGTCATGGAGCTCGGCCGGCCGGTGTCAGGAGATCGAGAAGACCGACGCCCACTTCTGGCTGGTCGAGGTGGCGGATGCGGTGTTGGCGGTGACCGCCTGGCCCGCGACCGCGTTGCCGTCCAGGGCGTAGCCGGTGGCCGGGTTGATCAGGGTGTACGTGCCGACGCTGTTCTGCGTGACCTGCCAGCGCTGGTTGGGGGCGCCGAGGTTGACGGCCTGCAGGGACACCTGGCCGCCGGCAGTGGTCGGTGCGGTCAGGTAGAGCGGGACCAGGCAGCTGTCGTAGACGCGCACGGTGCCGTCGCCGTTGGAGGTGAACTTCCAGCGCTGCGAGGCCCGGGAGGTGTCCAGCGCGGCGAACTCGGCCACCGTCTGGATGGTGACGCTGCACGTCCCGCCGCGCTGCAGCGCGACGCCACCGCCGTTGCTGAGCGCGTGGTAGGCGTTGTCACCGACCACCGTGGGGCCGTAGTTGACGGCGTAGGACTCCAGTGCGGTCAGCGCGGCGCCGGTGGTGGACAGCGGCGGCACGGCCGTCGGGCGGACGTTCTTGAACCAGTCGGCGAAGGTCGCGGGCGTGTTCGAGGCCAGGGTCCTGATGGTGCGGTCCCAGCTGCCGTCCACCTGGTTCCACAGTCCGAGCAGCGAGCCGGCCACGTTGCCCTGCACGTGGTCGCCGGTCTCCCAGCCCGCGGCGTGGATGAACGGGGAGGAAGTACCGCTCGGGAACACGTAGCGCTTGTCGCCCAGCAGGTAGGCCGCCACCGCGTCGGCGAAGCCCTCGGTCCAGGCGCAGGTGGCGGACGACGCCTTCTCGATGAAGTGCGGGTTGCAGTTGGTGACGTTCGGGAACGTGCTGTTGTACAGCCGGTGCTGGAAGAAGTGGCCGGCCTCGTGCAGCACGGTGTGCTCGGAGTCCGGGTCGGCGTCAGCCAGGTGGATGGTGTTCGCCAGGTCGTAGTACGTGCCGTCGACGGACCCGGAGTGCCAGCGCAGCGTCAGCGTCGTGCAGGTCGCGGCGTTCGCCTCGGCGGTCGTCCAGCACGGGGTGGTCGAGTTGGCCCGGCGCGACCAGAGCAGGTTGACGGTGTCGAAGGCGTGCCAGGCGCGGGCCGCGGCGGCCGGTTTGACCACGCCGAGGGCGATGCTCGCCGACACGTTCGACTGCACCGGCGTGTCGTAGGTGTAGACCGTGCCGGCGGCGTTGGCGACCCGCCACACCTGGTTGTTGCGGGTGGCGAAGCGCACGAACAGGCGGTCCATCGCGGTGGTGGTGACCGGGGTGTGGCAGAGGTTGAACGAGCCGTCGGCCGCACCGGTCAGCCGGGTGTCGGTGTTCAGCTTCTGGTCGGTGTCGGTCGACTTCTCCCGGCCCCAGAGCTCGACCGAGACGTTGCGCACGGCCCTGGTCCGGATCGGCTTGGCGGTGCCCTCCTCGGCGGACTGGTAGTCGAAGTTGAGGTTGCCGCTCAGGCAGATCGGCTCCGCGGCGGAGGCGACACCCCCGGAGAGCGGCACCATGACGCCTGCGGCGAGCACCGCCGGCACCAAGAGGCGGAACAGGGCGGTGGATCTTCGTGACATGATCGTCCTTCCGGGAATGTCCGATCCGCCGAATGGCAGACCTGGCGCAGGAAGAGGAAAAGGCCGAGTGTTCCGGCCCGACCTGTTGCGCACCGTCGAATAACGGTCCGGCCGAACCGTGATTGATTGTTGGTTCGGCGCCACACCTCCCACAAGGGCCGAATGAGTCACAACTCCGGGGCAGGTTCAGCCGGTCGTCGCACGTGATCACGGCGTTCGGCGGGAAATGAATTACCCGCCGTGCGTCGGATGTCGGTACCGGCCGCTCGGGAGGTGGCCGAGCCGGCCGTTCTCGGCCCGCCGGCCACCGTCGCCGACCCTCCGGGCGCATCGGGGCAGATGCCGGCCATCGAGCAGCAGACCTTCGCTGCCGTGCTGGTCGGTGACGTCTCGGTGATCGTCCGTACCCTTGTGCCGGACCTGTCCGACCCGCCGGACGGGAACGGCGGTGTGCTCTACCTCGAGGCGGTGTGCTCTACCTCACCGAGGACGAGTTGACTTGCTTCGGCCACCCGCACCCGCCCCGCGCGGCGCGTTCCGCGTCTGGACCACATGACCTCGGCGGACACGCCGCACATGGCGGAGCACCGGCCCTACATGGGTGGTCCGGCGCTTCTCCTTCCGCTTATCTGCGGCTATTCGCACCGACCTGATATTCAGCCTTGCTTCACTTGGTTGGAGCATTCATTCAGCTACCTCACCGCTTCCTCGTCGTGACCCCGACGCGGTCATCGACGAGTACGACAACCCCACCCCGGATGGCGCTCCAGACTCGCGCGCGGTGGTGGTCGTGAGGTGGTTCAGGTGTCGGGGTGGATCAGGGCGATGGCGTCGGCGCGGTCGAGGGCCACGCCGGTGGCGTAGGCGAGGTCGTAGGCGGCGTCGCCCACGTCGGCGCGCAGGCGGGCGGCGAGGCGGGCCACCTCGGGGTTGCGGGCGTCGGGCGCGCCGCGCAGCTGCTCGGCCACGCCCAGCGCCTTGGCCGCGTCGGTCGGGTTGCCGAAGGAGGCGCGCACGGCCGCCTCGGCGACCGCGACCCTGGCCAGGACCGGCATGTCCTTGGCCGACATCGCCTGCTCGAAGGCCGCGCGGACCGCCTCCGCGGCCACCTCGCGGTCACCGCGCTCCACGGCGAGGTGCGCGCGGGATGTCAGGATCCGCGCGTGGAACTGCGGCATCACCAACGGCTCGCCCCTGAGCGACTCCCGGGCCGCCTCGTACTGCCGTTCCGCGTCCGCCAGGTCGCCCTCGTACCGGGCCAGGTCGCCGAGCACGAGCCAGGCGAACGCGACACCGCGCGCCGACCACGGCTGCGACGTCGGCTTGGTCAACGCCAGGCAGTCCGCACGGGCCCGCGCCACGTCGCCCAGCTGCACGCGCGCGGTGGCCAGCAGGATCCGTTCGTGCGCCGCGTCGTCGTCGGCGTCCAGTTCCGAGAGCAGGTGGATCGACTCCTCCAGCGCCGCGACCGCCTCCTCCGGTTCGCCGAAGCCCAGGTGCGCCTCGGCCGCACCGGTCAACGCCTGCGCCAGCGCGAACCGGTCGCCCACCTCACGCAACCCGGCGATCGCCGTGGTGACGTCCTCCCGCGCGCCGCGCAGGTCGCCTTCGTTCTCCCGCACCGCGCCGCGCACCATCCACAGCACGGCCCGCGCCCACGGGTCCGGCACCTCCAGCCGCCGGTCCACCGCCGCCAACGCCCGCTGCGCGTCGTCGAGGAACAGCCCCAGCATCGGCTCCAGCAGCACGAGCACCGGGTGGTCGTCGCCGGTGGACTCGGCGACCAGCTCGGCGAGCCGGGCGATGTGGTGGTCGAGGTCCGTGAAGCCGCCCGTGACCGCGTTGTTGACCAGCAGGAACGCGGACGCGACCTGCCGTGCCGTCGCGGGCGCGTCGCCCGGCGCGGACAGCGCGAGGCGCAGCCACGGCACGGACTCGGCCCGGTTGCCGCGCATCGTCCAGAACATGCCCATCGCGGCGGCCAGCCGCACGGCCGTGTCCGCGTCACCGTTGTCGGCGGCGAAGTGCAGCGCGGCGATCAGGTTGTCCCGTTCGGCTTCCAGCCGGGCGATCCAGGTCAGCTGCTCCTTGCCGCGCAGGTGCGGTTCGGCGGTCTCGGCCAGGTCGCGGAAGTACTCGGCGTGCTCGGCCCGCGCCGCGGCGACCCGGCCACCCTCGGCCAGCCGTTCCAGGCAGTACTCGCGGATCGTCTCCAGCATCCGGTAGCGGGCGCCGTCGACGACCTGCACCAGCGACTTGTCGACGAGGGCGGCGAGCAGGTCGAACGCGTCGGCGCCGGCGAGCCGTTCGGCGGCCTCCAGGTCGAAACCCGCCGGGAACACGGCCAGCCGTTCGGCGAAGTCCCGTTCCGGGTCCGACAGCAGGTCCCAGCTCCACGCCACCACCGCGCGCAGCGTCTGGTGCCGGGGCATGGCGGTGCGGCTGCCGCCGGTGAGCAGGCGGAACCGGTCGTCGAGGCGGGCAGCCAGCTGCTCGACCGACAGCGACCGCAGCCGGGCGGCGGCCAGTTCGATCGCCAGCGGGAGGCCGTCCAACCGCCTGCACACCTCCGCGACGGTCTCGGCGTTGTCCGGCGTCACGGCGAAGCCCGGCCGCACCGCCGCCGCGCGTTCGGCGAGCAGCCGCACGGCCGCGTCGCCGTCCAGCGGCGGCACCGGGCTGACCACCTCCCCGTACACGCCGAGCGGTTCACGGCTCGTGGCCAGCACGCGCAGCCGCGGGCAGCGGCCGAGCAACTCGTCGGCGAACCGGGCCGTCGCGTCGACCAGGTGCTCGCAGTTGTCCAGCACGATCACGGCCTCGGTGCGCGAGAGCACGTCCACCAGGCGGGTCATCGTGTCGATCGGCGCCACGGGTCGGTCGACGGCGCGCCGGTCGCGCAGACCGAGCGCGCCGAGCACGGCGGGCGCGACGTCGTCCGGGTCGGTCGTCGACGCCAGCTCGACCAGCCACGCGCCGCCGGGCAGCCGGGCCGCGACCGTGGTGGCGAGGCGGGTCTTGCCCGCGCCACCCGGTCCGACGAGGGTGACCAGCCGGTGGCCCGCGAGCTGCCCGGCGACCCGTTCGACGTCGGCGGACCTCCCGACCAGGCTGGTCAACGGCAGCCGCAGGTTGCCGGCGCGCGGCTGGTCGGCGGGTTCGGCGCGGAGGATCTCCTGGTGCGTCTCGCGCAGTTCGGGGCCGGGGTCGGCGCCCAGTTCGTCGGCGATCCGGCGGCGGACCTCCTCGTAGGCGGCCAGGGCCTCGGCCGGGCGGCCGGTCGCGACGAGGGCGCGCAGCAGCAGGGCTTGCAGCCGCTCGCGCAGCGGGTGCCGGGCGGCGAGGTCGGTGAGGTCGGCGACCAGGTGCTCGGCCCGGCCGCACGCCAGGTCGGCCGCGGCGCCGTCCTCCACGACGGCCAGCCGCGTCTCGTCGAGGCCCGCGACGTAGCCGACCGCGAACGGCGCGCCCGCCGCGTCGGCCAACGCCGGTCCGCGCCACAGCGCCACCGCGTCCGCCGCCAGCCGCCGCGCGGTGGACGGGTCGCCCGCGGTCAGCGCGGCCCTGGCCTCGCGGGCGAACCGGTCGAACCGGAGCGCGTCGACCGCGTCGGCGGGCAGGTCGAGCCGGTAGCCGCCGTGCGCGGACCGCAGCACGTCGGCGGGCAGGGCGCGGCGCAGCCGGGACACCAGCGACCGGACCGCGGCCACCTCGTCCGCCGGCCGGTCGTCCGGCCACAGCGCGTCGGCCAGTTCCTCGGTGGTGACGACCCGGCCGGCGGCGACCGCCAGCCGGACCAGCAGCGTGCGCACCCTGGCGCCGCCGACCTCGATCGTCGTGCCGTCCGCCGTGACCTCGAGCGGCCCCAGCACCCCCACCCGCATGCGATCACTGTGCCACGGCGGCCGGTGGACGGCGGCGCACCCCACCGGCGTCGGCGGGGTGTCGGCACGGCCGGAAACCCGAGGAGTCCTCCGCGCGGGAGGTCGATCTCGCCCAGGTCCGGTCGCAGGGGGTTCACTACGACAAAAAACTTGCACGGTTCTCCGCAATAGTGCGGATAACACTCGGACATCCGACCATTCGTACCGTAACAATGTCAGGGATGCGCTAACGAATGCCCGGAGCAACCGATATCGCCGCTATGGACGAGGATTCCACTCCGGCGGCACGAGTCCCCGCGCCCGAACGCCGGAACACGGCGTCCGAACGCAGGAACCGCGCCGTCGCGGACCGAGCAACCACCTGGGGTGCCGGATGAACAGCCGAATGGTCGAACTCGAAGCAGTACTGGCCCGGTCCGCGCCGGACCGGCAGGCGGCCCGCCGCCTCGCGGTGGACCTGGCGCGGTCGCTGGACGCGCTCAGCGCGCGCCGCGACGTGGACCGCCTGCTGCGCTGCGCCGCCGCGCTGACCCGGATCGGCTCCGCCGACGCCGCGGACGCGTTGCTGATCGCCATGCTGGCGCTGGTCGACCCGACCGGGCCGGAGGCGTCACGGGTGCGCGACCTGCAGGCGTTGGCGTCGGTGGCCCGAGGTCGGCGTGAGCCGGGGACGACCGCGCCGCGCCAGGTGCGCCGCAGGCCCCCGACCACGGCGTTCGGCCGCGGCGCGCCGTTGCGCCAGGTGGTCGGCGACTTCCTCGACCCGCTGCCGGTGGCCGACCCGGTCGCGGTCGGGTCGGTGGCGGTGGCCGTGGAAATGGCGAAACCGAGCGAGACGGGCGCGCTGGAGCTGGCGTTACAGCGCAACGCGGCGGTGCTCGGGTCGAACCACCCGCAGACGTGCGTGCTGCGGCTGAACCTGATGTGCGCGCGGTTCCGGATCGCCCGCGACCACGGTGACGCCGAGGAGGTCGCCGAGTCGCTGACGGACCTGCGTGACGCGACCGACCGGGCGCTGAACGCGCTGGGCGCGCACCACCCGCGGGCACTCGTGGCGCAGGCGAACCTGGCGTCGGCGGAGTTCGAGCTGGCCAGGGTGCGCCGGTCCGCCGAACGGGCCCGGCTCGCCCTGCCCAGCCTGCGTTCGGCCGCCGACCGCACCGCGACCCGGCTCGGCGCCGACCACCCGCACTCGGTGATCGCGACGTCGAACCTGGCGTCGGCCGAGCTGGAGCTCGCCCACCTCGACGGCACCCGCGGCCAGGCGCAACGGCTGCTGGACGTGGTGCGCGACGCGTCGATGCGGGCGGTGTCGGCGCTGGGCGCGGACCACCCGGCCGTGCGGGCGTTGGACGAGCAGCGGCGGGCGTGCGAGGCGTTGCTGTCCGGGGTGGGGCCCGATCCGTCGTTCGAGCGGGGTTACGCGTCGTTCGCGGACGCGGGCCGGTCGCTGGCCACGACGAAGCCGAGCACGCCCCCGGCGCGGCAGCACGCGGCGGTGCCGGAGTGGCCGCCGGGCACGTTGCTGGCGCGGCTGCGGGAGAGCAGCCGGCAGGAGCTGATGTCGCTCGGCACCACGGTCCGCTACGCCGCCGACCGGGAGCTCATCGTCCAGGACGCCACCGACACGCACGTGTTCCTGCTGCTCGAAGGCGTGGTGAAGGTGCTGGTCAACGACTCGAGCGGGGACACCGCGGTGCTCACCGTGCGGGTCGCGGGCGACCTGGTGGGCGAGCTGGCCGCGCTGGACCACAAGCCGCGGTCGGCGACCGTCGTGACGTGCGGTGACGTGTCGGCGAAGCTGATCACGAGCGCCGAGCTGCACGGGTTCCTGCACCGCCGCAACGACGGGTTCGTCGAGCTGATCGGCGTCATCGACGACCAGCTGCGGTGGGCCAACCGGCGGCGGCGCGACTTCCTGTCGCACACCGCCGCCGAGCGGGTGGCCCGCGTGCTGGCCGAGCTGGTCGGCGCGCACGGCCGCCAGGAGGTCGGCGGGTGGGTGCTCGGCATCCCGTTGACCAAGGTGGAGCTGGCCTCGATCGCCGGGATGAAGCCGCGCACGGCCGAGAAGGCGTTCGCCGACCTGCGCAAGGCCGGTGTGGTGGTCAGCCACCTGCGGCGCGACGTGGTCGTGCCCGATCTGGAAGGGCTGCGGCGATTCGCGCGGTTGTGAGCGGCGCCTATGCGGTGAACCAGCCGTCGATCAAGGGGTTGCGGAAGGTGCGGGCGGGGTCGAGCTCGTCGCGCAGCCCGGCGAAGCGCGCCCACTCCGGGTAACGCTCGCCGGGGTCGGCCAACTCGAACAACTTGCCCCAGTGCGCGCGCGGGCGCCACGGGCTCAGCGCCGCCTCGATCTTGCGGAGCACGGCGCGCACGGCCGCGTCGTCCGGGTGCCAGGTGAAGTGGAAGGCCACGCTCGGCCGGTCGTGCACCGGGCTGAGCCACTGGGTGTCGGCGTCGATCGTGCGGACCTCGGAGGTCAGCAGCACGGGCGCGATCTCGGCGGACAGGTCGTTGAGCGCCCGCAGCGCGTCGGCCGCGTGCTCGCGGGCCACGAAGTACTCGGACTGCAGCTCGCGGCCGACGCTCGGGGTGAAGTCGGCGCGGAAGTGCGGCAGCCGTTCGTGCCACGGGCCGGGCACGCCGAGCTGGGTCGTGCAGTGCAGGGCGGGCTGGCCGGGCACGGGGTGCACCGGCCCGGTGGCGGGTGTCGCGCCCGTCCAGCTCAGGTCGTGCCTGGTGTCGGTCGTGCGGTGCTTGGCGAACACGTGGGCCACGCCCTGCCACGTGGTGAAGGCGCTGACGCTGTAGGCGCTGCCGAACACGGCGTCCACGTTCTCGACCAGGGCGTCGAACGGCATGTCCTGGTAGACCCGCTGCTCGACGTCGAAGGTCGGCACGACGTCCAGCTCGACGGCCACCACGACGCCAAGCGAGCCGAACGCCACCACGGCACCGTCGAAACCGACGTCTCCCCTGGTCAGGGTGCGGATGGCGCCGTCGGCCGCGACGAGGTCGAGCGAGCGGACCAGGCTCGCGAGCGACGGGATGTCGTTGCCCGAGCCGTGGGTGGCGGTGGCGCACGCGCCGATGATCGTGATGTGCGGCAACGACGGCATGGCGGGCAGCGCGAGGCCGGCGGCGTGCAGCCGTTCGGCGAGCCGCGCCAGCCGCGTGCCGGCGCCCACCCGCACCGATCCGGCGCGGACCTCGAACACCTCGGGCATCCGGTCGAGGCTGATCAGCGTGCCGTCGGTGTCGGCGATCGTGCTGAACGAGTGCCCCGCGCCGACCACGCGTGCCGACCCGGCCGTCCTGACCACGTCCTGGAGTTCCTCGACGGACGTGGGGTGCGCGGTGCGCGCGGCGGAGAAGGTGAAGTTGCCTGCCCAGTTGGTGCTCACCGGGCAGATTCTGCCCCATCGCCGGTGGCGGGCGGCCCACCTGCGGCTTCCCCGGCAGCCCGCCTCGGTGATCCACGGCCGTGCCGCGAGGAGCCGGGTCGGACGAGACCGCCGGGAGGACACCGGCCCGTCGACCGCTCTTCACCTCGCCCGAGGCGATCGGCACGCGGACCGGGTGGAACGGATCCGCGGTGCTCGCCGTCCCACGCGGGGAGGTGCCGAGATGCTGCGCTACATGACGGTCGCGGGCGCGTTGTGCGCCGGGTGGGCGCCGTTCCGGTCGGGCGGGGTGCCCCGGCCGGAGGCGGACGTGACGGTGATCGGGCTGGCGGTGGGTGTCGTGCTCGCGGCCGCGCTGGCGGTGGGCGGCGGACGCCCGGCCCGGGTGCTCGCGGCGGTGGGGGGTGTCGGGTCGGCCGGCGCGGTGTGGTGGCTCCTGGTGTCGGACCTGCTGATCGGCTTGACCGGCGACGACTTGCCGGTGCTGGCGGTGGGTTCGCTCGCGGTGGCGGTCGGCGCGGTCGGGTTGGCGGGCCGGCGCTCCCAGGCGGTCGGCGGCTCGGTGGGACAGCCGGCGCCGTCCGGCTCGGGGGAAGATCCCGAGCTGTCGATCCGGAGTCCGGCGGAACAGCACGCGCCGGTCGAGGATGCGGCAGAACACCCAACCGGGTCGGCTGAAGACAAGCCGGAACCGCAGGCACGATCGGCCGAGGGTGCGGCGGCGTACGGCGATGACGTCACGCGGCAGGCGGCGGCCGGTGGTTCGTCGACGGGGCGGGCCCGGTCCGATGGGTGGCGGGTGCGGCCCGTTGGCGTTCTCGCGGTGGTGCTGGTTGTGGTCGCGGCGTTCCTGGCGCCGGCCGGGGCCCAGGCGGTGATCGTCCGGTCCGAGACGCGGGACGCTCGCAACTTCCCGCCGGAGCCCGTGGTGGAGCGGCCCGGTGCGCGGCAGTGGGCTTGGCAGCCGCCCACCGACGTGGTGGAGGTCGTGCCGGTCCTGCACGGGGTCGCCGTGGCCACCCGGGACGGGGCCGTGGTGGCGTTGAACGGGAACGACGGGCGGGTGGAATGGCGGTACGCGCGGCCCGGCGCGCCGGTCGGCTCGCTGGTGGCGTCGATGGACCGGCGGACCGTCGTGGTGTCGTTCCGGTCGCTGCACGACACCAGGGCGCAGTCGGTGGTGGTGCTGGACGCGGACACCGGCACGCCCCGGTTCGGGATGGTGGTCCGGTCCGTCCTGGTGGAGACCGGCCAGGTGATGCCCGGCACGCGGATGCTGGTGGTGCGCGATCACGAGGTCATCACCGGCTACGACCTCGGCGACGGCGGGGCGCGGTGGCACTGGTCGCCGCCCGCCGGCTGCACGTCGTGGTTCGGCCAGGTGGCCTGGGGCCGCACGACGGTCCTGGTGCCGGTGGAGTGCGCGGACACGTTGGGTGTCACCGCCTTGGACGAGGTGACCGGTCGGGAACGGTGGCGGCACGAGGTCCGGCGTGGTGACGCGAATGGCGAGCGGCAGGACGTCCGGCTGCGCGCCACGCCGGACGGTGCCGTCGTCCTCTTCCAGACCTTCGGCGCGCGGGCCACGCCGGACGCGGTGCCGAACGGGCTGCTGGACACCGAGACCGGCCGGGTGCTGACCCGGCCGGAGGAACCGTGGACCGTGCGCGCCGACGTCGGCGTCACGCCCTTGGTGGAGCAAGCGGAAGCCGGCCAGGTCACCGGCCTCCTCGCGCTCGACCCGACCACCGGCGCGACCACGCCGCTGTCGGTCGAGGCCTGCCCCCGGCGCACGGCGGACCTCACCACGCGCACCACCTACGTGCGCGCGTGCGAGGACAACGGCCGTGAGCTGACCGTGGTGACGCAGCCGTTGGACGGCTCACCGCCAACGGCCACGCCGGTCCGCCTCGACGGCTCGGGCTCGCGTGGCCGCCGCGACGTCCGGCTCGTCTCCGTGCCCGGCGCGATCGTGGTCACGCGCACGACGTTCGGCGGCACGCCCGCCGCGGTGGTCGGGCTGACGGGCTGACGGGCTGACCACCGTCACGTGAGCCGCGCGCTGATCGCCGACCGGTTGTCGCGTTGACCACGGTCACCGCCCAGACGACCTGCTGCGTCCGCACCTCGCCCACCGCGTGGATCGCCGCGTCGAGGACGGTGTCCGGCACGCGCCCGTCGTGCACCAGGGTCACCGCCACCGTCGCCCGTTCCGGCTCCGTGAACGCCGGGTCGGTCCGCGAGGAGGAGACGTCACGGTCTCCCCCGACGCCGCGAACCCCGGCCCGGCGAACGGATCGAGTCTCATCTCCACCTCTCCGGAGAATCCCGAGAATCGCCATCCCGGCCGCGCGCGGCCGACCGCCGGCCACGGCAACCAGGCCCAGCGCGTCGACCCCCTGCCGGTCGACACGCTGTCGTTCGGCCGCCAGCCGGGTTTGGAAGTGGCGGAGTTCGACACCACGCGGCGGCAGCGGGGTGCAGCTGCGGCCGCTGACCGGCGTTGTCCCTGAGCTGTAGGTGAACTGCTCGTAGCGCGGGGGTGTCGATGAGGCGCGAGTTGGGTTTCGGGGTCCCGGTGGATGGCTAGGTGGCCGCAGGGCGGGAGGGGCGCCGTCGTGCTCGCCGTGTTGTGGGCGTCGTCGGCAGCAGCCTGGGCAGGGTGGACCGTGGAGGTGCACGTCGCCGTGGATGTGGCCGGCTTGGATGATGTTGCCCGTGGCGTTGTCGAGGTGATTGCGGACGTCCGGAGCAGAGGCGGTGTCCGCACTTGGCAGCTCTTTCCGCAGAGCCTCGCCGACAATTTCAAGTACTAGGTCGGCCAAACCCAGGGCCAGTTTCAGCGCGAACGCGACCAAGCCTGTGACCAGGGCAAACGCTGCGCCGATGAGGATTATTCGGGCAGGCTGGAGTTCCACGTCCAAAGCGGACAAAGCTGCTGAAGCTCATTCAGCCAGTCCGTTCCCTGCTCACGCCCGCCATGCCTCCCTCGTGGGAATGGCTTCCTACGAGGTCGGGGCTACCAGTGACGGCTGCTCCGGCACGTCCGCGCTCTTGGTTGGTACCCGCCATAACCACGGAGTGACCTCGCCGGCCACTTCACCGCGACCCGGGACCGGCGCAGCGCGGCGGGCACCAGGTGCCGCAACACCACCCCGGTAGACGACGTCCACGTCACCCGAACTCCCAAGCCGACCTCGGCACCACGCACCGGTCCGACACCAGGGCCTGCGAGAACCGCCGGTCCCGCGCCAACTCCGCCAGATCCGTGCACACCGGCACGCTCAACGGCGCCGTGCACCTCCGCGTCGCCCGCGCGTTGAGCCGCGAAGCCGCCGAGAGCAACGACGACGCCACCGACTGCCCCGTCCCCGACCGGATCCGCCCCGCGAGGGCGTCCACGACACCGCGGGCGCACACCACGCCGCCGAACACGTCCACGATCGCCATCAACGACGGCGGCACGCCGGCGTGCGCCTGCACCACGAAGTCCGTGCCCAACGGCGGTCGCGGGCCCAGGGCGTCACCCCAGCCGGACGCGTGCGCGTACACGATCCCGGGCCGCACCCTGGCGACGTCCCGGGCCCGCAACGACCACGCGGCGGCCTTCCCCGGCCCCCAGTCGTGCAGGAACACGTCCGCGCCCGACGCCAGCTCCAGCAGCTCACGCCGCCCGGCCACGGTGGCGAGGTCCACGGTGACGACCCGTTTGCCGCGGTTCAAGGCGTGGAACCGGGCGGACACGTCACCGGCCATCGGCGGCACGCCCCGCAGCGGGTCGCCGCCCGGCGGCTCGACCCGCACCACGGACGCGCCCAACTGCCACAGCAGGTGCCCGGCCATCGGCCCCTGCACCCGGCGGCACGACTCCAGCACGACCATCCCCGTCAACGGCAGCGAGCCCGGGTGCGGCGACCCGACCGGCCCCGCGCCCGGACCCAACGGCCGCACGACGTACGGCGGCACGTCGTCGACGGCCCGGTGCGCCACCCGCACCAACGTCATCCCGGTCGCCGCGGCGACCCGTTCCAGCCGGACGATCGGCAGCCGCGCGGTCAGCCCGGTCAGCGCCGGCGGCAACGGGCACGTCGCCGTGGAGGACCGCTGGTGGAAGGGCCGCCACGCCGACGCCACCGAGCCGGGGTCCGCGTCCAACGCCGCCCAGAACCGCCGCCACACGGCGGCGTCCAACGCCTCGACCTCGAACGCCACCCCGTCCGCGGACAGGAACGGCGGCCCGCCGACCCCCGTCGGCACCGGGTCCGGCTCGTCGGCGGTGGCCGCGGCCAGGTACTGCGACACCGCCAGCAGCGCCGCCTGCGCGACCGACGTGGACACCGCCTCCAGCGGGACACCGCGCAACCGCGCCACGTCCAGCGCCGACACCCCGATCGCGTCGAGTTCGGCGGCCACGATCGAGGCGTAGTCCAGGCCGAGCGCCGTCGGCCGCCCGAACCGCCTGCCGTGCACGTGCATGATCCCGCACGCCGCCTGCACGTCCAGCTCGCCGCCCAGCGGCAGGTCCACCGGCCCGGACCACGGCGTCGCCGTCAACGTCGACGTCATGCCGACCGCCGGTGCACGGAGCAGACGACGGGCGACGTGGCCGGGAACCGCTCGGCGCCCGCCTCCACCGGCTCGTCCCGCGACCTGTGCGCGACGTGGGCGGCGGACACGCGGCGCCGCGCGTGGTCGAACCCGGAGGTGGTCACGTCCACCGCCCGCTGCCGTGGGTCGCGGCGGTGCCGGCCAGCCGGGTGAGCAGGTCGAGCCTGCGCACCTTGCCGGTGCCGGTGCGCGGCACGTCGTCCCAGGCCAGCACGTGCGGGTCGGCCATCGCCGGCAGGTCGGCCACCGCGTGCCGCCACGCCATCGGGTCCAGCGGCCCGGACGTCACCAGCACCGGGATCGGCGGCCTGCCCGGCGTGCCGAGCACCACGCACTCGACCACCTCGGGCAGCCGGTCCTCGACCAGGTCCTCCACCCGCAGGCAGCTCAGGCCCGGCACGGCGTCCACCTCGCGGTCCAGCAGCCGCACCGCGCCACCGCGGGTCAGCACCCCGAGGTCGCCGGTGTTCCACCACGCCCCGGTGTTCTTGGCGTGCCACCGGTCCTGCTCGCCGACGTACCCGGCGCACCGGGCCGCCGTGCGGGCCAGCACCAGGCCGCTGTGCCCGCGCGGCACGGGCGTGAGCGTCACCGGGTCCACCACGCGCAGCCGGGTCCGGCCGGGCACCGGCCGTCCCAGGTCGCGGGCGTCGGGCGACCGGTCGAGCGCGCGGCGGGTGAAGAAGCGGAACGTCAGCGGGCCCGTCTCGGTCTGGCCCCAGCCCTGCATCCACAGTGGACGCCTGCGCCGGGAGGCGTGCAGCATCGCCCGGATCGCCGGCGGGTGCATGGCGTCGTGGGCGCTGACGAACAGCCGCACGTCGCGGAACGGGTTGTCCGGCCGCGCCGCCAGCGGCTGCCACCGCACGTAGGCCGATGGCAGCGCCTCCACGGTCGTCGGCCGGTGCCGGGCCAGCACCGGTGCGGCCGACTCGGGGTCGCTGAGCACCACGATCTTGCGCGGCGCGAGGCAGAACACGCTGGCCGTCCAGCAGAACGTGCGGCCGTGCGCGTAGCAACCGGCGTTGGCGACCACGTCGTCGCGGCGCACGCCGATCACGGGCCAGCGCACCGCCTCGAACCGGGCCAGCCGGCGCACGATCGTGCGGGTGGTGTGCACGACCAGCTTGGGCACACCGGTCGTGCCCGAGGTGTGGTTGACGACCAGCGGGTCGTCGTCGCGCCTGCGCCGGGGTGCGGGCACCCGCGCGCCGCGCACGTCGTCCAACGTCAACGCGCCCGGCACGGGCGGGCCCAGCGACAGCACCCGCCGCGCCAGTCCGACGGGCGGCACGCGGTCGGTCACCAGCACGGCCGGGTCGAGCCGTTTGAGCAGGATCTCCAGCACGTCGTCGGGGAGGTGGTCGGACAGCAGCGCGGGCACCGCGCCGATCCGCACCGCCGCGCACGCGAGCAGGTCGTAGTCGTAGTGGTTGCGCTTCACCACCGCCACCCGGTCGCCGCGCCGCGCGCCCGCCTCGTACAGCCAGGCGGCGGCCTCGCGGACCAGCCCGGCCAACTGGGGCACGGTGTAGTCGACCCCCGGCCCGTACCCGGTCGGGAGGATGTCGAACGGCCGGTCCAGGTGCACGGTGGTGTGCGTGCCGCGCGCCGCGACCTCGTCGAACAGCGTGCCCATGTCGTGCGGCTTCATGCGGGTTGCCTCCTCGTGCCGGTCCGCGGGGACGCGGCGTGGACCCGTGCGGCGGCACGGCGGCCGGCTCGCACCGCCGCCTCGCCGCACGAGGTCAGGGTCATCCAGTCGCCCGCGCGGTCCATGACCCCGCCGAGGCGGGACGCGAACTCGCCGCGCGGCGCCAGGGCGTGCGGTGTGGCT
The DNA here is from genome assembly GCF_040639675.1 of Actinosynnema sp. NPDC023794. Classification (NCBI taxonomy): domain Bacteria; kingdom Bacillati; phylum Actinomycetota; class Actinomycetes; order Pseudonocardiales; family Pseudonocardiaceae; genus Actinosynnema; species Actinosynnema sp. NPDC023794. Next base: position 110,591 of record NZ_JBFAFR010000018.1, on the reverse strand, counting down.
CCGGGCAGGCCGTGGCGGAACCGGTGGACGACCGATCCGACGGCGACGGCGGCCCCGCCCACCCGGGACGCCTCGGGCCGTTCGGTGTCGAATCGGCCGCGCGACGCCCGCGCGAAGTCCAGCCGTGCCCGCACGGACAGCCCCGCCGCGGTGACGAGGCCCGACAGGTGCGCCAACCCGCGCCGCGCCGGCTCGTGCGCCGCCGCGATCCCCGCGCCACCAGGTTCACCACGACGGGCGTCACCACGGTGACCCGGTGCACGTGGATGCCGATGCGCCGGGCGCGGAGGCCGTCGCCGTCGCCGAACCCGACGCGCAGCTGCCCGGCCCGCAGCAGGACCGTCGGCGGCAGCGCGGGCGTGAACCACCACGGGTTGTCGATCGTGCGGCCGAACCGGCCGCGGTGGCGCAGCGCGCCGAGGGTCTTGGTCGGGAAGGACGACAGCACTCCCCCGGCGCCGAGCAGCCCCGCGTGCGCCCCGTCGTGACGCGTGCCGATCGCCTCGGCGCCGTCCTCGACCAACGGTGAGGTCCGGCCGGCGGGCCACCTCGTCGCCGGGGCGCAGCCCGCACGCCCGCACCAACAACACCAGCGCGTCGGTGCCGCCGTTCACGCCGACGACGTGCGCGGCCCCGGTGCACGAGACCGGCGCCCGGTCCGATTCCAGCACTTTCCGCCCGTGCGAGCACTTGCCGTTGCCGATGACTTCCACAATGTGCCGTCGCATTATCGGCCACAATCCGGAAAATGTCGCCGATTGCGTGAAGAATGGCACGGTCAGCGCACTCACCTCCGCGGTCACCGCTTCCGGAGGTGAGCGTATGGCAGGTCACCGGGCCGGCGACCGACCACCGGCCGGTTCACTCTTCCTGGTCACATCACCCTTGTGGAGTTGACATACCTTCGCGATTGGGACAACGTCGGGGCCACCAATTGAGAGCTGACATCACTCATTCCTGATGCCTTCGAGACCGGACGAGACAAGACGGGGCCCACTAGTGCGCACACTCGTCGTGGGACTGGGCCGAGCCGGTGCGGAACTGCACCTGCCGGTGCTGGCCAGGGCGCGGACCTCGGTCCGACAGCTGTTCGACGACCGACCCATCGTGGCGTGCGACCCGCGGCGGCTGCCCGCGGAACGACCGGGCCTGGCGATGGTCGGCAGCCTCGCCGAGGCCGCCACCCTGCTCGACCCCGGCGACACGGTGGCGCACCTGTGCACACCGCCGGCCGTGCGCGCCGAGGTGATGACCGAGCTCGCCGAACGCGGTTTCCGCAACGTGATCGCGGAGAAGCCGCTGGCCGCCGACACCGACGACCTGGCCAGGGTGATCCGGCTGCGCCGCAAGCACGGCCTGCGGATCGCGGTGGTCGAGCCGTGGCTGACCAGCTCGCTCACCGCGCGGCTGATGGAGCTGATGCGCGGCGGCACGCTCGGCGAGCCGAAGTCGATCTCGATCGTGCAGAACAAGCCGCGCTTCCGCCGGTCGCTGACCAGGCCGAGCCACCTGACCGCGTTCGACGTGGAGCTGCCGCACGGCGTGGCGCTGGCGCTGCGGCTGGCGGGCAGCGCGCGGGTCACGCACGCGGCCGGCTACGACCTGACCGTGGGCGACGTGGTCGTGCCGCGGATGGGCGGCGCCCGGATAGGGCTGCGGCACAACAGCGGCGTGCGCACGGAGATCGGCTCGGACCTCACCTCGCCGGTGCGCGAGCGCCGGATCACGGTGGAGTTCGAGAAGGGCAGCGCGGTCGGCCACTACGCGGTGAGCGACGACGACGACCACGCGCAGCTCACCGTCACGCTCAACGGGCGGCGCGAGCACGAGGTGCTGCGCGACGACTCGCTCACCGAGTGGGTGCTGCGCGCCTACCGGCTGTTCCACGCGGCGGGCGACCAGCACGCGCGGGGGTTCTCGTTCGCCACGGACGTCGTGCAGCTGCTGTCGGTGGCCAAGAACATCTGCGCCGAGCCGGTGATACCCGCGGCGCGTGGCGAGGCCTCACCGGGCCCGGTGGCCGCGCATGTCCGCTGAGCCGGTGCTGGCGGGCATCGCGGACGAGGCCGCGCCGGACCTGGCGGGCCAGTTGGCGGTGCTCGCCGAGCTGGGCTGGTCGCACCTCGAGCTGCGCACCGTGGACGGTCGGGCGGCGGCGGACCTGGACGACGACGAGTTCGCGGTGGTGGCGAAGGAGCTGGCGGCGCGGGAGGTGCGGGTGGTGTGCCTGGCCTCGCGGATCGGCGGGTGGGCCCGGCCGATCAGCACGCCGTTCGAGGACGACCTGGCCGAGCTGGACGTGCTGCTGCGCCGGTGCGCCGCGCTGGGCACCCGGTACGTGCGGATCATGTCCTACCCGAACGCGGGCCTGTCCGAGCGGCGGTGGCGCGACCGGGTGATCACTCGGGTGTCGATGCTGGCCGAGCTCGCCGAGGCGGCGGGGGTCGTGCTGCTGCACGAGAACTGCTCCGGGTGGGCCGGCACGAGCGCGGAGCGCGCGCTGGACCTGCTCGACGCGGTGGACAACCCCGCGTTGCGGCTGCTGTTCGACACCGGCAACGGCGTCGCGCACGGTTACGACGGGTACGCGATGTTGCGCGAGGTGGCCGCGCACGTCGAGCACGTGCACGTGAAGGACGCGTCGGGTGACCGGTTCGTGCTACCCGGTTCGGGTGACGCGCGGGTGGCCGACTGCGTGGAGTTGTTGCGCGCCGGCGGTTATCGGGGCGCGTGGTCGTTGGAGCCGCACGTGTCGCTGCGCCCGCACGAGTCGGGCGCGCTCGCAGCGGACGCGGCGCCCGCGTTCGTGGCGGCCGGTCGGGCGATGGCCGGGCTGGTGCGGTGATCGGACCCTGGGCGGCGAGGGGGGCCGTGCGGTGATCGGCGAGGACCGCGACCTGTTGCTGCGGCTGCTGGCGATGCCGACCGCGGGTCCGCTGGAGACCACCGACCAGGTGTGCTTGTGGGACGCGGTGCACGCGTACTCCGAGGCGGCCGAGTGCTTCGGGATGCGCACCGTGCACCTGGGGCCCGCGCGGGAGGCCGACGTGCTGCGGCACGACGTGCCCTCCGTGGTGCGGGAGGCGATCGCCGAGGACCCCGACTTCCTGGCCCGGCAGCCGAACCTGGTGCTGCGGGTCGGCCAGGCCGAGCCGGTGGTGATGTTCAACGTGCACCTGGACACGGTCGCGCCGTTCGAACCGGCGGGGTTCGACGGCGCCCGGTTCCACGGGCGCGGCGCGATCGACGCGAAGGGGCCCGCGGTGGCGCTGCTGGCCGGTGTCCGCGCCGCGATGACCGATCCGGCGGTGGGGCGGGACGTGAGCGTGCTGATCCAGGCGGTGTCCGGCGAGGAGGGCGGCGCGATGGGCGTGTTCGGCACCCGTCCGCTGGTCGAGGCCGGGTACCGCGGCAGCTTGAACGTGTTCTGCGAGCCGACCGGGATGCGCTACCTGCCCCGGTCGACGGCCGCGATGACGGCGTGCGTGCAGGTGCGCGGCGAGGACGCGATCGGCGACCAGCCGCAGGCCGGCCACAACGCGTCCGTGCTGCTCGGGTTCCTCGCCCAGCACCTGGCGGGCGCGTTGGCCGGACGGGTGCCGGACGGCCGGGTGTGCGTGGCCGGGCTGCACACGGGACGGATGCACGACCGCGTTTACGGCGGCGGCGAACTGCTGCTGAACCTCTCGTACGGCAGCACGGCGTCCGCGCGGGTGCTGGCCGTGGCGCTGGACGCCGCGTTGCGGGAAGGCCTGGCCGAGTTCACCGCCCGCTTCCGGGGCGTGCCGCCGTTCCACCGCACCGCCGTCGACGCGGCCCTGATCACCCGGCTGGTGTGGCGCAAGCGCGGGCTGCCCGCGCTGCCGCCGCAGAACGTGCCGCTGCTGGACGGCATCGTGCCGCGCTGGCCCGCGCACGAGCCCGCGTTCACCTGCGACGCGATCTGGCTGGCCGACGTGCCGGGCGCGCACACCGCCGTCCTCGGCCCCGGCTCGCTGGAGGGCAACCAGGCCCACGCGCGCGGCGAGCACGCCGACGTCGCCGATCTCGACCGGTTCGCCGACGTGGTGCGGGACATCGTCGTGAGGTTCGCGCGGAACGGAGGAGCGGTCTAGTGCCGGTTCGAGGACGTCCCTCATCCGGTCCGGGGTCCGGCGCGAGCACGCCCCGGTCGACGGTGTCGGCACGGCCGAGGACCTGACCGGATCCGCATCGGCCGCGGGCGGCGGGTGAGGTACGAGGACCACGCGAACCCGATCAACTCCGATCAAGGAACGGGAAGCGGGAACATGACCGTCCTGGTGCCCTACCCGACCCTGCTCGACACCGTCACCGGTGTCTTCCGGGCGCGTGGCGTGCCGCCGGACCGGGCGGCGGTCGTGGCCGATCTCGGCGCGTCCGTGCTGGCCGACGCGCGTCGGGCGTTCGGGTCGTGGTCGGCGTCCCAGGCGGCGGAGCCGGCCTCGGCGCGGGCGTCGCGGCACGGGATCGGGATGGTGGCGTTGCGCGGTGCGACGCACATCGGCTGCGCCGGGTACCACGCCGCGCGTGCGGTGGCGCACGGCATGGTCGGGCTGATCGCGTCGAACTGCGGCGGGCAGCGCATCGCGCCCGCGCCGGACGGCCGGGAGCCGTTGCTGGGCACGAACCCGTTGGCGTCGGCCTGCCCGGCGGCCGATCGGCTGCCGTTCGTGCTGGACATGAGCACGACCGTGCCCACGGGCCGGGTGCGGCCGGCGGCACGCCGGTGACCGACCCGGCGGCGTTCGACCGGGGTGACGGGCGGCTGCGCTGGCCGGGTGGGACCCCGGAGACGGGCGCGTACAGGCGCTTCGGGCTGGGCCTGCTGGTGGAGGTGCTGGCGGCGCTGGTGCCGGGTGCGGCGACGGGGCCGCTGTCGTCGGTGTCGCGGGATGACGACATCGGGGGTGATGGCGCTGGTGGTCGCGCCGTCGGCGCTGCGGCCGGGGTTCTGGGAGGACGCGGCGGCGTTGTTCGGCGCGGTGGCGGGCGCCAAGCCGGTCGACCCGCGCAAGCCGGTGAGCTACCCGAGCCGGCACGAGAGGGAACGCGCGCGGTGGCGGCGGGTGCACGGCGTCCCGGTGCCGGTCGAGCTGTACGAGGAGTTGCGCTCGATCGCGCCCGCCCTGCGGGCCGCGGGATGACCGGGTCGGGGATCACCCGGCCACGAGCGACGGCGTCCGGGCCGAACGGATGAAGGGCACCGGAGTGGCGTCGCCGTGCGGTCCACAATGGACCTGCGAAGAGTAACCGGAACACCATCCAGGGGACGGCGGGCTTCGACACAGGCGGGAGACGAGCGGCAGAACTCCTACCCATGCGGCGGGAATGGCGAACAGGCCGGCGGGTATCGCCGGTGACTTGTTGACGGCGTCGTTCGACCAGAATCCGGCCGCTTCCGACGGGTGTTCCGCGTCCGAAGCGGAACGGGAGACCGCGCGGTGGTTGGCGTCGATGTTCGGGCTCGGCCACGTCCGCACCGGGCTTTCGTCACCGGAGCGACGATGTCGAACGCTGCCTGGGCAGGCAACGGCCGGGTGAGCAGCCGGGTGTCGGTGGCCGAGTCGAGCGTCGCCGCGCTGGGGCCTGTCAGGGTGCACCTCAGCCTGCCGACCGGTAAGCCGGACTTCGCCCGCCTCACCCCGGCGGACTCCCGCCGCCTGCGCGCCCTCGCGACGTGGTTCACCCACACCGCCTACGGACAGGACGGCCACCGCCCGATCGTCGACGCCCGACCGTGCCGCCGAAGTCGCCCGCCGCATCCCGGCGAGCAGCGAAACCTCCTTCCTCACCGTCTACAACGGACCGCCGGCATACACGGACTGCCCGCGCGACCACAGCGGACGTCCACGGCGGGCGGCCGGTCCGCACCCGCATCGCCGCCCTCCTGGACACCCGGCACCGGGCGAACTCGCCACCGCCCCTGAGAGGCACATCACCGCCGCCGAGCCTTGGGCCTCACCCAGGCGCCCGAAGGTTTCGGACAAGACTCTTGCGCCACGTGCTCAGGCGTGTCATGCGAGAGATCAGCAACGCTTGGCGGGCAGCCTGCGCCTGAGCAGACAGCACAAGTCGACCGATGCGGGGTTCGTGGCGGTGCCGCGAGGATGCACGTCCCCGGCCCGCTGGTCGCGGTTCGCGCCACCAGGTTGCCCACGCGTTCCGGTGCCTGCCCGCCAGTCCGGCTACGTCGTCGCCTGATCCGGCGTCCGGCCCGTCAGGACAACGTCGGCAGCACGTCGGCGGCCACGGTCTCCAGGATCGCCTCGTCACCGGCGAACGGGCCGTCCGCTCTCGGCCACGGCGCCAGCACGTCGGTGAAGCCCAGCTCGTCCGCCCGGCCCAGGAAGTCCCGGTAGCACTCGACGCTCGACAGCGAGAACACCGGCGCGGCGTCGGTCTGCAGGAACCGGCGGACCGACGCCCGGTCGCGGGCCTCGGCTGCCAGCGCCTCGTCGAACCGCGCTGACAGCTCGGCCAACGACTTCCACCACGAGTCCAGCGAATCCCGCGCCGAACCCAAGGTCACCCACCCCTGGCCGTGCTTCGCGGCCAAGGCCTGCCCTCTCGGCCCGTCCGCGGCCAGGATGAACGGTGTGCGTGGCCGTTGCACGCAGCCGGGCGCGTTCCGGGCGTCCACGGCCGTGTAGTACTCACCGGAGTAGTCGACCCGATCCTTGGTCAGCAAGGCGTCCAACAGCTCGACGAACTCCTCGTACCGACGCGCCGGGCTCGCGGCCTTGGTCGCACCGCCGAACACCTCGACGTCGTAGCCACCCGCCCCGCCCGCGCCGATGCCCACCGAGATCCTGCCGTCCGACAGGTCGTCCAACGCCAGCACGTCCCGCGCGAACGGCACCGGGTGCCGGAAGTTCGGCGACGCGACCATGAGCCCCAGCTCGATCCGCGACGTCGCCAACGCCGCCGCGCTCAACGTGGGCACCGAGCCGAACCACGTGTGGCCGACCAGCGGACCCCAGCCCAAGTGGTCGAACGTCCACGCGTGAGCGAACCCGTACGCCTCCGCCGCCAACCACCGCGGCTTCGCCTCGGCCCAGCGGTACTCCGGCAGGATCGTGATCCCGGCACGCATGACTCCCCCTCTGATTGAACAAGCGATGCGTTCATTCGAACAGAGGAGGCGTGAGCGGTCAACACCGGATCGGGTGATCTGCTGTCCGCCGACGCGCGAACGCCCGGTCCCGACCCTCGACCGGGGAGTCCGGACCGGGCGTGTCGAGCGCGGACCTAGCCCCAGATCGACGCCGCCCACTCCGGGTGGTCGACGAACGGGTTGCGGTTGCGCTGGTAGCTGTCGTAGATCACCTGGTTGCGACGCTTCTCGAACGCGTCCGGCGGGTCTTGCGCGTTCCACCGCAGCAACACCGACAACCTGCCGTGGTACGGCGCGGTGCCGTTGTTGACGTTGTCGTTCATCTCCAGGTTCGGGTAGCCGTCACCGCCCTCGTACCGCACCGCCATGTAGAACAGCATCCGCGCGACGTCGCCCTTCACCGCGTTGCGCGGCTCCCACGAGTCGGCGTCGGTGTAGTTGCCGGGAGCCTCGCCGACCGACGAACCGCCCAGGTCGAAGTCCTTGTTGCCCCGCTCGGCGTTCACCGACACGTCCGTCGGCCGCAGGTGGTGGATGTCGGTGCCCGGACCGGTCGCAGTGCCGAAGTCGCCGTGGGACTTGGCCCAGACGTGCTCGCGGTTCCAGTCGTCGGGGTCACCGCCGTTGGTGGTCTTGCTCTGCGAACGCCCGGTGTAGAGCAGGATCACGTTGGCGCTGTTGTTCGGGTCCTGGTCGGTGACCTTCAACGCCTCCCACACCTGGTCGTACGACAGCTTGGTGTTGGTCCGGACGATCCCGTTCAGGGCCGTCTTCAACGACGCGCCGGTCTTGCCGAGCGCGTTGCGGTAGTAAGTGTCGTCGTAGCCGCCGCCGGGAGTCGTCGTGGACGTGGAGGTGGGCCGGGTCGTGGTGGACGTCGGCGTGGTGCCGGCGTTGGCGAACGCGGTCGGCGAGGTGAGGCCCGCGTGCGAGAAGTACGCGTTCAACGGACCGGTGACGTCGATCCGCGCGCCGAGCAGGCCGGGGTTGGTCCGCAGGCCCCACTGGGCCCGGAACGCCGACGTGATCTGCACGTACAGCATCTGGCTCGTGCTGGTCTGGGTCGGCGAGTCGGCCAGCGCCAACGCGTAGTCGGACGGGAAGCCGGACCGCACAACGGTGTTGGTGGCGGTGGGCTGCCCGACGACGTAGCCGCGCACGGTCGCGGACGCGCCGCCCTGCCGGCCGGTGGCCTCGGCGACGGTGATCGGCGTGGCGCCGGCGGCAGCGGTGGGGATCAGCAGGGCCGCTGCGACGGCGACAACGGAAACGACAACGGAAACGGGATTCAGCAGGGGTCGTAGTCGCACGATGGGGTGTCTCCTCCCAAGCGCGGCGCAGGGTGGCCGCACGCAGGCAGGATCGCACGAAAGATCACACGTCCGAGTGAATGATCACGGAACATTCGTCAGGAGATCTGGTTCTTTTTTAGTCAACACTGAAGCTATTAAGGGCACTTAGGCGTCGTACCCGGTGGTGGCACGCGTGATCAGCTTTGCGTCGGTCTCACCGAGCCGCCCGGTCAACACCGACAGCACGTCCGCGATCTTGCGCTCTTCGTACGTGAAGTGCGTTTCCATCAAGGCGGCCACGCCGGCCAGCTCGCGCTGCAGCACATCAGGCTCGACGTCGCCCAACTCACCCAGCGCGGCCAAGGCGTCCGACACGATCCGGTGGTCGCGGCCCAGCTCGTCGAGCACCGGCCGCAACTCGGGGTGCTCGCGGGCCAGCACGGGGAACACGCCGTCGTCCTCGGCGGTGTGGTGCCGCTCCAGGGCGGCGCAGAACGACAGGCAGTGCGACCACAGGTCGGTGACGCGCGCGCCGGCCGCCAAGCCCTCGCTCAACGCCTCCAGGCGTTCGCGCAGCGCGATGTGCGCCTGCACGAGCTGGTTCCCGAACGCCTCCAAGCGCGACGACGGTTCGATGACGTGCTCACCTCCGGACCCCGGTTCGCGGACACCGGGACCACCAGTCCCCGAGAACACGCCGCCGTCTCCGGCACCCGCAGTTCGATCTTCTCACGGTCGCCGGCGTCCCGACCGCGGGGAGGCTTCGGGCCGCGTGTCAGCTCGCCGTCGACACCGGCTCCCGGCTCCGCGCCCATTCGGCCAGTCGCGGCGCGAGGAGCCGGTACACCTCGGGGTCGAGGCCCATGCCGGTGTGCGTGCTGGTCACCTCGATGCAGTCCGCGCACGGGTCGGCGCACAGCTCCCACGGCGCGATGAGGTCGTTGCGGGAGAACACCGCGATGGCGGGCACCTTCAAGGGCTGCGCCATCGCGGTGGAATTGGTGTCGTAGCACGCGCCCGCGAAGCACTCCTCGTTCAGCAGGCCCGGAACGCCCGCATTCGACAGCCGTGCCATGGTCCGCGCCACCCGCATCACGCTGGGGTGCGCGCCGAGCTGGTCCAGCACCGGGCTGGCGAGCATGACCAGACCGCGCACGAGCTCGGGCCTGCGCACCGACACCAGCCTGGCCAGGCCACCGCCGCGGCTCTGCCCGAGCAGCACCACCCGCCCACCGGTCGCCTCGACGTGCTTCTCCAGCCTGCGTTCCAACCGGTCGACCAACTCCGACGTGCAGCCGACGTTCATCCCGATCCGCGCTCCGATCGGCGCGTAACCCCGCTTGCGCAGCCACGTCCTGGCCAGTCGCAGGCTCCAGTCGCCGAAGCCGAAGCCCGGCACCAGCACCACGCCGAGCCCGCGTCCCTCGTCCCGGTCGACGGCGCGCCACGCCGGATGGGCCAACAGGCGCGGGATGCCGAGCAACGCCACCAGCACCTGTTCGCCGGCCACCGCCCGAGGCACCTCCACCGCGCCCATCCGACCTCCCTGCGTCGCCGGGCCACTGGGATTCCCCGATCCGGAGCGATCCATTCCTTCCGTTTGTCAGCGGGAAGGACGGGAACAACAGTCCTATGTGGTTGTTGAGGCCGCCGGGCGTGTACCGGCCCCAGGAAGACACGTGGTTGATGGCCGAGGCGTTGGAGGAGGCCGGCATACCCAGTGGCGGCCGGGTGCTCGACGTGTGCACCGGCACCGGCGCGCTGGCGGTCGCCTCGGGAATGGCGGGTGCGCGTGAGGTCACCGTGGTGGACGTGAGCAGACGCGCCCTCCTCGCCGCCTGGGTCAACGCCCGGTTGCGCGGCATGCCGGTGCGCGTGCTGCGCGGCGACTTCGGCGACCTGGTCGGGCAGGGCAAGTTCGACGTCATCACGGCCAATCCGCCTTACGTGCCCAGCAACGGCGTGCCGGACCGAGGGCCCGCGCGGGCCTGGGACGCCGGGCCGGACGGCCGTTCCGTGCTCGACCGGCTGTGCGCGGTGATGCCGTTGTTGTTGGAGGAAAGGGGTATGGGGCTGGTGGTGCACTCCGGGCTGTGCGAACCGGACGTCACCCTGAGGCAGTTGCGCGGCGGTGGCCTGAAGGCGTCGGTGGTGGCCCGCCGCACGGTCGCGTTCGGGCCGGTGATGCGTGAGCGCGCGGAGTGGTTGGCCCGGCGCGGGCTCATCGACCACGAGCAGGAGCACGAGGAACTGGTGGTGATCCGTGCCGACGCAGCGTGACGCCCGGGTGGTGAGGGTGGTGCCCGTCGGGCCGGTCCTGGTGGAGGGCCCGGTCGAACTGCGGCTGGAGGACGGCGAGGTGGTGTGCTCGGACCGGTTCGTCGTCGCGGTGTGCGCGTGCCGCCGCAGCAAGCGTTACCCGCTGTGCGACACGAGCCACCGCAGACGACGTTGACCGATGTGCGTCAGAGGGGCAGGCGCAGGGCCGTCTGCCCCTCTTCCCACGCGCCGAGAAGGTGGTCGCCGAGCCGTTGTTCGAGCAGTTCCGTGGCCTGCACGCCGAACACGACGGATTCGGTCAGCTCCGGCTCACGGGCCAGCAGGTCGCCGATCACGTCCCGCCGCATCACCTGCTCGTGCACCGCGTCCGCCTCGATGTGCTCGGTGAAGAACTCCACGCAGTCGGGGTGCGCGTCCAGCCGTTCCAACGCCTTCGCCATGCGCGTGGCGCTGGGCGCGGTGGTGATCTCGGCGGCGGCGAAGTGCCCCACCAGCGCGCCGCGCAACGCCCGGTGCAGCCCGCACAGCGACATCAGGTTGACCGTCGCCAGCATCACCGCGGGAGCGTGATCGAGGTACCGGAGGTAGCCGTTGTCCAGCCCGGCGCCCGCGAGCAGGTCGGCGAACAGCCGCGAGTGCATGCGGTCGCCGCGTCCGCCGCCGAACTCGTCGAACTCCACGGCCACCAGCGCCGCCTTGGCCGCACCGCGCAGGCGCGGGATCACCCACGCGTGCGGGTCGGCCTCCTTCAGGTGGTAGATCGAGCGCAACACCAGGTACTCGCGCATGTGCCACCACTCCCCCTCGTCCTTGAGGAAGTGGCTCACGCCGACGCCGTCGACCGGCTCCACCAGCAGTTCGTCCAGCACACCGCCGATGTCCGCGCCGCCGGGCACGTCGGCGCGCAGCGCGTCCAGGAACACCTGTTCCAGCACGGCGCGGAAGCCCAACAGCCCGGGATCCCACTCCCAGGAGTCCGACACGCCCGCGAAGCCCTGGTAGTGCAGCTCGTAGCACACGTGCAGGGCCAGTTGCAGGTCTTCGCCGTACGGTTCGGCCGACACGTGCGACGGCAGGCCGGCGGCGGGCGGGTCGCCGCGCAGGGCGTCCAGGACGGCGGCGGACAGGGGGCCGCGCGGCGCGGGCAGCACCGCTCGGTCGACGGCAGGGTCCACAGTGGTCATGACCGTGGACTACCCGTTCCGGTCGGGGTGCACGCGAGCAGCTCCGCGGCGGCTTCTGGTGATCCCGCCCTCAGCTGCCGCTGCGCGCCCGTTCCCCGGTCGAGCACGTCGCGCACCAGCGCGTGGATCAGCTCGCGGTCGTCGCCCAGCGCTTCGGACACGTGCGCCAGCAACGCCTCCACCAGCTCGACGGCGGGCACCTGACGTGCGGTGACCGGGTCGACCCCCGGACCGGACAGCCCGTGACGGGCCGCCGACCACACGGCCGCGGCCAGCACCTGGTCGTCCAGCTCGGGCGCGGCTCCGGCCGTGCGTGCCGTGTCGACGAGCGCCCTGGTCAGGCCCGCTTGGAGCAGGGCGTCGTCCACCGTGGCCGCGGTGTCGGCGGCTCGGACCTCGACGGTCGGGTACCGCGGCGACGGCCTCGCCAGCCAGAACGTCTGGCTCGCGTCCACCAGCGCGCCGCAGTCCACCAGCCGGGCCACCCGATCGTCGTGCTCGGCGGCCGTGCGGCAGAACGGCGGCACGCCCGAGCCGGGGAACGCCGCCTGGTCCATCATCCGCCAACTCGCGTAGCCGGTGTCGCGGTCCCGGTCGAACGGCGAGTTGCCGCCGAGCGCCAGCAGCGTCGGCAGCCACCGCCGCAGGTGGTTGACCACGTGCACGGCGGTCTCCCGGTCCGGCACGCCGACGTGCACGTGACAGCCACAGCACTGGTAGCCGTCCACCTGCCCGCGGAAGATCGACCCGACCCGCTCGAACCTCTCCCCCGCGCTCAACGCCGGTCGCGGGTCGACCAACGGCGGCGCACCCGACGCGACCAGCCACAACCCCTCGGCGTGAGCGGCGTCGGCCAACGCGCGCCGACCGACCACCAGTTGGTCCCGCAGCTGGTCCAGGTTCCCGCACACACCACTGGCGAACTCCACCTGCACGGCGCTGAGCTCGAGGTGGACGTGCGCGCCCGGCGGCAGGTCGCGCACGCGTGCCAGCACGTCCGCCGCACGTGCCACGGGTCGACGCGTCGACGGGTCCACGAGGAGGAACTCCTCCTCGACGCCCACCGTCATCAGGCGGGATCGCGCCGCGGCAGCGGCTTGGTCGCCGGGCCTTCCAGCACGGCGCCGTCCACGTCGAACCGCGACCCGTGGCACGGGCAGTCCCAGCTGCGTTCGGCGGGGTTGAACCGCACCAGGCAGCCCAGGTGGGTGCAGCGCAGGGACACGCCGTGCACGCCGCCCGCCTCGTCGCGGTACACCCCCGCCTTGCCCGTGCCGTCGCGCACCACCCGCGCCTGCCCGACCGGCACGTCCGCGACCGAGTCGACCTCGGCGGACTTCAGCCGGTCGCCGACCAGGTCGACGGCCACCTTCGCGTTCAGCTTGGCCAGCTTCGGCGTGGCGCCCAGGGTCAGCCGGTGCGGGCTGAACCGCGCCGCCAGCGGGTTCTCCCGGCCCACGATCAGGTCGGTCAGCAGTTCCGCGGCCATGGTGCCGTTGCTCAGGCCCCACTTCATGAACCCGGTCGCGCCGTACAACGTGGACGAGCCCGGGAGGTAGGGGCCGATCATCGGCAGGTTGTCGTAGGACGTCGGGTCCTGCGCGGACCAGCGGTGGGTGACCTCGGCGATGTCCCAGTGCTCGGCGGCGAACTTCGCCAGCTCCTCGTACGGCTCGCCCGGCGACGAGCCGGCGGCGTGGCCGCGCCCCGCGACGATCAGCAGGTCGCCCGACCTCGCCAGCGACCACGTGGTGCCGCCCGCGCTGATGCCCAGGCCCGTCGGCGGCGTGCCCGACGCCAACCGGATCGCGACGCAGTAGGAGCGCACGGGTTCCAGCCGCGCGAAGTACAGGCCGCGGTCCAGGATCGGGTAGTGCGTGGCGATCACCACGCGTTCGGCGACGACGGTGCCCTCGTCGGTGTGGACGCGGCACGGCGTGCCGTCCTCGATGCGCAGCACCCGGCTCGCCTCGTAGACACGCGACCCGTCGCCGTCCACGGCCTGCGCCAAGCCGCGCACGTACTTCACCGGGTGGATCGCCAGCTGGTCGTCCAGCCGCACCGCGCCCGCGATCGGGAACGGCACGCCCATCAGCTCGCCGCGGTCACGGGACACCGGCAGGCCCGCCTTCGCGGCGGCCGAGGCCTCCTTCTCGACCGCGTCGAGTTCCCGGTCGTCGAACGCGAAGGTGTAAGCGGGCATCCGGCGCAAGTCGCAGTCGATGCCCACCTCGGACACCAGCGCGGCGACCCGCTCGACGGCGGCGGCGTTGCCGGAGGCGTAGTCGGCCGCCGCTTCGGCGTTGTGCTTGTGCTCGATGGTCGAGTACACAGTGGATTGGAGGGCGGTCACCTTGGCGGTGTTGTTGCCGCTGACGCCGCTGCCGACCCGGTCGGCTTCCACCACCACGACCCGCAGGCCCGCGCGCTTGAGCAGCAACGCGGTGGTGATACCGGTGATGCCACCCCCGACCACCGCCACGTCCACCGCCGTCTCGCCGGTGAGCACGGGGAACCGGCCGTGCGGTACCGCCTCGGACCACAGCGAGTGGCGTGCGGTCGTGGTCGCTTCCGTCATGCTCTAGCTGGTACCCGGGCGTTCCGTGTTCGAACCTCCGTCCCTGCGGTAACCCGGGCGCATGCGCACCTTCGCCGATCTCGCCGACCTGGTCGCCCTGGTCGAGGACCGCGCGCCCGCCCGTGAGCTGTACGTGCGCTGGTCGCGCGGTCCGGAGGCGGACAGCGACCGGTGCAGCCGGGACGGGTTGAGCGGCGTGCGGCTGCCCGGCCTGTCCGCCAACTCGCTGGCGATCGAACCGTGGTGGGGCGACAGACCCCTCCGGCTCTGGGTCGCCCGCCGCCTGCACGACTACCGCCACCTGCGGGAACGCCGCGGGCCGGGCACCCGACCGTGGATCCTGGAGGGCACCGAGGTCGGTCGCGGCCCGGACAACGAGCCCTTGGTCGAATGCCGTCACCCGATCGGGTGGATCACGGACGAGGTTCTCGCCGAGTGCGAGCGCCTGGTCGAGGAGCACGCCGCCACGTCGTGGGGTCCCTTGGACCGCGAGGGTTAGCCGACGGTGAACGTCCGCGTGGCGCCGGTGAACGGGGTGATCGCGCCGGTCCAGCCGCTCTTCCAGTCGCCGTGGTGGACGATGCGGTAGGTGCCGGCGGCCGTGTCGGCCGGGATCGTCCACGTGACCGTGGCGTTCGAGTTCGCCACACCGTCGCGCTGCCAGCGGTAGCGGGTGGACCAGTCGCCGTCGTCGGCGTGCCTCGTCCAGGCGCCGTCGACCAGCCGTTGCACCTCCAGGAACGTGCCGTTGCGACGGAGGTTGTTCTTCGGGTGCCCGGTGACGAACACCGCCGTGGCGGTCTGGCCGCGGGCGTAGGTGGCGGCGGGCTGGGTGAGCACCTGGCCGAAGGAGTGCCACGGGGCCTTGTCGTCGAACACCACCCCGGTCTGGAGGTTGAGCTCGGTGAACGGCGGCCTGGTGGGCGTGGCGCCGGGCGCGAGGGGCGTGCCGGCGCGCAGGGACGCGGCGAGCTTGGCGAACTCCTGCTGGTAGGCGGGCAGGGTGTTGCGGCCGAACAGCGTCGAGCCGCCCTCGTACTGCTGGAGGTCGTACTCCTCCGGCGTGGTCACGTACTGGCTGTAGTCGTTGGCGTAGCCCTGCACCAGCACGTCCTCCAGCGGCACGCCCGCCTCGGCGGCCACCGCGCGCCGGATCCGCAGGCCCGCCACGATCGTCACCTCGCCGGGCACGGCGACCAGGTGCAGCGGCCCGATCTTCACCACCTGCAGCGGCAGCACGTTCGGCGTGGCCTGCACCAGGCCGGTCGGCACCAGCGACGCCTTCGGGTACTGGCAGTCCCGCAGCCACTGCGGCACCTCGACGTCCAAGGGCTCGAACAGCGCCTTCCAGGGGCTGGTCATGCCCTCGCGGAAACCGGGGATCGCCGGGCCGTCCTCGACGCTGCCCGCCATGGTGGACGCGCCGACCACGCCGGGGCAGGTGGTGCCGGGTCGTCCGTCGGTGGTGTACCGGCCGTCGACGGTGACCGCGGCCATGTCCACGAACCGCATCCGGTAGTCCACCGCGCCGGTGACCGGTGTCTGCGGGCCCGCGAACACCTGCTGGGCCTTGCGGTTCTGCCGCTCGCCGATGATCCGGGTGTTCTCCACCTCGTCCCCGGTCGGGCCGGAACCGGGGCGCAGGTCGAGGTTGGGCGACATGTCGCCGGCGTTCGTGTTGGGGAACGCGGCGACGAACCCGGGCCGGTCCTCCAGGTACCGCACGCCCCGGTCGTCGTGCTCCCACTGGTAGGACGCGTACCCCTTGTTGTCGGGGCTGATCAGCGTGTTCTTGTTGGTCATCGACGTGTTGTGGGTGGCGAACCAGCTGATCGCGCCGACGTCCGAGCCGTTCTGCCGGAACCGCAGCACCGTCATGGCGGGGTCGATCGCCCGCGGGAAGTGGCCCTTGTCGGGGTTGCGCTCGAACGCGGCCCGGGAGCGGTTCACGCTGGCGTCGGTCAGCTCGCCGCGGCCCAGGGACAGCTCACCGGGCTTGAGGTCTTCGTGCGCGCGCACGACCGACTCCGTGATGCCGTCGGTGATCGCGGCCAGCGTCTGCGGCTGCATGCCCAGGATAGAGAGGTTGTAGGCGAGGTTGTGCGAGTAGCCGCCGGGTCCGGCGTGCGTGTGGGTGGCGGACAGCAGGACGTTCTCGCGGGTGTAGAGCGAGCCGTACCGGGCCTGGAGCTTGGCCAGCACGGCTTCCTGCACCGCCCGGAAGATCATCGCCAGGTCCGCGTTGACGTACGCGACGCGCTTGCCGGTGACCTGGTCGACCACGACGTACGCGCGTGAGCGCTGCCGCTGGTGGATGCCGGTGGTCTTCTGGTCGAACGCCGAGTAGCCCATCATCCCGTTCTCGGCGGCCGGCCCGGTGACATCGGAGATGCCTCGACCGACCAGGTACGGCTGCGGCGCGGCGTCCGCGACCGGCAGTCCGACCACGACCAGCGCGCCGACCAGCGCCGTTGCCGCCAACGACTGTCGCGAGACCCGCATCCGCACTCCCCGACCGATCCGGTTCGCCATACGCGAAACGTCTTCACCTCTACTCGACGGTAGGTGATCCAGGACACGCGGGCAAGCCCCCGCCTGGCACAGTGGTCCACGTGATGTCGGACGGCCTGCCGGACTGGTTGCCGGGGTGGTGCGCGGACCGGTTGGGCGACGAGCCGGTCGGCGTGCTGTTCGAGGTGCGGCAGATGTCGGCGGTGTTCGGGCTGCGGTTGGCCGGTGGGCGCGAGGTCGTGGTGAAGGCGCGCGAGGACGGGGGCCGTGCCGCGTCGTGCGTCGCCGCGCAGGCCCGGCTGGCGGAGCGGGGTTTCCCGTGCGCCCGGCCGCTCACGCCCGCGGACACCGTGGGCACGCTGGCCGTGCACGCCGAGGAGCACCTGCCCGGCGGCGAGCCGCTGGTGGGCGACTCGCCGGACGTCGCCGTGCGCTACGCGGAGGTGTTCGCCCGGCTGATGGCCGGCCTGGCCGACGTGACCGTCCCGCCGCCGCTGCCGAACCCGCGCTGGGCGCGGTGGGACCACGCGGATCCGGGGCTGTGGCCGGCGATCTCCTTGCTGGACGACCGGGACCAGGCCGCCGTGCCCGAGCACGTCGTGGACACGGCGGCCCGGGTGCGCGAGCGCCTCCTGGCCGCCGACCTGCCGCGCGTGCTGGGGCACGCCGACTACGAGGGGCAGAACCTCCGCTGGCGGGACGGGGAGGTGTGGGCCGTGCACGACTGGGACAGCCTGGCGTGGCAGCCGGAGGCGGCGCTGGTGGGCGCGGCGTGCGGGTCGTTCGTGCACGCCTCGCCGCCGACGCTGGCCCCGATCGAGAGCTCCGCCGCGTTCCTCGACGCCTACCAGGGCCTCCGGGGACGCCGGTTCACCGCGGAGGAGCTGGAGGTCGCGTGGGCGGCGAGCCTCTGGCAGGCGGCGCACAACGCCCGTTGGGAGGCCCTGCACGGCAGCACGCCGGTGTCCGGTGAGGCCGTCCGCGCGCAGTCCGTCGAACGCCTCCGTCGAGCCGACGCCGGGTGAGCCCGCCGCCCACGGCGACCACCCGGCCGGTCGTGGTGGCGCTGGTCGCGCCCACCGCCACGGCTCACGTCCGGTCGATCTGCGGGCCGAGGTGCGCCACGATGGTGTCGATGGTCGGGAAGTCCCAGGCCAACGTGGGTTCCACGAGAATGCCCCAGCGCTCTTCGATGTCGACGCACAGACCCATGGCGTGCACGGAGTCGAAGCCGAGTGAGCGCAGCGCCACCCCGGTGCCGACCCGCGAGGGCGGCAGACCCACGTATCCCGCCACGGCGTCGACGAGCCACGCCCTCAACGACTCGTCAGGCATGGTCGACCTCCGGGACGGCGAGGACGGCGGCGACGGCGGGTGACAGCTCGCGGTGCAGCGCCGACAGCCCGCCGCCGAGGAACAGGTCGCGCATGTGCCCCCGACGCACCTTGCCGCTCGTGGTGTGGCGGATCGTGTTCGGGCGGACGACCGCGAGGCTCACCGACACGCCGAACTGCTTGGTCACGACGTCGAGCACGGCGTCGGCGAACTCGGCGGGGTCCACCCGCGAGGCACGGCGCAGCTCCTGCACCAGCACCACGTGCTCCTCCCCGTCGGCGGCCCGCACGCCGAAGGCCGCGCCCCGGCCCGCGTCCGGGTGCGCCTCCCGCGCCGAGAACTCGAAGTCCTGCGGGTACAGGTTCCGGCCGCGGACGATGATCAGTTCC
Source organism: Actinosynnema sp. NPDC023794 (assembly GCF_040639675.1). Taxonomy (NCBI): domain Bacteria; kingdom Bacillati; phylum Actinomycetota; class Actinomycetes; order Pseudonocardiales; family Pseudonocardiaceae; genus Actinosynnema; species Actinosynnema sp. NPDC023794. The sequence continues at coordinate 91,887 of NZ_JBFAFR010000018.1, read as the reverse complement.
TTCAGCCGCCCGGTGACGTACAGCTGCCCGTCGAGGAGGAAGCCCAGGTCGCCGGTCCGCAGCCACCGGACGGCCGAGTCGGTGACGAACGTGGCGCGCGTCGCGGCGGGGTCGCGGTGGTAGCCCGCGGCCAGGCTGGGCCCGGCCACCCTGATCTCCCCGATCGTGCCGTCGCCCACCCCGCCGCCCGCAACCGGGTCGACGATGCGCACCTCCATGTCGCCCGGCTCGCCGCACCCGACCAGCGGCACGCCGTCCGCGTCCGACGTGGGCACGGCCACCCCGGCTGCCAGCGACGTCGGGGCGAACGAGCGCACGGTCGGTCCGAGGCCACGTGAGGTGCACGTGACCACGAGGGTGGATTCGGCGAGCCCGTACCCCGGGTTCAGCGCGTTGCGCCGGAACCCGACCGGCGCGAACCGCTCGGCGAACGCGTCCAGCGTCGCGATCCGGATCGGCTCGGCTCCGCTGACCGCCATCGTCAGGCAGGACAGGTCGAGTCCTTCGAGCTCTTCGTCACCGATCCGCCGGGTCGCCCACGCGTAGCCGAAGTCGGGGGCCACGGTCCAGTCCACCCGGTGGTCGCTGATCGCGCGCAGCCAGCGGATCGGCCGGGCCACCACCGCCTCCGGCGACAGCAGGACAAGGTCGGCTTCCGCGTGCAGCGCCTGCAGCTGGAGCCCGACGAGCCCCATGTCGTGGTGGTGCGGCAGCCAGCCACCGATGCGCCGGACGGGGACGTCGGCGGCGATCTTCCCGAACAGCTCCAGGTTGTGCGTCAGGCTGCCGCGGGTGACCTCGACGCCGCGCGGCCGGCTGGTCGACCCCGAGGTGTACTGGAGGTAGGCGACGGTGCCGGTGTCCGCCTCCGGCGGCTCCCACGAGTCGGGGGCGGGCGTCTCGTCGAAGGTCCGCGCCGACAGCCCGTCCAACGCGGCCACGTGCGCCGCGTCGGTGAGCACCAGTCGCGCGCCCGAGTCCTCGAGCAGGCGGTCCACCCGGTCCACTCGCGAGGCGCCGGACAGCGGCAGGGGCGCCGGCACCGCCACGGCACGCGCGTAGAGGCAGCCCAGGAACGCGACGAGGAAGTCCAGTCCGGCGGGGTAGAGCAGCAGCACCGGTCTACCCGCCATCCCGGACCCGGTCAGCCAGGACGCCACGGCCCTGGCCCTCCGGTCGAGCTCCAGGTGGGTCAGTTCGGCCGCCGGCCGTCCTTCGGGGAGGTAGGTGACCTTCCGGTCTGAGCGCGGGCGGGCGCGGAAGCGGGTGACGAAGTCCGTCATTCGGGGAGCCCCTCGCGGGTGTACCAGGAGATGAGGAGGTCGAGGATGCGAGGCGTGACGGGTGGCGGCTCGGCGTCCGCGTGGGACTCGAATTCGTACTCGTAGCGCAGGTACGGGGAGGTGAACTTGCACCGCATGTTGACGATCGCCTCGAACCTGCTGAAGGGCTCGGCTTCGACCTCCGCGGCGGTGACCGCGACCAGCTCGACGGGCAGGTGCGCGGAGATCGCGGCGAACAGGTCGGTCACCGGCACCGCGGTCGGGGGCACGAGGTGGCGCACCGGCCGGTCGAGCGGGCCGCTCGCCAGCGCGAGCATCCGGTCCACGGTGCCGTCGACCGGTGTCAGGTGCAGAGCGGCCCTCGGGTGGCAGACGAAGCGGACGCGTTGGCCGGGGGTGCGCCTGGCGAACAGCGCGATGACCCTGAGGAAGTCGTACATCCCGAGGTCGGTCAGCGCCCGGCCGGTCCCGGAGTGGCCGACCATGACGCCCAATCGGGCGACAAGTATGTCACCCTTGTGAGCTAATCCGGTCTGCGAGAGCTCTACTTCGGCCAATCTCTTGGAGTGTTCGTAGTCATTCCGGAACTCGGACGGGTGAGCGTGTTCAGGCCATTGCTCGAGCGCTCTACCGTCCGTGGTCCCGTGTTGGTAGGCCGTGCTGACGTGGACATAACGGGAACCGGGTTTGGCGTGCCTGGCGAACGCGGCGGTGACATTGGCGGAGCCGACCACGTTGACCGCGTGCAACTCGGCCTCGCGACGCGGGAAGAACGTGATGAGGGCGGCGCTGTGCCAATACGTGCACGGTTCGACGAACACGTCGGAAGCCGATATCCCCAGCTCCCTTTCGGCCAGCGAGAACGGCCTGACCTGCACCTTCCTCACCAGGGAAGGGTCCAGGTGCAGCGTGACCAGCGCGTCGGAGACCTTCCTCCTGACCACTTCCCCACTGGCGCGCGCCAAGGCGACCACCGCGTCACCGCGGGCCACGAGCGCACCGATCAGATGTGAGGCGACAAACCCATTGGCTCCGTCTACCACATGGTCAGCCATTCGGCAACCTTATCGTGGCCACAGCGCAAACAGTAGCGTTCACGTCGCCAGCGTAATACGCCGCCGGAGAAAGGGGAGCATCGCATGCTCAACGAACTGCTGAAACGGAAACTCGCGCACCTCTTCGCCCTGCTGGACGTGGACGACGACGGGACCATCGACAGGATGGACTACACCGCGTCCGCCGATCGGCTCGTCACCGCGTTCGGGTACGCGCCGGGCTCGCCCGAGAGCGAACTCGTCCGGGACCGCTACAACGCGCTGTGGGAGGCGGTCACGCGCCCGATGGACGCCGACGGGGACGACCGCGTCGACGTCGACGAGTACTCCTCGGGCATGGACCGGTTCGTGACCACGTCCGACGGCGGCTACCAGACCCACATCGCACCGGTCGCGGACGCCTTCTACGACCTGATGGACGTCGACGGCGACGGCCGGATCACCAGGACCGAGTACGTGCGCATGGCGGCCAGCGCCTTCCGCCTGTCCGAGGACGCGGGCAACGCCGCGTTCGACAAGCTCGACCTGGACGGCAACGGCTCGCTCGACCGCGGCGAACTGCACGCCGCCAACGAGCAGTTCTTCCGCAGCACGGAGGAGGACGCCAGGGGAAACTGGATCTTCGGGCCGATCGCGGCCTGACCCCGGCCTGCCGGGTGCGGACGGCGATCGGCCACACCCGGCAGGATCAGGTTTCCGGCGACCTCCGAGCAGGTCGCGAGCCCCCGAGGCGCGCCGCCCGTCGTGACCGGCCGCGCGGCTACGGTTCCACCATGCGCACGGTGGCCGTCCTTGCCCTCGACCGGGTCGTCCCGTTCGACCTGTCCACGCCGATCGAGGTGTTCACCCGCACCCGACTGCCCGACGGCGAGCCCGCCTACCGCGTGCTGGTCTGCGGCGCCACGCCGACGGTCGACGCGGGCGCGTTCACCCTCCAGCCGCCGCGGGGCCTGGACGCCCTGGCCGACGCGGACACCGTGATCCTGCCCGGCTGCGCCGACGCGACCGCGCCGATCCCGGACGAGGTCCTGGACGCCCTCCGTGCCGCCGCCGCGGGTGGCGCGCGGCTCGCGTCGATCTGCGCCGGCGCGTTCATCCTCGCGGCCACCGGCCTGCTCGACGGGCTGCGTGCCACGACCCACTGGTCGGCGGCCGGCGCGCTGGCCGCACGCCACCCCGACGTCGAGGTCGACCCCGACGTGCTCTACGTGGACAACGGGCGGCTGCTCACGTCGGCCGGCGCCGCCGCCGGGCTGGACCTGTGCCTGCACCTGATCCGCCAGGACCACGGCTCCGCGGTGGCCGCCGACGCCGCCCGCCTGTCGGTGATGCCGCTGGAACGCGAAGGCGGGCAGGCGCAGTTCATCGTGCACGAGCAGCCGCCGACGACGCGCGGCTCCGTGCTCGAACCCGTGCTGCGGTGGATGGACGACAACTGCGCGCGCGACCTCGGCCTGGCGGAGATCGCCGCGCACGCGGGCATGAGCACCCGCACCCTCAACCGCCGCTTCCGCGAGCAGACCGGCACCACGCCGTTGCAGTGGCTGCACCGCACGCGCATCCGCCGGGCGCAGCACCTGCTGGAGGCCACCGACCACCCCGTGGACCGGATCGCCGCGCGGGTCGGCTTCGGTTCGCCCACCGCGTTCCGGGACCGGTTCAAGCGGGTCGTCGGCACCAACCCCACGCCTACCGCTCCGCCTTCCGGCGGCCGGCTCAGTCGACCCCCGCGTAGGAGTGCAGGCCGACCGCGACCAGGTTGACGAAGAACAGGTTGAACAGCACCACGACCAGGCCGACGACGTTGAGCCACGCCGAGCGCCGGCCACGCCAGCCCGCCGTGGCCCGCGCGTGCAGGTAGGCGGCGTAGCAGACCCACGACACGAAGGCGACCGTCTCCTTCGGGTCCCAACCCCAGAACCGGCCCCACGCCTGCTCCGCCCACACCGCGCCGGTGATGATCGCGAACGTGAGGGTCAGGAACCCGACCGCGCCGGTGCGGTAGGCGATCTTGTCGAGGTGCTCGACGGGCGGCAGCCGACGACTCGGCGTGCCCTTCCTCGTGAACTCGCCCGAGCTGACCAGGTGCAGCGCGCTGACCACACCGGACAGCAGGAACACGCCACTGGCCATGATCGCCGCGGCGACGTGGACGATGATCCAGTACGAGCGCAGCGGCGGCACGAGCGGCGCGGCCTCGGCGTAGAGCCTGTTGCCCGCCAGGAACAGCAGCGACGCGATCGGCAGCAGCACGAACACCGACATCCGGCGCACGTCGTGCCGCGACACCAGGTACAGCCACGCGACGACGGCGATCAGGCCGACCGCCGACAGGTACTCGTACATGTTGCCCCACGGCACGCGGCCGGTCGCCACACCGCGCAGCACCACCGACCCCAGGTGCAGCAGTCCACCCAGGACGGTCAGGGCGACGCCGGAGCGCCCGAGCCGCACGGCGAACGCGGGCGGGTTCGCCGCGTGCCGGGTCAGGGCGTACTCGGCCGAGCAGAGCAGGGCGGCGAGCATGTAGACGCCGAACGCGCTGGTGAACAGCCAGTCGCTGAGCAGGGCGGGCACGGCGAGGCGGTCACCCATGGCCGGCCCACAACTGGTCGAGCCTCAGGATCATCACCGGCACGCTCAGGCAGGTCACGGTCAGCACGCCCGCGCCCCACCGGGACCGTTCGGCCACCGACCACACCGCGCCGAGCGGCAGCACCACCGCCACGCCGACCAGGTAGCCGACGAACGTCGCCCGGTCCAGCTCCCGGTCCGAGCCGAGCATCGCCACCACACCGGCCACGGCCTGCACCAGCAGCCCCGCCTCCAGCAGCAGGACGACCGCCGCCAACCCGAGCGTCGGCTTGGTGCGCAACGTGATCGGGTGGTCGAGCACGGCCAGCGCCAGCGCCCAGGCCGCGGCCGTCAACGCGACGACCGTCAACGCGGTCGCCAGGACTTGGATCATCGAGGAACCCCTCCGAGAGGACTACTACGCAACGTAGCACTACACGTTGTAGTAGTCCTCGGGGAGGGTCACCACACCAGGAAGCTCAGCGGGGTCGCGACCAGCACCAGTCCGCCGACCAGGGCGGAGGACCGGAGGGCGGTGGGCAGCGGCGGCAGCCCGGCCAGGCGGACCAGCCGTGCCGCCACCGCGACGTCGGCCGCGCCGAGGGCGCCCTCGGGCGGACGCGCCGAGCCGAACCTGCGCAGTGCCGCGGCGAGGGGCTGGGCGCCGTGGCGCAGGCTCGCGCTCTCGTCGGCGCGCATCTCCACCAGCAACGCCACGGCCCGCGCCACCGACCGCACCAGGCGGACCTTCGGCAGCACCGAGCACAACGCGCTGAACGGCAGCAGCACCAGGTCGTGCCGCTCACGCCCGTGCGCCTGCTCGTGGCCGAGCACGGCGTCCACCTGGTCGCGGGTCAAGGCGGTCAGCGCGCCCGAGCTGAGCACGACGGCCGACCGCGCGCCGGGCACGCAGTAGGCGACCACGTGCGGGTGGTCGAGCACGAACGCGCCGGGCGCGGCGTCGTCACGGCGGGCCACCAGCGCCAGCACGTCGCGGTGCCGCCGCCGCACCCGCAGCACCGAGCCCCACGTCCACAGCAGCCCGATCACCAGGTCCAACGCGGACAGCAGGCCGAGCACGACCAGCACGGCGAGCGGCGTCACGTCGCCGCGCACCGCGTCGTCCACCCACCGTCCCAACGCCACCGGGATGGGCGCGTCGTAGGGCGCGAGACCGAGGGCGAGCAGCAGCCCGACCGCGGACAGCGCCCAGGACAGGCCGAGCATCTGCCACAGCAGGATCCCGGTACGCGGCGCCCGCCACACCCAGCGGGCACGGGCGAGCGGTCCCGCCGCCGCCACGCACAGCACGAGCGTCGCCGCGAGGTGCAGCGCGGCGTTCACCGCTCGTCCAACGCCTGGCTCAGCGCTTCCGCCTCGGGCGCGGTCATCGACTGCGCGAAGTGCGCCAGGGCGGTCTCCCGGTCGCCGGTCAGCGACAACGCGTCCAGCATCAGCCGCGCGACGTACTGCTCGCGGCTGGCCACCGGCGTGTAGTACCAGGCACGGCCCTCACCCGCCTCGCGACGGACGAAACCCTTCTTCGCCAACCGGTTCAGCACGGTCATCACGGTCGTGTAGGCGAGGTCGCGGTCGGCGAGCGCGCGGACGACGTCCCGCACCGCGACCGGCTCGCCGCGGTCCCACAGGACGTCCATCGCGGCCCGCTCCAGCTCGCCGAGCCCGGTCACCGCCCACCTCCACCTGTCACGTGGCGATGGTACGAGGCGCGGCGGCGGGCGGGCTCACGCGCCGCTGATGTTGACCATCCAGACGATGCCGAACCGGTCCTGGCAGGAGCCGAACTCGTCGCCCCACATCTGCTTCTCCAGCGGCACGGTGACGGTGCCGCCGTCGGACAGCTTCTCGAAGTAGCCGCGCAGTTCCTCGACGTCGTCGCCGCTGAGGCTGACGGTGATGTTGTCGCCGGGGTTGTGCGGCATCCCGGGCGGGGTGTCGGCGCCCATCAGCGTGTAGCCGCTCGGCGTCTCCAGCATGGCGTGCATGATCTTCTCCGCCTCCGGCGCGTCGGCCTGGCCGTACTCGCCGAACGTGTTGAGCCGCAGCGTGCCGCCGAAGACCGATTCGTAGAACTCCATCGCCTCGCGCGCGTTCCCCGCGAAGCTGATGTACGGGTTGAGTCGAGAGGTCACCGTGTCCTCCTCGGAGGTCGTAAGGACGGGCCCATCCTGGCAGCACGGGCGACCGGCCGCACGGGAGAGCACCAGGGGCTACTGGACGTCACCGGTGGTGGCCGAGCGGACCTGACCGGAGGACAGGTCGCCGGGCGGGATGCCGGGGTGGTGGCCGGTCCGCGCACCGGGAGTGGGCGCGGACGGTGCGAGCGACAGCTTCGAGACGATCCGGTAGCGGTCGCCCCGGTACAGCGAGTGCACGTACTCGACGGGACGGCCGGTGGTGTCGTTGGTCAGCCGCTCGAACAGCAGCGCGGGCGCGAACACCGGCACGCCGAGCAGTTCCGACTCGGCGTCGTTGGTGACCGTCGGCTCGATGGACTGCACCGCGTCGCTGACGTGGACGCCGTGGTCGGCGAGCCGGTCGTAGAAGTTGCCCGACTCCATGTCCGCCACCGTGAGGCCGGGCGCGACGGCCACGGGGACGTGCAGGTACTCGATCGCCATCGGCGCGCCGTCGACCAGGCGCAGCCGGGCGATGTAGGTGATCTCGGCCGCCGGCGACACGCGCAGCCTGCGGCCGACCCGGGCGCCCGCCGGGATGCGGGCGTGCTCCAGCACCCGGCTGGTCCACGCGCCGCCTGCCTGCGGCACGGTCATCGCGCGGTCGGCCGACACCAACTCCTGGGTGATCTTGGCGGGCGCGACGAACGTGCCGCGGCCGTGCTGGCGGACGAGCAGGCCCGTGTTGACCAGTTCGTCCACCGCGGAGCGGAGCGTGGGCCGGGACACCGACAGCTGGGCGCACAGCACCCGTTCGGCCGGGATGGGCGCGCCGGGCGGGTGCGTCTCGATGAGTTCGAGCAGGTAGTCGCGCACCCGTTCGCGCTTGAGGATCGGTTCGGCCATGCAGCCTCGCTTCGTCTTGCCGGTCGTCGACCAGTATGTCAGACCAGTGGTCAGGTCAATAACCACCAAGATCGAGAGCGCTCTCACCGCTGTGAACTGGGTGTTGACTGCCACATTGGTCTATGCCATCTTCGGGTGGCTCCAGCGAGTTTACCAATTGGTCAGATAAGAGGTGAGACGTGCCGAACCGCTCCGTCGCCTTCGTCCTCGCGTCGTTGCTCGCCCTGTCCGCCTGCGGTTCCGATCCGGGCGCCTCCGGCGGGAAGCAGGAGATCACCGTCTGGCTGATGAAGGACACGGCCACCGACGACCTCGTCAGCCGCTTCGAGACCGAGTTCGAGCGCGACCACCCCGAACTCGACCTGAAGATCCAGATCCAGGAGTGGAACGGCATCACGCAGAAGGTGACCAGCGCGCTGGCCAGCACCGACCCGCCGGACGTGATCGAGGTCGGCAACACGCAGGTCGCCCAGTACGCGTCCAGCGACGGCGTCACCGACCTGTCGGGCAAGGTCGGCGAGCTCGGCGGCGACGACTGGATCCCCGGCCTGGCCGAGCCGGGCGCGGTGGGCGGCAAGCAGTTCGGCATCCCGTTCTACGCGGCCAACCGGGTCGTCATCTACCGCAAGGACCTGTTCGAGGCGGCGGGCGTGACGCCGCCGACGACGCGGGACGAGTGGCTGGCCGCCACCGAGAAGCTGGACCAGGGCGACACGCAGGGCATCTACCTGCCCGGCCAGAACTGGTACGTGCTGTCCGGCTTCGTCTGGGACGAGGGCGGCGACCTCGCCAAGCAGGACGGCGGCGCGTGGTCCGGTTCCCTGAACACGCCGGAGGCGTTGGCGGGCGCGGACTTCTACCGGCGGTTGCAGGCGCTGGGCGACGGGCCGAAGGACTCCGACGAGGCCAAGCCGCAGCAGACCGACGTGGTCGCGAGCGGCCAGGTCGCGCAGTTCATCGCGGTGCCCGGCGCGGCGAAGCTCGTCGCCAAGGCCAACCCCGCGCTGGCCGACCAGCTCGGCTTCTTCCCCATCCCCGGCAAGACCGCGACCACGCCGGGCGCGGTGTTCACCGGCGGCTCGGACCTGATCATCCCGCTCGCCTCAACCCGCCAGGACGGGGCGTACGCCGTGGTCAAGGCGTTGGCCGGGGAGAAGTGGCAGGTCGAGTTGGCCAAGGCGATGAACTACGTGCCGAACCGGGCGTCGCTCGCGGACGCGGTCGGCGACGACCCCGGCGCGGCGGCGATGGCGGTCGGCGCGGTCAACGGGCGCGCCACGCCGAACTCGCCGAACTGGGCGGCGGTCGAGGCGCGCAACCCGATCAAGGAGTTCCTGACCGCGGTGCTGACCGGCGCCGATCCGGCGACCGCCGCGGCCGAGGCGGACAAGGTGATCACCCAGGCGCTCAACTCGGGTGCCTAGCGATGACGACGACGTTGACGCGGGCGGTCGAGCGCCGCCCGCCCCCGTCCCCTCCCCCGCCGGGCCGCCGCCGCACGTCCTGGTGGCCCTACCTGCTGATCGCGCCGACCGTGCTGGCCACCGGGTTCCTGCTGCTGTACCCGCTGGTGCGCAACGTGGTCATCTCGGTGCAGGAGTTCGGCCTGCCGCAGCTGGTGCGCGGCGACGCGCGGTTCGTCGGCCTGGCGAACTACGCGCGGGTGCTGACGGACCCCGAGTTCTGGGCCGTCGTGCGGCGGACGCTGGTGTTCACCGCGATCAACGTCGTGCTGATCATGGTGCTGTCCACCGTGGTCGCGTTGCTGCTGGTGCGGCTCGGGAAGTGGACTCGGCTGCTGGTGATGTCCGGGCTCGTGCTGGTGTGGGCGACGCCGGTGATCGCGGCGACCACGGTGTTCCAGTGGCTGTTCCAGTCCCGGCTCGGGGTGGTCAACTGGGCGTTGGTCGCGCTGGGGTTCGACGGTTACCGCGACTACACGTGGTTCGCCGACGGTCCCGCGACGTTCGCCATCCTGGTGGCGCTGATCGTGTGGCAGTCCGTGCCGTTCGCGGCGCTGTCGCTGTACGCGGCCATGGTGACGATCCCGTCCGAGCTGTACGAGGCGGCGCGGATGGACGGCGCGGGCGCGTGGCGGGTGTTCGCCGCCATCACGTTCCCGGTGCTGCGGGCCATGTTCGGGCTGATCACGTGCCTGGAAGTGATCTGGGTGGTCAAGGCGTTCGTGCAGATCCGGGTCATCTCCCAGGGCGGCCCGGGGCGGGCGACCACCACGTTGCCCGTGTACGCGTTCCAGGTCGCGCAGTCGTTGCAGCGCTACGACCTCGGCGCGGCGGTGTCGATGCTCATGGTGCTGCTGCTCGTGCTGGTGCTGCTGGCGTACTTCCGGCAGATGTACCGGCAGGAGGAGGCCTCGTGACGGGCCGGGTGCTGCGCGGTGTCGCGGCGGTGGTCGTGTTCGTGGTGTCCGTGTTCCCCGTGTACTGGATGGTGCTGACGGCGTTCAAGCCGACCCGGGACATCCAGGCCGCGACGCCGACGTTCCTGCCGCTGTCGTCGACGTTCGAGCACTTCGTCACGGCGGTGTCGACGCGGGGGTTCTGGTCGTTCTGGCGCAACAGCATCCTGGTCGCGGGCGGCGCGGTGCTGCTGTCGCTGGTGGTCGCGTTGCTGGCGGCGTTCGCGGTGGCGCGGCTGCGGTGGAAGGGGCGGCGCGGGTTCGTCCTGATGGTGTTCGTCGCGCAGATGACGCCGTGGGAGGCGCTGCTCATCCCGATCTACGTGATCGCCCGGGACACGGGGATGCTCGACACGCTCTGGATGCTCACGCTCGTCTACTTCATGATCACGCTGCCGTTCACCGTCGTGACGCTGCGCGGGTTCCTCGCCGCCATCCCGGTCGACCTCGAAGAGGCGGCGCTGGTGGACGGGTGCTCGCGGGCGCAGGCGTTCCGGCGGGTGGTGTTCCCGCTGCTCGCGCCGGGTCTGCTGGCGACCTCGCTGTTCGGGTTCATCACCGCGTGGAACGAGTTCGCCTTCGCCAACGTGCTGATCATCAAGGACCAGGACGACCGCACGCTGCCGGTGTGGCTCTCCTCGTTCAGCAACACGTTCGGCACGGACTGGGGCGCGACCATGGCCGCCTCGACGCTGTTCATGCTGCCGGTGCTGGTGGTGTTCCTCGTGCTCCAGGGCCGGGTGACCACCGGGATCGTCGGCGGCGCGGTCAAGGGCTGACGTTCGTTGGAGGTACTCGTGATCGTGCCACGACCGACCCGGCTGATCCGGCGGCACGGCCGGTTCGCGCTCGACCGCGACACGGCGATCCGGGCCACGCCCGGCGCCCAGGGCGCGGCCCGGCTGCTGCGCGCGCTGCTGCGCCCGGCGACCGGCTTGCCGTTGCCGCTGCACGAGGACGGCCGGGTGGTGCTCGCGTTGGACGACCGGCTGGTCGGGCTCGGCGACGAGGGCTACGCGCTGACCGTGAACGAGCACGCGGTGGTGCTGCGCGCGGCGACGCGCCATGGGCTGGCGCACGGCGTGCAGACGATCCGGCAGCTGGTGTCGCCGACGGCATTGGGCTCGCGGCCGGTGTCCGGTGTGGACTGGGCGTTGCCCGGGGTGGACGTCCGGGACGCGCCGCGGTTGCCCTGGCGGGGCGTGCTGCTGGACGTGGCGCGGCACTTCCAGCCGGTCGGCGTGGTGCGCCGATTCGTCGACCTGATGGCGGTGCACAAGCTGAACGTGCTGCACCTGCACCTGACCGACGACCAGGGCTGGCGGATGCCGGTGCCGCGCCACCCGCGGTTGACCTCGATCGGCGGGTGGCGTGCGGAGAGCATGGGCGACGGTGTCCCCCACGGGGGTTCCTACACGCGCGCGGAGCTGGCCGGGCTGGTCTCCTACGCCGACGAACGCGGCGTGCGGATCGTGCCGGAGATCGAGATGCCCGGTCACGCCCGCGCCGCCCTGGCCGCCTACCCCCACCTGGGCAACGTCCCCCGGCGGCGGTTGCCGGTGTGGACGCGGTGGGGCATCAGCGACGAGGTGTTCGGGGTGGACGACGCCGTGCTGGAGTTCTGCCGGGACGTGCTGGACGAGGTGATCGAGGTGTTCCCCGGCCCGCACGTGCACCTCGGCGGCGACGAGTGCCCGACCTCTGAGTGGGAGTCCAGCCCCGGCGCGGCACGGCGGGTCCGGACGGAAGGGCTGGCCGGGCCGCACGAGCTGCACGGCTGGTTCCTGCGCGCGATGGCCGACCACGTGGCGGGGCGCGGGCGGGTGCCGGTGTCGTGGGAGCCGATCGGCGACCCGCGAGTGGTGGTGATGCCGTGGCGTGACGCGGCGGACGCGCGCACGGCGTTGGACCTCGGGCACGACGTCGTGATGGCGCCGCACCGGTCGACCTATCTGGACTACCCGCAGTCCGCCGACCCCGACGAGCCCGCCGGGCAGCCCGGCCTGGCCGTGACCGCGCAGGACGTCTACGACCTGCCGTTGCCGGACGGCGTGCTCGGCGCGCAGTGCGCGCTGTGGACGGAATACGTGCCGACCGCGCACCACCTGGAACGGCTGGCGTACCCCCGGCTGGCGGCGTTGGCCGACACGCTCTGGGCGCAACGCCCGTCCTGGGCCGACTTCACCGAACGGATGCGCGCGCACACCGGCCGCCTGAGCGCGCTGTCCGTGCCCCTGTCGAGGAAGGAGGACGACGCCCGCTCCCCTGTCCCACCCTGCTGACTTGAGGAGGAACACGAAGTGCACGCACGCATGATCGCCGCGATCGGAGCCGCCGCGGTGTCCGTCGCCGCGCTGGTGGCCGCCCCGATGGCGTTGGCCGCCGACGTGGTCACCGCCCAGTACCGGACCAGCGCGTCCGGTGCGACGACCGACCAGGTCGAACCGTGGTTGAAGCTGGTCAACACCGGCGGCACGACCGTGCCGCTGGCCGAGTTGAAGGTCCGCTACTACTTCAAGAGCGAGACGCCGGACGTCGGCTACCGCTTCGCGTGCTCGTGGGCGGTGCGCGGTTGCGGCAACGTCACCGGCGCGTTCGGCGCGCTGACCGGCGGTCCGGCCGACCGGTACCTGGAGGTCGGGTTCACCGCGGGCGCGGGCTCGCTCGCGCCCGGCGCCGACAGCGGTGACCTGCAACTGCGGTTCTACCGGTCGAACTGGGGGCCGATCACCCAGTCCGACGACTACTCGTTCCGCTCGGCAAGCACCTACTCGGCGTGGTCGCGGGTGACCGTGCACCGCGGCGCGACCCTGCTGTGGGGCACGCCGCCCGGCGGCACCGGTCCGACCACGACCACCACGACGACGACCCCGCCGAACCCGAACGGCCCGGCGTTGTTCGACGACTTCAACTACACGGGCTCCGGCGACTCGCGGATCTCCCAGCGCGGCTGGACGGTCCGCTCGGGCGGCGGCGGTCCGGGTGTGCCGGGCGCGGTGTGGGATCCGGCGATGGTGACGTTCCCGACCGTGGACGGCCAGAAGTCGATGCGGCTGGAGTCGTCCAACAACGGCTCGTCCGCGCGGCAGACCGAGCTCTACCACCAGCGGAAGTTCTTCGAGGGCACGTACGCGGCGCGGGTGAAGTTCTCCGACGCGCCGGTCTACGGTCCCGACGGCGACCACGTGGTGCAGACGTTCTTCACCATCACGCCGCTGAACAGCAACATGGACCCGAGCTACGGCGAGCTGGACTTCGAGTACCTGCCCAACGGCGGGTGGGGCGAGCCGGCCAACATCATGTACGAGACGACCTGGGAGACCTACCAGAACGAGCCGTGGATCGCCGACAACGTCCACACCGAACAGCGGCAGAGCTACGCGGGCTGGCACGACCTGGTGATCCAGGTGTCCGGCGGCCGGGTGAAGTACTTCATCGACGGCGCGCAGGTGGCCGACCACGGTGACAAGTACTACCCGGAGACCCCCATGTCGCTCAACGTCAACCTGTGGTTCATCTCCGGCGGCCTGGCGGGCGCGCCCGGCGACCGCGCCTACCAGCAGCACGTGGACTACGTGTACTTCGCCAAGGACCAGGTGCTCAGCCCGGCCCAGGTGCAGTCCCGCGTGGCGGGTTACCGCACGTCCGGCGTGGACCACGTGGACACGGTGCCCGCGAGCTGAGCCGGCCCCGGGCCGGGCGGCGTCGTCGCCCGGCCCGGGCGCCCGGGTTCAGGAGGTCGTCGGCGCGAAGCGCGCGCGGTGGCGCTCGAGGAAGTCCCGCAGCGAGGCGCCCGGCCGCCCGGTGATCCGCTCGACCGTGTCGAACGTGGCCGCGGTCTCGGGCAACGAACCCTCCCGGGTCCGCTCGAAGACCGTGCGGACGCAGGCCATGTAGAGCGGGTCCGCGCCGGCCGCCGTCATCGTCGCGAAGAACTCCGCCGGCTCCTTCGGCTCGTACCTCCAGTCCCGTCCGGTCACGTCCGAGAGCACGGCGGCGATCCCGCCGATCGTGGCGGTCTCCGTGCCCAGCCCGTAGCTGCGGCCCCGGTGTTCCGCGGGCGACCGCAGCACGACCGACGCGACCTCCGCGACGTCGTCGGTGTCGACCCAGCTGGTCTCGGCGTCCCCGACGTAGTGGGTGAGCACGGCCGATCCCGCGTCGCTCATGGCCGGCATCAGGAGGTTCTGCATGAAGGAGGTCGGGTGGAGGTTCGTGTGCCCGAGCCCTGACCGCTCCAGGTAGGCCTCCACCACCTGGTGCCAGCCGAAGTGCACGACGGTGGTGTCCGGCTCCGCGTGCACGCCGAGGTGCACGACGTGGTCGACGCCCGCCGGCCGTGCCGCGTCGATCACCGCCTTCGCATGGCCCAGCATCCGCACGTCGTACCCGGTCGCCAGGAACACCCGTCGCACGTCCCGCAGCGCCGCGACGATCGGGTCCGACCCGTGCCGCTCGGCCGAGTCGAGGTCGACGTGCCGCGCCTCGATCCCCCGGTCCTCGAACGCCGCCGCGGCCTCGGCGCGGCGGACCGCCGCGATCAGCCGCACCTCACCGGCCCGGTGCGCGTCCAGCAATCGGTCCACCACGGCTCCACCGGTCCTGCCGGTGGAGCCGAACACGAGCACTCCGGGTGCCGACATCGCAAGTCCCCCTCGTTGAACGGACCGATCGGTCCCGGACCGATCGGTCCGGCAATCCTGTGCCGGCCGCGGCGTCACGTCAAGTCGACCGGACCGAACGGTCCGCTAAGCTCCGCACGGGAGGCAGCAATGGCGCGTCAGCCGGCACCGGACACCCGGGACCGCATCCTCGACACCGCGGCCAGGCTCTTCACCGCGCACGGCGTGCGAGCGGTCGGCATGCAGCGGATCGTCGACGAGTGCGGCTGTGGCAAGAACCTGCTCTACCGCGAGTTCCCGAGCAAGGACGACCTGGTGCTCGCCCACCTCTCCGGGTTGCGCGCGACCTGGCTGGCGCAGGTCGCGGAGGTCACGGCGCCGTTGGCCGACGACCCCGCGGCCCAACTGGTGGCGATCGCGGAGCTGGCGGCCCGTCAGGTGCGGGAGCCCGGTTACCGCGGCTGCGCCTTCCGCAACTGCTTCACCGAGTTCCCGGACCACCGGGTGGGCGGGTTCGCCGCCGACCACCTGGCGGACGTGCGCGGGCACATCGCCGACCTGGCCGCGCGGACGGGCGCCGCCCGGCCGGACCTGCTGGCGGACCGGATCTGGCTCGTCATCGAGGGCATGTACGCGAGCGCGGCGCACCCCGGCGGGGAGAGGGCGGACGAAGTCGCGGTGGCGCTGGTCGCCGAGCTCACGGGCGCCGTGCCGCCCGCCGGCCGCGTGGCACGGACCTGACCGGGACACGTACCCCGAAGTCGCCCTCGCGCAGGTAGGGGGTCGAATGCGAAACTCTTCCGCCTATGCGGCAGATCACGCGCGGCACCCGGGCGGGCTACGCGACCGGGTCGTTCGTCACCGGCGCGTTCGGCACCGTGCCCGGCCTGCTGCTCCTGCCGTACCTGACCGACGGCCTGGCCGTGCCCGCCGCCGCCGCCGGCCTGCTGGTGCTCGTGCCGAAGGCGTGGGACGTGCTGTTCAACCCCGTGGCGGGCCGGATCAGCGACCGGGCCGGCGCGCGGCGACCGTTCCTGCTGCGCGGTGGGCTGGCGACGGCGGTGTTGTTCGCGCTGCTGTTCGCCGGGCCGTTCACCGGGACGGGCGCGGTCGCGTACGTGGCGCTGGTGTTCCTGGCTTGTGCGACGGCGTACGCGTTCTTCCAGGTGCCGTACGTGGCGATGGCCGCGGAGATCACCGACGACTACGACGAGCGCACCCGTCTGATGGCGTGGCGGATGGCGTTCCTGGCGCTGGCGATCCTGGTCAGCGGCGCGGGCGCGCCGGCGGTGCGCGACGCGGTCGGCTACCCGGGGATGGGTGCGGCCGTCGCGGCGCTGATGGTGGTCGGCACGCTGGCGACGTTCGCGGGCACGCGCGGCGCGCCGGCGTCACGGCGGGTGCCCGCGGCGGCCGGCGTGGGCGAGCTGGTGGCGGCGGTGCGCGGCTCGC
Source organism: Actinosynnema sp. NPDC023794 (assembly GCF_040639675.1). Taxonomy (NCBI): domain Bacteria; kingdom Bacillati; phylum Actinomycetota; class Actinomycetes; order Pseudonocardiales; family Pseudonocardiaceae; genus Actinosynnema; species Actinosynnema sp. NPDC023794. Next base: position 75,438 of record NZ_JBFAFR010000018.1, on the reverse strand, counting down.
GGCCGTTCCGGCTGCTGCTGGCGGTCTTCGTGGTGCAGGCCGTCGGCCTGGGCACGATGCTCGCCGGTGTCGACTACTTCGCCCGGCTGGTGCTGGGCGAACCGGGGCTGCAGACCGCGTTGTTCGCCGGGTTCGTCGGGCCCGCGCTGCTGGTGATGCCGCTGTGGCAACGCGTCGGGCGGCGGCACGGCAAGCGGGTCGGGCTGGTCGCGGCGTCCGTGCTGTTCGCGGTCGCGGTGGCCGGGCTGACCGCGTCACGGGTGCTGCCGGTGGCGGTGGTGGTGGCGCTGATGGCCGTGATCGGCGTGGGTTACGCGGGCATGCAGGTGTTCCCGCTGGCCATGCTGCCGGACGTGATCACCGCGGAGGAGCGGCGGACCGGCGCGACCCGCGCGGGCCTGTTCTCCGGGGTGTGGACGGCCGGTGAGACGTTGGGGCTGGCGCTCGGCCCCGGCGTGTACGGGCTGGTCCTGGAGTTCGGCGGGTACGTCGCGAGCACCGACGGCTCGGCCGTGCAGCCCTCCGGCGCGGTGACGGCCGCACTGCTCGGTTTCACCGTCATCCCGGCCGTGCTGGCGTTGGCGGCTCTGCCCCTGCTGCGTGAGGAGACCGCGTGACCGAGGACGTGCTGGCCGAGCTGCGTACTTTGCGGGCCGGTGACCTGCCCACGCACGGTGGGCGGACGTTGGCCTACGTGTACGACAGCGCGCTGCCGGGCCTGGACGAGTTGGCCGCGTCCGCACACGCGCTGGCGTCCTCGGTGAACGGGCTCGACCCGACCGCGTTCCCGAGCCTGCTGCGCCTGGAGAACGACGTGGTCCGCACGGCCGCCCGGTTGCTGGGCGGCGGTGACGCTACGGTCGGCACGGTCACGTCGGGCGGCACGGAGTCGTGCCTGCTCGCGGTGGTCGCCGCACGGGACTCGCGACCGGACGTCGCGCGACCGTCGATGGTGCTGCCGGAGACCGCGCACGCGGCGTTCCACAAGGCCGCGCACTACTTCGGCGTCCGGGTGGTCGCGGTGCCGGTCGACCCGGGGACGTTCCGGGCGGACCCGGCGGCGATGGCGGCGGCGGTCGACGAGTCCACCGTGCTGGTCGTGGCCAGTGCGCCGTCGTACGCGCACGGGGTGGTCGACCCGGTGCCCGAGATCGCGGCTGCCGCTCTTGAGCGCGGCGTGCGCTGCCACGTGGACGCGTGCATCGGCGGGTGGGTGCTGCCGCACGCGCCGGACGCGCCGCCGTTCGACTTCTCCGTGCCGGGGGTCACCAGCATCTCGGTGGACCTGCACAAGTACGCGTACTGCCCGAAGGGGACGTCCGTGCTGCTGCACGCGTCGGCCGACCTGCGCCGGGCGCAGTACTTCGCGTCCGCCGCGTGGCCCGGTTACACGATGCTGAACTCCACAACCCAGTCCACCCGATCAGGTGGGCCGCTGGCCGCCGCGTGGGCCGTGCTGCGGCACATCGGTGACGACGGGTACCGCTCGCTCGCGCGCCAGGCCCTGGAGAGCACGCGCGTGCTGCGCGAGGGCATCGCGAAGATCGACGGCCTGCGGGTACTGGGCGAGCCGTCGGCGACGTTGCTGGCGGTCGCGGCCTCGCGGGACGACTTCGACGTGTTCACCGTGGCCGACGAGATGAAGGCGCGGAACTGGTACGTGCAGCCGCAGTTCGCCCACCGCTCCTCCCCCGCGAACCTGCACCTCACCGTGACGGCGGCGAACGCCGGGCACGAGTCGGAACTGCTGGCCGACCTGAGGGCGTCGGTGGAGGCCGCCGCGGAGACCGGGCCCGTGCGGGTGGCGCCGGAGATCGTGGCGTTCGTCGGCGGGCTGGAGCCGGACTCGCTCACGCCGGAGGAGTTCGGCGGGCTGCTCGCGGCGGCGGGCATGGGCGGTGGCGACGGCGTGCTGCCCGAACGGATGGCGACGGTGAACACGCTGCTCGCGGCGGCGAGTCCGGCGTTGCGCGAGCGGCTGCTGGTGGAGTTCCTGGGCGCGCTGTACTCGTGAACGGCGGCGTTGCGCCATTTGCGCGATCATGGCCGGCATGCACCTGGATCTGAGCGGGAAGACGGCGTTGGTCACCGGTTCCACGCAGGGCATCGGCGAGGCCATCGCGACGGCGCTGGCGCGGGCCGGCGCCCGCACGGCGGTGAACGGGCGCAAGGCCGACGTGGTCGACGAGTCGGTGGCACGGCTGCGGGAAGTGGTGCCGGGCGCGAACGTGGTCGGCGTCGCGGCGGACGTCTCGACGGCGGAGGGCGCGGCGTCGCTGGTCGCGGCGCTGCCCGAGGTGGACGTGCTGGTGAACAACGTCGGCGTCTTCGGCGCGCGGCCGGCGCTGGAGATCACCGACGACGAGTGGCGGCGCTACTTCGAGGTCAACGTGCTGGCGGCGGTCCGGCTGACCCGCGCCTACCTGCCGCGGATGCGGGAGCGCGGGTGGGGCCGGGTGCAGTACATCGCCAGCGACTCGGCCGTGGTCATCCCGGCCGAGATGATCCACTACGGCGTGTCGAAGACGGCGCTGCTGGGTGTGTCGCGCGGGTTCGCCAAGGAGGCCGCGGGCAGCGGTGTCACGGTGAACTGCGTGATCGCGGGGCCGACGCACACCGGCGGTGCGGAGGACTTCGTCTACCAGCTGGTGGACCGCTCGCTGCCGTGGGAGGAGGCGCAGCGCGAGTTCATGCGCGCGCACCGGCCGCAGTCCCTGCTCGGCCGGCTCATCGAACCCGAGGAGATCGGCAACCTGGTCGTGTACCTGGCCTCACCGCAGGCATCGGCGACGACCGGCGCCGCGGTGCGCGTGGACGGTGGTTACGTCGACTCGATCCTGCCGTGACGCGGCTCATCGGCCGGCGATCACCGCTCCGGTCGCGTCGAACGCCTCGTGGGTGAGGTCGGAGCAGTCCGCTGTGCGGGGCAGTTCGAAGAGGTAGACGCCTCGTCGCACGCGCGCGGGGATCACCCGGCCGTCCGGGGTGCGGAAGTTCACCGCCGCCACGTCGTCGCCCGCGTACCCGACCACGGTCCCGCCGGGCCGATCCCCGTAGCCCGAGATCGTGATCACGCCGAACGGCACCTCGCGGACCGAGTGGTCGACGGGCTTCGAGGTGCTGACCGAGACACCGCTCCGGGCGACGCCGCATTGCACCAGCGTGTCGTCCGAGACGGCGCCGACCACGAGTTCGCCGTCCTCGCGCAGGTGGGTCGGGCCCATGGCGTACGTCTCGTCGGGGCCGGCCTCCTCGGCACACCGCTCGAACGCCGCCACCGCGTCCGCCAACGCCGTGTTGCCCGACCACGGGTGGGCCTCACCGGGCACGGATGTCGGGTGCGCCACCACGCTCCACGCCAAGGCCAGGACGACGACGAGCCCGCACACGGACCACGTGACAACCCGGGACGTCTCCCACCCCGAGCCTGATCATGCCCGACCGTCCCCCTCGACGAGGCCGAAATCCCACGACAACGCGGTCGCGCGTGCGTGATCATGCTCGGCATGGCTTCGGGCGAGAACGCGAGGCGGGAGCACCTCGGGGTCGATGACCTGCGCGGTGTGGCGCGGGCGGTGTTCGGGGCACGGGAGTTGGTGTCGGTCGAGCGGCTGCGGGGTGGGACCAGGAAGGGCGTCTACCGGTTGAACCTGGCCGACGGCACCGGTGCGGTCGCCTACGTGTGGCACCCCGACGAGGACTTCTGGCCCGACACGCAGTCCACGACCGGGTTGAGCCTGTTCGAGAGCGCGCACGAACAGCTGTCGGCGGCCGGTGTCCGGGTGCCCCGAGTGCTCCTGCGCGAGCCTGGTGGACCGCTCGGTGACGTCGCCGTGGTCGAGGACGTGCGCGGCGGCACGCTGGAGGAGTTGATGACTCGTGATCCACAGCGGGCCGAAGGCGTGCTCGCACAGCTCGGCGCGGCGGTGCGCGCGATGCACTCCCGGACCTCCGACGCGGCTCAGCACGGAGTGGAGCACGCCGTGCTGAGCCAGGCGCTCACCCACCTCGCCGAAGCCGCCGCCCGCGTCGACCGGATCTCCGACACGCGGGAACGGCTGGCCGACCTGCTCCGAACGCGGCACGCCGCCGTCGCGCCGCGGTCGCGGTTCGGCCTGGTGCACGGCGAGCTGGGGCCCGATCACGTCCTGGTCGACGTCGACCTGGACGAGCCGGTGCTCATCGACATCGAGGGCGCGAGGGCGTTCGACGTCGAGTGGGAGCACGCCTTCCTGGAACTCCGCTTCGGCCCGCACTACCACTACTTCGCCGACCCGGGCGTCGACCTCGACCGCGCCCGGCTGGCGCTCTACCGCCTGGCCACCTACCTCTCACTGGTGGCGGGTCCGCTGCGACTGCTCGACGGCGACTTCCCCGATCGCGCCGGGATGGTCGACATCGTCGAGCAGAACATCGCCCGCGCGCTGGCCCAGCTGCCGGGGTAGAGGGCTCTGTGGGCGCGGCACGCCGCCGAGGTGCCGCGCCCACAGCCCGATCGGGCTGACCTTTGGGTCAGTGCCCGACCTGGAACGTGGCGTCCGCGCGGTCCGAGGTGGTGCTGATCGGGTCGATGCGCAGGACGTAACCGGAGTGCCGGAGGTGGCGATCGGGGAAGTTGTGCGACCGGAACGAGGTCCAGCCGGCGTCCGCCAGGCCGGCGACGCGGTGGAAGGTGGCGTCGGCGGCGAACGTCGGGCTGCCGTCGTCTGCCGCCAACGTGACCGCGTAGTTCACGTGCCGCAGGTAGCGGTCCGGGAAGTTGACCGAGCGGAACGACACCCCGGCCGACGACGCCAGACCGGGGACCAGGCGCCACTGCGAGTCCTGGTAGGGGTCGAACGGGTACGGGTCGATGCGGGCGACGTTGGCGGCGTGCCGGATCAGGTGGTCCGGGAAGTTGTAGGACTTGATCCGGTTCCAGGTCGGCGCGCCCCACCGGGACAGCAGGTTGGCGTGCTCGGTGGCCGTGATGCCGCAGATGGTGGGGTGCTTGGCGTTGAGCGGCTGGGTGTACTGCGCCTTGGTCAGCGGTGTCCAGGAGTTGGCGTTGATGTCGCCGCTGCGCCACGCGTACAGCTCGCCGTTCACCGGGGAGAACGAGTCGCCCCACAGCCACCACTCGTTGCGGTTGTGGGCCTTCACGACGATGGGCGCCTCGATGCCGCCGCTGACGACTCCGCTGGTGTAGGTGCCCCGGTCGAAGCTGCGGGGGTTGAGCGTGCTCGACCGCGCGCCGTAGAGACGGCCGTCGGCGAAGCTCTTGTAGTACAGGTAGTTGGCGCCGTTGCCGACGTGCATCGTCGCGTCGAGGACGTTGAAGCCGGGGTCGAAGAACAGTTGCGGCGCGCTGACGGTGACGAAGTCGGTGGTGTAGTTGACGTAGAACGCGTCACGGCCGCCGCTGTTGGCCGAGTAGAGGATGCCGTACTGGCCGCGCGCGGCGTCCCAGAACGCCTCCGGCGCCCACGTGTGGGTCGGCATCGAGTGCATCTTGAGCCTGCGGTACCCGGTGAACGACCGCAGGTCGGCCGAGTCCCAGGCGTGGATGTACTGGTTCTGCCTGGTGAAGTCGGTGCCGGTGAGGTCGGTGGCCAGCACGACGAACCCGCCGTTCTGCTTGCGCAGGATGAACGGGTCGCGCAGGCCGCCGGTGCCCGCCGTCGGCGTGGCGACCGGGTTGCCCTGGTTGAGCGGGGTCCAGGTGAGCCCGTCGGCGCTCACCGCGAGGTGCAGCGCGTACCGGTCGGCGACCTTGTTCGGGGACTCGGTGAAGTAGCCCATCACGTAGGCGGAGTCACCGGGCGCCGCGGCGGCGACCCCGGTCCGGGCGAGCGCCAGCGAGGCCAGGCCTCCGGCCAGCAGTGTGCGTCGTTGCAGCATCAGCCGTGTGCCTTTCGGGGGAACCCCGGGGCGGGCGGGAGACACCCGCCCCGGGGGAGTCTCATTCGCCGGAGGGAGCGGTGAGGGTGGCGCCGAGCCGGACGGGGGTGCCGAAGTTCGGGGTGCCGTCCGCGTTCCAGGTGAACTTCTGCGCGCGGGTCGACCGGTTCATGTCGCAGCCGCCGGACGCGGAGTCGTTGGCGTGGTAGACGATCCAGTCCTCGGTGCCGTCGGGCGACTTGAAGAACCCGTTGTGGCCCGGCGCGTACACGCCGTTGCCGTCGTTGCGCTGGAACACCGGGTTGGGCGACTTCGTCCAGTGCGCCCGGTTCAGCGGGTCGGAGCCGGTCAGCGTGAGCAGGCCGAGCTTGTAGTCGGGTCCCCAGCACGCGCTGGCCGAGTACACGATCATCGTGCGCCCGTTGTGGTACAGCGGCTCGGCGCCCTCGTTGACCGCCGCGGTCTGCCGCTCCCAGGACAGCGTCGGCTGGGAGATGGTGCGCCGCGCGCCGCTGATCGTGTACGGGTTGGACAGCGGGGTGATGGTCAGCGACTGGGTGCCGTCCATCGCGCTGCCCATCAGGTACAGCTTGCCGTTGTGCTGCAGGATGCTCGGGTCCAGCTCCCACGTGCTGCCCAGGTCGGCCTTGAACGAGTACGGGCCCATCGGGTCGGTGCCCGAGGACTCCAGCACGTGCAGCCGCTGCGTCGGGTTGTAGTCCGACACGTTCTGCCCGGCCACGTAGTACAGGTACCACCGGCCGTTGAGCAGGAAGAACTCCGGCGCCCACATGTTGCAGCACCCGTTCGGGCGCGTCAGGTTGAAGACCACCTGGTCGGCCGCGGTCGACAAGCCGGCCAGCGTCCGCGATCGGCGCATCGTGACCGTGGAGTTCCACGTCGTCGTGGCGAGGTAGTAGTACCCGTTGTAGTACTGCATCCACGGGTCCGGCCCGTTGCGCTTGATCGGGTTGGTGAAGGTGCCCGGCGTGGGCGCGCCCAGCTTGACCAGCTGCCACTGCTGGTTCGTGCCGTCGGTGTCCGGCCACTGGATGAGCTGCGCGCCGTCGGCGGTGGAGAAGTCCAGCACGTCGACGGCCTTGCCGCTGGCCCGGTTGAGCAGCCGGACGAACCCGCCCGCCGAGTCGGCCAGCCGGAACTGCTGGTTGGTGCCGTTGCGGTCGGTCCACTGGGTCAGCCCGGTGCGGTCGGCGGTGTTGGCGAAGTCCAGCACCTTGCCGCTGTGCCGCGACTTCAACCGGTAGTAGCCGCCGCCCGAGTCCACGAACTGCCACTGCTGCCACGCGCCGTCGTTGCGCGTGTACTGCGAGATCCGCGCGCCGTCGGCGGTGGCGAGGTCGTAGACGTCGAGTGCCTTGCCGCTGTTGCGGTTGACCAACACGTACGAGGCGTTGGTGTCGACCACGGCGGCCGACGCGGTGGGCGGTAGAGCCGAGGTGATCCCACCGAGCAGCGTGGCCACGGTGGCGAGGACGACGCCGCCGCGGCGCGCGCTCCGATAAGTCGATCTCATGGTTGCTCTCCCTGCGACGCTGCATGGACGGACGCGGTCGGCCCGCCGGCGTGGAAGCCGGTGCGGGCGGTGGAACGGCGTGGCGGCGGGTGGCGGGTGCGGGCGGCCGGGATCACCGGCCACTCGACCTCGCGTCTGTTAACGCTAACAGCAGGATCGGCGACAGTTCAATAGCCGGACGTCTCCGCTCGCTGCACAGCGCGCTGTGGTCGGAGGGTTTCGACGTACTGGGCCGTTCGGCCGCGCTACACCCTTCTGTTAGCGATAACAAGGGTCGCGATTCCAGGCCTGCCTGGAATTGGTCGGCAGCGGTCCCGGGAAAGCCTCTGGTAACCGACCGGACACGGCGCGCGACGTTCCATAGGAAGGGTAAATAGTGCTCACCGCACAAAACGAATGGAGGGTTCGACCGTTCAGAGGATTCCACATTACGAGACGCCCGGCGTAACGTTGCGCGGACCGGCAACCCGCCCGCATCCGCCAAGGGCAGGAGATCACTGCATGACTGACGAGCACGCCAATTACCACGAATTCCTCGTCGTGGTGAACGACGAGGAGCAGTACTCGGTCTGGTTCGCCGACCGGGACCTCCCGCCGGGATGGCGGGCCGAGGGAACGCGCGGCACCAGGGAAGACTGCCTGACCCACATCGACCGGGTGTGGACGGACCTGCGCCCGCGCAGCGTCCGCGAGCACATCGCCGCGCACCGCGGCTGACGCTCCGCCCGACCGCACCTCGCGCATTACCACACGCCCGCACTAAAGGGTGTCCCACGCTGTCCGGAATCGGTCTCCGGGAATTTCCCGGCGGCCGGTTCGGTCGTGCGCGCCCGAAACACATTCGTCGGGGAGGCTTTGTGCACACGGATTCTGCGCCGCGACTCGCGCCCGCTCTGCCGTTGCAGAGCGGAATGATCGCGGCCGGGTTGCGCGACCCGTCGGCCGGAACCGACGTCATCCAGTGCGTGCAGCACTGGCCGCACGGCCTGGACACCGCCGCGTACCTCGCGGCGTGGCGCGCCGCCGTCGCACGGCACCCGGTGTTGCGCACCCGGTTCACCTGGCGGGCGGACGGCGGCATGGACCAGTGGCCGGGGCCCGCCGACGACGTCCCGGTGCTGGTCGACGGCTCGGTGACGGACCTGGACGCGTTCCTGGCCGCCGACCGGCGGGCCGGGGTGGACCCGGTGGCCGCGCCGCCGCTGCGGGTCGTGGCGCTGCCCGGCGACGTGGTGGTGGCGACGTTCCACCACGCGATCCTCGACGGCCGGTCGCTCGCGATGCTGCTGGGCGAGATCGACGACGATTACGCGGCCAGGCTCGCCGGCGGCGCCCTGGAGTTCGCGCCACGCCCCGACTTCGCCGACTACGCCCGCTGGCACGACGCCCGGATCGCGCCCGAGCACCCGGAACGGCTGGCCGACGAGCGGTTCTGGGCCTCGGAGCTGGCGGGGTCGGCCGAGCCCGCTCCCCTGCCGCTGGAGCACGCGGGGCCCGGCACACCCGTCATGGCCACGGCCGCGCTGGACCTGTCCGACGCCGAGACCGAGGCCGTGCGGGCGTTGGCCGAACGGGCGGGCGTCACGGTGAACACCGTGGTGCTGGCCGCGTGGGGCCTGGTGCTGACCGCCCACGCGCATGCCGACGAGGCCGTGTTCGGGGTGACCCGGGCGGCACGTCACGGCACCGTCGAAGGCGCGCAGGAGATGCTCGGCCTGCTGCTGGCGACCGTGCCGCTGCGGCTGCCGGTCGACCGGGACGCGTCGGTGGCCGACTGGCTGCGATCCGTGCGGGAACGGTCCGTGCGGGCGCGCGACCACCAGTTGTGCCCGCTGCCGGTGATCCAGGGCGCGGCCGGGCACGACGTGTCGCTGATGCGCAGCCTCGTGCTGTTCGAGCACCGCGAACTCGGCACGGTGCTGGCCGCCCGGCCGTCCGCGCCGCCGGGCAGGCGGGTCCGCATCCTGCGCACCCCCGGATACGCCATGACCTTGTACGCCTTCGCCGAGCCGCGCCTGAGCTTCCAGCTCATCCACGACACCGGCCGGTTCCCGGGTTGGGCGCCGGACGCGGTGTTGACGCAGGTCCGGGACCTGCTGGCAGGCATGGCCGAAGCGCCGGACCGGCCCGTGCGACACCTGGACGAGCCGCGTGACCGGGCGCGGGTGCTGACCGCGTGGAACGACACCGCGATCGACTACCCGGCGGACGCGACCGTGCCCGACCTGTTCGCCGAGCAGGTGCGACTGAGACCCGACGGGGACGCGGTGTTCGACGGCGAGCGGTGGCTGAGCTACGCGGAGCTGGACGAGCGGTCGAACCGGTTGGCGCACGTGCTGCTGGCGCGGGGCGCCCGGGTGGACTGCCCGGTGGCCCTGTCGCTGCCGCGTGGCGCGGACTTCGTGACCGCGATGGTGGCCGTGCTGAAGACCGGTGCGGCCTACCTGCCGCTGGACCCGGCGAACCCGGCGGCCCGGGACGCGGTGGCGCTGCGCGAGTCCGGCACACCCTTGGTGGTGTCCGATCGGCCGCGTGCCCTGCCGGACGGCGTGGCGTCGGTCGTGTTGCCGGGATTGGACCTTTCAGAGCAGTCGCCGGTATCTCCGGCGGTCCGGGCGCATCCATCAAGTGTGGCTTACGTCAACTACACGTCCGGGTCGACCGGCAAGCCGAAGGGCGTCGCCGTGCCGCACCGGGGTGTGGTCCGGCTGGTCACGCGGCCGACGTTCGCGCGGTTCGGGCCGGGGCAGACGTTCCTGCACCTGTCCGCGACCGCGTTCGACCTGACGACGCTGGAGGTGTGGGGCGCGCTGCTGACCGGCGGCCGGGTGGTGCCCGCGCCGTCCGGTCCGCCCGACCCCGCGGTGCTGGCCGAGCTGCTGCGCGTGCACCGGGTGAGCGTGCTGTGGCTGACCGCCGGGCTGTTCCACCAGCTCGACCCGTCGCTGGTGGCCGACGTGGAGCAGTTGCTGGCCGGTGGTGACGTGGTCGCACCGGACGCGGTGCGCGCGGCGTTGGCGGCACGCGGCGGGAAGCCGGTGGTCAACGGGTACGGGCCGACGGAGAACACCACGTTCACCGCGTGCCACGTCGTGCGGTCGGCCGACGACCTCGGCGCGACCGTGCCGATCGGCACGCCGATCCAGCGGACCACCGTCTACGTCCTGGACGAGTCGATGCGACCCGTGCCGGTGGGCGTGCCCGGTGAGCTGTACACCGGCGGCGACGGGCTGGCGCGCGGGTACTGGGGCGCGCCGGGGTTGACCGCCTCGAAGTTCCTGCCGAACCCGTTCGGCGGCGTGCCCGGCGGCCGGCTCTACCGGACCGGCGACCTGGCGCGGTGGCGGCCGGACGGCGTGCTGGAGTTCCTGGGTCGCGCGGACCGGCAGGTCAAGGTGCGCGGGTTCCTGGTGGAACCGGCCGAGGTCGAGGCCGTGTTGCGGGAACACCCGGCGGTCGCCGCGGCGGCCGTGCTGCCGATCGGCGACGACGACGCGCGGCACCTGGTGGCGTTCGTCGTGCCGACCGGGTCGTCGGAGATCGAGGACGTGCGCGCGCACGTCGCGGAACGGCTGCCCGCCTACCTCTGCCCGGCGCGGTACGTGCCGCTGCCGGAGCTGCCGCTGAACCGCAGCGGCAAGGTGGACCGGGCGGCGCTGCGGTCGGTCCGTGCCCCGGGCGCGCGGGGCACGGACCGGACCTTGCCGTCGACCGCCACGCAACGGCGGTTGGCGACGCTGTGGGAGAACCTGCTCGGCGCGCCCGAGGTGTTCGCCGAGGACGACTTCTTCGCGGTGGGCGGCAACTCGCTGCTCGCGGTGCGGTTGGCGTTCCGGGTTCGCGAGGAGTTCGGGGTCGAGGTGCCGGTCGCCGAGCTGCACCGGGCCCGGACGCTGGCGGCGTGCGCGGCGGTGCTGGAGGCGGCGGCGGGTTCGTCGGCCTGTGGCGCGCCGATCACCCGGCGGGACAGGTCGGCTTACCTGGTGCCCGCGCCGCGCACGTCGGCCCGGCAGGTCGCGGACCACCTGGTGTTGCCCAGCGGTGGTGACTGGGCGGCGTGGCGGTGGGTCGAGCTGCGCGGCACGGGTTTCGGCGTCGAGCCGCTGCTGGCCGTGGCGAGCCCGGACGCGGCGCGCGCGGCGGGGGCCGTGCTGGCGGCCGAGGACGCGGTGGGCGAGGCGCGGTGGACGGCGTTCCGGGTGCTGCGGGAGGTGGAGGACCGGGCGCACGGTGAGCGGCGGTCCGCGTTGCGCCGGATCGGTCGGCTGGTGCGCAAGGGACGGTTCGCCGAGGCCCGCGCGGCGCTGGCCGCGGCGCCGACGCCCGTGGCCGTCACGCTGCCGATCGGGGAAGCGCCCGTGGCGGTGGTGACGGGATCCGCGAGAACCGCGCCCGAAGCCGACGGCGGACCGGCCGCGGTGCTGGTCGTCGGCCCGGAACCGCGCGAGGACGCGGGAGGGTCGACGGCCGCCGACAACGACGAGGCCGACGCGGCGTTGGCGACGGCCGCGGAAGCCGCGACCCGGCACGAAGCGCTGCTCGTCGAGTACGCGACCCGGTTCGAGGCCGGCCGCGAGGCAGCCGCCGAGGTGCTCCGGGTCGTCAGCGGGGACGCCAAGTTCCGCGAAGCGGTGGCGTGGCAGAACCCGCGCGCCCTCCAGACCGCCGTGGACGCGTTGCACAAGGCGTTGTCCGGCGGTCGCTCCGCGTCCCGCAACGTCGACTACCGGCGCTGGGAGCACACGGTCGTCAGCTACCTGCAGCGCTACTGCGCCAAGAACGACACGATCGGGTTCTTCGGGCCGGTCGGGTGGGCCAGGGTCGAGGACGACGCGCCGGCCGCGATCACCGCGAGACCCGGGCCCGAGCTGGTCGACTCGCGCACCACCTGCCTGGAGAACTGGGCCGTCCAGCAGCTGGCAGAGGCGTTGACCACGGACGCCGTGCGGCCGTGGGCGGTGCCGAGGCGGATGCCCTTCGTGGACGTGGTGGGCGACACCATGCGCGTCCCGATGACCGACCCGGTGCGACTGCCCGCGGCGGACGCGGCCGTGCTCGCCGCCTGCGACGGCCTGCGCCGCGCGCCCGAGATCGCGCACGACCTCGACCGGCCGGTCGGCGACGTGCTCGCCACGCTCGAACGGCTGCGGCAGGCCAAGCGGATCGCCTGGACGCTGGAGGTGCCGCCGGAGGCGTTGGTGCCGGAAACGGCCCTGCGCGAGCAGATCGCGGCCATCGGCGACCCGGACGTCCGCGCCGGGGCGGAGCAGGCGCTCCACCGGATCGAACGGGGACGGGACGCGGTCGCCGCAGCCGTCGGCGACCCGGACCGGCTGGTGCACGCCATCGGCGAGTTGCACGAGACGTTCACCGCCATCACCGGCACGGCGGCCGTGCGTCGACCCGGCCTCTTCTACGCCGGTCGCACGGTGGTGCACGAGGAGTGCCGACGCGACCTCGACGTCACCCTCTCCCCCGCGCTGGTGGAAACGCTGTGGACGCCGTTGTCGCTGGTGCTCGAAGCCGCACGCTGGTTCACCTCCGCGGGCTCCGCCCTGTACGGGCGGGCGTTGCGCGAGGTGTACCGGGACCGGGTCGCGGCCACCGGCTCGGACCGCGTGCGGCTGGCCGACTTCTGGCTGTGGGCCAACGACACGATCTTCCGCCTCGACGAACGGCTGATCGGCAGGCTCGTCCGGACCTTGCAGGACCGCTGGGCCAAGGCCCTCGGGCAGGCGCCGGACGGGCGCGAGGCCCACTACCGGGTGAGCGACGTGCGGGACGCCGTGCTCAAGGCGTTCGCCGCACCCCGGCCGGGTTGGCGCGGCGCGGTCCAGCACAGCCCGGACGTCCTGATCGCGGCGCGCGACGAGGACGCGATCCGGGCGGGCGACTACCGGTGGGTGCTCGGCGAGGTGCACCCCGGCGTGAACACCATGCGGTCCGCGTTGTTCGTGTCCCAGCACCCCGACCCGGCCCAGCTGCGCGCGGCGATGCGGCACGACATGGCGGGCCCGCGCGTCGTGCTGGCCACCACGCGCGAGGAAGGCGGCACGCCGCAACGGCTCGCCGACGCGCTCGTCTCGCCGGACGACCTGAAGATCGTGTTCGGGCACGACGCGTGCGGGCCCGGGTTGCGCGACGCGGTGCCGGTCGGCGCGTGCGAGGTGACCGAGCGCGGCGGGCGGCTGGTGGCGCGCAGCCGTGACGGTCGGGTGGACGTCGACCTGGTCGAGCTGCTGAACGAGCAGATCATGGCGCAGCTGGTGCAGCACTTCCGGCTGCTGCCCGCGGGCGGGCACACGCCCCGGGTCAGCCTGGACCGGTTGGTCGTCGCCAGGGAGGGGTGGCGGTTGCCCGCCGCGCGGTCGGCGTTCGCGTTCGCCCCGGACGAGGCGACCCGCTTCCTGCGGGCGCAGGCCTGGCGGCGTGAGCACGGCATGCCGAGGTTCGTGTTCGTGAAGAGCCCGGTGGAGCACAAGCCGTTCTACGTGGATCTGGAGAGCCAGCCGTCGGTCGAGTTGTTCGCGCACGCGGTGCGCGCGCTGGACCGCGAGAAGCCGGACGTCCCGATGGGCGTGGGCGAGATGCTGCCCGGACCGGACCAGCTGTGGTTGACCGACGCCGCGGGCGCTCGGCACACGGCGGAGTTCCGGGTGGTCGCGGTCGACCGGAGGGGTTGGCCGGAAGGTGTCGGCCTGAGGGGGGAGGGACCGCGGTGAGCGCGGTGACGAGAGAGGACGAGGTGTTCCGGTTCCCGGCCTCGTCGGGGCAGCGCAGGTTGTGGTTGGTCGACCAGCTGCTGCCCGCGAGCCCGGTCTACAACATCGGCTGGCGGGTCGGCATCGACGGCCCGCTGGACGTCGAGGCGTTGCGGGTGGCGTTGAACGCGCTGGTCGCCAGGCACGAGGCGTTGCGGACGCGGTTCGCGGCCGAGGACGGCGTGCCGGTGCAGGTGGTGTCGGCGGCGTTGACCGTGCCGTTGGCGCGGCTGTCGGGTGACGTGGACGCCGCGGTGCGCGAGGAGGTCGGCCGACCGTTCGCGTTGCACGGCGGGCCGTTGCTGCGCGCCGGTCTGCTGGAGGTCGCGCCCGACGAGCACGTGCTGGTCCTCGTGCTGCACCACGCGATCGCCGACGGCTGGTCGTGCGCGGTGCTGTTCGACGAGCTGGCCGGGCTGTACGCGGCCGAGGTCGCCGGCGTGCCGCACGACCTGCCGGAGCTGCCCGTGCAGTACCCGGATTACGCGGTGTGGCAACGGGAGCAAGCCGAGGGCGGCGCGTTCGCCGCCGACGAGGAGTTCTGGCGCGAGGCGCTGCACGGCGCGCCGACCGTGCTGCCGTTGCCGACCGACAAGGCCCGGCCGGCGACGCCCACCGGACGTGGCGCGGAGCTGCGGGCGGAGCTCACCGTGGCGGACGGGTCGTTCGCCCGGCTGCTCGCGGTGTTCCAGTGCGTGCTGCACCGGGTGACCGGGCAGGCGGACTTCCTGGTGGCCACGCCGGTCGCGGCGCGCACCAGGCCGGAGACGGAGGGCTTGGTCGGTTTCGTGGCCAACACCCTGCCGTTGCGGGCGAGGTTCACGCCGGAGGTCACGTTCGGCCAGGTGGTCGCTGCGGCCGAGGAAGCGACCGTCGCCGCGCTCGCCCACCAGGACCTGCCGTTCGAGCAGCTGGTGGACATCGCCGCGCCACAACGGACGCTCGCGCACGCGCCGCTGGTGCAGGTGATGTTCGCGGTCGAGCCGGCGCCGCCCCCGCGTGCGGCCGGTCCGATCACGATCAGGCCCGAGGCGGTCGCGAACGGCGGTGCGAAGTTCGACCTGTCGTTGACCGTCGAACGCGCCGGTGAACGGTGGTTCGCCCGCTGGCAGTACGACTCCGAGCTGTTCACGCCGGAGACGGTCGCCGCGCTGCACTCGGTGTTCGCCGCCGCCGTGCACGCCTCCCCCGCCGACCGGGTCGCCGAGCTGTGGCTCGGTGACGACGCACCGCAGGAGCCCGCCGTCGAGGTGCCCGCCGAAACCGCCGCCGACCTCGTGTTCGCCGCGTTGGCCGAGCACCCGGACGCGGTCGCGATCGAGGGCGCGATGACGTGCGGCGAGCTGGACCGGGCGGCGAACCGCCTGGCGCACGTGCTGCTGGCCGCGGGGGTGCGGCCGGACCAGCCGGTGGCGCTGTGCCTCGACCGGGGCGCGCCGATGGTGGTCGGCGTCCTCGCCGCGTGGCGGGCGGGCGCGGGCTACCTGCCGCTGGACCCGTCGTGGCCACCGGCCCGGCTGACCGCGATGGCCGCCGGGTCCGACGTCGCGGTGCTCGTCACGGACGGCGCGTCGCGTGCGGTCACGGGACCGTTGGCCGGGCCGTGGACCGAAGTCGACCTGGACACCGCCGAGCTCGACGCCCAACCCGACACGCCCCCACCTGCGGCGGAGCAGCACCCCGGGACGCTGGCCTACGTCATCCACACCTCCGGGTCCACCGGCAAGCCGAAGGGCGTGCGGTGCACCCAGGGCGGGCTGGCCGCGTTGCTGCGCGCGATGGGCGAGTTGATGGAGCTGACGCCGGCCGACCGGCTCGCGTCGATCACCACGCCGGCGTTCGACGTGTCCACGGTGGAGATGTTCGCCCCGCTCATCAGCGGCGCGACGCTCGTGGTGATCCCGGCGGACGACGTGGCCGACGGAGGTCTGCTGCGCGCACGCATCGAGGAGACGGGGGCGACGGTCGTGCAGGGCGGTCCGGCGAGTTGGCGGATGATCGTCGCGGCCGGTGGTGTGCCCGCGCGCGTGCGGCTGCGGATCAGCGGCGGCGAGGCGATGACCCGCGACCTGGCCGACGACCTCCAGACCGACGGCGCGACCCTGATCGACGGTTACGGGCCCACCGAGACCACGGTGTACTCGGCGGCCGGCGAGGTGTCGCACGCGCCCGACCCCGTGCGGCTCGGGCCGGCGGTGAAGGGCACGTCGCTGCACGTGCTGGACCCGTTGATGCGCCCGGTGCCGCCGGGTGTGATCGGCGAGCTGCACATCGGCGGCGCGGGCGTGGCCCGCGGTTACCACGGGCTGCCCGGCCTGACGGCGGACCGGTTCCGGCCCGACCCGTTCGGACCGCCCGGCGGACGCCTCTACGCCTCCGGCGACCTGGTCCGCCGCCACGCCGACGGCAAGCTGGAGTTCCTCGGCCGCGCCGACCGGCAGCTCAAGGTGCGCGGCTACCGGATCGAGCCCGGCGAGGTCGAAGCCGTGCTCCGCGCTCACCCGGACGTGGCGCAGGCCGTCGTCGTCGCGTGGTCCGCGCACGCCGCCGACGTGCGGCTGGTGGCGTACGCGGTGCCCGCCGACCCGGACGTCGGCGAGGACGAGTTGCGCCGGCGGGTGCGCCCGCACCTGGCCCTGAGCCTGCCCGACTACATGCTCCCGGCGGCGGTCGTCGTGCTGCCGCAGCTGCCGCGCACCGGCACCGGCAAGATCGACCGGGACGCGCTGCCCGATCCGGTGTGGACGACCGACGACGTCGACCGGGTCGAGCCGCGTGACGAGGACGAACGGCGGCTGGCGCTGATCTGGCGCGAGGTCCTGAGCATGCCCGCGGACGCGCCGCTCGGCGTGCACGACAACTTCTTCGCCCTGGGCGGCCACTCGTTGACCGCGACCCAGATGCTGGCCCGGGTCCGGGTCGCGCTGGACGTGGACCTGCCGTTGGCGACGCTGTTCGCCGCGCCGACCATCGCCGAGCTGCGCGCGAACCTCGGCCGCGGCACGGGTCCGGTGGCACGGGGGCCGGTGCCGCTGCTGGACCAGCTCGACGAGCTGTCCGACGAGGAGATCGACCGCCTGCTCGGCACCCTGGTCGACGAGGACGACGCGTGAACCGCGACGCGGTGGTGGTCGGCGCGGGGCTGGCCGGCTCGTTGGCGGCCGTGTACCTGGCCCGACGCGGGTTCGACGTGCGGGTGCTCGAACGGCGGGGCGACCCGCGGGCGCCGGGCGTGCGGGAGGAAGGCCGGTCGATCAACCTCGGCCTGTCCCAACGCGGCATCGTGGCGTTGCGGGAAGTCGGCCTGCTGGAGCGGTTGGCGCCGCTGACCGTGCCCATGCGCGGCCGGGCGGTGCACCTGCCCGACGGCACGCTGCGCTTCCAGCCCTACGGCCTGGCCGAGGACCAGATCCTGCACTCCGTGCTGCGGCACGACCTGAACGTGGCGCTGGTGGACGAGGCCGAACGGCTCGGCGTCGGGTTCTCCTGGGGCTGCCGGGTGACCGCCGTCGACCGCGCCAAGCCCGCCGTCACCACCGACGACGGGACCGTGCACACGGCGGACCTGGTCATCGGCGCGGACGGCGCGTTCTCCGCCGTGCGCACCCACCTCGGCCGAGGCCTGCGGGTGGACCTGCACCAGGAGTTCCTGGAATGGGGCTACAAGGAGCTGCTGATCGGAGTCGGCGACGACGGCAGGCCGCGCACCGAACTGCGGGCGTTGCACGTGTGGCCGGGTGACGACGGTCTGATCGTGGCGCACCCGAACGCGGACGGCTCGCTCACCGCGACCGTGTTCCTGCCGTTCGACGGCGAGCACGGGTTCGCCGGGCTGACCGAACCGGAACGGGTGCGGTCGTTCTTCGCCCGCCGGTTCCCCGACACGCTCGTCCTCATCCCGGACGTGGTCGAGCAGTTCCTGGCGCACCCGCCCGCGAGCCTGGTCACCGTGCGCACCTCGCCCTGGCACGTCACCACCGACGAGGGACGCGGGGTGGTGTTGATCGGTGACGCCGCGCACGCCGTGTACCCGTTCTTCGGGCAGGGCATGAACGCGGCGTTCGAGGACTGCTCGGTGCTCGACCGGTGCCTGGCCGCGCACCCGCACGACCTGCCGCGCGCGTTGGCGGAGTTCGAGGGCTCGCGCCGGCCGCACACCGACGTGCTGGCGGAGCTGTCCAAGCGCAACTTCGTGGAGCTGCGGGACAAGCTGCGCTCACCGCTGTTCACCGTGCGCAAGAAGGTGGACCTCGCGCTGCACCGGATGTTCCCGAACGCGTGGGTGCCGCTCTACACCCTGATCTCGCACACCACGGTCCCGTACGGCGAGGCGCTGGCGCGGGCACGGCGGCAGGACCGCGTGCTCGGCGGCGTCACGGCCGCGGTGACCGGTGTGGCGCTGGCGGGCCTGACCCGCCGGTCCC
Organism: Actinosynnema sp. NPDC023794; assembly: GCF_040639675.1. Lineage (NCBI taxonomy): Bacteria > Bacillati > Actinomycetota > Actinomycetes > Pseudonocardiales > Pseudonocardiaceae > Actinosynnema > Actinosynnema sp. NPDC023794. The sequence goes on along the minus strand of NZ_JBFAFR010000018.1, from coordinate 56,839 downwards.
GGAACAAAGGCAGGTGGAGTTGATGCTGATCCATCCGACCCACCAGGCCCACCCCCTGGTCGAGCCGGCGGACTTCGCCGCGCCTCGGCTGCCCGACGCGGTCGCGGCGCACGAAACGGCGCTGCGGACCGTGTTCCAGTGGGCCGGTGAGTACTTGTGCGGACCGCACCCGGACCTGGGGCGGAGGGGTGCGGTGTGCCCGTTCACCGACACGTCCCTGCAGCGCGGGCTGTTCTACCTGTCCGTGCACACCGGTGTGCCGGAGCAGCCGGACGAGCTGGCCGCGCTGCTGCTGCACTACCGCGACTGGTTCGCCGAGCTGGAGCCGAAGAAGGGTCCGGGCGCGCAGTTCAAGACCATCGTGGTGCTGTTCCCGGACCTGACCGAGTTCGGCGTGGTCGACCGGGCCCAGGAACTGCTGAAACCGCAGTACACCCGGGACGGGCTGATGCTGGGCGAGTTCCACCCCGGCCCGCCGCAGAAGGCGGGGCTGTGGAACCCGGTCTTCCGGCCGCTGCACAGCCCCGTGCCGCTGCTGGCGATCCGGCACATGGTGCCCACCGACTTCCCGTTCCTGCGGGACGACGACACCACCGTGGCCGCCTACCTGGAGCGCTTCGGCGACCGCGTGCCCACGCACCTGCGTGACCACGTCCGCGCGGCGGCGGACCGGCTGACCAGATCGGGGAGCACGTCATGACCGATCTGCGGGACACCGGCGCGGCGGCGGCGTCGGCGCGCAAGCGGGAGCTGGTGGCGCAACGGCTGCGGGCACGGGCCGCCGCGCCCACCGCGTACCCGTTGTCGTTCGGGCAGCAACGCCTGTGGTTCCTGGACAAGTTCTCCCCCGGCAGCGCCGTCTACAACGTGCCGCTCGCGCTTCGGCTGCGCGGCACGCTCGACCAGGACGCGTTGCGGCGGGCGTTGAACACGCTGGTCGACCGGCACGCGTCGCTGCGCACCACGTTCCCCGACTCGGGTGGCGAGCCGGTGCAGCTGGTCGCGCCCACCGGCGTCGCCACCCTCACCACCCACGACCTCCGGGACGGCGACCGCGACACGGAGGCGCAGCGGTTCGCCGACGACCGCGGCGGCATCGGGTTCGACCTGCACCGGGGACCGCTGTTCGTGGCGAGCCTCGGCCGGTTCGCCGACGACGACCACGTGCTGGTGCTCAACCTGCACCACATCACCGCCGACGCGTGGTCGCTGTCGGTGCTGCTCGACGAGCTGGGGAAGGCGTACGACGCGGCGCTGAACGGCCGTGACCCCGACCTGCCCGCGCTGACGCTGCAGTACCCGGACTTCGCGGTGTGGCAGCGCGACCGGATGGCCGAGGTCGCCGCCGGGCACCTCGACTTCTGGACGCGTCACCTCGCGGGCGCGCCGGAGCTGCTGACCCTGCCGACCGACCGGCCACGACCGCCGGTGGTGACCTACCGAGGCGCGCTGAGGTACGGCTACGTCCCGCTGGGACCGCTGGAGGAGCTGGCCCGCGCGCACGGCGTCACCGTGTTCATGGTGCTGCTGGCGGCGTTCGCGGCCCGGCTCGGCCGGTTGGCCGGGCAGGACGACGTGGTGGTCGGCACGCCGGTCGCCGGACGTTCCCACCCGGACCTGGATGGCCTGATCGGGTTCTTCGTCAACACGCTCGCGTTGCGCGCGCAGGTGGGCGGCGACCCGACGTTCACCGAGCTGCTGGCCCGGATCCGGCAGGTCGCCGCCGACGGTCTCGCGCACGCCGACCTGCCGTTCGAGCAGCTGGTGGAGCACCTGAGCCCGCAGCGCAGCACCGGGCACGCGCCGATCTACCAGGCCCAGCTGATCTTCACCAACACCCCGCCACTGGACATCGCGCTGACCGGGCTGGACGTCACGCCGCTGGTGCCCGACCCGAAGGTGGCGAAGTTCGACCTCACGCTGGCCGCCGATCCGCAGGGCGACGCGCTCGCCCTGGGCGTCGAGTACAACACCGACCTGTTCGCCCCCTCGACCATCGCCGAGTTCACCGATCGGCTGATCGCGCTGCTCACCGCCGCCGCCGAGCACCCGGAACGGCGGATCAGCGAGCTGGACGGGCTGACCGGCGTGCGGCGGTGGGAGGTGGTGGAGGGCTTCAACGCCACCGACCTGCCGCTGCCGCCCGCGCGCACCGCGTTGGACCTGGTCACGGGGCACGGCACCGCGGTGTCCGGGGTGGACTCACGGCTGACGTACGCGGAACTGGACACCCGGGCCGAGCGGATCGCCGCTCTGCTCCGGGCACGCGGCGTCGGCCTCGGGTCGGCGGTGGCGCTGTGCCTGCCGCGCACCCCGGACCTGGTGGCCGCCGTCCTGGGCGTGTGGAAGGCGGGCGCCGCGTACGTGCCGCTGGACCCGGGTTGGCCCGCGGACCGGTTGGCGGCGATGCTGGCCGACTCCGGCGCGGCCGTGCTGGTCGCGGACCGCGAGCTGCCGTTCGCCGGCACGGTGGTGGGCCTCGCCGACGCGGACCGCTTCGAGCCGGCGCCCGTGCCGTGCCCCGCCTCCGGCGAAGACCTGGCGTACATCATCTACACGTCCGGTTCGACGGGCACGCCCAAGGGCGTCGAGGTGCCGCACCGGGCCGTGGTGAACCTGCTGGTGTCGTTCCAGCGGCTGTTCGCCCTCACCCACTCCGACCGGCTGGCCGCCGTGACCACGCTGTCGTTCGACATCTCGGTGCTGGAACTGCTGCTGCCGTTGACCGCGGGAGCGGAGGTGCTGGTCGTGCCCGCCGACCTGAGCGCCGACGGTGCGGCGTTGCGGGAGCTGCTGGTCGGACGCGGGGTCACCACGCTGCAAGCGACCCCGGCGACGTGGCGGCTGCTGCACGCGGCCGGTGGCGTGCCCGCCGTCGTGGCGACCCGGATCTGCGGCGGAGAGGCGCTGCCGCGCGACCTGGCCGACGACCTGCTGACCGACGACGCGGTGCTGTGGAACGCGTACGGGCCGACCGAGACCACGGTCTGGTCGTCCGCCGGCCTGGTCGAGCCCTCGCCCGCGCCCGTGGTGCTGGGCCCGCCGATCGGCAACACCCGCCTGTACGTGCTGGGGCCGGGTCTGGAACCCGTGCCACCGGGCGTGGTCGGCGAGCTGCACATCGGCGGCGCGGGCGTGGCCCGCGGCTACCACGACCGGCCGGGGCTGACCGCGAGCCGGTTCGTGCCGGACCCGTTCGCCCGGGAGCCCGGCCGGCGGTTGTACGCGACGGGCGACCTGGTGCGGCACCGGTCGGACGGCACGCTGGAGTTCCTGGGTCGGGCCGACCACCAGGTGAAGGTGCGCGGGTTCCGGATCGAGCTCGGCGAGGTCGAGGCCGCGTTGCTGGCGTCCGGCGAGGTGCGCGAGGCGGTCGTGCTGGCCGCCGACGATCGGCTCGTCGCCTACGTGGTGCCGGCGGACGTGCCCCGGGACGGGTTGTGGGCCCGGCTGCGGGCCGCGTTGGCGGAACGGCTGCCGGACTACATGCTGCCCGCCACCGCGGTGGTGCTGGACGCGTTCCCATTGACGCCCAACGGCAAGACCGACCGCAAGGCGCTGCCCGCGCCGGTGTGGGACGTCGAAGGCGACCGGGTGCCGCCGCGCGACGCGGTGGAGGAAGTGCTGGCCGGTATCTGGGCCGAGGTGCTGGGCGTGCCGGAGCTGGGCGTGCACGACGACTTCTTCGCGTTGGGCGGCCACTCGTTGCTCGCGGCGAAAGCGCTGGCCAGGGTCCAGGCCGCGTTCGCGGTGACGGTGCCGATCGGCCGGATGTTCGCCGCGCCGACCGTCGCCGGCGTCGCCGCCGCGCTCGCCGCCCTGGACGACCCGGCCCGGCTCGCCGCGGTCGCCGAGCTGCGCCTGCAACTGGCCGGGATGTCGGCCGAGGAGGTCGAGTCGATGCTCGGTGAGTCTCGATGAGCGCGCGGGCCGGTGTGCGCCGGTTCGCCGTGGTGTGGGCTGGTCAGCTGGTGTCGGTGATCGGCTCCGCGCTGACCGCGTTCGTGCTCGGCGTGTGGGTGTACCTGGGCACGGGGTCGGTGACGACGTTCGTGCTGATCCAGTTCTGCGCGGTGGTGCCGGGCATCCTCCTCGCGCCGTACGCGGGCGCGGTGGCCGATCGGCACGACCGCAGGAAGATCATGCTGGTCGCGGACTCCGGCGCGGGCGTGGTGACGACCCTGCTGCTGGTGGCCGTGTCGACCGGCTCGTTGGCCGTGTGGCAGATCTACGTCGCCACGGCGCTGACCGCAGCGCTCAACTCGTTCCACATCATCGCCTACACGGCACTGGTGCCGGCGCTGGTGCCCAAGGAGCACCTGGGCCGGATCAACGGGCTGATGCAGATCACGCAGGGCGTGCAGATCGCCGCGCCGCTGGTCGCCGGCGCGCTGCTCGGCGTGGTGGGGCTGCGGGGCGTGCTGCTGATCGACCTCGTCTCGATGGTGTTCGCGGTCGGCGCGCTGCTGCTGGCCCGGCTGCCCGACGAGGCCGTGCGGCCGGCCGGCGCCTCGGACGGGGAGCGCGAGGGCATCGGTGCGGGGGTGAGGTGGCTGCGCGGCGCGCCCGGGCTGTTCGCCTTGTGCGCGGTGTTCGCGGTGTGGAACTTCCTGTTCGCCATCGCGGGCGGGTTGGTGCAGCCGCTGATCCTGTCGTTCTCCGGTCCCGCGACGCTCGGCGTGCTGATGGCCGTGGGCGGCAGCGGGCTGTTCGCGGGCGGCCTGGTGATGGGCGTGTGGGGTGGCCCGCAACGCCGGGTGCACGGCATCTACGCGGGGGTGGCGCTGGGCGGGGTGTTCCTGGTGCTGCACTCGCTGGCTCCGTCGCCCTGGCTGATCGGGATCGCCGCGCCCGCGTTCCTGTTCACCCTGCCGTTGATCAACACGTGTTGCGTGACGTTGTTGCAGACCAAGGTCGACCCGGCGGTGCTCGGCCGGGTGCTGGCCGTGGTGAGGATGATCGGCACCGCCGCGATGCCCGTCGCGTTCCTCATGATCGGCCCGCTGACCGACGGCGTGGCCGAGCCGCTGATGGCGGTCGACGGCCCGCTGGCCGGTGGTGTCGGCGCGCTCATCGGCACCGGCGAGGGCCGCGGCATCGCCCTGATCTTCCTGGTCGTCGGCGTGCTGATGCTCGCGTTGGCGGCCTACGCCTGGACTCGGCCGCGACTGCGGACCGTGGACGACCTGCCCGACGCGGTGGCCGACGAGACGCCGTCACCTGAAAGGACCCTGGGATGACCGAGCTCTCCGACCACCGCGAACGCCTGCTGGCCAAGCTGCTCGCCGAGCGCGGCCTGGCCCCCGCGCCCCGCCAGGCGGTGCCGCGCCGTCCCGACGGCGCGGTCGTGCCGCTGTCGGGCAACCAGCGCGGCCTCTGGCTGACCGGGCGGCTCGGCCTGGACGCCGGCGCGTACGTCATGTTCGCCGCCCTCCGGGTCGCCGGCGAGGTGGACGAGGACCGGCTGCGCGCCGCCGTGCGGACCGTCATGGGACGGCACGAGGCGTTGCGCACCCGGATCGTGGACGTCGACGGCGTGCCCGAGCAGCAGGTGCCGGCCGACGTGCCCGTCGACGTGGCGTTCTCGTCGGTCGACGGCGAGGACGAGCTGGAGGCGTTCCTCGTGTCCGAGGTGGACACGCCGTTCGACCTGGCCGTCGCGCCGTTGCTGCGGGTCCGGGTGGTGCGGGTCGGTCCGGGCGACACGGCGGTCGTGTTCAGCGCGCACCACATCGTGTGCGACGACCTGTCGCTCGGCGTGGTGGCGGGCGAGGTCGGCGACGTCTACGCGGGCGTGACGCCCGAGCCGGTCGGGGCGCAGTTCCCGGACTACGTGCACTGGCAGGCCGACCGGCTCGCCGACGGCGAGCGGCAGCGGCAGCTGGACCACTGGCACGACCGCCTGTCCGGCGCGCCGGCCGTGCTCGACCTGGCGCTGGACCGGCCGCGGACGCCGAACCGCACCACCGCGGGCGGCAGCCACCGGTTCACCGTGCCCGCCGCGCTGGCCGGGAAGCTGGCCGAGGTGACCCGCGCGCACGGCTGCACCACGTTCGCCGGTCTGCTGGCCGCGTTCGGCGTGCTGCTGGCCCGCCGGTCGGGCACGGACGACCTGGTGATCGGCTCACCGACCACGCACCGGCCGTTCCCCGAGCTGGAGCGCTCGGTCGGCATGTTCGTCACCACCACCGCGCTGCGGCTGGACCTGTCCGGCGACCCGACCGTGGCCGACCTGCTCGGCCGCGCCCGCGCCACCGCGATCGACGCGCTGGACCACGCCGAGGTGAGCTTCGACGAGGTCGCCGCCCGGGTCGCGCCGCGCCGCGACCTCGCCCACCACCCGCTGTTCCAGGTGATGCTGGTGCTCAACCGGGGCGACGCCATCGGCTCGTGGGCCGGGATGGCCGCGGCGGAGGTGCCGATCGACCGCGAGACCAGCCGGTTCGACCTCACGCTGCACGTGCGGGAGACCGACGGCGACTGGCCCGCGAACCTCGACTACAGCACCGACGTGTTCGCCCCGGACACCGTGGCGCGGCTGGCCGACCACCTGCTCGCGGTGCTCGCCGCGCTGGTCGCCGACCCGTCCGCCCGGCTGTCCTCGGTGGACACGACGACCAAGGCCGACCGACTCGCCGCGGGCCGGCTCAACGGCGAACCGCAGGACGCCCTGGACCCGGCGCTGTCGCTGCGCCACCCCGCCGTCCTGACCCGGATCGCGGAGCAGGTCGCCGCCCACCCCGACGTCACCGCGGTGCTCGACCTGGCCGACGGCACGGAGGTGACGTTCGCGCAGCTCGACCGGCGGGCCAACCGGGTGGCGCACGTGCTGGCCGGGTGGGGCGTCGGTCCGGAGACGCCGGTCGGCCTGGCGTTGAAGGCCGGGCCGGACGCGTTGGTGGCGCTGCTGGCCGTGCTCAAGACCGGTGGCGCGTACGTGCCGCTCGACCCGGCGCACCCGCCCGCGCGGCTCGCCGGGCTGCTGGCCGACTGCGGCGCGCCCGTGGTGATCACCGCGCCGGCCAACCGGGACCGGTTCGGCGAGTTCCACGGCGCGTTGCTGGACACCACCGACGACGCGTTCACCGGCGAGGCCGACGCGCCGCCGGCCGCGACCGTGCCCGAGGACGGGTTGGCGTACATCGTCTACACGTCGGGCTCGACCGGTGTGCCCAAGGGCGTGCAGGTGCAGCACGACACGCTCGCGAACCTGACCGGCGCGTTCATCGACCTGCACGGGTTCGGGCCCGGTCAGCGGATCCTGATGATCCCGCCGTTGAGCTTCGACGCGTCGGTGGGCGACGTGTTCCCGGCGTGGTGCGCGGGTGCGGCGGTCGTCGTGCACCCCGAACCGGCCGCGATCGGCGGTGCGGACCTGCTCAAGCTGTGCGCCGACCACGCCATCACCGCCGTCGACTCCCCCGCCGCGCTGTTCAAGCGCTGGGTGTCGGACCTGGCCGGCCTCGACGTCGACCCCGGTCCGCTGGCCGTGATGATGATCGGCGGCGAGGCGGTGCCCACCGCGACGGTCGCCGAGTGGGCCGCGCTGACCGCCGGGAAGGTCGCGCTGGTCAACCACTACGGGCCGACCGAGACCACGGTCTGCGCCACGGCCTACCGCACGGTCGACGCGTCGGAGGTCGACCCGCGTGCCGCCACGGTGCCCATCGGGCGACCGCTGCCCGGCGTGCGGGCGTACGTGCTCGACGCGGACCTGCGCACGGCTCCCGTCGGCGTGCCCGGCCAGTTGCACATCGGCGGCCTCGCACCCGCGCGCGGCTACCGGAACGACCCGGAGCGCACGGCGTCGGCGTACCTGCCCGACCCGACCGTCCTGGGTGGTCGGATGTACGCCACCGGCGACCTGGTCCGGCTGCTGCCCGACGGCACGCTGGAGTTCCTCGGCCGGGTGGACGACCAGGTCAAGCTGCGCGGTCACCGCATCGAGCCGGGCGAGGTGCGGTCGGCCCTGCTCGCGCACCCGGCGGTCGCCGAGGCCGCGGTGGCGGTGCGCGGCGACACCCTCGTCGCCTACGTCGTGCCGCGATCGGAGGCCCCCGCGTTGGACGAGCTGCGGGCGTTCTGCGCCGGCCGGCTGCCGGACGCGATGCTGCCCGGCGCGGTCGTGGTGCTGGACGAGCTGCCGCTCACCCGGCACGGCAAGGTCGACGTGGCGGCGCTGCCCGATCCCGACCCGGCGGCCCGGCTGACGCCGTACGAGCCGCCGCGCACACCGGTCGAGCGGACGTTGGCGGAGGTCTGGTCCGAGGTGCTGGACGTGCCGCTGGTCGGCCGCCGGGACAGCTTCTTCGGCCTCGGCGGGCACTCCCTGATCGCCGCCGCCGTGCTCGCCAAGGTGCGCTCGCTGCTGGGCGTGACGGTGCCGCTGCGCGCCCTGTTCGCCACCGCCGACCTCGCCGAGCTGGCCGAGGTGGTGGAGCAGGCCGCCGCGTCGGACCACACGTTCGCCAAGCGCTACAAGTCCGGCCTGCCGTCCGTGGCGGAGATGCGGGTCGACGCGACACCGCCGGACGACATCGAGGTGCGGCACCCGGTGCGGACGGGGCCCGCGGAACGGGTGCTGCTGACCGGCGCGACCGGGTTCCTCGGCGCGCACCTGCTGGGCGAGCTGCTGGCCCGCACGGACGCCGAGGTGCACTGCCTGGTCCGGGCGGAGACGCCGGCCGTCGCACTCGCGCGCGTCCGCGCCAACCTGCGTCGCGCGCACCTCGACGTGCCCGAGGAGCGGTTGGCCCGGGTGGTGCCGGTGGTCGGTGACATGTCCCAGCCGCTGCTCGGCCTGGCGGAGAAGGACTTCGACGCGCTGGCCGAGAGCATGGACGCGATCTACCACAACGGCGCGGTGATGAACTTCGTCCTCACCTACCAGTGGATGATGCCGCCGCACGTGGGCAGCACGGTGGACGTGCTGCGGCTGGCCACCCGGTACGCGACCAAGCCGCTGCACCTGATGTCGACGCTCGGCGTGTTCCTCGGCGCGAACTACGACAAGCAGCTGATCACCGAGGCCGACCGGCCAGAGGACCCGACGGGCCTGGACACCGGGTACCACACCACCAAGTGGGTGGCCGACATGATGGGCGTGCTGGCGCGGGACCGGGGCGTGCCCGTGTCGATCCACCGGATCGCCGCGATCGTGGGCGACGTGCGCACCGGGACGGCGAAGACCGAGTCGTACCTGAGCAGGCAGATCGCGACCTGCGCGCACGCGGGCGCGGTGCCGAGGACGCCGGACGTGATCGACATGCTGCCGGTCGACCGGCTCGCGGGCGCGATCGCGGGCATCTCGACCCGGCCGTCGCTGCACGGCCGGGACTTCCACTACTACCGGGCCGACGGGTTCAGCTACGCCGACCTGGGCGAGGTGCTCACCGCGAAGGGCTACCCGACCCGCCTGCTGGAGTACGCGGACTGGCGGTCGTTGATGCTGGAGAGCCCGGACAGCGCGTTCGGCCCGCTGGCGTTCGGCCTGACCACCACGCACCGGGCGCACCCGGTGTTCGACTGCTCGACCACGTGGGCCGCCGCGGCGTCGTGCGGGGTCCAGTTCCCGCCCGCCGACGCGGAGATGATCGCCCGGCACGTGGACTTCCTCGCCGCCGCGGGCGTGCTGCCGGAAAGGGGCTGACCATGCCACTGCACCTGGGACCGGACGACGGTCCACCGTCGTTCCACGACCTGCTCGCCACCGCGGGCTACCGGGCCGTCGCGGCGGGCCTGCGGCTCGGTGTGTTCGACGCGCTGGCCGACGGCCCCCGTCCGGTGGGTTCGCTGGCCTCCGCGATCGGCGCCGACCCGCGCGGCGCCGGGCTGCTGGCCGAGGCGCTGGTGTCGTTCGGGTACCTGACCCGCGGGCCGGACGGGTACGCCAACACCGCCGAGACCACGAAGTGGTTGGCGGGCGGCGGTTACTCCGAAGTGGACAAGTTCTGGTCGGTGGTGCTGTTCGAGTCGTGGGAGGGCTTGGAGGAGTCGGTGCGCACCGGCAAGCCCGCGATCGACTTCTACGCGTGGCTCGCCGAACGGCCGGACGTGCTGCGCCGGTTCCAGGGCATGCTGTCCGGGCACGCCGACGCCATCGCGCCGGAGGTGGCGTCGATCGTGCCCGTCGGTTCGACGTTGCTGGACGTGGGCGGCGGGCACGCCAAGCACGCGATCCGGCTGTGCTCGACGCACCCCTCGCTCCACGCGACGGTCGTCGACCTGCCCGACGCGTTGGCGGTGGGCGCGGCGGCGGTCACCGACGCGGGCATGTCCCGGCGGATCACCTTGCGCGCCGGTGACTACGACACGCTCGACCTGGGCGAGGGCTACGACACCGTGCTGCTGTTCAACGTCGTGCACGGCCGACCGGCCGCGGCGAACGAGGAGCTGCTGGCACGCGTCGCGTCGGCCCTCCGCCCCGGCGGCGCGGTCGTGCTGCTGGAACACGACGAGCACTCCCCCGACCCCGCGTCCGACGCCTTCGCCCGCGTCTTCAGCCTCAACCTGTTCCACGGCCAGGGCGGCCAGGTCTACGGCGCCGACGAGATCACCACCTGGCTGGCGAAGGCGGGCCTCGGCGCCCCCGTCACCCACCCCCTGACCACCTCGCCCGGCCAGTCCCTCCTGGTGTCCCACAAACCCTGACCCGCGTGTCCTACGTTCGCGTCACCCGTGTCCTGCGTTCAGGACCCCCGAGTTGAACGCTCAGGACGCGGGTCGACACGAGCCCGAGCACGACCACCCACCCCGCGAACAGCAGGGACGTCGTGCGCGGCGTGACGACGTCGAGCAGGACCCCCGCGGCGGCGGCTCCCACCGGTGTCGCCGCCCAGATCAGCAGGCCGAACGCGGTGCCGACGCGGCCGAGCAGGTGGTCGGGCGTGACCTCCAGCTGGTAGCTGAGCGCGGCCACGCCGAAGCACGGCATCGACACCGTGAACAGGGCCAGCACGACACCCACCGCGACCAGACCGTCGGCGAACGCCAACGCCGCCCAGAGCACGGCTTGCAGCCACACCACCGTCAGCAGCAGCCGGAACAGCCCCATGCGCGCCTTGAGCCCCGGCGCGATCACCGCGCCCACGACCCCGCCCACACCCAGGGCCGCGAACAACCCGCCGATCGCGGCCGGTGACGCGTCCCGCGCCGCCACGATCGCGACCAGCGCGACACCGGAGATCGCCACCTGCAACCCCGCGGCGGTCAACGCGATCGAGCGCAGCGTCCGGTGGCCCCGCAGCCACCGGACGCCCTCGCCGATCTCGGCGCGCAAGCCGTCGCGGGACCGGGTGGGCTCGCCCCGGAAGTCGGCCCGCACCAGGGAGAGGCACAGCGCCGACGCCAGGAACGACACCGCGTCCACGAGGAACGGCAGCCCGCGGCACAGCTGCAGCAACGCGCCGCCGACCGGCCCGGCGAGCACACCCGTCGCCGCCTGCGCGGTCTCCACGGCGGACACGGCGCCGGTCAGCTGGTCCTTGCCGACCACGTTGGGCAGCACGGCGTTCTCGGCGGCAGAGAAGAACACGTGCAGCACGCCACCGACGAACCCGGTCACGAACAAGTGCGCCGGCGTCAGCGCGGAGAACGCCAACGCCACCGGCACGGTCGCCATGTTGACCGCACGGCCGAGGTCGCACAGCACCATCGTGCGCCGGCGGTCCCAGTGGTCCACCAGCGCGCCCGCGGGCAGGCCGAGCACCAGGTACGGCAGCGCGCGCACGGCGGCCAACGCACCTGCCGCCGTGGCGGAGCCGGTCATCGCCAGCACCAGCAGCGGGTACGCCAGCTGCGACACCCCGTTGCCGAACGACGACAGCGTCTGCCCCGCCCACACCAGCCTGAAGTCCCGGACCCGCCACACGCTCACGAGAACCGCTCCCACGCCGACTGCCTGCTCATCCCCAGCGCGGCGCCGATCCGCGCCCACGTGACGCCCCGGCCGCGCAGTTCGGCGACCCGTTCCTTGAGCCCGGTCTCGACCTGGCTCGCGGTCGCCGCGATGCGCGGCAGGTGGGCCAGCAGTTCGCCGTCCGACATCACGGACCACTCCGGGACCGTCACGTCGGACGCGCCGTCGTCGGCTTCCAGGATCGCCACGCACGCCGACACGCACCCGTCGCAGATGTAGATCCCCGGCCCGCTGATGATCTTCCGCACGTCGGCGGCGGCCTTGCCGCAGAACGAACAGCCCGGCGGGTACGTCATCGACCCTCCCACGTTGTCAGGCCCTGCCTGACAACCATAGCCGTGATCACCGAATGCCATCGAACCGGACTCGGACCTCCCGATTCGTCCCGTTCTGGGGGAGGATGCGCTCCTCCCGGTCCGGGTTCGACGCAGAAACGCAGGTGATCGCCGTGGATTCCGCCCTGACGAGCGTCGGCCTCCCGATCGCGCTGGCCGTGGTCATGTTCGGGCTCGGCCTGTCGCTGACGGTCGCCGACTTCGCCCGGATCGCGCGCGAGCCCCGTGCGGTGGCGGTCGCGCTGGCCACCCAACTGGTCCTGCTGCCACTGGTGTGCTTCGGGCTGGTGGTCGCGTTGGACCTCGACCCCGTGCTCGCGGTCGGCATGATGCTGCTGGCCGCGTCACCCGGCGGCACCACGGCGAACCTGTTCAGCCACCTGTTCCGCGGCGATGTCGCGCTCAACATCACGCTCACGGCGGTGAACTCGGTGCTCGCCGTGGCCACCCTGCCGCTGGTGGTGAACCTCGCCCTCGACCACTTCGAGCCCGCCGCCGAGGGCGCGGTGGGGCTGGAGTTCGGCAAGGTCGCGCAGGTCTTCGCGATCGTGCTGGTGCCGGTGGTGCTGGGCATGCTGGTGCGCCGCCGGTCGGCGGCGTTCGCCGACCGCGCGGACAAGCCGGTGCGGATCTTCTCGGCCGTGGTGCTGGTGGCCGTGATCGTGGGCACGATCGTCGCCGAGCGCGAGAACGTCGGCGGGTACCTGGCCGACGTCGGGCTGGTCGCGGTGCTGTTCTGCGCGTGCAGCCTGACCGCGGGCTACCTGCTCCCCCGGTTGGCGCGGGTCGGCAAGCGGCAGGCGATCGCGTCGGCGTTCGAGGTCGGTGTGCACAACAGCACGCTGGCGATCACGGTCGCGATGACCGTGCTGGACAGCGAGCAGCTGGCGGTGCCGGCCGCCGTCTACGGGGTGGCGATGTTCCCGCTCGCCGCCGCGGCCGGGTTGCTGCTGTCCCGGACGAGGGCCGAGCGCGACGCCGTGCTGGACTGAACGCCGAGCGCGGGTACGCCGGAAGGACCAGGCCTGAGCCGATTTTTCGGGGTGACCGATAGCCCGCTCGGATGAGACCACACAGCAACCCGATCCCAGCCCGACAAAGCAGTGCGTGACCGGCAACCCGCATGTCACCCTTCCGTGCTCACTCAAAAGTGTCACGAAGGGAACGAATCGGGCCATGCGTTTACTCCGCCGTGCACCACTTTCACCGCGTTCGAGACGCGTGACCGCCATGGCCGCCGCGACTGTCATGGTCGCCGCCACCACGGCGGCACTCCCGCCGACGGCCTCCGCCGCCGTGCCGACGGGCTTCACCGACACCCTCGCCATCGGTGGTCTCACCACGCCCACCGCCGTCTCGTTCGCGCCGGACGGCCGCGTGTTCATCGCCGAGAAGAGCGGCCTGGTCAAGGTCTTCGACTCGCTCGCCGACACCACCGCGACCGTGTTCGCCGACCTCCGACCGCAGACGCAGGACTTCTGGGACCGCGGCCTGCTCGGCCTGGCCGTCGACCCGCAGTTCCCGGCCCGCCCCTACGTCTACGTCGCCTACACCTACGACGCCGCGCCCGGCGGCACGCACCCGCGCTGGGGCGACCAGTGCCCGACCCCGCCCGGCGCCACCGACCAGGGCTGCGTCGTGACCGGCCGGGTCTCCAAGCTGACCATGGGCGCCGGCGGCACGATGACCGCCGAGCAGCCGCTGGTCACCGACTGGTGCCAGCAGTACCCGAGCCACTCCCTCGGCACGGTCGTCTTCGGCCCCGACGGCGGCCTGTACGTCGGCGGCGGTGACGGCGCGAGTTTCAACTTCACCGACTACGGCCAGGTCGGCAACCCGTGCGCCGACCCGCCGTCGCCCGCCGGCACGAACCTCACCGCGCCGACCGCGCGTGGCGGCGCCCTGCGCGCCCAGTCGATCCGCCGCCCGGCGGGCGAGCCGGTGAGCCTCGACGGCACGATCGTCCGCATCGACCCCGACACGGGCGCGGGACTGCCCGGCAACCCGTTCGCGGGCAACGCCGACGCCAACGCCAAGCGCGTGATCGCCCACGGCTTCCGCAACCAGTTCCGCTTCGCGTTCCGGCCCGGCACCGAGGAGCTGTGGGCGGGCGACGTCGGCTGGAACACCTGGGAGGAGGTCAACCGGATCGCCGACGTGAACGACGCCACGGCGGAGAACTTCGGCTGGCCGTGCTACGAGGGTTCGGCGCGCCAAGGCGGGTACGACGGCGCGAACCTGACCCTCTGCGAGTCGTTGTACACGGGAGCGGGCCAGACCACGCCGTACTACGCCTACAACCACTCGGCGAAGGTCGTCGCGACCGACCCGTGCCCCACCGGCGGGTCGTCGATCTCCGGCATCGCGTTCGAGTCCGGCAGCAACTACCCGCCCGCCTACGACGGCGCGCTGTTCTTCGCCGACAGCTCGCGCGGCTGCATCTGGGCCATGCAGACGACCGCCGGCCAGCCGGACCCGACCAAGCTGGTGCCGTTCGTGACCGGGGTGAACGTGCCGGTGCAGATCGCCACCGGCCCCGGTGGCGACCTGTTCTACATCGCGCTGGGCGCGGGCCAGTTGCGCCGGGTCTCCTACCCGACCGGCAACCGGGCGCCGACCGCCGTCGCCACGGCCACCCCGCAGTCCGGGGCCGCGCCGCTGGCCGTGCAGTTCAGCGGAACCGGCTCGACCGACCCGGACCCGGGCGACACGTTGACCTACGCCTGGGACCTCGACGGCGACGGCCAGTACGACGACTCCACCTCCGCCACCCCGACGCGCACCTACACCACGCAAGGCGCGGTCACCGTCGGGCTCAGGGTGACCGACCAGTCCGGCGCGTCGGGCACCGCATCGGTCACCGTCACGGTCGGCACACCGGTCGCGGAGGACCCCGTGCCGGTGATCGACACGCCGACCGCGCCGCTGAACTGGTCGGTGGGTCAGCAGGTGCCGTTCGCCGGCCACGCGACCGACCCGCAGGACGGCGCGCTGCCCGCGTCCGCGTTGAGCTGGAAGTTGAGCATCCAGCACTGCGCGACCGGCGGCTCGTGCCACGAGCACGTGGTGCAGAACTGGTCGGGCGTGGCGTCGGGCTCGTTCATCGCGCCCGACCACGAATACCCGTCGTACCTGGACCTCACGCTGACCGCCACGGACTCGTCGGGGCGCACCAAGAGCACCACGACGAAGCTCGACCCGCGGACGGTGGCGCTGACGTTCACGTCGAACCCGAGCGGATTGCAGCTCAGCGTCGGCGGCACGGCGCAGACCACACCGTTCACCCGCACGGTGATCGTCGGGTCGAACAACTCGATCAGCGCGCCGAGCCCGCAAGGCGGCGCGCTGGTGTTCCGCTACCGGTACAGCAGCTGGTCCGACGGCGGGGCGCAGACGCACAACGTGACCGCGCCCGGGACCGCGACGACGTACCAGGCGAACTACACGCTCTGCCTCTGCTGACGTGACCGACCGGCCGCGGACACCCGTCCGCGGCCGGTCGTCGTCGGGTCAGGCGATGGTCGCGGGGAACCGGTCCCACACGCGGTGCGTGCCGAGCAGCTCCTGGACCTGCTCGAACACGGCCGCCGGGGTGTCGTCGACCACGATGCCGGGGTCGTCGGCCTCGCACCCGGCCTCCAGCAGCGCCGTCTGGCCCGCGCCCCACACGCCGATCGCCTTCGCGTGCCGGTAGCACTCCTGGACCATCAGCACCACGCGCGGGTCGACGGTGACGGCGGGGGCGCCGGCCTTGTCGTCACGTGCGGGGATCGCGTCCGGGGCGGGCGGCGGCGCGGCGGCCAGCAGCAACGCGTCGAACTCGACCGAGCGGGCGGTGAGGAACGTCCGCTGCGCCACCAGCCCGTCCGCCAACTGCCCGCCGCGCGCGGCGATGATCAACGGCACCATGCCGCCCGCGCTGATCGCCTGGCGCAGGGTGTTCAGGCCGTCGAGGCTCGCCGGGTCGTCGGCGTCCACCACGATCCCGATCAACCGGCCCTCCGTCGGCCACACCTGCCCGATCTGGGACACCGCCGGGCTGGGCGTGACCTCGGGCGCGGGCTCGGTCGCCTCCGGCGCGGGCAGCCCGAGACCGGCGGCCACCAAGGCGCACAGCTCGGCGTCCACGTTGGCGAGCACGCGCAGCTCGCGTTCCTTGATCGCCTGCTCGTAGCACTTGCCCAGCTCGAACGTGAACGCCCGCACCAGGTGCTCCTTCTCCACCGGGCTCAGGCTCCGGTAGAACAGCCGGGGCTGGGTGAAGTGGTCGGCGAACGACGCGGGCGCGCGGCGCTCCTTGACCCCTTCGGCCACCGGGACCGGGAACTCGACGTACGCGCCGGTCTCCAGGCCCGCCATGAACGGGCAGCCGCCGTCGAGGGTGTTCGGCTTGTACGGCGCCGCGCCGCTGTGCACGGCGTGCTGGTGGAAGCCGTCGCGCAGCATGTCGTTGACCGGGGCGTGCGGGCGGTTGATCGGGATCTGGTTGAAGTTCGGGCCGCCGAGCCTGCTGAGCTGCGTGTCGATGTAGGAGAACAGGCGCGCGTGCAGCAGCGGGTCGTCGGTCACGTCGATGCCCGGCGGCAGGTGGCCGACGTGGAAGGCGACCTGCTCGGTCTCGGCGAAGAAGTTGGTGGTGTTGCGGTTGAGCGTGAGCATGCCGATCGCCTGGACCGGCGCCAGCTCCTCCGGCACGATCTTGGTCGAGTCGAGCAGGTCGATGCCCTCGAAGGTCTGCTCGGGGGTGTCCGGGAAGACCTGGATGCCCAGCTCCCACTGCGGGAACGCGCCGGACTCGATCGCGTCGAACAGGTCCCGCCGGTGGAAGTCGGGGTCGACGCCCGCGATCAACTGCGCCTCCTCCCACAGCAGGGAGTGCACGCCGAGCTTCGGCTTCCAGTGGAACTTGGCCAGCGACGTCCTCCCCTCGGCGTTGACCAGGCGGAACGTGTGGACGCCGAAGCCCTCCATCATCCGGAAGGACCGCGGCACGGCCCGGTCGGACATGTGCCACATCACGTGGTGGGTGGCCTCGGTGTGGGTGGAGACGAAGTCCCAGAACGTGTCGTGCGCGCTCTGCGCCTGGGGGATCTCCCGGTCCGGGTGCGGCTTGGCGGCGTGGATGATGTCCGGGAACTTGATGCCGTCCTGGATGAAGAACACCGGGATGTTGTTGGCGACCAGGTCGAAGGTTCCCTCGGCGGTGTAGAACTTCGTGGCGAAGCCCCGGGTGTCACGCACCGTGTCGGCTGAGCCGCGTGAACCCACGACCGTGGAGAACCGGGTGAAGACCGGGGTGGTCACGCCTTCGGCCAGGAAACCGGCCCTGCACACGTTCGTGGCGTTGCCGTAGCCCACGAACACGCCGTGGACGCCCGCGCCTCGCGCGTGAACCACCCGTTCGGGGATGCGTTCGTGGTCGAAGTGGGTGATCTTCTCGCGCAGGTGGTGGTCCTGCAGCAGTGTCGGTCCGCGCGCGCCCGCCTTGAGCGAGTGGTCGGTGTCGTACAGGCGCGCGCCGGTCGACGTGGTCAGGTACTCGCCCTGCTGCTCTCTGGTATCCGCCGCGGCGCCGGTCTCCGCGCCGGTCGCGGTCCGCGTCCGGGGGGAGGCCTGGTCCGGTTTGCGCGGCAGCGGCCCCTGCGGCTCGTCCGGCGGGTCCAGCGGGGGCGGCGCGCTGCCCGGCGTGCCGGGGACGGGCGGCGTGACCAGGTCGGCGACCTTCTCCACGGCCTTGTCCAGGGCTTCCTTCACGACCTTGGCCGGTTTGAACGCGTCCACGTGCTCCTCCTCGTCGGCAGTCTCACGCCGACTACCCGTGGTGGAGCGACCTACACGCGGCTTCCCCGGTTGTTCAGAGCGCGATGAGACCCGCCTTGGTGGGTCGGAAACCGCAGCTGTCGAAGTAGAACGGCTCGAGGTGGTCGTCGAAGTCGACGTGCAGCCACTCGCAGCCGGCGGCTCGCGCGCCGTCCACGGCCGTCGCGACGAGTTGTCGTCCGACGCCCTGACGGCGCGCGGTTGCGGTGACGAGGGCGTCGAGGACGAAGGCGTGCACCGCGCCGTCCCAGGCGACGTTGACGAACCCGACCAGGGCGTCGTCGCGGCGTGCGGTGACCCAGCCCAGGCTGTGCCGGGTGACCTGGCCCCACCAGTCGTCGTCCAGCATCCGGTGGCCGAACCCTTCCGCGTGCAGTGCGTTGATCTCCTGGTTCTCGAACGTGCCGCGCCACTCGTAGTCGATCATCCGCGAATCCTACGGACCCGGGACGTGCCGAGGGCGGGTAATCGTTCGACGGATCGGCCGGCGGGCCGCACCATGTGCGCACCATGACCGGTTCCCTGTTCGTGCCTCCCCTGGTGTTGCCCACCATCGGTCCGCTCGCCCGTGCGGCGGTCGATCGTGGGCTGGCCGTCGTGTCCGCGGTGTCGGCCGTTCCGGCGGGGCCGGTGCACTACTGCGGCGGGCCGTTGTTCGCCGACCGCGTCGCCGCGGAGCTGGGCCTCGGGCTGCTCGAACCGGCCGACGACTGGCTCCCCGGGCTGCCGCGGGAGTTGGTCGGCCGCCGGATCCGTGCGACGACCCTGGGTGAGGCCCGCGTCCGGTCCGGTCGGGCGTTCGTGAAGCCGCCGTCGAGCAAGAGCTTCCCCGCACGGGTGTACGAGCACGGTGGTGAGTTGCCCGCGGACCTGCCCGACGACACGGCCGTGCTGGTGAGCGAGGTGGTCGGGTTCGCCGCCGAGTTCCGGCTGTTCCTGCTGGACGGGGAGGTGCGCGCGGGCTCGCGGTACGCGACGTGGGGCCGGTTGGACCCGGCGCCGCTCGACTCGTGCGCGTCGGCGGCACGGGTGCGCGCGTTCGCGGCCTCGTTGCCCGGGCTGCCCGGCGCGGTCGTGGTGGACGTGGGGCTGACCGGTCCACCGGACGACCCTCGTGCGGCGGTGGTCGTGGTGGAGGCGAACATGGCGTGGTTCAGCCAGGTCTACATGTCCGATCCGGCGCGGGCGCTCGACGTGGTGCTGCGCGCGGCGGGGCCGATCGGTGACGTGGCGGTGTCCGACCACCCGTTCGTGCGACCGCATCGGACCGTGGTCTGACCCGGAACTCCGGACCCCGGACCGATTCGCCCCCAAGCCACCGTTGCGATCGTCTACCCCATGACCTCACCATTCCCCGGCCGGTGGGCAGGAGCCGGCGCGATGATCCTCGGTCCGGTGCTGCTGCTCGTGGGGACGCTGCTGCGCTGGCCGTTCCACTACTTCTTCCCCCAGCAGTTGGTCGCCGTGGCGGAGCAGCCTGCCCGGATGACCGCGGCGCACACCCTGGTGCTCGCCGGGACCGTGCTGCTCGCACCCGCGGTGATCGCGTTGGCGCACCGGATCGGGCGAACGCGTCCGGTGTTGGCGACGTGGGGTGCCGCGCTGGTGCTCGTGGGCCTGTTCGAACGGACGTTCCACGCGGGCATCGACCAGGCCGCGCACGGCGTGGTCCGACGGCAGGGCGCGGCGTTCGCGGCCGACCTCGTCAGCCAGTCCTACCAGGACGTGCACCTGTTCAGCTTCCTCTCGTTCACCATCCTGTCCGGCTGGCTCGTGCTGGCGTTCGGCGCCTACCGCAGCGGTGTGCTCGGCTTGGCCCGCGCCACCGCCCTGGCCGCGATGTGCCTGCTGCCGTTGGGCGTGCTGAAGGGCACCGAGATCACCTCGGTGATCGCGGTAGCGGGCCTGTGCGCGGCCTTCGTGCCACTCGGCGTCCGCCAGGCGTTCGACGGCCCCAGGCCAACCCGCAAGTCGGTCCTGCTCACCCTCACCACCGTTCCGGCCCTGGGCGCCCTGGCCTACGTGAGCACCCTGGGCTGACCGACCC
This sequence comes from Actinosynnema sp. NPDC023794, assembly GCF_040639675.1. NCBI lineage: Bacteria > Bacillati > Actinomycetota > Actinomycetes > Pseudonocardiales > Pseudonocardiaceae > Actinosynnema > Actinosynnema sp. NPDC023794. Next base: position 36,720 of record NZ_JBFAFR010000018.1, on the reverse strand, counting down.
ACACCCATCACCACCGATCGCTGAGCGCGGAGCGGTGTGCCATGACCGTTGGTGTGGCAGGGCTGCCGTGGAGGGGGCGGATCGGGCGCGCCGGTGACACCGGGTCAGGTGGCGGGCAGGGCGAAACGTCGGACGCCCCTCGGGGCGCGGACCACCAAGGCTTCGGCCAGCGTCGAGCACGGCGTGATCTCCTGGTCCAGGCCGCTGATCTCGAACGGTCGCAGGACGTGACGGTGGCTGGCGACCACGCGCAGTGGCACGCCGGCCGCCTGGGCCGCCAAGTGACCCCGGTGGAGTTCGTTCAAGCCCGCGGCGGCGAAGAAGTCCACCTCGCTGAGATCCACGACGACCGGGGCGGGCGGGGTGGCCAGGGCCAGGCTGATCGCGATCTGGTGTTTCAGCCCGCAGACGGTCATCGCGTCGACCTCGCCGACGACGCGGACCACGACGGCGTAGCCGTGGACTTCGCGGTCCACCCTGAACGAGTGGCTGAAAGGTTCGGTTAGCACGGCCCGCAGCCTCCTCGGGGGTCGAAGAAGGCAGTGACTGGTGGAGTCAACCCGCTGCGTTCTCCGACCGTACTCGCACCCACCCAAATCCGCAGCTCAACGGCACACCAGCGGCCACCGCACCTCCCCGCAGCAGTGCAGGCCGCCCACCGGGAGAGCCCGACTTCGGCACGCTTCGGGAACCCCTCGAACGGGTGATGGCAGACGGGTCATCCCCCGGAGGCGGTGATCTTGGCGAACAGCGCCGCCGGCCACCACTTCGGCCGCACGGGGACACGGCGGACATCGACGAACCCCGAGAACGACTCGCGGTCGAACCGGGCGAAGCGGAAGTCGTACACCAGCACGACGCCGCCGGGTCGCAGCACGCGCCCCAGCTCGGCCACCGCACGCCGCTGGTCCGGCCACTCGTGCATGCTCAACGTCGAAACGACCACGTCCACGCTGCCGTCCGAGTACGGCAGCGACGCCACATCGGCTACCTGGAACGTGATGCGCGACGACGAAGCGCCCGCACGGGCGTTGGCGATGTCCACCATGTCGGCGGACAGGTCGACGCCGCCCAGCACCAGGTCCGCACGCCGGGCCGCCACCGCGTGCGGGAGCCGTCCGGGACCGGTGCCGACGTCGAGCACCACGGCGCCGGGCGGCGCGAGCGCGGCGACGTCGGAGGCGACCAGCCGGTACAGGCCTCCCAGCAGGCGGGTCGCCCGACGCTCGTAGGACGCACTGCGCTTCCGGTCGAAGTAGCCGGCCTGCGGGTAGTCGGACACGGGAGCTCCTGGACGCGACAGACGACGGTGGTTGACAACACCACCGACTGTGCAACTTCATGTCGACATGAAGTCAAGCGAGGAGATGTCGATCGGCGCGCTGGCCGACCGGTTCGGGCTGGCGACGCACGTGCTGCGGCACTGGGAGGACGTGGGCCTGCTCGACCCGCGCCGCCACGCGAACGGTCGGCGGCGGTACGGGCCGGCGGACGAGGCTCGGATCGCTATGATCCTGCTCGCCAAGGACGCCGGGCTCGGCCTGGACCAGATCCGGCTGCTGTTCGCCGCCACCGCCGACCGCCCGGCCCGCCGCGCGCTCTACCGCGAGCACCACGACCGGCTGGCCGAGCGGATCGCCGCGCTCCAGGCGTCGCTGTCGGTGCTGGAACACGCGATGGGGTGCGACGCCGAGGACATCACCGCGTGCCCGGACTTCCAGGCCAAGGTCGCCGCCCGCATCCCCGACTGACGCGGCCCATCGCCGACAATGGACCGATGACGCACCTCGGAAGCGTGGTCCTGAAGGTCGCGGACGTCCGCCGCGCGGCGGAGTTCTGGACCCGAACCCTCGGCTACGACCTGGTCAACGGCCCGATCGGCGACGAGAGCCCGGTCCTGGCCCCGAAGGACGGCAACGGGCCGACCATCACGCTGGACGAGGACGACCGGACGCACCTCGACCTGCACGTCGCCGACGAGGCCGAACTGCGGGCCGAGGTCGAGCGGCTGATCGGGCTCGGCGCCGTGCGCGTGCCGTGGACCTATCCGCCGGGAGCCGACTTCGTGGTGCTGGCCGACACGGAGGGCAACCTGTTCTGCGTGGTGGTCACGGAGAGGAGCTGACGTCATTCGGCGGTGGTCAGGCCATCGAAGTACTCCTTCTGGGACGGGTAGTAGTCGTCGAAGGCGGGCAGCGGCGCGCCGGCGCGGGAGGCGACCAGCATGTCCAGGTAGTACTCCCACCCCGGGCCGACCTCGCCGATGCCCTCCTCGGTCGACAGGTGGTGCACGAGGCTCAACTCGGTCACACCATCCACTTCGGACAGCAGCAGCTCCATCCGCCACGTGCCGGCCTCGTCCACCATCGACATCGCCAGCCGCCGGGGCGGGTCGCAGACGTCGATGCGGACCTCCATCCACGGCTCCTGCTCCTCGAACACCATCTGCACCTTCACCGCGCGCCCCGGAGCGGCCTCGCCCTCCCACGGGCCGAACCACCGGGCGGTGCGCTCGGGCTCGGTCAGGCTCGCCCACACGTCGTCGGCGAGCGCGCGGAACGTCCGGGTGAGCACCAGGTCGCTGCCCGCGTCAGTGCGGACCAGCCGACCGGTGGGGGTGGGGGTCATGCGGTGTGCTCCTTCGATTCGTCGGCAGGGGATCCATCGGCGGACGGGTAGTCAGCGCGCGACCGGTCGGCAGGCGGTCCGTCCACGCCGGGCCGGTCGGCGCGGCGTTCCCGGCGGGTGCGGTAGACCTCGGTTTCCAGCGCGTCGAGGCGGTGTGCCCACCCCAGGGGCCGGTCGAGCACGCCGAAGTCGGCCAGCCAGCGCGCGAGCGGCGTCAGCCGGGAGGCGTCCAGCACGTAGAACCGCTGTCGGCCCACCAGCTCGTCGCGCACCAACCCGCTCTCCCGCAGCACCCGCAGGTGCCTGCTCACGGCCGGACGGCTGATCGCGAACCGCTCGGCGATCTGCCCGGCCGACAGCCGCGCGTCGGCACGCAGCATCTCCAGGATCTCCCGCCGTACGCGGTCGGCGATCGCACCCGCCACCTCGTCCACCCCTGAAGCGTAACCACTGGGTTACACGTTAGGCAATGCCCTCCAGGAACGCGATCAACGCCCGCCGGTACGGCTCGACCGTGGTCAGGTCGGCGTGCTCGTCCGGCCCGTGCTGCCCGTCACCGCCGACGCCGAAGATCACCGCGTCGATGCCGCGCTGGGAGTAGAACCGGGAGTCGGCCGCGCCGTGCTTGCGCAGCAGGTCGCCCGAGTACCCCTGGGCACGGGCGGCGCGCTGCAGCGCCAGCAGGTCCGGGCCGTCCGGGTCGGCCCGGTGCGGCGGCTCGACGTGGTCGACCGCGGCCGTGACGCCGGGCGGGCACAACGCGGTGAAGTGCGCGGCGACCTCCTCTCGCGAGCGGCCGGTGAAGTCGTCGTCCTCGGGAGGGAAGCGGACGTCCAGCCACGCGGTCGCGTCGGCGGGCACCTGGTTGAGCGCCTGGTTCCCGGACGAGATGCGGGCGACGTTCACCGTGGTCCGCCACTCCTCCTCCCCCGCCACCGGGTACGCGGCGAGCACTCCGTCCACCGCGCGCATCACCTTCACCAACGCGTTGTCACCGAGCCACTGGTACGCGCTGTGCGCCGCACGTCCCACCGCGTGCAGCCGCACGGTGGCCAGGCCCTTCGACTCGGCCACGACGCGCAGCGCGCTGTGCTCCCCGATCACCACGAACGACCCCGTCACGCCCTGTTCCAACTGGTGCAGCGTGCCGTTGCGCCCGCCTACCTCCTCGTCGGTCACCAGCTGGAGCCCGATGGGGTACGGCAGCCGCCCGGCCACGTCCCGGAACACCGACGCCAGCACGAGCGCGGACAGCTTCATGTCCTGCGCACCCCGGCTGATGAGCCGGTCCCCGTCCCGACGCGGCCGGAACTGCTCGTCCGCGCCCGGCACCACGTCCAAGTGGGCGTTGAAGATCACCCGGAAGTGCGGCCGGCGTTCACCGGGGTAGACGAGCGCGCTCGGTTTGCCACCCGACTCGAACCGCTCCACGGTGAACCCGGGCCCGACCACGTCCAGCACGAACTCCAACGCCCGGCGCAGGTCGTCGGGGCGGTCGGCGGTCGAGCGGATGCCGAGCAGCTGTTCGGTCAGCGGTAGCAGGTCCATCCCGCCATCCTGCCCCGACCACCCGGGTCCGCACGGTTCACGGCACGTCCGGGACCGCCTGCTCCGCACCCTCCACAGCGGACGGACAACGGGGTCGGGCCCGCAGCTCGACGATCGCCACCACCAGGGCCAGCGACACCGCCACCGTCGCACCGCCGACCGCGACCGACACCGCGACCGGGAAGTCCCACCCGGACGAGGTCAGCACCAGGTAGAACACGCCGGTCAACGCCGCGGTGCCGATCGCCGCGCCGATGCGCTGCCCGGTCTGCAACGCCCCACCGGCCGCACCCGCCATCGACACCGGCACGTGCCGCAACGTCAGCGTGGTGTTCGGCGAGATCACCCACCCGCCGCCGATGCCCGCCACCAGCAACGCGGGCGCGACCGCCCACCCGGCCACGTGCGGCGGCGCGAACCGCAGCACCACGGCCGTCACCGCGAGGCCGGCCACCACCATGGTCAACCCGGTGACGGTCAGCTTCCGCCCCCACCGCTCCACCAACCGCCCGCCGACCACCGCGGACGCCGCGGACCCGACCGCGAACGGCGTCACGGCCAGCCCCGACTGCAACGGCGTGTAACCGAGGCCGGTCTGGAAGTACAGCGCGAACACGAGCCAGATCCCGGCGAACCCGATGAAGTAGACCGTCCCGAGCAACGCGCCCGTGCCGTAACCGGGCGTGCCGGTGAACAGGGCGATGTCGAGCATCGGGCCGCGGCCACGCGCGGCGACCTGCCGTTCCCACCGCACGAACAGCACCAGCAACGCCGCCCCGAGCCCGAACAGCCACCACAGCCGCGCCAGCCCACCCGCTTCGGCCAGCACCAGCGGCAGCATCACCGCCAGCACGCCGGTGCCGAGCAGGGCCGCGCCGACCAGGTCGAGGTGGCCGCGCGGGCCACCGCGGGCCGGCGGCAGCAGGCGTGCCGCGAGCACCAGCGCGACCAGGCCGATCGGCACGTTGACGTAGAAGATCCACCGCCAGCCCTCGTCCTCGCCGGCCACGGCCAGGATGACGCCGCCGACCACCGGCCCGACGGCCGTGGAGATGCCGACCGTGGAGCCGAAGAGCCCGAACGCCCGGCCCCGTTCCGCGCCCCGGAACAACTGCTGGATCAACGCCGAGTTCTGCGGGGCCAGCGCGCCCGCCGAGATGCCCTGGGCGAGCCGCGCCACGACCAGCACCTCCGTGGTCGGCGCGAGCCCGGCCAACGCGCTGAACAGCACGAAGCCGCCCAACGCACCCAGGAACACGGTCCGCCGGCCGATCGCGTCACCCAGGCGCCCGGCGGGCACCAGGGTCAGGCCGAACGCCAGCGCGTAGCCCGAGACGACCCACTGCACGCCCGCCGGGGTGGTGCCGAGGCCGTGCTGGATGGACGGCAGGGCGACGGACACGATGCTCACGTCGAGCAGGCTCATGAACCCGGCGACGAGCGTGACCGCGAGCGCCTTCCACCGGCGCGGGTCCGGATCATTCGCCCTGGTCATCACTCCTTCCTACCTCCCCGCACGATCACCCGCACGCCACGACGTGTGGCCCGGGTCGGACTGGATACCCCCTGGGCATGGACGTGGAGCCGAACCGACTGTCGGACGTGGACCTGCGCCGGTTCGTGCTGGACCGGCTGGACGAGGACGCCGAGCGGCTGGCGCGCGAGGAGCTGCCGCTGCTGGACGAGGCCGAGCGCCGGGGACGGCTGGCGATCCTGCGGTCCGACGACGGCCGTGAGCTGCTGATCGTGCCCGGCGAGGCGCGCACCGCCGACGAGCGCGTGCCGGTGCCGTTCGAGGAGAAGGCGCGGTGGTTGCGCGCGGAGGTCGAGGGCGGGTCCGACCGGTCCGTGCTCCTGCTGCTGGCCGCGGCTTACGACACGCACCACGGGTGGCAGGAGGAGTGGCGGACGTGACCGGGCGCGGTCACCCGGACGACGACCTGCCGCCACCGGCGCCGCCGCGCAGCGCGTTGACCCTGCGGTTGTGGCTGGCCGGGTTCGGCGTCGTGTTCAACGGGGTGGCCGCCGTGCTGTGCGTGCGCGCCGGCCTGACGTGGCTGGCGGTGCTGCTCCTGGTGATCGTGGTCGGGCTGATCGTCGACTTCGGCTGGGTGGTGCACCGCAAGCGGCGCGGCGACCCGGGCTGACCCGGTCTCAGCGGGTCACGGCGGGTCGCGACGCGCGCGGCGCGGGCACGTGGTGGTGGCGGCTGATGTTGTGCTCCAGCAGGGCTTGCGACTCGGCGACCTCGATCGAGTCGTCCGGCAGCACGCCGTCGCGGTCCTTCAGCCGCACCATCGCGTCCTCGATGGCCGCGTGCGCGGCGAACAGGCACGGCGTGCTGTAGATCGCCACGTCGACGCCCAGCCCGGTCAGCTCGCCGAGCGACAGCTTCGGCGACCGGCCGCCCGCGATCTGGTTGAACAGCAGCGCCTTGCCGCCCACCGCCCGCCGGACCCGGCGGATCACGTCGACCGACGGCATGCCCTCGACCAGGACCACCTCGGCGTCCGTCTCGGCGAACGCGGCGGCCCGGCGCAGCATCTCGTCCTCGTCGGTGGCGTCGGTCCGCGCCACGACGACCAGGTCGGTCCTCGTCCGCAGCACGAGGTCCAGCTTCTCCAGGTACTGCTCCAGCGGCAGCACCCGCTTGCCCTCGACGTGCCCGCACCGGCGTGGTCGCTGCTGGTCCTCCAGGATCACGCCGGACGCGCCGACCTGCTCCAGGGCGCGAACCACCTGGCAGGCCACCTCGGGATCGGTGTACCCGTCGTCGATGTCGACCAGCAGGTGCTTGTCCGGCAGCGCCAGGCGCAGCCGCTGCACGAACCCGACCACGTCCGGCCAGGCGATGAAGCCGACGTCGGGCAGGCCGTAGTGCGAGGCGGAGAAGCCGAAGCCGGAGACGAACAGCCCGTCGTAGTGCCGGGCCGCGATCGAGGCCGACAGCATGTCGAACACGCCGATCAGCGGCGTCGTCCCGGGAGCCGCGACGGCCTCGCGCAGTGCCTTGCCGTAAGCCATGCGACGAACCGTAGGCGGCCCCGCCGAACCGGGTCGAGATATCGGAAGGATGAGATCCACTCGGCCCGGGCGCGAGTTCACCGCGGCTCGCGGCTCGCCGTCAGGCCCCGGTAGCGGTGGGCGACTCCGCCGGGGAGCAGGTACTCGGCCAGGACGTTGCCGGTGCGACGGGACGGCAGGCCCATGTCGTGCATGAGCTCGTCCGCGGAGTGGATGTCGTAGGGACCGTAGTCGTAGCCGCCGGTGCCCGGGAGCACCCGTTCCTGCCAGGCGAGGCGGGCGTCGATGGCCCCGTGCATCCCCCGTTCGTCCGGGGTGGCGCGCAGCGTGCCCAGGAAGTGGCCGGCCAACCAGTGCGCGGTGAGCTCCACGCCCATGATGTTGTTGAAGATCTGGCGGAACCCGACGAACCCCAGCCGGTCGACGCTGGGCGGCACGATGCCCCGGTACAGCCGCAGCCGCCCGGCGTCGTCGTGCACCCGCAGGTCGAGGAAAGGGAAGACCCGGCGGTGGCCGGTGGCGAACACGATGACGTCCGCCGCCACCTCCCGGCCGGTCGCCAGGCGCAGGCCCTGGTCGGTGTAGGCCTCCACCGCGCTGACCTCGGCGGTGAGCCGGCCTCGGCGGACGGCCCGCACGTAACCCCGTGGCATGACGCCGGCGTGGGCCAGGTGGAAGGGCAGCGGTCGGGTCGGTCGCAGCCGCTCCGGCAGTCGGGTGAACCCGGCGGAGATCAGCATGTCGCGGGTGATGAGCCGCCACAGTACCCGCTTGACCCGGTCGTCGAGGCGGTCGATCGGGCGGACGCAGGCCGGGTCGTGGTAGCGCGGCAGGAGCGCCTCGCCGAGGCGGGTGAACAGGATCCACCGGTAGCCGACCGTGCCGAGCAGGAGCCGTTCGGGGATCATCCAGTTGACCCTGCGCTGCACGAGCGTGGCCGAGGCCGCCTCGCGTGCCGCGCGGGTGGCCAGGTCCAACGCGGACTTGCCGCCGCCCACGACGACCACGCGCCTGCCGGTGAACGTCCCGGACCGCACTTCGTTGGCGTGCAGCACGGTCCCGGGGAACGACTCGCGCCCGGGCAGGTCGGGCACGTGCACGTGGTGGTGCGCTCCGCTGGCGACGACGACGTGGTCGAACGTGTCGCGACGGACCGGCGCGCCCTCGTCCCCGACCGGGCGGTGGTCGACCAGCCACCCGGAGGCCCCGACCCGCCCCGGCCCGTCGACCGGCCGGATCGAGGTCACCTCGGTGCCCGGGCGGAGGTGGTCGAGCACGCCGAACGTCCGCGCGTAGTCCTCCAGGTAGCGCTGGCTGTCCACCGAACTGGCGAAGCGCAGGCGGTTGGCGAGGTCCGCGAACTCGAAGAGGCGCAGCGCCGACTGGTTGGACAAGCCGTCGTAGCAACCACCCGGCGACCAGATCCCACCGACCCGCTCGTACTTGTCGAAGACCGTGACGTCGAAGCCGTGCTCCAGCAACACCTTGGCCGTGACGATCCCCGCCGGCCCGGCTCCCACGACACACGCTCTCATCGCCGCCACTCCCCCCGATCGGCACACCGGCCCCGCCCATCATCCCTGTCGCGGACGGCGGTGCCCAGTGCTGTCTTCCGCGGACCAGGGCGAAGTCAGGACAGGGCGGCGATCACGTCGGCCGTGACCGGCACCGAGAACATCGGGAAGTCGAAGCGCAACGCGTTGTCGTGCTCCTCCTGGGACGTGCGAAGCCACGGTCCGTGGCACAGGTGAACACAGCGCGGTGCAACTGTCCGGTGCCCGCATCGGCGGTCAGGTGATCGTCGATCAGACGGTGATCACCAACGACAGCGGCCCCGCTCTCCACGCCGACGATCTACGCGCCGACCGCACCATATTCCTGTACAGAAGCACCGCACGCGGCGCCGGCGAGAAAGGCGCGGTGAGGCTACTTGGTGTCCGCAGCGGTGATCAAATGGTCGTCGACCAGATGGAGATTACCAACGACAGCGGCCCCGCTCTGCTCGCCCATAACCTGCGTACCGAGCATGACTTGTTTCTGCGCGAAGCCACGGTGTACGGCACCGGCGAGGAAGGCGCGGTGCAGCTGTCCGGCGCGCACATCGGCGGGCAGTTCGGTGTGGTGGACACGCGACTGGACAACGACTCAGGTCCGCTGATGGCCCTGGACGAACTGCGAGTGGACGGCCTTCTGGTCCTGCCGATGACGACGGTGTGCCGTCAGGCCCTGGCCGGGTTGGATCGCCAGGGCTGCCCGGACGGTAGCCGGCAACTCGAGGTGCGCGACCTCGTGTTCTCCCGGCTCGGAGACGTGTCATGGCGGCAGTGGCTGCACTTGCTGGTCCATCACACCCCGGACTACCTGCCTCAGCCGTTCCAGCAGCTGGCCGCAGTGGAGCGGGTGGCGGGGCACGACGGCAACGCCCGCGCTGTCCTCGTTGCCCAGCAGGACGATCTGCGTCGCCGCGACCCCGATGCCCTCGGCGGCCGGGTCGGGCGGTGGAGGCATCGGGCCTGGGGGTTGCTGGGCCGTTACGGCTACCGTGCCCATCGCCTGATCATCGCGCTGTTCGTGGTCCTGACTCTGGCCAGCGGCACCGCTTACGTCGCCGGCCAGACTCCAACCCGCCCCGGCCACCACGCCGCCGAACGCGTCTCCCCGTCCCTACCAGGCACGCCCTGCTCAACCGCCGAACTGCTCGGGCTGGGCATCGACCGTGGCCTCCCCTTAGGCGCGACGGGGCTGCGCGCACGCTGTGACCTCGACACCGCCACCCGACGCGGCCAGGCGTTCACCTACGCACTCTGGGGTTTCCAGGCACTGCTGTGGGCCCTTACCACTCTCGCTATCGCCGCCTACACCGGCTTGGTCCGCAAACCCACCTGACCCCCCGGCGGGCGGCCGAAGGGGATTTGCGCCGCTTTTCCGCAAGCGCACCATCCCGCAATTCCAAGAGCGGCACCCGACCTCACCAGTGAAGCCGTGTCACCAACCGCATGCACACCACGCCCGGCTGGCGCTCACCGAGAACCGCTGCGACTGGGCTGGACACCACCCGACGATCAAGTCGTCGTCGGTCGCGCCAATGGGAACTGGACAGCGCCTCGGTGTCCTGATGGACAGGGCCAAGTCCGGTCTGACGTAGCGGTGCACGCCGCGCAGCGGCGACTCGTGCCCGGTGTCGCGGACGGTGTGCAGCCGCACGTCGATCTCGGCCAGGGTTTCGGTGATTGTGAGAGCGTCTCCTGGGCGGTCCTCGACGAGCAGCTCGTCCAGCACCACGTCGCGGTCGATGGCAGACGAGCCCATCGTGTTGGTCACGCGGTGACCCTGGCCGCTGCGGCCGGCGCCCTGCCCGTCGCGGTCGCCCGCGCGGCCGGCCACCGGGTCGCCTACCTGCCGGGCCTGGCCATGCGCCGCATCGCCGACCTCCACCCCGTCACCGCCAAGACCGACGCCCGCAACGCCCACGTCATCGCCGACGCCGACGCCGACGCCGCCCGCACCCTGCCCCACACGCTCCGAGCGGTCGACATCGGCGACGACACCCTGGCCGAACTCGGCGTCCTGGTCGGCTTCGACGACGACCTGGCCGCCGAGGCCACCCGCATCTCCAACCGCATCCGCAGCCTGCTCACCGGCATCCTGTGCCGCTCAAGAGTCATCGCCGCTGGTAGAGCAATGCTCAGTCCGGTCGGACACCCCTGTGGCACCTGCCGCATCCGCGCCGGCGACACGGGCGCGACTGTGGATCGACCCGGCCGGGTCCGCAGCGCTTTGCGTGTCGTGACCCACGTGTACGTTCGCCTGTCGCAGGGCATCCGGTCCGGTGTCGACCTCGTGAAGGCGGTTCGGGTGGATCCAAGGCGTGACGGGCTTCGTGTGGCGGTGGTCGTTCACCCGGTCGCCGTAGTGGATCACTCCGGATTTCGGGACCTGGTATCCCGTACCGCCCGGGACCGCGGCTGGTGCGAGCCCCAGTGGTTCGAGACCACCCGTGACGATGCCGGGACGGGGGTGACGGCACTCGCCCTGCGCGACCACCCGCACCTGGTCCTGGCGTGTGGCGGGGACGGCACGGTCAACGCGGTGGCCGCCGGGTTGGCGCACACCGGGGTGGCGATGGGCATCGTGCCGATCGGCACGGGCAACCTCGTGGCCCGGAACCTGGGGATCGGCAGCGCGGTGGAAGACTCCGTCGCGTCGGCGTTCGACGGGGCGGACCGCCGCGTCGACATGGGACTGCTGGACGGACGCCCTTTCATCGGCATGGGCGGGATCGGCCTGGACGCGGAGATGGTCCGTGACACCTCGCCCAGGATGAAGCGCCTCCTGGGATGGCCCGCATACTTGCCGGCGGTCCTCAGGGGTCTGAGGTCGGGAGCCGTTCGGGTGGCTGTCCGGTTGGACGACGGCCCGTGGCTGACCCGCCGCGTCCTGGGGGCGGTCGTCGGCAACATCGGCGCTTTGCAGGGCGGGGTTTCCCTCCTGCCGGAGGCGGATCCCACCGACGGTCTCCTGGACCTGGCGTTGCTGCGCGACGTGCACACCAGGGGGTGGCTCGTCACGGCGGGACGCCTGATCGGCTCCCGCCGGGTGGACGGACCGGCGGTGGAACGGTTCCGGTTCCGACGCCTGGAGTTGCGCGGCAACCGCACCAAGCCGTTCGAGGTCGACGGAGAAGTCTGCGGGACAACCAGGACGCTGAAGGTCGAGGTGGACCCCGGAGCGCTCGTCGTCAAGGTGCCGGCATGAACTCGCCGACCCCGTCCCGGAAGCTGTCCGATCGCCGGCTGTGATCAGCATTCCGGGCGACCGCGAGAGTGCTGTGTCTGAGTCCTTTCGAGCAACAGGTCACCGAGTGGGCGGATCGGTGGGCGGGGCGGTCCCCCGTACCCGGTGGTGGGTATCCGACGAGGCCCGTCGCCCGCTCGACAACAGGGAGTGATCGTGATGCGCCGTCAGCTTCTGACGATGACGTTCGCCGCGGTGATGACCGTGACCGCCGTCGGCCCGTCCACCGTCACCGCCGCACCGACTGACGACGAGCAGCAGGTGCCCCTGTTCGTCGCCGCAGACCGGGAGATCGCCTCGACCTTGCAGATAGCGGTCTGCATCATCAAGTTCGACCCGGCCAGCGGCAAGGGTGAGTATGGGGTCAGCACGCTAAGCCCGAAGGACACCCCACAGGGCACGTGCGCGGTCGTACCGGCCCCCTTGCCGCCCACCAACGCAACCGAGGGCTCCGCCCTGGGGGACGCCAAGGACGACTACCTGGACGGCGCGGTCATCGTCAACCGCGACGGGCAATGGAGCCAAAGCGCCATGGCCTATGCCGACAGCAACGGCGACATCCGCTATACCCTGGGCCAGGGTTACGTCGGCCCGACCGGCGTCCATGTCCATGCAACCGAAGCCGGGAACTATTTCGAGTCCGAAAATGATCGAGCCACCGTCGATCCCGGACAAGGTGACGAAGATCTTCGTCAAGTTCCCCAAGCCGCCCGGCATGTGACCGCCCCGCGACGTGGCGGCCAGCACGGCAGCCACCCCATTGCCTACGTCGACAAGCCCTTGGACCTCGTGGCGCTCAACCACTTCCACCCTGCCATGCTCGACTACCTCACCGACGTGATGAACCACTGGCTCGCCCGCGGTGCGTCGGGCTGGCGCCTAGTAGGACTTCGTTAGGTCGAGTGTGGGGGTGTGTCGGTGGTGTGATCTTCTATGGCGGTGAGGCCGGAGGAGATGGCGCTGGTTCGCCCGGTGATCGAGGACTTCGCTGCCGGCATGTTCGGTGGGTTCGCCCGGCGTGATCAGCGGGCGAAGGGCGAGCTGTATCTGCGTGGCCTGTTGTTGGACGGCAAGCGCAAGTCGATGCAGCCGATGGGCGAGCGTCTCGGGGTGGATCACCAGCAGTTGCAGCAGTTCGTCACGACCTCGACGTGGGATCACGTCGAGGTGCGTCGGCGGTTGGCGTTGTGGGCGCGGGACTTCGTCGATCCGGACGCGTGGGTGGTGGACGACACCGCGTTCCCCAAGGACGGACACTCTTCGCCCGGGGTGGCGCGGATGTACTGCGGGGCGTTGGGCAAGCGCGCGAACTGCCAGGTCGGGGTGAGCGTGCACGCGGTGACGGACTGGGCGTCGGCGGCGCTGGACTGGCGGTTGTTCCTGCCCGAGTCCTGGGACGACCGCAAGGCCGCCACCCCGGACCAGGCCGCCGAAGCCCGGCGCAGGCGGCAACGGTGCGCGATCCCGGACGACCAACGGCACCGGGAGACGTGGCGCCTGGCCTTGGACATGATCGACGAACTCACCGAGTGGGGCCTGCCCGCTCGGCCCGTGGTCGCCGACGCCGGCTACGGCGACGCTTCCGGCTTCCGTCAAGGGCTCACCGACCGCGGACTGACCTACGCGGTGGCGGTCAACCCGATCGCCACCGCGCATCCCGGCTCGGCGGCGCCGGTCACGCCCGCCTACGGCGGGACCGGCCGTCGGCCCGAACCCCGCTACCCCGACCCGCCCGCCGACCTGAAGACGCTGGTGACGGCCGTGGGCCGGTCGGCCGGGAAATTCGTCGTCTGGCGCTACGGCTCCCACAAGAGCCCGGCCAACCCCACCGGGCGGATGCGGTCGCGGTTCGTGGCGTTGCGGGTGCGTCCGGCCAACCGGCACATCCCGAAGAACGCCGACGGCAGTCTCCCGGAGTGCTGGCTGCTCGCGGAATGGCCCACCGACGCCGCCGAGCCCACCGACTACTGGCTGTCCACCCTCCCACCCGACATCCGGCTGCGCGACCTGGTCAGGATCGCCAAGATCCGCTGGCGCATCGAGCACGACTACCGCGAACTCAAAGACGGCCTCGGCCTGGACCACTTCGAAGGCCGCAGCTGGCTCGGATGGCACCGCCACGTCACCCTCGCCTCCCTCGCCCAAGCGATCTGCACCAAGCTCCGCCGCACCCCAAAAGCCCCTGCGCGGGACTGACGCTCTACGCCGTCCTGCGCCACCTCCAACACTCACTCGCGGTCTGGACCGGCCGCTGCCACACCTGCCGGCAACCCGTCCAGGCCACAAGCAGCCCGACAAAGCCCCAGCTCAACAGCACCTAACGAAGTCCTACTAGGGCACCGCAGCCTGCCGACTCGCGTGGGGCGAAGGCATCGTAAACAACCACCAGCCGCACTCCGTTGTCGAATCAGAAAGGCTCAACTGTGCCGAGACCGAATGGCGCTCGCGACACCGCAGAATTCCTGCGCAAACGCGCCGAAGGCAAACCACCACACCCCAAGCCGTGCTCGCCATCGCCCGCCGACGAGTCAACGCCATGTGGACACCGTTGCGCGACGACCGGCCCTACCAAGCCATACCCCCTTACCGCCGCCGCTTGACAAACTGATTAAGAGTCGGTGCCCTTCAGGTCCTTCGCGTCGGGAGTCGCGGACCGCGTCACACCGTCAACCATGAATCGCTTCTCCTCTTCGGTGAGCGTGGGCAACTGCTTGACGCTTACGAGCTTCAGCTTGTCGTCGCCACCCTTCCACCCTACTGGCGACCACTTGGCAGGACTTCCCTGCTTACTGCGGTCGACATTGACCAGACCCATTGGATGCGCTTTGAATTGAGTTCCCCAGAACCGCGGATGGAAGCAAAAGGTTACATTTTCGAACGAGGCGACAAGCCCGTTGAGTGCCGCTCCACCAAAGTAACAATCACCTTGAAATTCCGCGTTGTCGAAGAATACATTGTGCGTGAAGGTGGCATGGGCGAAGTTGGCTTCGCCAGTAAAGGTCGCAGTGTCAAACAAGGCCCGGTCAGTAATATTGATTCCTACAAACCGCGCCTGGCCGAGGAAGGTTGCCCTGGAGAAAATCGCCTCAGTCACACGGCAGCCAGCGAGGTCGAAGTCGAGGAGAACGGCTCCCGAGAGATCGACCCGGATGCCAGTCCAGAACGCAGTGTCGCCTCCTCCGCTTTGCTCGGATTTTTTCTCACGCGGGTTTTGCAGGTGACTTTTCAAAACTTGTTGGAATGCTTGTCTAACGTGCCATTCTTCGCCGATATTCTGATTTCGCATGCTTGCAGCAGTACCCATACGTGGACGTCCAGCAACTACACGACGCTGGCGCGGTGATTGGTGGCCGTTCGTGCCGGTGGCCAATGGAGCGGGCATCCGCAAGTAGGCGCAGACGACGTTTACGATCGCCTGCCGGTGTTCAGGGCTGCTCTGGGCCAAGCGCTCCAACGCGTACAATCCGCCAAGTCGAACCGCAGCCTTGTCGCTGCCGAGCTGGTCGACGGCCCTGGTCTGAAGTTCGGTGATCCGCTTTTCGGCGGAGTCGTACCGAGTGTCGGCAATGGTCTCCTTCTGTAATTGCAAGCCGTACTCGGTTGCCCGCTGCCGACGTACAGCCAACAGCAGCGCCAGCGCAGCACCGGTGCCGGCGGCTGCGGCTAGCCCGGTTCGTATGGCCTCAGCCTGCGCCCTTACTAGTTCGGGCTCGGCTAGTCCTCGAGCCTGGTGCCACAACCAAGCGCCAACAACCAACCCTGCGGCTACGACCAGCCCTGCAGAGACGACCACCCACCACCACCGCAAGGGACGTAACTGAGCTCGTTGCGCAGACTCCGTGTCCATGGCCGGACATCATGGCCTAAGGGAACCGAGGGCGCATAGCTCAGGCGAGACCATCGCATCGGCGTAGTGCCGGCGGGCTTGTCCCATTTTGACGGACATCTGAGATCAGGGGACGCGAGTCCTCGGAAGGATGTCCCATCATGGAGCCTATGGGCAGGAAGAAGCGGCGGCCTCGCCGGTCGTTCACCCCGGAGTTCAAGGCCGAGATCGTCGAGTTGTGCTGGCGGGGCGACCGGTCGGTCGGTCAGGTCGCGAAGGACTTCGACCTGACCGAGACCGCGGTGCGGCAGTGGGTCGTGCAGGCCGAGCGCGACGCCGGGACCCGCGCCGACGGGCTGACCACCGACGAACGCGAGGAACTGGCCCGGCTGCGGCGGGAGAACCGCCGCCTGGCCGAGGACATGGAGATCCTCCGGCGTGCCACAGCTTTCTTCGCAAACGAGATCCGGGGCGTTATTCAGAAGGTCACCAGCCGACGCGGTAGTACCCGAGGGTGGTGACGATGCGGATGAGGGGCGGGAGTTCGGTGAGGCGTGCGCGGTAGCCGGTGGCGAGGATCGTCCAGTCCTCCAGGTGGGCGATGGCGGTCGGACGCGACCAGGTCGAGCACCTTGCGTCGGAACTCGGGTGGGTACCGCGTGGGCATCGTGGGCTGTTTTCCGGGCTACTGAGACGAGTGATCATCCAGTAACCCGACTCCGTACCACCAGGTGAGGATCAAAGACTCCGAGCTACGGGGGAATCTCATCCTGCGCCACCTCCAACACTTACTCGCGGTCTGGACAGGCCACTGCCACACCTGCAGACAACCCGTCCAGACCCGAACACCACCGACAAGACCCCAGCTCAACAGCACCCAACGAAGTCCTACTAGTAGGCGACGGTGAAGCGGGCACCGAGGTGCTTGGGCTCCTCTGCCTCGTCCAGCAGCGCCACCGCCAGGTCCTCCATGGAGATCTGCGAGCGCCCGTCGGCGTCGACCACCAGCTCGTCACCGCCGACGCGGTACCGGCCGGTCCGCTCGCCGGGGGCGAGCATCCGGGCCGGGCTGAGGTAGGACCACCGTGCGCTGCCGTCCGCACGGCAGGCCGCAAGCTGGTCGACGCACGCCGCCGCGATCGGCAGCAGGTGGGGCGGGTAGCCCTCCTCCTCCATCACGGTGCCCCCGCCCTCCACGCGCAGGCTGCCCGCGCCACCGACGACCACCAGCCGCACGCCCGTGTCGGCGGCCGCGGTCAGCATGGCCTCGGCCACCGCGACCAGTTCGTCCTCCCGTCCGGGGTTCGGCCCGGTCGCGGTGATCACCACGTCCCGGCCCGAGCTGAGAGCCACCACGTCCTCGACGTTGGACGCGTCACCGACGCGCGAGTCCACCTCGGCGGGCATCTCCGAGAAGCGCGACGCGTCCAACGCCACCGCGGTCACCTCGTGACCGCGGGACACCGCCTCCGCCACGACGCGGCTGCCGACGTTCCCCGTTGCTCCGAAAACCGTGATCTGCATGGTCCTTCTTCCTTGACGAAGCGCGAACGGCCGACTGGTCGTCGATCGAGGTCGAACAGCGCCCGGGGGTCGACCCGGCCCGCGGGCGCCGCGTCACGATCAGAGCCGCTTGGTGCTCCACACCGCGAGGGAGGTGAGGGCCACGAGGCCCGCCGCGACCCAGAGGACGGCTGAGACGCTGATCGCGCCGACGATGACGCTGGCGAACAGCGCTCCGAGGGCGATCGCGAGGTTGAACATGCACGTGTTCAAGCCGGTTGCCGCTTCGATGCCGTGGGGCGCAGCCTTGATGATCCACGTCTGCACGCTCACCGGCAGGCCGCCGAACGCGAACCCCCACAGGACCAGCAGGACCGCACCGCCGACCGGGCTGCCGCCGAGGACCGGGAACAACGCCAGGATCACGGCCAGCGCGATGCTGACGGCGATGATGGTCGCGCGGACGTTGCGCCCGGCCCACGAGCCGGCGACGAAGTTGCCGACCATGCCGGCGACGCCGAAGGCGAGCAGCAGCGGGCCGATGGCCTTCACGTCGATGCCCGAGACCTCCTGCAGGAGGGGGCTGACGAACGTGAACGCGCCGTAGTGCCCGGACACCAACAGGAACGTGGCGATCACCCCGACACGGACGGCGGGGGTGCGCAGCTGGAGGGCCAGGGTGCGCAACTGCACCGGCTCGGTCGCGGGCATGCGCGGCAGCAGCACGGCCAGGATGATCACGAGGACCAGCGCGAGCCCGGCCAGCGCCGCGAAGGCAACGCGCCAGTTGGTCAACCCGCCGATCAGCGTGCCCGCCGGCACGCCGATGACGTTGGCGGCCATGGCGCCGAAGAAGATCAGCGACGTGGCCCTGGCGACGTGCGCGCCGGGCACCAGGCGAACGCCCAGACCGGCCGCGAGCGACCAGAACCCGCCGATGCTGACCCCGACGAACAGCCGCGCCACCATCAGCACGGCGTAGCTGGTGGTCAGGGCGGACACCACGTTCGCCGCCACCACCAGCAGGACCAGGGCGAGCAGGACGATCCGCCGGTCCGTTCGCCGGATCGCCACGGGCAGCAGCGGTGCGGTGATGGCGGCGACCAGGCCGGACACCGTCACCATCAGGCCCACCTGGCCGTTCGAGACCTGCAGCCCCGAGCCGATGCTGGTGAGCAGGCCCATGGGCAGGTTCTCGACGGTCACCACCAGGAAGGTGCCGACCGCGACGGCTATCACGGCGAGCCAGTTCTTGACGGGCACCCGTTCTACTGGCGCCCGCTCGGTGACGGCGTCGACGTTGGTCATGTGCGTGCTCCTAGGACTCGAGCCCTCTCCGGGCTGGCGAAAGATCGTGCGTCGGCCGGGTTCGGACCTCTCATCCGCGGACCTGGCGGTCGGATCGGTGTCGGTGTCGACGCGAACTGGTGAGCGCGACCGACCGCGGGCCTTCCCGGGATCGACGGCGAGCCGCACAGCAGATTCCTTAGCGCTAAGTTAGAGTAGCTTAGCACTAAGAAGTCCGCCGGCCGAGGAGGACAGCGATGACCGACAGTCGACACCCGCTCGACGGGCAGGTCGCCGTGAACCGTCGACCAAGCCGGAGGTGAGGGACCGCATGGCGCACGCGGACCACGTCGACGTCGTGATCGAGCAGTGGTGTGTGCAGCAGCCCGGCCTCGACGTGTCGTCGATGGCCGTGACGGGGCGACTCATCAGGCTCACCAGGCTCGTCACCACGGCGTTGCGCGGCACGTTCGACCCTCACGGGCTGGACGCCGCGTCGTTCGACATCCTCGCCGCGCTGACCCGCGCCGGCCCGCCGCACCGGTCGAGCCCCGGACATCTGATGCGCGCCTCGATGGTCACGTCGGGCGCCATCACCCAGCGCCTGGACCGGCTCGAATCGCGCGAGCTGGTGACGCGCGCGCCCAGCGACCTCGACGGCCGCGGCGTGCGGGTCGCGCTCACCGCGGCAGGGCTGGCGCTCACCGAACGGGTCCTGCCGGACCACCTCGAGACCTCGACCCGTCTGCTCGTCGCGCTCAGCCGCGCCGAGCGCGACGAACTCGCCGACGTCCTGCGGAACCTCCTGGTCTCGCTCGGCGACGGCTCGGACTGAGCGGCGGGACCACGCGCCCCGCAGCGTTCTCCGATGAGCCCCGCAGCGTTCTTCGATGATCCGGAAGGGGATCGTGGAGTGACCGCCAAGAACCCGTTGCCGCAACCTCAGGCGCCGTCGGCGACCGAGGTGGAACCGCGGCCCCCCGGCGACGCGGCGTTCGGCCCGTCGCTGCGCACCGCGCGCATCAGGCAGCGCCTGAGCGTGCGCGAGCTGGGCCGCCGCACCTTCTACAGCCACAGCTACGTGTCCAAGATCGAGAACGGCGTCAAGCACCCGTCGGCCGAGTTCGCGCGGCAGTGCGACCGGACGCTGGAGTTGGACGGGGCGCTGCTGCAACTGCTCGTCGCGCCGGTGGCGGCCGACCGGTGGCCGCGACCCGCGCAGCTGCCGCCGGGCCCCGCCCGGTTCGCGGGCCACGCCGCGGAGCTGGCGCTGCTGACCGCGTCGCTCGTGCGGGACCGCTGCCCGTCGGGCACCGTGCCGCTGGTCGCGGTCACCGGTCCGCCCGGGGTCGGCAAGACCGCCTTGGTGGTCCGGTGGGCACACCAGAACACCCACCTGTTCCCGGACGGCGTGCTGTACGCGGACCTGGGCGGTCACGGCGGTGCGCCACGCTCCCCCGCCGTCGTGCTGGAGGACTTCCTCGAAGCGCTGGGCAGCGACCGGGTCGCCGCCGACCTGACGCGGCCGGTGTCGCTGCTCGGTTCGTTGCTGCACGACAAGAAGCTGCTGGTGGTGCTGGACGACGCGGCGAGCGTGCAACAGGTGCGCGCGCTGCTGCCGGGCGCTCCGGGCTGCGCGATCGTGGTCACCAGTCGGCACCGCCTGTCGGGCCTGTCGGTGCGCGACGGCGCGCGGGGGATCGACGTGCGGCCGTTGAACGAGGTCGACTCGGTCGGGTTGCTGGGCGAACTGGCGGGGGCGGACCGCGTCCACGCCGAACCCGAGAGCGCGGCGGCGGTCGCGCGCGCCTGCGCGGGTCTGCCGCTGGCGCTGTGCCTGGCCGGGGGACGACTGGCGGCACTCCCGGACACGACGTTCCGCGCGTTCGCCGTCGACCTCCAGGCCGACGATCGCGTCCTGGACGCGCTCACCGTCCTCGGCGATCCGCGCTCGGCGGTGCGGACCGTGTTCTCCTGGTCGTACCTGGCCCTCGACGAGCGTGACGCGCGCGTCTTCCGACTACTCGGCCTGCAACCCGGTCCCGGATTCGACACGGCGGCGGTGGTCTCGACCACCGGCCTGCCAGCCTCCGAAATCGAGAGTTCGCTGGAGCGGTTGACGGAAGCGCATTTGGTGGAATCGACCGGTCGCAACCGGTACGAGTTGCACCATTTACTGCGGGTGTACGCCCGGGAAAGGTATCGATTAACCGAGTCGATTCACCCGGAACGCGTTCCAGCACCTTTGACCTGGACTGATCGACATACGACAGACGAGCACCACCGGCCCGGTCAGGTGGAATAGACTGGTTCCCCTTTTGTCACCAGTGAACCACTTGCGCATCACCCGTCGTGGGCACACCATCGACTAGTACAGCCGCTCAAACCGACCCACGGGCACGGTGCGGCGCAAATGCTGGCGACCATTTCAGGAAATCATCGCGTAATCGCAACGCTACGGATGGTCACTGAAATTGTCCAGCTCTGGACGAGCCGATCTCCATCGGTTCGGGAAGAAGGTCGACGTGCAGGGATTGATTCAGGTGGCCGGGGTCATCGACCGGACCGAGGCGAGCATGATCTGCGAGGAAGGCGCCGACTGGCTGGGCTTCGCCCTGCGGCTGCCGCTGAAGAACGAGGACATCTCCGAGCAGGACGCCACCGCGATCATCGCGGCCATCCAGCCGGAGCACAAGGGCGTCGTGATCACCTACCTCACCGACGCCGAGGAGGTCGGGGCGTTCTGCGCCGAGCTGGGCGTGACCGCGGTCCAGCTCCACGGTGACGTGCCGACGTCCGAGCTGCGCGCGCTGAAGTCCGCCGCACCCGACCTCTACGTGCTCAAGAGCCTGGTCGTCAAGGAGGACAACATCGACGAGCTGGCCAAGATCGTGGAAGACGCGGCCGAGTGGGTCGACATGTTCATCACCGACAGCTTCAACCCCGCGACCGGGGCCAAGGGCGCGACCGGCATGGTGCACGACTGGGCCGTCAGCGCCGAACTCGCGCGGATCTCCCCCCGTCCGCTGATGCTCGCCGGCGGGCTCACCCCCGACAACGTCGCGGCGGCCATCGAGCAGGTCCGCCCGGCCGCCGTCGACGCGCACACCGGCCTCGAGGACGCGTCCGGCCGCAAGGACAGGCTGAAGGTCCGCCGGTTCGTGGCGGAGTCCCGCAAGGCGTTCGACCTGATGTCCGCCGGCTCGCCGCGCTCCTGACCGAGGAGGTCCACCCGCATGACCGACACGACCGTCCGGGCCCCGGAGAACCACGCCGACACGACCGTGCACCTGCTCCCCCAGACCAACCAACTGTCCGCGCTGCACACGATCGTCCGCGACCGCGACGCCACCCGCGACGACTTCGTCTTCCACTCCGGCCGGATCATGCGCCTGCTCATCGAGAAGGGCCTGGACCTGCTGCCCTTCGAGGCGCACGACACGGTCACCCCGGTCGGGCGGACCTACCACGGACTGCGGCTCACCCCGCACCTGTGCGGGGTGTCCATCGCCCGCGCCGGCGAGAGCATGGAGGCGGAGCTGCGGGCGATGTCGCCGGGGATCCGCATCGGCAAGATCCTGATCCAGCGCGACAAGGTCAGCAAGCTGCCGCACCTGTACTACTCGGCCCTGCCGGTCGACATCGCCCAGCGGCACGTGCTGCTCCTGGACCCCATGCTGGCGACCGGCGGAACCGCCCTGGCCGCCATCGAGGTCCTGCTCGACAAGGGCGTCCGCGAAGAGAACATCGTGTTCATCAACCTGCTGTCGTCGCCGGAGGGCATCCGGGTCGTGTCCGAACACCACCCGAAGGTGCGGATGGTGACCTCGGCGATCGAGGAAGCGCTGAACGACAACGCGTACATGGAGCCCGGCATCGGCGACTTCGGGGACCGGTACTTCGGTACCGACATCGTCCGATGAGGGGCAGCCGCCGGCTGTTCGACTCCGGTGTGACAGCGCTGGCCCCGGCCATCTGGGGCAGCACCTACCTCGTCACCACGGAGTTGCTGCCGGCCGGGCGGCCGCTGCTGGCCTCGGTGCTGCGCGCCCTCCCGGCCGGGCTGGTCATGCTGTGCGTCGGCCGAATCCTGCCCACCGGCATCTGGGTGTGGCGCGCACTCGCGCTCGGCACGCTGAACATCGGGGCGTTCTTCTTCCTGCTGTTCTTCGCCGCCTACCGGCTCCCCGGCGGGGTCGCGGCGCTGATCATGTCCTTCCAACCCATGCTGGTGCTGCTCCTTGCGGCGGCGCTGCTCGGCGACCGGATCAAGCTGGTCCACGTCGCGGCCTGCGCGGTCGGCGCCGTCGGCGTCGCGCTGCTGGTCCTGCGCCCCACGGCGGCGCTGGACCTGGTCGGCGTCCTGGCGGCGCTGGGCGGCGCGGTGAGCATGGCGGCCGGCATCGTGCTCACCAAGCGGTGGAAGCGCCCGGAGGGCGTCGGCCTGCTCCAGTTCACCGGCTGGCAGCTCACCGCGGGCGGGATCGTGCTGCTGCCGGCGCTGCTGCTGGTGGAGGGACTGCCCGACCAGCTCAGCGGTCCGAACGTGGTGGGCTTCGCCTACCTGGCCGTGCTGGGCTCGTTGCTCGGCTACACCGTGTGGTTCCGCGGCGTGGAGCGCCTGCCCGCGCTGGCGGTCTCGTTCCTCGCCTTCGCCAGCCCTGTCGTCGCGACCGTCCTCGGCTACCTGTTCCTCGACCAGGCGCTGTCCCTCGTGCAGGTCGTGGGGGCCGTGATCATCGTGGCGGCCGTCGTGATCTCCCAACCGAGAGCGGGCACGCCGCCCGCCGCACCGCCCGAACCGATATCCGCGTCCAGCGCCAGATCCGCCTGAGCCGGGCCCCGGCTCGGTCCGCCGCCCACTGGGGAGCACACCATGACGACCTCGACCGCTCGAGAAGCGGGGCCCGGTTTAACGGACCACACCTGCCTTCCCGACCTGCTCCGCGACCAGGCCCGCGCCCACCCCGACCGCACAGCCGTCACCTACGGGAACCACCGGCTCACCTACCGGGAGCTCGAAACCTCGAGCTCGCGGCTGGCGGCCTACCTGCTGCACCTCGGCGTCGTCGCCGAGGACTGCGTGGGCCTGTTCGTGGACCCCTCGATGGACCTGATGATCGGCTCGTGGGGCATCCTGTTCGCCGGGGCCGCCTACCTGCCGCTATCGCCCGAGTACCCCGAGGGACGACTGCGGTACATGATCGACGACTCCCGCACGAAGGTCATCCTCGCCCAGGAAGAGCTCCGGGCGCGGCTGGTCGAGCTGGCCCCGCCGGGCACGAGGATCATCACCCTCGAGGACGTGGCGGCGTTCGCCACCTCGCTGGCCCCCGGCGGCGACCTCGACCTCGACCTCGGCGCCGGCCCCGGGCCGGACGACCTGGCGTACCTCATCTACACCTCCGGCAGCACGGGCAAGCCGAAGGGCGTGATGATCGAGCACCGGGGCGTGGTCAACCAGATGCGGTGGTTGCTCGAGAGCTTCGAGCTGGACCACGGGAAGGTCATCCTGCAGAAGACGCCCATGAGCTTCGACGCGGCGCAGTGGGAGATCTTGGCGCCGGGCTGCGGCGCCTCGGTGGTCATCGGCAGCCCCGGCATCTACCGGGACACCGAGGCGTTGATCGACACGATCAGGACGCACGGCGTCACCACCGTGCAGTGCGTCCCGACGTTGTTGCAGGCGCTGCTGGAGACCGACGAGCTGCAGACGTGCAAGTCGCTGGAGCAGGTGTTCTCGGGCGGTGAGGTGCTCTCCCGGGTGCTCGCGACGAGCTTCCTGGAGACGATGCCCGGCTGTCGGCTGATCAACCTCTACGGGCCGACCGAGTGCACGATCAACTCCTCGTCCTTCACCGTCGACCGGGACACCGTCGGCGCGAGCCCGAACGCGATCTCGATCGGCACACCGGCGCACGGCATCGAGTACTACGTCGTCGACGCCCACGGGACGCCCGTCGCGGTCGGCGAGATCGGCGAGCTGTGCGTCAGCGGGGTCCAGGTCGCCCGGGGGTACCTGCGGCTGCCGGAGCTCTCGGCGGAGCGCTTCACCGCCAACCCGCACAGCTCGGACCCCCGCTTCGCGCGGCTGTTCCGCACCGGCGACCTCGCCCACTGGAACGCCGACGGCACCGTCCAGTTCGCTGGGCGCGTGGACAACCAGGTGAAGCTGCGCGGGTTCCGAGTCGAGCTGGACGAGATCAAGCTGGCCATCGAGACCCACGAGTGGGTCAAGCACGTCGCCGTCCTGGTCAAGAAGGACCCGCGCACCGGGTTCCAGAACCTCATCGCCTGCGTCGAGCTCAACCCCAGGGAAGCCGCGGTGATGGACCAGGGCAACCACGACGCCCACCACCAGTCGAAGGAGAGCAAGCTCCAGGTCATGGCGCAGCTGTCGAACCCGGGGCTGCGCGACGTCGAGCAGCCCGGCGGCAGGCCGGCGATCGACCTGTCCGACGGCACGAGCACGGCGAAGCAGCGCGCGCAGGCGTTCGCCCGCAAGACCTACCGCTTCTACGAGGGCGGTGACGTCACCGAGGACGACATCCTGCGGCTGCTCTACCGGCAGGTCCGGGGAACGCGTTCGCGCGGTGTCGACACCCTCGACCTGCCCGAGCTCGCGGGGATCCTGAGGTACTTCGGGCAGCACGTCAGCACCGAGCGGCTGCTGCCGAAGTACGGCTACGCGTCGCCCGGGTCGCTGTACGCGACGCAGATGTTCCTGGAGCTGAGCGGGATCCCCGGCATCGAGTCCGGGTGCTACTACTACCACCCCGTCGACCACCGACTCGTGCCGATCGGCGAGGCCGCCGACTCCCCGGCGCCGCGGCTGAAGCTCCACTTCATGGGCAAGAACCAGGCGATCGAGCCGGTCTACAAGAACAACATCCGGGAAGTCCTGGAGATCGAGACCGGTCACATGATCGGCTTGTTCGAGGAGGTCCTGCCCGAGCACGGGCTCGACGTCGAAGCGCTGGAGCACGACCCGGCCGTCGCCGCGACCCTGGGCGGCGCCGACGACGACCTCTACCTGGGCACGTTCGAGGTCGTCCCCCACACGGGGCCGCGGCCGGACTCCGTGGACGTCTACGTGCAGGTGCACGCCGGTAGCGTCGCCGGGCTGCCGGCGGGGATGTACGCCTGGGAGGACGGCGGGCTGGAGTGGATCGCCGACGAGGTCGTGCTGAAGAAGGACGTCATCGCGATCAACCAGCAGGTCTACGACCGGGCCGACATCGGGATCTCGGTGGTCAGCAGGACCGACGACGACCGGCTGGAGTACGTCGACCTCGGCCGCAAGCTCCAGCACCTGTCGATGAACGACCTCAACCTCGGGTTCATGTCCTCCGGGTACAGCTCGAAGACCGGCAACGACCTCCCGTCGGCCAAGCGGCTCGACGCCGTCCTCAAGGCCTGCGGTCGCCCCACCGGCCCTTCGTACTTCTTCGTCGGCGGGCGCGTGAGCGACGAGCAGCGCCGGAGCGAGGGGATGAAGGAGGACGCCGTCCACATGCAGGGCCCGGCGGAGATGATCAAAGAGGACCTGATCGACTTCCTGCCCGACTACATGATCCCGAACAAGGTCGTGATCATGGCCGCGCTGCCCTTCAGCGCCAACGGCAAGATCGACACCAACGCGCTGGCCGCCATGCCCGAGGCGGACGTCGACGCGGACCAGAGCGACCGGCCCTTCGTCGCGCCCGCCACGAACGCCGAGCGCCGGATCGTGGAGATATGGAAGAAGGCGCTGAAGCGGGAGAGCGTCTCCACCCAGGACGACTTCTTCGCCTTCGGGGGCAACTCCCTGATCGCGGTCGCCATCATCAACAAGATCAACCGTGAGTTCCTCAGCGCGCTGCCCTTGCAGTCGCTGTTCGAGGCCCCGACGGTGGCGCGCCTGGCGCGCCTGGTCACCAGGGCCGACGTCGAGCAGGTCTCGCGGCTGGTGCCGTTGCAGATCCGGGGTTCCGGCCGGCCCGTCTACTGCTGGCCCGGCCTCGGCGGCTACCCCATGAGCCTGCGGCTGCTGGCCGCCAAGACAGGGGTCGGCCGGCCCTTCTACGGCGTGCAGGCGCACGGCATCAACGAGGGCGAAGAACCCCGTTCGACGATCGTCGAGATGGCGGCCGAGGACCTCCAGGCGATCAGGAAGGTGCAGCCGCACGGCCCCTACGAGCTGTGGGGGTACTCGTTCGGCGCACGCGTGGCCTTCGAAGCCGCCCGCCAGCTCGAGCAGTCCGGAGAGCGGGTGGAGAACCTGTTCCTGATCGCGCCGGGGTCGCCGAAGGTGAGCGGGGCGAGCGCTCCGGGGCACGGGCGGCGGGCGGACTACGCCGACAAGACCTACGTGACGATCCTGTTCTCGGTCTTCGCCGGCACCATCACCGGCCCCCTGCTGGAGGAGTGCCTGGCCGAGGCCGTGGACGACGAGAGCTTCGCCGCGTTCATCGGCAGGACCTTCAAGGACCTCGACGCGGACCTGGTGCACCGCATCATAGGCGTGGTCACCCGCACCTTCGAGTTCGACTACACGTTCCGCGAGCTGGCCGGACGCCGGATCCAGGCTCCCGTGACGATCTTCAAGGCCCAGGGTGACGACTACTCCTCGTTGGAGACCGGCAGCGGGTACTCCGCGGCCGATCCGGTCGTCGTAGACCTGGAAGCCGACCACTACACCATGCTCAAGCAGCCGGACGTCAACGAACTGGCGCGGGCGGTCCGGCACCGCCACGACGAGCGGACCGCCGACCGGAAGGGCCTCAAGTTGCCGCACGTCAACATCAAGCACTTCCCGACCGCGCTCACCCGGGAGAAGCACTCGGAACTGGTCGTGGCCGTGACCACGGCGGTGACCAACGCCTTCGACTGCGACGAGGGGGCGGTCTCCATCCTGATCGAACCGGTCACACGGGAGGCTTGGGACGAAGAGGTCGGCATCCCGGAGATCGTCAACCGCGAGGGCGTGCTCGCCGAGGCGCCGAACTCCCGGCCGGAGGCGAACTGATCATGGCCGCACGGGACCGGCACGGCGCTCCCCCGTTGATCTTCAGCGAAGAGGTGGCCGACGCCGTCAACGAGGGCAGGCCCCTGGTGGCCTTGGAGTCCAACGTCATCACCCACGGGCTGCCCTACCCGCAGAACGCGATGACGGCCAGGAAGGTCGAGGAAGCGGTCCGGTCGGGAGGTTCCGTCCCGGCCACGATCTGCGTCGAGGACGGCCGGATCGTGGTCGGGATGACCGACCCCGACATCGAGCGCTTCGCCGGCACGCCCGGGATTCCCAAGGTGAGCAGCAGGGACATGCCGGTCGTGCTGGCCGGTGGCGGCATGGGCGCGCTGACCGTGGCGTCCTGCCTGGTCGCGGCCGACCTGGCGGGGATCGCGTTCTTCTCGTCGGCGGGCATCGGCGGGGTGCACCGCGGCGCGGAGCGGACGATGGACGTCTCGTCGGACCTGGTCCAGTTCACCCGGTCGAAAGTCGCGGTCGTCTGCGCCGGGGCCAAGAGCATCCTCGACCTGGCGCTGACCGTGGAGTACCTGGAAACGCTCTGCGTGCCGGTGGTCTCCTACCGCTCCGACGACTTCCCCGCGTTCTACTGCGTGTCGAGCGGCATCCGCAGCCCGCGCCGGCTCGACGACGACGAGGTCATCGCCCGCGCCGTGGAGACCCACTGGGCGCTGGGCAACCGCACCTCGTTCCTCATCACCACGCCGATCGACGCGGAGGACGCGATCGAGAGCGCGGAGGTGGACGCCGTCATCACCGAGGCGATCGCCGCCGCCGACCGCGACGGGGTCCGCGGCAGCGCCATCACGAAGTACCTGATGCGCGCCGTGGACGCGGCGACCGGAGGCCGGTCCTCCCGGGCCAACGCGTCCGTCCTCATCAGCACCGCGGAAGTCGGGGGACGCCTGGCGGCGGCCCACGCCCGATACCTGGAGGACACCCGACCATGAGCACGATGTCGACCGCCCCGCGCAAGAACCTCATCCTGATCGCCGGACGCAGCCACCCCGAGCTCGCGGAGGAGGTCGCCAAGCACCTGCGAGCGCCGCTGACACCCCAGTCGGTGTACGACTTCGCCAACGGTGAGATCTTCGTGCGGTTCGAGGAGTCGGTGCGCGGCAGCGACGCCTTCGTCATCCAGAGCCACTGCGCCCCGATCAACAAGTGGGTGATGGAACACCTGATCATGGTGGACGCGCTCAAGCGCGCCAGCGCCGAGCGGATCACGGTGATCATGCCCTTCTACCCCTACGCGCGGCAGGACAAGAAGCACCGCGGGCGGGAGCCGGTGTCGGCCCGGCTGATCGCCGACCTGTTCAAGACCGCCGGCGCGGACCGGATCATGACCGTCGACCTGCACACCGCGCAGATCCAGGGCTTCTTCGACGGGCCGATGGACCACCTGTTCGCGCAGCACCTGCTGGCCGCGCACGTCAAGTCCAGGTACGGCGACCTGCCGCTCACGGTGGTGTCGCCGGACTCCGGCCGCGCCAAGCTGGCCGAGAAGTGGGCCGACCAGCTCGGCGGGCGGCCGGTGGCGTTCATCCACAAGACGCGGGACCCGCTGCGCCCCAACGAGGTCGTGGCCAACCGCGTGGTCGGCGAGGTCGCCGGTCGCACGTGCGTGGTGATCGACGACATGATCGACACCGGCGGCACCATCGTCAAGGCGGTGGGGCAGCTGCTGGAGGCGGGCGCGGCCGACGTGATCGTCGCGGCCACCCACGGAGTGCTGTCCGACCGCGCCGCGCAACGGCTGGCGGATTCCGGCGTTCGCGAGCTGATCCTGACCAACACGCTGCCGATCCCGGACGAGCACCGCTTCCCCCGGATGACCGTGCTGTCCATCGCCCCGCTCCTGGCCAGGGCCATCCGCGAGGTCTTCGAGGACGGCTCGGTCACCAGCCTGTTCGAGAACGGCTGAGGCCGGTGCGAGCACCGCCGCAGCACGACCACCCCGAACCGCGTGGAGAGGAAAGCCGATGCGCACCGTGCTCGTGACCGGTGGGTCCAGCGGGATCGGTCGAGCGGTGGTCGCGCGGTTCGCCGCCGCCGGCGACCACGTGTGGTTCACCTACCGCACCGGCCGCGATCGCGCGGAGGAGGTGGTGGCCGAGCACGGGTCCGCAGTGGTCGCGTTCCCCTTCGACCAGGGCGACTGGGAGGCGCACCAGCGCTTGGTGGCGAGCTTGCCCGGGCCCGTCGACGTCCTGGTGAACAACGCCGCCGTCGGGTCCGGCACCGTCGAGCGGCACGTCGACGGCGGCGACGAGGAGCGGGCCGCGGCGTTCCTGCGGATCAACAGCGTCGGGCCGCTGTGGCTGACCCGGCAGCTACTCCCCGACATGTTGCTGCGCGGCGGTGTCGTGGTGAACGTGTCCAGCGTGGGCGGCGGTGTCGCCCCCTTCCCGGGCTTCGACGTCGCCGACGGTATGAGCAAGGCCGCGCTGGCGTACATGACCCGGCACCTCGCCGCCGAGCTGGCGCACGAGCCGGTGCGGGTGCTCGCGGTGTGCCCCGGCGCGGTGGAGACGCCGATGCTGGACGCCAGCACCCTCGCGGCGCTGGACCCCGTGCGGCGGGCGGAGCTGGTGGCCGGGCTGCCCGGCGGCAGGCTGATCACCGCGGCGGAGGTCGCCGAGCTGATCCACTGGCTCACCCTCCCCGCCGCGGCGCTGCTGCACGGCGCCGTCATCGACGCGTCGATGGGGCTCGGCGTGCACCCCGGGCTGCTGAACCGGCAGGCGCCCGCGAGCACGACGCCGCCCGTGGACGCCCTGGCCGGCATCGGCAGCGTGGTCTGATGGTGTCGCGCACCGGGGCCAGGCTCGCCGCCGACACCCCGGCCATCGCCGCGGCGCACTTCGCGGCGGAGGCGAACCCGTACCACTCGACCGACAACCCCCGCGGGTACATCAACCTGGGCACGGCGGAGAGCCGCCTGGTCGGCGACCTGCTCGGACCCGTGCTCGCCGGAGCACGGCCGCGCTCCGCCGCCGACGCCCACTACGGCCTCCCGCACGGGAGCACGCGACTGCGGACGGCCGTGGCCCACCTGCTCGGGACAGCGTGGCGCGCCGACGTCGACCCGGAGCACCTGGTCGTGGTCGCCGGGGCCACGGCCGCCCTCGACATCGCCGCCACCGTCATCTGCGACCCCGGCGACGCGATCGTGGTGCCGACGCCCTACTACTCGGCGTTCAACACCGACCTGACCGGTCGTTCCGGCGCCCGGCTGGCCCCGGTCCCGATGAGCTCCGACACCGGCTTCGCCCTGGACCCGGTCAGGATCGACCAGGCGTTGAAGACCCTCCGCCGCGAGGGCGCCACCGTGCGGGCGGTGGCGATCACCTCGCCGGCGAACCCGCACGGGCGGGTGCACCCCGCCGCCGACCTGAGGGCGTTGCTCCGCTTGACCACCGCGCACGACATCGACCTGATCTCCGACGAGGTCTACACCCACTCCGTCTTCGGCCCGAACCGGTTCACCAGCGTGTTCGACCCGCAGGTCATCGGCGTGGTGCCCGAGGCCGATCCCGATCGGGTGCACGTCGTCTGGGGGTTCGCCAAGGACTTCAGCCTTCCCGGGCTCAAGCTCGGCGTGCTGCGCAGCTCCGGTCCCGCGGGCGCCGCGGCCAAGGCCCTGGCCTACTTCGCGACCGTCTCCGCCGACACGCAGGCCCTGCTGGCCGACGTGCTCGAGGACGAGGAGTTCGTCCGCCGCCTGCTCACCGAGAGCAGGCGGCGGCTGGAGGCCTCCTACACGCACGCCGCGGCGCGACTCGCCGCGCACGGCATCGACCACGTGAGGGCGGAGGCCGGGTTCAGCCTGTGGGTGGACCTGACCGACCGGCTCACCGAGCCCACGTTCGCCGCGGAGGACCGGTTGTGGAAGCACATCCTCGCCGCCTCCGGGGTCAACGTCCTGCCGGGCGGGGCGTTCGGCGCGGCGGAGCCGGGCTGGTTCCGCCTGTGCCACGCGGTGGCCCGGGAGCTGGTCGCCGTCGGCATCGACCGCCTCGCCCGAGCCGTCACGTCATCCGGGGGCGCGTGATGCCCGAGCCGTTCACGTCCTGGTACGAGACCGCGGGTGTCCGCGGCGGCGCGCGCAGGCTGTTCCACGACGAGT
Source organism: Actinosynnema sp. NPDC023794 (assembly GCF_040639675.1). Lineage (NCBI taxonomy): Bacteria > Bacillati > Actinomycetota > Actinomycetes > Pseudonocardiales > Pseudonocardiaceae > Actinosynnema > Actinosynnema sp. NPDC023794. The sequence continues at coordinate 4,971 of NZ_JBFAFR010000018.1, read as the reverse complement.
CCGACCAGGGCAAGACGTTCTACCCGCTCGACCAGATCCCCTACCTCGCGCACGAGGCGGTGGTCCCGCTCCCCGAGCGGGCGCGCCGCGACCTGACGATCCGCCACCTCTACCAGTTCCTGCTGTCCACCGCGCACCTGGAGACCCGGATCGTGAACCGGGCCGCCGAGCTGATCGCGAACGACCGGTCCGGGGTCGACCTGCCGACCGCGCGCCGGCTCGACGCGTTCAAGGTCTACTGCGACGAGGGGTACCACTCGCTCTACAGCCTCGACCTCGCCGACCAGGTGGCCACGGCGACCGGTGTCGCGGTGCCGGACTGGGACTACGGCGGCTTCGTTGACGCGCTGGAGGCGACCGGTGCCCGCCTGCTCCCCCACGCGCCTGAGATCGTGCCGCTGTTGCAGGTGGTGGTCTTCGAGACGCTGGTGACCGCCGTGCTCAACGAGATCCCCAACGACCCCGACGTGTTCACCGTGGTGCGCGACCTGACACGCGACCACGCCAAGGACGAAGGGCACCACCACCGGTTCTTCGCCGACTTCTTCCACCGGTTCTGGACCCAGCTCGACCCGGCGCACCGGGGTCCGGTGGCGCATGCCCTGCCGGCGCTCGTGCGCGCCTGCCTCACCTGGGACATCGCCCCGGTCGTCGACTCCCTGCGCCAGGCGGGACTGGACCCGGACGCGGCCCGTGACGTGGCCGCCGACTGCTACGGCGGCGACGGGGGCGACGACCGCATTGCCCGCGTCTGTCGCGCCACCGTCCGGGTGTTCCGCTCTGCGGGCGTGCTGGAAGTCCCCGGCGCCGAAGAGGCCTTCGCCGCCCACCGCCTGCTGCCCCTGCCCTGACCAGCCGTCCGCGATCGAGTCCGCCGCTCGCGAAGGAAACCGGAACCATGGACCAGTCCGACGTCGACTACCACGACCACCTGAAACTGGGCTCGCTGCTGTCGTTGCAGCAACGGCGGGCGCCGGGCCTGCCTCGGCTGGACCGCACCGACGCGGACGGGCGGCCGTTGTGGTGGGGCTCGACGATCGACGCCCGGACCGGGCGGCAGGTCCGGGAGGACCCGCTGTGGCTGTTCCGCGCTCCGGGGCGCGGCCACGACGGCGCCGGAGTTGCAGCGCGGCGTGGTGCACCCGGACGGTGCGCGGCGCACACGTGGCGCGCCAGCGGGCGCGTCCTGCCGTGCCATCGTGACCGGCATGGACGACGTGGGTGATCCCCGTGTGCCCGGACCGGAACCGAGGTCGGTGGCGGAGTTGGCGGAGTCCCCGTGGTGGGCCGCCGACTACGAATACCCCTACCCCGGTTCACCCGGGTAGGGCGAAGCCCATCTGGCGGAAGGAGGAACGCGTGTCCGACGAGGTCGCCGATCAGCTGGCCTTCGCCCGCGTGTTCATCAACGCTCGTGACGCGGTGGAGGACGAGTACTACGCCGACCTCACCCGCAGGTACTTCCCGGCCGAGCTGCGGCGGCACTATATGACCAGCATGACCAAACCGCTGCTGGGCCGCGCCCTCGGCGGCCCGGTGGAGTTCTACGACACCTGGGGCCGCATCATGCGGCACGCCTGGCTCAGCCTCAGCTAGGGTGTCTACGACGCCCGGCACCGCGCCCTGACCGACCCCGTCACACGCCCGGCCGCAGGCCAGGTCAACACCGTCGACCTGGCCTGGGAACCCGCACTGGCCATGGCGTCGGCCGCGCCGCTGCCGGTCGACGTCGGCACCGGAAGGGGGAACTCCGCCGCCCGCCTCGCGCTGGCCCACCCGGCGGCCCGCGTGGTCACCCTGACCCTCAGTCCCGAGCAGGCCGAGATCACCCGCCGCATCACCACCCGCCTCGGCGTCGCCGACCGCGTCGACGTCCGGGTCGACGACATCCTGGACCCGGCCGCCACCGCCGATCTGGTCGGGCAGGCCGACGGGGTCACCGCGATCGAGGTCGTCGGGCACTTCCCGCCCGACCGCCTCGCCGACGGCTTGCGCACCATGGCCGCGCTGCTCAAACCCGGCGCCCCGCTCACCCTCGTGGAGCCGGTGCTCAACCGGCCAGGCTCGCGCGTGCACGACTTCGCCGCGCTGTTCACCTGGCGCTTCCGCCCCGCCACCGACTGCCGCGACGCCCTGCGCACCGCGGGCCTGAACGGGCTGCGCTTGACCGACCTCACCAAGGCCTACTGGCCCAGCCGGCGCGACATCGGCGCGGTCATGGCCGTCCGCCTGGACCGCCTCCGCACCGAGTTCGGCCCCGTGCTGGCCCACACCTGGCAGCGCATCTTCCAGTACCCCAGGCATGGCCGCTGGGCCGCACCGTGCACTACGCCGGCATGACGGGCTACCGGCCGCGTCCCCGTTGAACCGCCGCAGCCGCCGTGCACGGCGACACGGGGCAGCCGGCCGGGGCTGCTGCGAATCAGACCCGGGCACGCCTTGCGCTCGCTCGAGCTGGTCGCACCGTGCCCGGATCGGGACGCAGATCGGAACAGCGCGTCGCGGACCCGCGGCGGCCGGTAGCCGGTCGGGCCGAACTGGGCGAGTTCGTCGTCACTGTCGAGCTCGATCGCGCCGAAGAAGGTGATGTTCTCGCTGTGCGCGGGCGAGATGTGCGCCAGCACCTCGCCGTCGATGTTGTGCGGCTCGAAAAGTCGTCCTGTGCACCCGGATCAGCTTTCTCGTCGTCCGATCACTGGAACCCTCGGCCGATGACGGGCACCAGGGCCAGGGGCTGCACGTCGGTGGCGAAGGTCGGCGCGCCGACCGGTCGTTCGGGCTGCGGTTGTGGTTCGGGCCGGTCGAAGGCGCCTGCCGCGAAGAGGTCCTCGACGAACACGTCGATCTTCTCCTCGGTGACCGACGGCATGGCGAAAACGTGTGCGTACTGGCGCAGTTCGCCGGAGTTCATGCGCATCGGTTGGCAGGACAGGGACCACTTCTCGATGATCGCCTCGTTGGGCCGGCGGAAGCGCACGGTCAGAGCCATCGCGCTGCGGTCGACGTACAGGCCGCCCTCGGGGAGCCTGTCCTCCCGGTCGAGTCGGTCCTCCAGTTCGCGCAGCGAGCTTTCCAGGTAGCGGGTGACGCGCAGCGCGCGCACCGCCGAGGCCGCGTGCTCGCGGATGGACTTGGACGCCAGGTGGTTCCACAGCACCAGGGGTGACAGGCCGTTGCGCGAGCCGGCGAACGTGGTGTCAGGGGAACCGGTGTAGGCCGGTTTGGCCGATGGCTCGACGCGGAACTTGTTCTTGGTCATGAACACCCCGCACGGCCAGGGCGCACCGGGCCACTTGTGCCCGCTCATCACCAGGGAACTGATCACGTCGACGCCGTCGACCTCCAAGCCGAAGTCGAATTCGGGGATCTTGCCCTTGATCTCCCTGCGCAGCTGGATGGCCAGTTCGCTGCCGTGCTCCTCGGCCGCCGCGATCCGCAGGTACGGCATGAACCCCGCGCCCAGCGCGCCGTCGACGTGGACCCAGAAGCCTCGGCGGCGATCGGCGCGTTCGGGCTCGAATTCGATGTCGCGCTCCAGCAGGCCGTTCTCCGCGAGGATCGGGACGAGCCGAACGGCGATCTTCTCAACGTTGTCGTAGGCGCCCTTGAAGGTGGTACCGAAGTTGAGCAGCAGCAGGATCGGGTGTCCGCGCTCGGCGAAGAACCGGACCAGTCGCTCCAGCTTGTCCACGTCGATCTCGCCGCTGCCGTCCGAGCCTCCCTTGGACGGGACTTCCATCGGCCACTCGTCCGCGATGGGGCACAGCCCGGGGTACTCCTGCCTGCCGATCGCGGCGAAGGTGTCGATCGCCAGCGTCCGAACCGCCTTGATCACCGAGTAGTGGGTGTCCTCGGAGTAGAACGCCACCGGCCGGTAGGCGTTGTTCGGGGTCTCCGCGCCCGTGTCACCGCTGCCGGCTGCCGGCGTCGGCGGCGCGGCCTGCACGTACATCATCTGTGACTCCTGCTGCTCACCACCGCCACCGGGTTCGGTGATCAGCTTCTTGCCCGACAGGTAGTCGCGGGCGGCGGCAAGGGCGTAGAGGTTGCCCTCGGTGGAGCCCATCGTCAGCACGTAACCCCAATAGCTGTCGGGGTTGTCGGCGTCGTAGGGCCACGACGCCCGCCAGAGCGACGCGTAGTGGTCGAGCACCGCGCGTTCCACGATCTTGGTGTTGAGCTTGTAGTTGCCCTGCTGGAACGGGTCGCCGATGTTGTTGAGGTGGAACTCCAGGAACCGCGCCAGGTCCTGCTGGCAGTGGCCCATGTCCTGGTTGCCCTGGAACCCCACCATGGTCTCGTGCTTGCCGACCAGGTAGGTCTCCAACCGGTTGAGCGCCCGCTTCCGCTGCTGGGCGTTCAAACCCTCGGCGGGGATCTCGAACTCCCCGATCTCCAACTCCGGGTCGCTCGGGTAGACCTCCCTCGGGTCGCGAGCGGGCCCGGCGATGACCGACGCGCGCCCGTCACCCAAGCCGGCCGAGGTCAACAACGAGGACCACGCCGCGTCGTTCGGCCCGTAGGGGAAATCTGGATGCTGCCGCTCGGTGGAGTGCCCGTTCATGACATCCCTTCTCGACCCGGCGGACCGCCCGCACCGGTCCGCTGTCCTGTGGGTCGGAGCGTGCCACCGGCCAACATACGATCCACGCGTCGAACCGGCGGATTCACCGGTCCGTGGCAGATGTTCCCCCTTTGGCCGCAGCAGGCGTTCCAGACGGTGCAACAAGGTAGAAGGAACACACCCGAATGGACGCCCTTGTTCGAGTGCGGACCTCGTGCCCTTGTCCACGCGGCAGGTCATCCGGGTCGCGCCCATCGATCGGCGCAGCCCGTGCCGGAAACAGGCCTGCGCGGTCAGGTGTGCCGTGCACTCGGTGAATTCAACTGGTCGTCGCAACACCCTTGATCGAGAGGTGGAGCGATGGCTGGGCCGAAGCAGAAACAGGTCCGCGAGTACCGCGGCCAGAT
>NZ_JBFAFR010000017.1:0-185818 GCF_040639675.1 Actinosynnema sp. NPDC023794 | reverse complement strand
CGCGCCTCGCGCAGCTCGGCCGAGTCGTTCCTGCTCGCACCGGGTTTGACGCCCTCGTCGGCGTCGGCCTGGCGCAGCCACTTGAACAAGGTCATCGGGTGGACCCCGAAGTCCTTGGCGATCTGCTCGACGATCACACCGGGCTCACGGTCACGAGCGACCCGCACGACATCGTCGCGGAACTCCCGAGAGTAGGGCTTGGGCACAGCGACATCCTCCCAGCTCACCATCACGGCAAGCCAACTCAGATGTCACCAATCCGTGCAGCAGACCCACCGCGCGATCGGGCGAGGCAACTCGCGCGGATCTGTCCACCTCGGCACCCCGATCATCGGGGCACACTGACGTTGCTGGCCAACAACTACAGGGCTAACTTGGGTGTCTGCGGGACCGACGGTCCCGCAGACACCCCGAGCGAACTAGCTGAAGGCACCGAGCGCAGTCAGCACCGCGATCTCAAGGAGGAGAGTGGCAGCGAAAGCTGCTCCACCCTTCAAGATTGCAGTGGCCGGGTGCCCCTTGCTGAGGGCAGCAAGAACACCTGCCGCGATGCCAACGATGATGGCAACCACAACTGCTAGCGCCATCGCGAACAACTTGACGAGCACAGGCTGAGACACTGCCTACTCCAAGGTGGCCTCGCCACCCGGCTGGCAAGGCGCTTGGCTAGGCGTCCTCACCGCCCGACATCCCGACTGGCTGTCAGCGCCGATCTTCACCTTTGGTTCTGGCGATCTCGTGGCCGGGCACTTATCGCTGGAACTCGGCGGTGACGGCGGTCTGACGGCTGGTCGACCGTGTCGAACCCGACATCAGCATACCTATCGCAGAGCCACTACGACAACGTCGTTAGTCCGGTGAAGGAACCTCTCGAACATCAGGTCCCACCTGACCGGGTCCACGGTGGTCACCCCGAGCGCAAAGCAGACCGCGGAGTTCGCCGCCGAACTCCGGCCCTGGAAGTAGATCCCCCCTCCCGGCAGAACTCGACGAGGCTCGCGAGGATCAGGAAGTAGCCGGCGAACCCCAACCGGGCGATCACCGTCAGCTCGTGCTCAACACCCGACTACTCGTCCTGCGCGACCGCGCACTGCTGTTGATCGGCTTCGCCATCGCCGCCCGCAGCTCCGAACTCGCCGCGCTTCGCGCCGCCGACGTCTACCCCGAGTTACGCGGCATGACCATCGTCCTGCGCGCCAGCAGGACCGGCGCCGACACCACCCGCGTGCCCGTCCTCACCAGCGCTGACCCCACCACCTGCCCGGTACGGTCCTGGGCAGCGTGGGATCAAGGCCAAGTACGGCGTCACCATCGTGACTGCCGGCGGGTAGCCAGTCAGGGGCTGTGCCCGGTTGGTTTCTCAGCGACGATCACGCGCGTCGAAGCCGGGGAGGGGCAGCAGCATGGAGCAAACAAGCTGGGGTCGGGGCGTCGAGACTGGCAGGGCTCGGCGCCCGATGCCGGAGATCTGTGTGAGCGGCGCAGACATTGCTATGTCTGCGGCAATCTGGGGGAACCCGCAGCCTGGTTGCGCAACGATTCGTCGAACGCAGTCAACAGCTCGCCCGCAGCCAACGCGGCCTTGTGCAGCGCCATGTTGACGGAGTCACGCGCAGCGGCCTCGATTCGTCGTCGATGCGCCGGGTCCAGGCTGTTATCGGTGATCTCGATGTCGGTGACGGTGAACGTTGCGCCCACCGTGGCGGTGACCAAGCCGTCGGCAGAGGCATGCACGGGTCGGCAATCCGGGTTGGCGAATTGCTGGAGTAGCTCGCTGACATCCCTCTTCCGTCGGACGCGTTCTGGGAGCGCTCCCAGAACATCTCGCCCGGACTATAGGCAGGCTCGCCGACCCCCGCCCAGCCGCCGTTCAGCCCAAACGCCGTGGTCGGCCCACCTGTGCCCAGGGATCCCTCCTCGTCCTGGGACCAGCGCTCTCCCACTCGCCGCGCGAACCTCCGCGACGACGTCACCGGCCGACCGACCACACGACCCGACCGGTTTCGACCGGTCGCCGGGGGCAAACCAGGGATCGACCGCGCACCGGCCGCCAGGGGGTGGAGGAAGTCGTGTTCTTCGACGAGGACGTGCCGATCCCGTTGGACGGGTCCGCCTGGACGCCCGGCTCTCGATGCCGACCCGCCGCAGCGGCGTGGTGGTGTTCGCGCACGACGGCGGCCCGCACCCCCAAGGCGACCTGCACGTGGCGCAGACGCTCCAGCGGGAGCACCTGGCCACCGTGCTGGTCGACCTGCTCCCGAGCGGGGACCGGGGCGTGGACGTGCCGGTGCTCGCCGGCCGCCTGGCCGCGGTCGTGGACTGGCTCACCGACCAGCCGGCGACCGGCGGCCACCCGGTCGGGTTGTTCGGTGCGGGCGGCGGGGCGGCGGTCGCGCTCGTCACCGCGGCGGAGCGACCGGTCGCCGTGCGCGCCGTGGTCTGCCGCGGCGGGCGGGTGGACCTGGCCGGGGACGCGCTGACCCGGGTCCTCGCGCCGACCCTGCTGATCGTCGGCGAGCGGGACGAGGACGGTGTGGCGCTCAACCAGGGGGCCGCGCGCCGGTTGCGCGCCGGCGGGCGGCTGGAGGTCGTGCCGGACGCGGATCACCTGTTCGAGGAGCCCGGTGCGCTGGATCGGGTGACCAGGTTGACCGCGCGGTGGTTCCACCGGCACGTCGGCAACGCACCGGTGATGCCACCGGCGTCCTGAGCCGCGCGGTCCTCGCGCGGCCTGGCACAGACGACGGTCCAGTGATGCCGGTCAGGCTCGCCCGCGTGCGGAGGCGTCACGTCCTCGCCCACGTGCTCCGCCACACCCGTCGTCCGAGTGGCGCCGGCACGTCCTTCACGCGCGGCGTGCGGGCCGCCCCGGCTGGCCGCGATCCGGCCGGTAGGCGGTCCCCGTCATCCGCGGAGGCGGGTCGGCACCTCGGGGTCGAGGGCGGCGCGCAGCAGCTCGCCGGTCCCGGGCGCGGTGTCCTCCAGCCCTCCGAGCACGGCCTGTGCCAGGTGCCGGGCGCGCTCCGTGCCCGTGTCCAACCGCTGCGCCAGCTCGATCATCACCGCGTCCGGCGGCCGGTTCTCCGGGCGGCCGGGCACGAGCGCCGCTTCCTCCACCGCCGCGGGCAGCGCGGCGGCCAGCCGGTCCCGGTCCGGGGCGGTCAGGCCGTGCGCCAACGTCGCGACCACCGCGGTCAGCGCCGCCTCCGCCGTGGCGGTGTCCAGGTCTCCGCGCCGGCCGATCGCCTCGACCAGCTCGCCGTGCTCGACCACGGTGTGGATCACCTTTCCGATCGCCGCGCCCCGCCGGGGTCCACGCGCGTGTCGTCCTCGAACCGGACGGAGCCCACCACCTCGGTCACGTTGGCGTAGTCCACCGGCGGGATCGCGCGCAGCGCCCGCGCCGTGATCTCGTCGCCCCGCTCCTGCGCCGCCAGGACCAGCTCGTCCTTGCTCGCCGGGAAGTCGACCTCGTTCAGGCACTCCCGCAGCCGTTCGCGAGTGGTGTACGCGGACATCGCCACCTCCGTGCGTGCTCGTCGTCGGGCGGTCCGGCGCCGGACCGGGCGGTCGCGCCGACCCGTCCGGACACCGGTGCGGCCCCACGGCCGGGACCTGCCCGTGTCCGGGCGGTACCCCCGCTCGACCCCCGGAAACGTCGGGCCCGGCGTGGCCACTCCCCGGTGCGGTCGTGGCCGGGCCCGGCTCAGCCCATCGTGCTCGTCCTCGGTGCCCGTGCCCACCAGGACGTGTACCCGATCGGACCGCCGGCGACCGGGCGCGGCGCGGGTCGGCCGTCGACACCGGCCGGGGTCAGGCGGAGATCGTGGCCGCCACGATGCACGTGTCGTCCAACGGGGTGGCGGGCACCAGGCGCGAGGTCAGCGCCTCGGGCATCCGCGCCGGGTCCAGCTCCGCCACGAACCCCCGGATCTCCTCCATCAGGCGTTCCAGGTCGTCACCGCGGACGCCGGCGGAAGGCCGCCGCTCGATCAGGCCGTCGGTGAACATCAGCACCGTGTCGCCGGGCGCCAGGAGCGTCCGCGCCGTCGCGTACACCGCGCCCCGCACCGCGCCCAGGATCGGACCCACGGGCCGGTCGAGCCGCTGCACCTCGTCCGACCGCAGCAACAGCGGCGCGGGGTGGCCCGCTTGCGCCCACGACAGCCGGCGCGTGGTCGGCTCGAACCGACCGACGATCGCCGACGCCAGCGTCACGCCACCACCGCCGGTCAGCATCCGGTTGAGCACGTCGAGGACGCCGGCCGGGTCCGGGTTGGTCAGCGCGGCCCCGGTCAACGCGTACCGCAGCTTCGCCATCGCCGCCGCGGTCGCCAGGCCGTGGCCCGCCACGTCGCCGATCGCCAGCAGCGTGCTGCCGTCGTCGATCGGGAACGCGTGGTACCAGTCGCCGCCGACCTCCGCCCACTGCTCGGCCGCCAGGTAGCGCACGACCACCCGCATCCCCGGCAGCTCCAGCGGCCTGCTCGGCAGCGGCAGCACGGCCGAGCGGAGGTGGTCCGCCACCTGGTGCTCCTGCGCGAACTGCTCGCTGAGGTCGAACACCCGCTTCTCGGCCCGCCGCATGGCGGTCACGTCCTGCAGCACCACGTCCAACCGGACCGGTCTGCCCTCGACGTCCAGCACCGGCTCGCCGATGAACCGCCCGTTCCGGATCTGGTCGCCGGCGCGCAGGCGCAGCTCCGAGTCGGTGCCCTCGCCGCGTTCCAGCATCCGCCGCACGGCGTTCTGCAGGATCGGCAGGTCCTCGCCGACCACCGACGCCCGGATCTCGTCCAGCGACATCGGGCCGAGCACCGGGTCGCGGTCGAAGATGACGTAGAGCTGGTCGGACCAGTCGATCTCGTTGGTCACCAGGTTCCACTCGCCCCAGCCGATGTTGCCGAGGCGCTGGACGCTCCGCAGCCGCTCCAGCTGCAACGGGTCCTCGTGCTCGTGCCAGGCCAGGATCAAGCCGTCGCCGAACTTGCCGATGGTCAACGTGTACCGGCCGTGCTGCGGCAGGCCGGGTGTGTTCTCCTCGTAGTCGAAGATGCTGACCACCTCCCGGACCCCGGTGCGGAGCACCCGGAAGTACGCCGCCCACAGCTCGGTGCCCGCGACGGTCGGGTAGCTGGTGAGGATGCTTCGCCCGACGAGCTGCCGGTACCGGCGGCCGGAGAAGTCGACCGCGTCCGGGCTGGCGGCCTCGAACCGGAAGTCCACCACCTCGCCGTCCTCGTCGTGCACCGCGCCGAGCAGCGCCACCGAGCCGGGCAGCACGTCGAGCAGGTGCTGGACCCAGAGCGTCCAGCGGGGGCCCCGCGCGGCGCCGTCCGGGCCCAGCAGCGCCAGGAGCGTGGAGCCGGCGGCGCCGATCATCACCTCCAGCTCCCACTGCTCCTCGGACGAGAACTCGTGCTCGTCGGTCCACAGCACCCCGAACACGCCCGCGATGCGGGTCTGGTCCCGGAACGGCAGCCACGCCCGCGACCGCCACACCGTCTCCGGGTCGCCGATCAGCGTGTGCCGCCGGCGGGCCTCCTCCAGGTCGGGCAGCCACTGGGGCAGGCCGGTGCGCACCGACGCGAGGACGCCCGTGCTGAGCCGCAACGGCACCCGTTCCCACTCCAGCCGCACCTTGGCCGGCACGTTCGCGGCGGCCTCCAACCGCGGCCCGCCGTCGGGTTCGAGCAGGTAGACCAGCACGCCGTCGCAGCCGACGTGCTCCCGGACGAGCTCGGCCAGCTCCTCCGGGTCGACCGCCGTGCCGATCGCGGCGAGCGCGACCGGCTGCGGCGTGCGTTCGGACGGCGGAGCCGGCGACGGTTGCGGTATGTCGACCTGCCGCGGGTAGCGCGAGGAGTCGTACCGCCCGTCACCGGTCGCCGGCGGCAGACCGGGCGCGGGCGGTGGCGGCGGCACGCCGAGCACGCCGGCCGCGATGGCGGCCAGGTCGCTGCCCGTCGCCTGCGCCAGCCGCACCATGTCCTCGAACGCCTCGTCGGGACGGCACGACAGCCGTTCGGCCAGGACGCCCTTCGCCTGCTCGATCACCGCCTGCCTGCGCGCAGCGGACCTCAGCCGGTCGATCTCGTCACGCTGCCGGGCGACGAGGTCGGCCAGCGCAGAACCGGTCGGATCCCGCTGCACCGCCATCGCGTCCAGCATCGCCCGCCCACCCCCGCAAGGCCAGCCGAACCGACGCGGAACCGCCGTCCGCCACGCTCGGCGCGGACCGCGGCCCGGCCACACGAACGGGTGAGGCGGAGGACACTCCGGATCGGAACAGCCTGCCACGCCGAGCGCGTTGTCGTACCGGACGGTCGGTGCGGTCCGCGTCCCCCGGGCCTCACGTCACCGCCTGCGCGGAACACCGCTCGGCTGGAGTCCCGTCGAGCCACTCGCCGAGAGGTGACCGCCGCGTCGGTCGCGACCTCGCCGACGACGGTCGGCAGTCGCCGGTTTCCGTTTCAGGCCGCCCGTCCGATCCCGCAACCCTGTGTCACACGTCACGCCGGCGTGCTGTCACAGGACCGAGGTCCGCGGTGCCTCATGCCCGACAGCACACGGCAACAGAACGGAACGACATCGTGAGCAAGATCTGGTTCGTCACCGGTTCGTCGCGCGGTTTGGGCCGCAACTTCGTGGAGGCGGCCCTGTCGCGCGGCGACAAGGTGGCCGCGACCGCCCGGAACGCCGCCGGCCTCGACGACCTGGTCGCCACCTACGGCGACGCGGTCCTCCCGTTGGAGGTGGACGTGACCGACAAGGCCGCCGTCTTCGAGGGCGTGAAGCGGGCGAGCGAGCACTTCGGCCGCCTCGACGTCATCGTGAACAACGCGGGCTACGCCCAGGTCGGCGCGATCGAGGAGCTGACCGAGCGGGAACTGCGCGACCAGCTGGAGACCAACCTGTTCGGCGCGGTGTGGGTCGTCCAGGCCGCGTTGCCCCACCTGCGGGCGCAGGGCTCGGGGCACATCGTCCAGCTGTCCTCGGCGGCCGGGCTCGTCGCGATGCCGCTCGGCGGCGCATACCACATGTCCAAGTGGGCGGTCGAAGGCTTCAACGAGGCCCTCGCCCAGGAAGTCGCCGAGTTCGGCGTCAAGGTGACCGTGATCGAGCCCGGCGGCTTCGCCACCAGGAACGGCAAGAACCCCGACCCCCTGGCCAACGGGCACATGGCCGAGACCAGCCCGGTCTACGACGGCCTGCGCGAGCGGCTCGCCGGCCTCGTGGCGAAGCAGCCCGCCGGCGACCCGGCCGCCGCCGCCCGGGCGTTGCTCAAGATCGTCGACCTCGACCACCCGCCGCTGCGGGTGCTCTTCGGCCAGGGCTTCCACCCGCTGATCAAGCAGGTCTACGCCGCCCGGCTCAAGACGTGGGAGGACTGGCAGGACCTGTCGGCTGAGGCGCACGGCAACCTCGAAGCCGACCTGCCCCCGGCTCGATCCTGACCCCAGCGCCGGTGGGCGATCCGGGACGCCGGGCCTCGTGCCCGCACGGGGTCGGCCGTGCGCTCATCGGCCGTGCGCTCATCGCCGGGAACCGGAGCCGATCACCCGCGAGTTCGAGCCGGCGACGACCTCGGCGCCGGGACTCCCGTCAGCGGCGGACGGCGGTCCGGGGAGGTCACCGCCCCGGCTCCGCCGACCGCTGCGCGAGCTTCGCCTCCACCGTGGCCACCAGGTCCGGGACCGTGTGCCACTGGCTCACCTCGTGCTCGCTGATCCTGACCCCCAGCTCCTCGCCGACGGCCTCGATCAGCTCGACCACGGTCAGCGAGTCGATGTCCAGGTCGGCCAGGGTCGCCTCGGGTTTCATGTCCTCGGGGCGGATCCTGAACTGACCCGTCAGGATGGAGCCCACGATCGCCTGGGCGGAACTCATGCCGTCTCTCCTTCTGTCCTCAACAGGTAATCACTGGTCTTCGCCACGCTGTGGAGCACCTCGCGCACCCGGTCGACGTAGCCGGCGACGCTCGCGTCGGCCGTCTCCGTGGCCGGGTAGCGCGCGGTCAGCCACAACCCCTCGTCGGTGCGGTGGGTCCAGATGTTCACCTTGCTGCCGCTGGTGCTCATCCGGACCAGGGGCCGGGCGTCCCACTCGGGCCAGTGCCGGATCCCCGGCACCACTCGCATGTCGGCGAAGGAGATGAACGGGAACACCTCGGGCATCCGCCGCTCCAGCTCGCGCTCGATGCCGAGGAGTTCCGCGACCCTCGCGATAGGCACGCGGCTCAGGCGCAGCGCGGTCCTCGCGGACTCGTGCGCGCCCGGCACCACGTCGAGGAAGCTGTGCGCCGCGCCGAGGTCGATCTCGATCGGACCGACGCCGATGTACCACCCCATCGAACGCAGCCACTCCCGCCTGGTGCGGGTGGTCGCCGGCATCACCGTCCGGTAGACCGGCTCGCCCGTGACCTGGTGGGCGACGATCGCCAGGGCGGAGAGCAGTCCGGCGAGGAACCCGCCGCCCACCTCGCGGCACGCTTCCTCGACCGCGTCGGCCTCGAGCACGTCCAGCAGCAGCACGTCCTGCTTCGCGTGCGGCAGCACTTCCCCTTCCGCGACACCGAGGTCGAGCGGGAATCGCAGCAGCCGTTCGCCTCCGGCTTCGATGAACCGGGCCCAGTGCTCGACGGCCGGGTGGTCGGCGTCGATCTCCCGGGCGGCGGCGCGCTCCGCCACGCCGTAGTCCACGTAGCTGCCGACTCCGCCGTGTTCGACCGGACGCCCGGCGGCCACGGCGGCGTACAGGTCCTGCCACTCGCCGACGGCGGTCATGACGGAGAACCCGTCGGTGTGCGCGTGGTCCATCCCCACGATGACCGTGGTGGAATCCGGGCGTTCCACGGTCTCCACCACGTAGCTGGGCCGGCTGAACGCGCCCGTCGCGTCGTCGATGCGCTGCTGGAGGCAGGCGCGGAGGTCGTCATCGCTCGCGAAGTCGCCGACGACCAGGTCCTCGACGGACACCGCGGCGGGGTCGACGGTGATGCGCTCCGCCCCGGCGTCCACCACGCGGAACGCGCTGCGCAACGTCTCGTGCCGCTCCACCCACGTCCGCACCGTCTCGCGGAAGGCCTCGACGTCCAACGGCCCGGCGAGCTCGAACCTGAACCCCATCCACTGCGGAACCCAGGCGCCGCGCTCGGTGAGCGCGGCGACGAACTTCAGGTGCCATTCCTGGTTGTACGACAGGGGTGTGCCGCGCTCGACCGAACGTGCCGCTTCCCGAAAGGGCGCATCATCCAGTGACCACTCCCTGAGCCGACCAGGACGCACGCGGTACTCAGAGAGCGTCGTCATCAGCATGCCCTTGATCAGCTCCCTTTGGTGGCCGGTGAAGGGCACAGCCTTCACCCTGGGCCTGCGGGCGTCGATCCCTCGCGAGCGTGAAGGGCTTGCACGTTCGAGTGATCACGATCGGTGACGTTGAAGTGCGCCGCCACTCCGGGCCCACGTACCGCGGTGCGTTGTGGACAGTCCACCGCGGTCAGCCGTCGGGAGTCCGGAGCCCACCGCCGGGCTGCGCCCGGAACCGTTCCGCGCGCGTCAGCTGTACGCCTTCGCCTGGAGCGCGAACAACTCCGCGTAGAGGCCCCCGCGGGCGGTGAGCGCGGCGTGGTCGCCGGTCTCCACCACCCGGCCGTCGCCGACGACGACGATCAGGTCGGCCGTGCGCACCGTGGAGAACCGGTGCGACACGAAGACGGTGATCCCGCCGGTTCGGCCGGCCACCCGTTTCGCGTGCTCGGCGTACCGCTGGAACAGGACGTGCTCGGCCTCCGGGTCCAACGCGGACGTCGGCTCGTCGAGGACGAGGAGCAACGGGGCCTCCCGCATCATGGCCCGGCCCAGCGCCAGCTTCTGCCACTGCCCCCCGGACAGCTCGGCGCCGTCGGCGTAGCTCTTGCCCAGCCGGGTGCGCAGGCCCTCGGGCAGGTCGTCCAGCACGCCGGTGGCGTCGGCGCGCTCCAGGGCCGCGCGGACGGCCGGTTCCGACGACGCCCGGGGCAGGTCGCCGAGGCCGACCACCTGCTGGGCCGTGAACTCGTACCGGACGAAGTCCTGGAAGCCGGCGGCGATCCGCGTGCGCCACTCGTCGAGCGGCATGTCGTGCAGGTCCGCGCCGTCGACCAGGATCCGCCCCTCGGACGGTCGGTAGAACCCGCAGAGCAACTTGACGAGGGTCGACTTGCCCGCGCCGTTCTCGCCGACGATCGCGACGGTGGCGCCGGCCGGCAGGTGGAGGTCGACGTCGCGCAGCACGGGCACGTCGGCGCCCGGGTAGTTGAACGCCACCCCGGCGAGGTCGATCCCGTCGTGCAGCCGCCGCGGCGGCGAGTGGCGGGGTGGAGCCGGATCGGCGCCGGTCACCGACGCGGAGACCTCGGTGAGCCGCCGGTACGCGCCCGCCATCCGCTGCAAGTCCTGCAGGAGGGTGACGGCCGTGGCGACCTGCTGGTTGACCTGGGCGGCGAGCACGATCACCAGCACGACGTCGCCGACGCCGCGCCGTCCGGCTATCGCGTCGCGCACCACGAGCAGCACACCCGCGATGTACGCGAGCGCGAAGACGACCTGCCCCGCCGCGCGGGCGCACGTCGCGATCAGGTGCGCACGCCACAGCCCTCGCGTCGCCCGCGCCCACAGCCGGCCGTGCCGGGCGCGCAGCTCGTCCCGCACCCCGGACACCCTGAGCTCGCCGGCCAGGCGGGCGGACGTGGCCAGGTGGAACAGGTTGAGCGCGGTCCGGGTCGACTCGGCGGTCGCCGTCCGGGCGCGGTCGAGCACCCGCTCGGCCAGGCGACCGGCGAGCAGGGGCGGCACCGCGGCGACGGGCAGCAGCAAGAGCAGCGGGTTCTGCACGGCCAGCAGGACCGCGGTGAGCGCCACGGCGAGGACGAGGCCGACACCGTTGAGCAGCGCTTCGAGACCGGTCCGGAACTGCCTGCCCTCCTGCCGCAGCACGGTCCACGTGTCGGCGTGCTCGGCCCGCTCGTGGTGCTCGATGCCGGCCGAGCCGTTCGACACCTCGATCACGCGCTCGTCGAAGTCCAGCTCCGCCAGCTCGGAGAGCTCGTAGTAGGCCAGGTGGGCGAAGTGCGCGAGGGCCAGCGCCATCACCGCCAGCACGGCCACCGCCAGGCCCGCGAGCACCGCGCGCCCCACCGTGCCCGCGACGACCTCGCGGGTCATCCACCCGAGCGCGGCGGCCAGCAGCGGGGCGGCGACGGCGCCGGCCGTCATCAGGACCACCGCCAGCGCGGTCTTGCGCGGGTTCAACCGCCAGGCCGTGGCGATCATGGTCCACGCGCCGGTCAGGAGGACCTTCACCCGACCGCTCCCCCGATCGCGGCGTCCGCCGCGCCGACGAACCGGTCGGCCTGCAACCGGAACAGCTCCGCGTAGCGCCCGTCGAGGGCCAGCAGGTCCGCGTGGGAGCCCTGCTCGGCGACCCGGCCGTGCTCGAGGACGACGATGTGGTCGGCGTGCCGCACGGTCGAGAACCGGTGGGAGATCAGCAGGGTGGTCGCGCCGGCGGCCAGGCCGGCGAACTCCTCGAAGAAGCCGGTCTCCGCGCGCACGTCCAGGCTCGCCGTCGGTTCGTCCAGCACCACGACCCGCGCGCCGTGGCGCAGCGCGAACAACGCCCGCGCCAGCGCGACGCGCTGCCACTGGCCGCCGGACAGCTCGGTTCCGTCGGTGAGGTGCCGTGCCAGGGGTGTGTCCAGCCCGCGGGGCAGGCGGTCCACGGCGTCGGCGAGGCCGACCGAGTCGAGCACCTCGCGGATCGCCTCCCGGTCGTCCAGGAAACCGACGGCGCCCAGCCCGACGTTGTCGGCGACGGACGACTCGTACCGCACGAAGTCCTGGAAGATCACGCTGAGGCGGGCGCGCCACTCGTCGACCGGGAAGGCGCGGAGGTCGACGCCGTCCAGCGTGATCCGGCCCGAGGTCGGCTCGTACAGCCGGGCGAGCAGCTTGACCAGGGTGGTCTTGCCGGCGCCGTTCACGCCGACGATGGCCGTGCAGCGGCCGACCGGGATCGTCAGGTCCAGACCGTCGAAGACCGTGCGCCGCTGCCCGGGGTAGCGGAAGCCGACCCGCTCGAACCGGATGGCGCCGACCGGCTCGGGCACCGTCGCCCGCCGCACGGGCGCAGGCTCTTCCTCGTGCGCGTCGACGTGCTCGGCGAACCGGCGCACCGCGTCGTAGGCCCTCATGCCGATCGCGGTCGGCAGGTCCGCCTCCGGGTAGTGCTCGGCCAGCCGCAGCAGACCCAGGGTCGCCGTCGCGACGAGGACGAACCCGGTGAGCGTCATCTCGCGCGCCGTCGCGCCCACCACCGCGAAGACCACGCCGGTGACCACGAGGGCCGCGACCGAGAACCGGACGAACGGCCACAGGTAGATGCGACGGCGTTCGGCCCAGAGGGGTTCGAGGAAGCGGAAGTGGGTGTCGCGCAGGCGTTGCCGCAACCAACCGGCCAGGCCGAAGACCCGGATCTCCTTGCCGGCGGCGGCGCCGCCGGCCAGCTCGCGCAGGTAGTCGATCTCCCGCTGGTCGGCGGCGAGCAGGGACCGGGTCCTGGCGTACCGGCGCAGCCCACCGCGCTGGCCGTGGCGGAACAGCAGCACGGTGACGACCAGCGCCGCCGCGGCCGGCCACGAGAACACCACCCCCACCGCGACCGCGCAGCCGACGAGCTCGGTGTACCGCGCGATCAGCGCGAGCAGTCCGGTGGCCGCCCGACCCGGGCTCTGCACGCCGAACTCCACCTCCCGCGCGGCGGTGCGCAGCGCGTCGAGCGCCTGCTGGTCCTCTAGGGGGCCGAGGCCGGCGCTGCGCAGCGACGCGGCCATCAGCTCGTCGAACACCCCGCCGTCGACCCGGCGCGTCACCAGCTCGCCCAAGGCGCGCTCCACCGGGGAGAGCAGCTGCCGGGCGACGAACGCCCCCGCCGCGACGCCGAACACCGCGACCAGCGAGTTCCACGCGCCGGAGTCGAGCCCCGCGGCCACCGCCGCCGGCACCCGTCCGAGCACCATCGCCGTCGCCACGGTGAACACGACCGGGAGGCAGCCGAGCAGCAGGTTCACCCCGACCAGCGCGGCGACCAGCGGACGGCCGGCGCGGGGAAGCAGGCGGACGATCTCCCGTCGTGCGGCGAACTGCTCCCGCGCGACGTCCCACATGCCCGCCACCTACCCGGCGGTCGGGTAGTCGGCGCAGCGGGGCAGGCCGCGTTCCGCGATGACCTCGTTGAAGTCCGCGAAGCGGATCCGGGGTTCCTCGACCAGCATCCGGGTGATCGGCGTCCGGTACTTCTCCGCGATGTAGCGGTAGTTCTCCAGGGCGGACGTCGTGTTGGCGCCCTGGTCCTTCTCGTGCGGGTAGTGGATGGCGCTCGCCGCCCGGTCCACGGCGAACCTGGCGCCGTCGCGGTGCAGCCGGTAGGCGAGGTCGAGGTCCTCACCACCCCACTGCCGGAGCTCCTCGTCGTACATGCCGACCGCGCGCACCTGCTCCGTCCGCGCCGACGCGTGGCAGGTCCAGTACATCAGCCACGGCGCGGGCAGGTGGCCGAAGTCGTCGGAGTACCGGGCGTAGAACGGCTCGCGCACGTCCGGCCACGCCCGCGTCCGCTCCATGGACGCGATCGAGCCGTCGACGTCCTCGACGTCGACCACCTTGCGGATCAGCCGGGCGTCCTCGTTGTCGAGGTTGAAGCAGTACACGTACCCGTTCAGCGCCAACGGTTCCTCGGACGCCTCGTGCCTGGCCGCGTGCGCGCCCAGGCTCGCGGAGTGCAGCAGCACCCCGGAGTCGACGAAGACGCAGACCTCGCCGGTGGCGTGCCGGATCCCGGTGTTCCGGGCCGCGGAGACCCGGTACCCCTCGTCGGGCTGGTAGAAGTACCGCAGGTCCAACCGGTCCTCGAACCCGCGCACCACCGCCTCGGTGTCGTCGGTGGAACCGTCGTCGACGACCAGCACCTCGAACCGGTCACGTGACAGGTCCTGCTTGGCGAGCGAGTCGAGCGTCAGTTCCAGCAACCGCCTCCGGTTGTAGGTCGGGACGATGACCGTGCAGCGTAACGAGCTACCCACGAGAGGCTCTCCTTGTCGAGGTCCCGCCCCGCGCGACGAGGGCAGGGGATCCGACGGGCCCATGAGGGAGATCCGCTCTCCTGGGTGAATCCCCGCCGATCACCGCGCAAGTCTGCCGAGCCGCGCGAGCGCCGGTCAACACCGCGCACGAAGTCCCGGCCGCGGCTCGCACCGCTGACGCGCCGCCTACCGGTCGTGCTGTCGGCGCACCATCTCGGCGATCCAGGTGGGCGCGAACGGCGAGGTGCAGTTCGGCGGGGTCGGGTAGTCCTTGAGCACCTCCAGCCGCTCACCGATGTCGATCGCGCGGGCGCGGTGGTCGGGGTGGTCGATCCCGATCTGGGCCAGGCAGTGGTTCATCTCCCACTGCAGGCGGTCGGGCGCGTCGCCCATCTCGGCCTCGATGACGTCGAGCAGCCCGTCGAGGTCGAGTCCCCCGGGCCTCTTGGCCACGCGTTCGGTGGTCAGGGCCCAGCCCGCGCTCGCGACCACCGGGTCCGGGTCGGCGGACCAGGCCAGGCGCAGCTCCTCGGCGGACGGGTGCTTCTTCACCACGTAGTTCACCAGCCAGTCGTGCACCTTGGGGGTGCGCGCCTCGCGCAACATGGCGTCCAGCTCGTCGCGCTCGAACGCCTTCGGGCGGCAGATCAGGATCGCCAGCAGCCGCGCCGCGGTGTCGGCCGTCTCCCACAGCCGGCGCGCGAGTTCCTGCTGGGTCTTCAGCCGCTTGGCGATCGCGCGCAGCTTGCCGAGGTTCACGCCGTGGTCGTCGCCGTGCTTCTCGTTCACCTCGCGTGCCCGCAGGTCTTCGAGCGCGGACAGCTCGGCCATCACCTCGGCCACCGTCGTCTCGGCCATCTCACCCTCCGGTCCGCTCGTCCGCGGGTCAGCGTACGAGGTGGCGGGCGTCTTGGCCGGTAGCGGCCGGCCGGCGACCGCACCGGCGGCGGGCGGCCTACGGTCGGCGCATGATCGCTCTCACCGCCCGTCGGGTTCTCGCTTCGCTGCCGGTGGTCCTGCTGGGCGCGTGCGGGACCGTGCAGGCCCCCGCTGCGGCTCCGTCGTCGGTCGCGACCACGACGACGACTTCGTCGACCGCCCGTCCGACCACGACCACGACCACCACTACGACCGAGGTCCCGGGCCCGCCGCCCACCGCCGCCGACGGCGCCGACCTCGCCGCGTGCGCGGACGGCATCTGCGAGGTCGTGGTCAAGACCGGCGACGTGCTGCACGTGCCGGCCGGCCCGCTGACGGTCGTGGTCGGCGGCGGTCAGGCCGGTGTGCGGCCCGATCCGTCGAGCGGCATGACCGGCCTGCTGGCGGGTCCTCCGGGCTGGGTGGGCATGTTCAACAGCCAGACGTTCACGGTCGGGGTGGTGCGGGGCGACCAGGCCGTGCTGAAGCTGGGCCCGCGATGATCGCGCGGCTCGGCACCGCGCTCGGCGTCGTCCTGGGTGGCGTGGTCGGAGCCGTGGCCGGCGCGCGGGTCGAGTCCTGGACGGGCGGCCTCGTCGGCGCCTACGCCGGAGTCCTGTGCGGGATGTGCGTCGTCGGCGGCCTGGTCGGCGTCATCGCCCGTGACCTCGATCGGGCATCACGCGCGGAGGCGGTCGTGATGCTGGCCTTCGGCTTGGTCGGCGCGGTCGGCGCGGTGACCGGGTATTGGCTCGTCAGCACCCATGACATCCCCCGGTTCACGCCGCTGGCGGGCTTCTTCGTCGGCTTGGTCCTGCCCGGCGCGCTCGCGGGCCTCGCCGTCCTCGGCGTCCTGGGCGCCGACCGGCAACCCGAGATCCTCGTGCTGCTGACTGCCTCTGCGACGGGCGCCGGCGCGGGCGCCTGGCTCGGCACCTTGTTCGGCGCGCCGGTGCTGGTCGCGATCGGGCTCGTCGTCGGCGGTGCTCTGGGCGCCGCGGTGGCTCACGCGTTCAACGTCGCCGTCCACGAGGCCTTCCCCACCTCTCGCGACATCGTCAACAGGCATCACGGCGACCACTACCCGTGGTGAGCCACTCCTGGGTCACGCCTTCAGGACGAGCGGCGAACAGCACCGCCTGGCGGTCAACGCGCTGGTGGACGAAGCCGGGTCGAGCGCGCCTCGCGCGGTGGTGCACGAGCTGTACCGGGCGCCCGAGTTCGAACTCCTCAAGGCCCAGGACGAGGTGAACCACCGACTCGGCTCGCCGAGCGCGTTCGACCTCCTCTAGCGGCCGGTGTGCGGGACGGCGGAGGTTCCGGACAAGGCCGTGGTCCGGTCCTCCGCCCACCGGGGCTGTTCGACGCGCTCGTGCTTCGCCGGGCCGGGGATGAAGGAGTCCGCCGAAGGTTCGCGGCAGGTGTCGTGGTCGTGTGCCGCGCAGACGCCGTGCTGCGGGGTGGGGCTGGTGGGGTTGTGGTCGGCGTAGCCGTAGCCGGTCCGCTGCCGGGTGTCGGCGTTGAGGAAGCGGCCGGTGGTGGCGTCGTACTCGCGGGCGCCGAGGTCGGTCAGGCCGGTGGTGTCGCTGAGCGGTTCGTCCAGGAAGCCGTGGCGGTCGGGCCAGGGAACGCCCTCGGCGGGGTCGAGCGGGTTGCCGTAGGGGTCCAGGGTGCGGCGGCTGACGGCGAAGCCGACGGACCCGATGGCGACGGTCGGGGTGCCGTGCAGGTCGGAGACGAGGTAGGTGGGGTTGGTGTTGCCGACGCGGACGGCGATCGTCCTGCCGTCGTGGGTGTAGTACCGGGTGCCGATGACCGTGCCGGTGGTGTTGTCGCGGGCGAGTTCCTGGCCGGGCAGGTAGAGGGTGGTCCGGTCCGGATCACGGCGGATGAGCTGGTTGCCGTCGGCGTCGTGGACGTACTTGGTCCTGCCGCCGGGTGAGGTGACCGTGTCGAGCCGGTTCTCGTGGTCCCACTTGAGGATGTGTTCGCCGGTGGGCAGGGAGCGTCTGGTGGTGTTGCCCGCCTTGTCGTAGTCGTAGGTCGACGACGTCTGGCCGGCGGGACCGGTGGTGGTGGCGCTGGTGAGCGTGTGGGGTTGGGGGCTGCCGCCGGTCGGGTGGCGGTAGGTCGTGGTGGTGTCGCCGGTCGTGCCGGGCAGGGCGTGCCGGGTCTGCGCGGCGCGCAGGCCGGCGGGGTCGAAGGTCCACGTCGTCCAGTACGGGGTGGGGCCGCCGACGTTGGCGCTGCCCGCCGTGGTCGACGGGGCGTTGGCGCAGTCGTCGGTGGCGGTCCAGGCGTTGTCCAGGCGGCGCAGGGCGTCGTAGGTGTAGCACTGGGTGCGGACGGGCGCGCGGCCCGCGGTGCCCTGGGTGTTGACGGACTTGGTGACGTTGCCGGCGGGGTCGTAGGTGTAGCTGACGTGATCGACCTGCGGGTCGACTGCCTGCGCGGACATGGTCGCCTGCGTGAGGCGTCGGGTCTGCGCGTCGTAGTCGTAGGTGAGGCCGGCCGTGTTGTTCGACGGGCCCAGGGTGAACCGGCGGGCCTCGCCGTACGGCGTGTAGGTCGAGTCCGTGACGTAGGCGTTGTAGCCCGCGGTCATCAGCGGCTTGCCGTAGCGGTTGTACGTGGTGGAGACGATCTCGCCGTTGGGGAAGCCGCCGGCCGCGACGGCGTGCTGGACGGTTGTCCGCAAGCCGGTGCTCGTGTGGCCGTAGCTGGTGGTGTACAGCGCGTTGAGACCGGTCTCCACGGCCGGGACCTGGACGAACGTCTTGCCGGCCAGGCCCTGTCCGTTGTAGTGGCTGACGCCGGAGACGTAGTCGCCCTCGGGCGTGTGACGGGTCGAGGACCAGGGCAGGCCGACGCCGTGCGGCGCGCCGTCGTACCGCCAGGACGCCAGGAGGGTCTTCCCGTCGGCCGAGACGGCGTGCCGGGCGGTCTTGCGCCCGAGCTCGTCGTACTCGTGCGCCAGGGTCTTGCCCTCGGCGTCGGTCGTGGAGACGATCTGCCCGGCGAGGTCGTACGTGGTGGAGGTGGTGCCGGCGTCGGGGTCGGTCTGGCTCGTCCGGCGGCCGAGCAGGTCGTAGGCGCGGCTCCACTGGTTGCCGGCCGGGTCGGTGAGCTTCCGGAGCTGCCCCAACGCCGTGTGCTCGGTCGTGGTGGCCTGGTAGGCGCCGCCGGACACGACGTTGCCGTTGACGGCCGGTGCTGCGGTGTACTCGCGGACTTCGGTCTCACGGCCTCGCACGTCGCTGATGACCGTGGTCGTGATGCCGCCCCGGGGCGGGATGACCGTCACGCGGTCGCCCCCGTGGACCGTCTTGGTCGTCCACGTCGGGGTGGCCCCCTTGTAAGCCGTCTCCAGCACCGGCCGACCCGCGCCGTCGTGGTCGGTGACCGTGCGGCTGGTGACCGACCGGGGATCGACCGAGATCAGCGTCGTGCCCGGCACGCCGGTGGTGACGTAGCCGCCGTCGGTGTGCCGCACCCGGCCGTGCGAGTCGTGGAACCGGTCCGTGACGACGCGGCCCCCGTCGAACGCGTCGGCCTGGGTTTGGCGGAGGCGGCCGAAGGCGTCGTGCAGTTCGACCTTGGCCACGTAGTTGGCGCCGCTCCCGTAGTCCACGAGCGTCTTGGTGGTGACCGCGAGCGGACCGTCGGTGCGCAGCAGGTAGTCGTAGGTCACGCCGGCGGGCTCGGAGCCCTTGCGCCGACCGGGCTTCCAGACGGCGGTCAGCCTGCCCAGCGGGTCGTAAGCGAGGTCGGTGCGCCGTGATCCGACGTCGAGGCTGACGACGGGGTTGCCGCGCGCGGGGTCGAACTCGACCGTGCTGGTCTGGTTCTTGGCGTTGGTGGTGACGGTCTTGGTGAGGACGCCGCCGTCGGCGGGCGTGTAGGCGGTGCGGGTCGTGCGGCCGAGGGCGTCGGTCGCCTCGACGGACCGGCCGGCGGGGTCGGACTTCGCCGTCGCGGTGGTCTCGTAGGCCAACCGGCCCCCGGTGTCGGCCGTCGCGGCGTCAAGGCGGGTGACGACGCCTGCGGTGACGGCGGAGAGCGTGCTCTGCCCGTCGTAGTAGGTGCGGGTCGACCTCAGGACGGAGGTCTGCGGTGTCCCGTGGGGCGGGCACGCCTGCTGGGAGACGGTGGATTCGGCGACTCGGTCACGGACCCACGTGGTGGTGTTGTCGGCGTAGGTCGTGGTCGTGCAGAGGTCGGGCACCCCGTCGCCGGACTCGGTCTTCGCCACCAGCCTGCCGAGCGCGTCGTGGCGGTGGGTTCCGGTCACCGTGCGGGTGCCGCCCGCCGCGAGGTCGGTGACGGTCCGGGTGCGCGAGACTCCGACGATCTCGGCCACCAGCGCGGGCAGGTTCACGCGTTGCCGGGTCGCCGTGCCGCCGAGGACCCGCGGTTCGGTGATGGAGGTGGACATCCGGCTTCCGCCGTCGCCGTCGAAGACCTCCTGCTCGAAGGCCATGCCGGCGAACCGGTCGTGGTCGGCGGTCTCCTCGCCGAGCGAGTTGCCCACCTCGACCGATCGACGGCCGTCGCGCGGCAGCACGTCGCCGTCCATGCCGCGGAAGTACGTCGTGCGGGTCAGCGTCGGCTTGTCGTGGACGCCGTCGACGCCGTGCCGGCTGTCGCCGGTGCGCACCTCGACCTTGCCGTACCCGCGGAACTGGCCGTACGTGCGGTGTCCGGGCTTCACGACCTCCGCGTCGTGGTGCCACGCGGGCGCGCCGAGGTAGGCGTACGCCGTGACCCGCGTCGGCGAGATCCCGTTGCGGTCCCGGACCTCCACCCGGTCCACGACGTACTTGTGGAAGAAGTCCAGCGTCGGCTCCCCGTCGCCCGACGACGTCCAGCGCACCGGGTAGCAGCGGCGGTCGTTGTCCGCCAGGTCGGTCGGCACGTCGGACGCGCCGCAGTCGGGTGCGCTGTAGCCGACGTCGATCAGCGCGCCGGTCTCGGTCGCGATGGTGGTGACCCGCCAGTGCGCGAGCGCCGGCAGCTCGCGGTAGTCGTGCACGCGGTTGTCGAACGACTTGCCCGAGAACGACACCGCCGGCACGGTGACCGACGTGCCGTCCTGGGCGAACCCGGTGCGGGTGATCGACTGGAGCCACAGTTCCTTGTGCGCGATGTTCTTGAACACCTGGCCGAGCTGGTACCGGTCGACCGCCACCGGCCCGGCTCCCCGGTCGTACCGCGTCGTGATCGTGGTCAACCGCTTCGTGGACCAGAACGACGGCGCGTGGTTGTTGCAGACCGCGCCCGGTTCGCAGTGCTGGTCCTGCGGCACGTCCGGCCAGTGCTTGGCGTTGCCCGGGGTGAACCTGGCCGGGTCGCAGTCGAAGCCGGCGTCCGGCGCGCAGCGCTCGGCGACGTCGAACACCACCTGGTTCGGCGCCACGACCCCGTAGACGCTGCCGTTGGCGTTGCGCAAGCCGTAGTCGATGCGCTTGAGCGTCCCGCCGCGCGTGTAGGAGACGCCCGCCGTGCCGTTGTTCGCGCCGTAGTGGTTGGTCTCCGGCGCGTAGTAGTAGGACGTGACGTTGCCGTGCGGGTCCTCGACGAAGTCCAGGTTCCACCGCCACGCCTGCGCGCACGACGACCGGGCGAAGCCACCGGCGTCGTGGCACGGGTCGCCTTGGCGGGGACCGTGGACGGGGACGGCCCAGGCGGAGTTCGTCTGTTCCTGGTCGGTGTAGCCGGGCCCGCGGTTGCGGCCGAAGTAGTAGCCGACGCCGGCGGTCGACGTGACCTTCCAGTACTCGCCGTCGTGCACGCCGTTGACCGCGCCGGTGAGCAGCTCGACCCGGGCGCCGTCGTCGGTCGCGGCACGCCACGTGCCGGTGGCGTCGTCGCGGACCAGCTCGGTCGACTTGCCGTCCAGCACCATCGTGACGACCTGACCCGCCCAGCACAGATCACCGGTCCGCTGCGCCCCGGGCAGCGTCCCGTCCTCGGCGCACGTGCGGTACGTGCGCTCGATCGCGCCCGGCGAGTAGTCCCAGCCCTGGCCGATCCACGACGACTGGTTGTTCGTCGCGACCGTGCGACCGTCCACACTGGACGAGCTGTACGACAACACGACCTTCGGCGCGACCGCGGAGCCCGACGACGGCGGCGGCACCACGACGGGGTAGCTCCAGTCGAAGCCGCCCGCACCGCCCGACCCCGACCACCCGCTCGACGGCGGGAGCGTGCCGGCTTCGAAGGTGCCCCTCGGTCCCCTGCCCGTCGCGGTCACGGCGAACACCGTCGGCCCGACCGCGCTGGTCCGTGCGGTGACCGCGCGAGCCTGAGGGTCGTTGCTCGACCTCAGGGGGTCCTGGACCTGGCACTCGGCCGCGTCGGGCGTGGTCAGCGCGCACACGGGCAGCCGCACGATCCGCGACCGGGAGCCGAAGTCCGCGCCGGCCGCGTTGGCGAACGCGGAGTAGTCCACCCCGACCGACACCTCGGCCTCACCGGAGTCCTCCGGCGTGACGGTGAACAGCACACCCGTGACGCCGACGCGTTGCGTGCTCTCCTGGTCGTGCACCTCGACCGCGAACGAACGCCCGTCCTGCTCGGAGGCCAGCGTCACGGGCAGGTCGCCCGCCGGCCGCGCCGACGCGCCCGCGGTGACGGTGGCCTTGCCGGGCGCCGGCCAGGCGGCGTCGGGCAGACCGGTGTCGACCGGTTCGGCGTTCGCGGGGTGCGCGGTGAGCGGGAAGTCCGCGTGCGGGATCGGCTGGTCCTGCGCCACCGGCGGCGTCCGGTCCGACGACACGCGGTCGGAGGTGAGGCCGACGACGAGCGACGCCATCACCACGGCCGTCGCCAACAGGGCCGGCGACCGTCTCGGACCTTCGTGCCGCGAGCGCGCCGAAGTGGCACCGAACATGTCCCAAGCCCCCTGAGAACCAGGCCGTGATCGGCCCGAGCCGGTGAACCTTAGCCACGGATCACCCACTCCGGAAGTGTCGGGCGACGATCACGCCACGACGCGCCGGCGTTACACGAACGGGTGTGTCCTTGATCTCAGATCGCCGTCTTCGTGCAGGTAGATCATGCCGGTAGCGTCCGGCGCGCCGCCTTCGGCCGCGCTTCGAGAGTCCGGGGGGGAACCGTCCGGGGGAAGACCGACGGGCAGCACCGACCGCGTCGAACGAGAGCTGCCGCCAACGGCTCCGGCGCGCGAAACACACCGACCACCGCCGAAGGCGTGTCCCGCCCAGGCCGGTACGACCCAGGAGAGCACCACGTGGTCCTGTCCCTGCTGAAGCAGCCCGGGAAGCTCCTCGCCGTCATCTCGCTCATGCGGGAGGCCAAGCGACGCGGCGTCGAGGTCGAGGACCTCCCCGACGAGTGGGTCGCGGCGCGGCTCACGGGACGCGTCGACGTCACCCGCTGGGGACTCGTGCCGGACGTCGAGGTGGTCGTGCGGGGACCGGCCGACCCGGAGCTGGGCGCCGCGACCACCGCCGCGACCGAGGGCCGGTGGGAGCCCGCCGCGCGGCTGCTGTCGTCCACCTGGGGCCACTGGGAGCGCCGCGAGGAGGTCGTGCGGGCGCTGGCCGACTGCGCCGTCCGCAACGGCTCCTTCCTCCAGGAGTGGCACGAGGTCGATCCCGACAACGGCGATCTCGCCGTGCTGCACGCGCAGTCGTTGGTGCACGTGGCGTGGGAGGCGCGTGGCACGGCACGCGCCGCGCAGACCAGCCGGGCCCGGTTCGAGGGGTTCCACCGAGTGTTGTCCAGGGCGCAGGTCGCGGCCCACCACGCGGCCGACGCCCTGCCGGAGGACCCCACGCCGTGGACGACGCTGGTGACGGTGGCCCGCGGCCTGTCCTACGACCACGACCGGTTCGGCCGGGTGTGGGAGGAGCTCGTCGCCCGCGCGCCGCACCACCGGCCCGGACACGTGCAGGCCCTGCAGTACTGGTGCCGCAAGTGGAGCGGGTCGCACGAGCTGATGTGCGACTTCGCCACCCGCGCGATGAACGCGTCGCCGACCCTGGCCGCGTTGCCGCTCATCGCCGCCCTCGAAGGCGTCGAGGACGACCCGGAGGTGTGGCGCTCGCCGATGGTGCGCGACGCGCTGGCCGTCCTGCTGCCGCGCCTGGCCGGTGAAGGAGCAGCCACGAAGGCGCAGCGCTCCGACCGCGGTCTCGCCATCGCCGCCCTCATGGTCGACAAGCGCCACGACGAGGCGGTCGACCAGTTCCGCGTCCTCGGCCCGCACGCCGACGGGGAGCCGTGGCAGAACTACTTCCCCAACTCCCGCCTCGGCTTCCTCCAAGCCCGCATCGAGGCGTGCAAGGGCGCGCGCAAGCCTTCCTAGGCCCGGCTGGAGGACCGGCAGGTCCGCGTTCGCCGCCACGTCGGCGCTGCCCCGCTCGGCTCACGCGGCGTCGGCGGTCGTGATGGCGAGCTGGTCGTCGCCCGCGTCGACGCGCACGCGGGTGCCCGGGGTGAGGCTGCCGTCGAGCAGCACGCGGGAAAGCCGGTTGTCGACCTAGGACGAGGCGGTGGAGGCGGTGGCCGAGGCGGTGCGCCGCTCCAGCGTCGCGGTGGCCGACGGCGCGCCGGACGACGGCCGGGAGCCGCGGTCACGTGCTGGTTCGTCCCGTCCCGCCGGCGTCTCCGGGGTCACCCGCGCCTCGCGCGGGATGCGGCCGGCGCCGGACTCCGGGTTGGCCGCCAGCGCCGGCAGCAGGTGCTCCGGGCCGATGTGCAGGAGGAACCGAGGCCCCGCGACACCTGGTGCGCGTCGAGCAGGGCGCGCTTGGCGGCCGGCGTCAGCCGCACCGGGCCCTGACGCGGTTCACCGGCCGTCGACTGCCGCCCGATCCGGCCGGCCAGCTCGTCCGGGTCGGCGCCGGCGCGTGCCAGGAGCGCCCTGGTGCCGCTCTGCCGGGTGGCCGCCCACAGCAGCTGCTCGGTGCCCACGTCGGCGCGTCCCCACTGGCCGGTCTGCCGGACCGCGTCGGACACCAGCTCCCCGGCCTGGTCGCTCATCAGGCTGGTGATGTCGACCGGGTAGGACCGCCGCGCCCCATCGACCCGGCGCCGAAGAACTGCGCCAGGAAGTCGTCGAACGAACCCCGGCCCGGACCGGCGGGCCCGAAAGAGGCCGGTCATCGCGCTCCCTCCGGCGAACGGCTCGTCCCTGAGGGCCCTGCGCCTCGGGGAGGCTTATGTCCTGGAAGTCGCACGTGTGGGTGGCGCTCGCCCGCCGGCGGTGGCGGGCGGCACAGGACCGCCCGCCACCGCGGTCAGGGCCGCCGCGGTGGCGGGCCCGGGTGGGTCAGTGCGACACCTGCCAGTGGCTGTTCGCCGTCTGCAGGGTGAACGACAGCCCGTAGCAGCCGAAGTCGGTGCTGGACACGCTGCCCGGCGGCGTCACCGACGAGTTGCCCGTCGTCAGCGCCGTCCACGTGCCGTTGACCTTGATCTGGAGGTTGGCCGCGTGGAACTGGGTGCCGTAGGTCTCCGTGCAGTAGTAGCCCTCGCCGGTGGCCGCGTTGTACTCGGTGTAGACCTCGAACATGCTCCAGCCGCCGTGCGGGTCGACGAGCTTGATCGGGTCGGCGCTGGTGAACAACGCGTCCCAGGTCGAGGTGGTGTAGTTGTACAGGTAGGCCGTCCAGGAGTTGGTCACGGCGTTGGTCTGCACGTCCAGCACGGTGTACGCGGGCAGGCCCTGGAACGTCGTGGTGTAGGTGCTCAGGAAGGTCGAGTCGATCCAGGCCACGGCGGCGAAGCCGGGCGAGGCCGCGCACCAGTCCCACGCGCCGACGCCGTTGCCGCCCTGCCAGTAGAACGTGGTGACCTCGATGCAGGTCTTCCCGCTCGGCACGAGCGTCGGCGCGTACACCACGTCGGGGTTGCCCGGCGGGATGCTGATGCCGGGGTTGATGGTGTGGGTCGCCTGCGCGCCGTCGGAGACCACGGTCGGGAACGCGCCCCAGACCGAGTGCAGGGAGCCGCTCCACGGCGGGAGCGTCACCGCGTCGGCACCGGCCCGGCGCTGGTCGTGCCTCGCCTGGAACGCCTCGCCCCGCTCGAGGACCTGCGCGCCGAGCGTCGCGCCGGCCGCGGCTCTGGCCGCGTCACCGCGCAGCGCGGGCACCGTTCTGCCGCTGATCGGCGAGTCGGGCGTCGGCTGGGCGACCGCGGCCGGCTCGTCCGCCGCCGAGGCCGACGCGGGCACGGCGGGCACCAGGAGCGCGCCGGCGGCCAGCACCGCGACGGCGATCCGGCGCAGCGGCGAACGGCGCGACCCGCGTGGTGAGAGCGATGAAGACGGCACTGCCGTGTCCTTTCGACATAGGGGAATGGCGTACCGCGGACGTGGGAGGGCGCGAACGACACGTGCGGTGTCCCCCCCCAGGACGTAGCGGCGTCCGAAGCCTGCTCCGCGTTCGCCGGCACGGCCATAGCGCGGCCACGGTGCGTGCGGACGTCCGAACGTCTCCGCTCGGTGCGGACCTACGGGTTCCCGCCGGGGGACGGGGTTCGCCGGCCCACCCTGTGGAACGACGAGGTCCGCACGAGGGCCGCCCATCGTCCGTCCGGGTGATCAACGCCGAAGGGCCGGCGGCCAGGGGGATGCTGGAGGCATGCGCAACGTGGTGGGGATCTGCTTGGCGGTGGTGTTGGGCATCGGAGTGGCGCCCGCGGCCTCCGCCACACCGGGTACCGGGGTCAGCGGGGTCACGCTGTTCCAACGCGTGGTCGGTGACACGGAGTACGTCGTCCGGGAGGTCACCATCGCGCCCGGTGGCGCGACGGGCTGGCACTACCACCCCGGCTCGGTGTTCGGGCTCGTCAAGGCGGGCACCTTGACCCACTACCGCGCCGACTGCTCGGTGGACGGCGTGTACCGCGGCGGTGAGGCGATCGCCGAGGAGAGCGGGCCCGGCTACGTCCACATCGGACGGAACCTGGAGTCGGAACCGCTGGTGCTGGAGGTGTTGTACGTGAATCCGGCGGGCAGCCCGCTCGCGGTGGACGCGCCGAATCCCGGCTGCCCGTTCGAGTGACCGCCGGACCGCGAGCCCGCCGTCACGCCCTGACCGACCGGCGACGCCGCACGAGCACCACCGCGCCGACGACCAGCGCCAAGCCGAGGAGGGTCAACGGCAACGCGGGCATCGGCCACGACGAGCGGACGTACTCGTCGACGACCACGACCGCGCGGTGGGGCTCGTCGGTCGCCGAACGGGTGAAGCGGATGTCGTCGGTGATGTGCGCCGGCCTGAACTCCGCGTCGTAGCGGGTCAGGAAGCGCGGGCCGGTCAGCATCGCGGACAACGTCGGGTACTGCGGGTCGGGCCGCACCTCGCCCGCGAACGTCAGGTCGGGCGCGCCGCCCTCGGGCGCCGGGTTGGTGACGTCCACCCGGTGGTCGGCCAGCACGTACAGGCGCAGCGGCTGCCTGCCCTCGGCCGTGGCGGACAGCCGCATCGGGTAGACCGGCGTGTCGGTCTCGAACGCCAGCCGCATCGGCGGCAGGCCGTCGGCGAGACTGCCGGAGGTCGGCGCGAGGCGCACCGCGACGACGAGCCAGCCCTCCGCGAGGTACGGCCCGAGCGCGCCTCCGAGGGCGGCGGGCAGGGTGAAGTCGTTGGCGCCCAGCCACTCCGTCACAGCGGTGGCGTCGGTGCCGGCGAGCTGGGCGACCTCGTAGGGGCCGATCTCGACGTGGTCCACGACGGTGGCGCCGCGTTCGGACTGCGGTGGCGCGCCCGCGCCGTTGCCGTCGACGACCACGCGCCGCACCTCGACGTCCGGGCGGCTGATCCGGTCGAGCTCGGTGAACAGCTCGCCCTCGGCCACCTCGAACCGGGCGCGCGCGGGCACAGGCATCAGGAACGCCGCCCGGGTCGCCTCGGACCGCGCCCGCACCGAGAGCGTGATCGACTCGGTGCGGCCGGTCAGCTCCACCAGCGCGGTCTCCTGCTGCGCGCGCAGCTTGTCGTTCGCGACGAACGCCCCGCAGGCGCACGCACCGGACATCGCGGGGTCGACCGCCACCAGCGTGACGACGAGCGCGAGCACCGCTGAGATCCGGGTCGCCATTCGGCCGATTGCCATGACCCGTCGGACGCGGCCGATGACCACCGGGTTCCGCCGCCGGTCACCCGGTCTTGATCTGTGGGCAGGGCCTCGCCTCCCGGCCGGTTCTCGGCGGCGGTCGGCGGGGTTTGCTATCGTGCGGATGGAGAGCCGTGTGAAGGAGACTCGACGTGATTGGTGAAGACGACATCTCCGGGTGAGCCCCGGATGTGATCGGCCACCGGCATCTGCGCCGTGGCCGTCCCAGTCGTCCACCTTTCCTCTTGGGCAGTGCGTTGCCCGCGTCACATCCGAGGTCTCACACCCATGTCCGAAACCTGCGTCGTCGTGTCCGGCCTGTCCTTCTCCTGGCCCGACGACACCCCCGTCTTCGACGGCCTGTCCTGCACCGTCCCGACCGGCCGCACCGGTCTCGTCGCGCCCAACGGCGCGGGCAAGACGACCCTGCTCAAGCTGATCGCGGGCGAGCTGCGGCCGTCGGCGGGCAGCGTCGTCGTCGACGGCGTGCTCGGCTACCTGCCCCAGGACCTGCCGCTGACCGGCGAGCCGACCGTCGCCGAGGTCCTCGGTGTCGCACCGGTCCTGCGCGCCTTGGCGGCCGTCGAGTCCGGCGACGTCGCCGAAGAGCACTTCACCACCATCGGGAACGACTGGGACGTGGAAGAGCGCACCCGCGCCCAGCTGGACCGGCTCGGTCTCGACGACCTCGCCCTCGACCGCCGCCTGCACACGCTCAGCGGCGGCCAGGTCGTGTCCCTCGGCTTGGCCGCGCAGCTGCTCAAGCGGCCGGACGTGCTGCTGCTGGACGAGCCGACCAACAACCTGGACCTCGACGCGCGACACAAGCTCTACGACGTGCTGGACGACTGGCACGGCTGCCTCCTCGTGGTCAGCCACGACCGCGCCCTGCTCGACCGCGTGGACCGGATCGCCGAGATCGACGGCGGCGAGGTCCGCTACTACGGCGGCAACTTCACCGAGTACGAGCGGGCGGTCGACGCCGCGCGGGACGTCGCCGAGAAGAACATCCGCAACGTCGAGCAGGAGCTCAAGCGCGAGAAGCGGGAGATGCAGCAGGCGCGCGAACGCGCCGCGCGCCGATCGAGCAACGCCGCGCGCAACCTCGGCAACGCGGGGCTGCCCAGGATCTTCGCCGGCACCATGAAGCGCAACGCGCAGGAGTCGGCGGGCAAGGCGAGCGGGACGCACGCGGCGCGGGTCGACGCGGCCAAGGCCAGGTTGGACGAGGCCGAGCGGGCGTTGCGGGACGAGCAGAAGATCTCCCTGGAGCTGCCCCGGACCGCGGTGCCCGCCGGACGCACGCTCTTCCTGGGAGAACGCCTGCGCGCGGGCTACGGCGAACGGGAGCTGTTCGCGGGCGAGGGCGTCGACCTGGCCATCCGGGGGCCCGAGCGGATCGCGCTCACCGGCGGCAACGGCGTCGGCAAGTCCACCCTGCTGCGGATGATCCACGGCGACCTGGAGCCCGACGGTGGCGACGTGAAGCGGGCCGACGGTCGCATCGCCTACCTGTCGCAGCGCCTCGACCTGCTGGACGGCGCGCTCACGGTGGCCGAGAACCTGGCCGCGTCCGCACCGGCGATGCCGCCGGCGGAGCGGATGAACCTGCTCGCGCGCTTCCTGTTCCGGGGCTCCCGGGCGCACCTCCCGGTCGGCGTCCTCTCCGGCGGCGAACGGCTGCGCGCCACGCTGGCCTGCGTCCTGTTCGCCGAGCCGGCGCCGCAACTGCTGCTGCTGGACGAACCGACGAACAACCTCGACCTGATCAGCACCGGGCAGCTGGAACGCGCGCTCAACGCCTACCAGGGCGCGTTCGTCGTCGTCAGCCACGACGAGCGGTTCCTGGCCGAGATCGGGATCGGCCGCCGGCTCCGACTGGCCGGCGGCCGGCTGCTCGACGAGCCGACGGCGGGCTGAACCGTGGTCGAAGCAGCACTGCTCGCTCACGACCTCGTGCGCGTCCTCGGTGGCCGGCGCGTCCTCGACGGTGTCTCGCTCACCGCGGCGCCGGGCCGCCGGATCGGCCTGATCGGCGAGAACGGCGCCGGCAAGTCCACGCTGCTGCGGTTGCTCGCGGGCGTGGACCACCCGGACCGGGGCCGCGTCGAGCGGCCGGCCGACCTCGGCCACCTGCACCAGGAGATGTCGTTCGCCCCGGAGGCCACCGTCGCCGACGTGCTCGACGACGCGCTGGCCGGCGCGCGTGAGGACCTCGCCGAGCTCGACCGGCTCGCCGGCCTGCTCGCCGGGTCCCCGGACGACGCGGACCTCCTCACCGCCTACGCCGAGCGCCTCGACCACGCGCAGCGGCACGAGGCGTGGGATGCCGACCGGCGGGCGAAGATCGTGCTCACCGGGCTCGGCCTGGACGACGTCGCGCACGACCGCGCCCTGGTCTCGCTCTCCGGTGGCCAACGCGCGCGGCTGGCGCTGGCGGCGCTGGTGGTCCGCAGGCCGTCCGCGCTCCTGCTGGACGAGCCGACCAACCACCTGGACGACGACGCGGCGGGCTTCCTGGAGGAGCAGTTGCGCGGCCTGCCGGGCGCCGTCGTGGTGGCGAGCCACGACCGGGCGTTCCTCGACGCGGTGTGCACGGACGTGATCGACCTCGATCCCGCGCCGGACGGCCCGGTGCGCTACGGCGGCAACTACACCGCCTACCTGACCGAGAAACGTGCCCAACGGGCGCGGTGGCA
Source organism: Actinosynnema sp. NPDC023794 (assembly GCF_040639675.1). Lineage (NCBI taxonomy): Bacteria > Bacillati > Actinomycetota > Actinomycetes > Pseudonocardiales > Pseudonocardiaceae > Actinosynnema > Actinosynnema sp. NPDC023794. Next base: position 155,989 of record NZ_JBFAFR010000017.1, on the reverse strand, counting down.
GGAGCGCTACACCGCGGAGCAGGAAGCGCTCGCCGCCCTGCGCGCCGCGCTCGGCGTGACGACGCACCAGGTCGCGCCGAACCGCGCCCCGCGCGACAACGAGAAGATGGGCTACGGGCACCGGGCCGGCCGGGTGCAGAACCAGATCGCGCGCCGGGTGCGCAACACCACGCGCCGGCTCGAAGAGCTGGAACGACGGCAGGTCCCCGCGCCGCCGAGGCCGCTGCGCTTCCACCCGGACGTCCTCGCGGACGCGCTCGCCGACGAGGCGCCCGACGACGTGCTGGTGTCCCTGCGCGACGTGCGCGTGCCAGGACGGCTCGCGGTCGCCCGACTCGACGTGCCCGCCACCGGGCGGCTGCTGGTCACCGGCCCGAACGGCGCGGGCAAGTCCACCCTGCTGCTCGTGCTGGCAGGCCTGCTCGAACCGGGCGGTGTGCGGCGACGTCCCGGGCTCCGGGTCGGCCTGCTCGGCCAGGACACCCGGTTCGACCGGCCCGGGCGCACCGCGCGGGAGACGTACGAAGCGGTGCTCGGCACGGCGCGGGCCGAGTCCGTTCCGCTGGTCTCGCTGGGGCTGCTGCACGAGTGGGACGTGGACAAGCCCGTCGGCGAGCTGTCCGTGGGTCAGCGGCGGCGGCTCGGGCTGGCGCTGGTCGTGGCCGACCCGCCCGGGCTGCTGCTGCTCGACGAACCCACGAACCACCTTTCCCCTACGCTCTGTGACGAACTGGAGGACGCGCTGGGGCCGGGGCCTGGCGCGATCGTGCTCGCCAGTCACGACCGGAGGCTGCGCTCGCGGTGGCAGGGCGCCGAGGTCCGCGTCGACCCCGTGCCGACCGGAACGCCGCAGGTCGGGCCGGTGGTCGTGGACGAGGGCGGTTGACGCGGGAGTGGGCGGCCCGGCCGCACGTGCGGGGGGCGGCGGCCGGGCCGGCGGTGTTCAGCGGCGCCAGTCGTTCGGCCGGCCGGTGCGCCAGTCGTTGGGGCGGCCGTTGCCGGTGGTGATCGTGACGGTGCTCATGTGCTCTCCCGGGGTGCTCGACTCTGTGTGAGGGCTTGGTTACGGTGTCATCACCTGGTAGTGAGGCGGTGACACCCATATGGTCGCTGGCAGTCGACGACAGCGCGCATCCCCTCTGGGGTGGTTGCGCGATTGGTCGCTGTGGCGGCTGCCGCGTGCCGTGTTGGCGTACGTGCTGGGCGTCGAGGCCGTGGCAGTGGTCGCGGTGGCGTCCGTGGTGACGCTGACGCCGGTGACGGGCCGCCACTGGGTGTGGTTCGCGGTGCTGGCCGGCGCGGCCGTGGTGCACTTCGAGGCGGCGCGCGGGCTGGAACGGGTGCGCGAGGTGGCGTCCGAGGGCAGCCCGTACGCGCACCCGCAGTCGATCTGGCTGTTCGCGGGCGTGCTGGTGCTGCCGCCGCCGCTGCTGGCCGGGCTGGTCGCGGTGAGCTACGGCTACGGGTGGGTGCGGATCTACCGGCGCAGCCCGCTGCACCGCAAGGTCTTCTCCGCCGCCACGGTGCTGCTCGCCTGCTTCTCGGCGGGCGCGATCCTGCTGGCGGTGCACCCCGATCCCGCGCTGCCGCACGCCGCGCAGCTCACCGGCCCGGTCGACCTGGGCGCCCTGGTGGCGGCCGGTGTCGCGTACTGGCTGGTCAACCTCGCGCTGGTGGTGGGCGCGATCCTGCTGTCCACTCCGGTCCGGCCGGGCCGCGACGTGCTGGGGCCGTTGAGCCAGCAGCTGGTCATCGCCGCGTCGATCGGGCTGGGCACCGGCTTGGCCGTGGTGCTGGTGACGGCGCCGTGGGTGGTGCCGGTGCTGGTGGTGACCATGCTCGGGATGCACCTGGGGCTGCTGCTGCCGGTCTACCGCACCGCCGCCCGGGTCGACGGCAAGACCGGCACGCTGACCTCGGTGGCCTGGACCGAGCGGGCCGCCGCCGAGCTGTCCCGCTCCGCGGCGACCGGCGCGCCGATGGCCGTGCTGCTGCTCGACCTGGACCACTTCAGCGACATCAACAACACCCGCGGGCACCTGGCCGGCGACCACGCGCTGCGCGCCGTGGCCACCGAGCTGCGCCGCCAGGTCCGCGACGGCGACCTGGTCGGCCGGTGGGGCGGTGAGGAGTTCGTGGTGCTGCTGCCCGGGACCGACCCGGCCGACGCCCGGCAGGTCGCCGAGCGGATCCGCGCCGCGGTCCGCGAGCCGTTGACCGACGTGCCCGGCGCGGCTGTCGGTGTCGACGGGGCGCTGCGGATCACCGCGTCGCTGGGCGTGGCGGTGTTCCCCGTGCACGGCCGCACCGTGGACGAGTTGCTGCTGGCCGCCGACACCGCCCTGTACCGCGCGAAGAACAACGGTCGGGACCGGGTGGAGACCGCGCCGTCCGGGACCGTCGGCTGACCCCGGATGGTCGACCAGGACGCCGGGCGGGCCCGGTACCGCGAGGTGTTCGCCTCCACCGAGTTCCGGGCGCTGTTCGCCGCGCACACCGTCTCCACCATCGGCGACCAGTTCGCCCGGGTCGCGCTCACGGTGCTGGTGTTCCGCGACACCGGCTCGCCCGCGTGGGCGGCGATCACCTACGCGTTGACGTTCCTGCCCGACCTGATCGGCGGTCCCCTGTTAGCCGGCTTGGCCGACCGGTACCCGCGGCGCGCCGTGATGGTGTGCTCCGACCTGGTGCGGGCCGCGCTGGTCGCGTTGATGGCCGTGCCGGTCCTGCCGTGGCCGGTGGTGTGCGGGCTGCTGGTGCTGCTGCAGTTGGCCGGCGCGCCCGCGGTGCCGGCCCGGACGGCGCTCTTGCCGCACGTCCTGCCCGGTCCCGCGTTCCGCGCGGGCGCCGCCGCGCTGTCCACCGTGAGCCAGGCCGCCCAGGTCGCCGGGTTCGCCGCCGGCGGTGTCCTGGTCATCGCCGTGGGCACGGGCGGTGTGCTGCTGCTGGACGCCGTGTCGTTCGCGGTGTCGGCCGCCGCCGTGGCCCGGTGGGTGAGAGGTCGGCCCGCGCCCGGTGGCAACGGCGCGGAGCGGCCCGGGTGGTGGCGGGCGATGACGGCCGGCGCGACCCTGGTGTGGCGCGACCGCAGGCTCCTCGCGTTGATCTGCTTCGCGTCGCTGTCCGCGTTCTACATCAGCGGTGAGGCGCTGGCCGTGCCGCTGGCCGACCAGTTCGGCGGCGGGCCGGTCGCGGCCGGGCTGCTGTTCGCCGCCTACCCGGCCGGCTGCGCGCTGGCGAGCCTGGTCGTGGCCACCCGCCCGGAAGCCGCCCAGCTGCGCGCCCTGCCCGTGCTGGCGGTGGCCACCAGCGCGCCGCTGGTCGCCTGCTTCCTGCACCCGGGCCTGCCGGTCCTGGTGCTGCTGTTCGTGGCGTCCGGCGCCGCGTCGAGCTACCACGCCATCGCCTCGCCGACGTTCGCCCTGTGGACACCGGACGAGGCCCGGGGTCAGGTCTACGGCTTGGCGGTGACCGCGCTCAAGATCGCCCAAGGGCTCGGGGTCGCCGCCGCCGGGCTCGCCGCCGAGCACGTGCCGCCGCACCAGGTCGTCGCGGCCGGCGGCGTGCTGGGAGTGCTGGCGGCCTTGGGCGTCGGCGTGCTGTGGCGGCGCAGCGGCGCCACTCGGGCGGGGCGGACCGTCACCCGGTGAGGATCTCGTCGGTGCGACGCCCGGCGGCGGTCAGGCCGTCTGCCGCGGTCCCCGGCATCAGGGGTCGGGCGATCCGCGCGTCGTCGGCGAACTCGGTCACGAAGGGGTTGCCCGGCGCCGAGTTCCGGTCCAGCCGGATCGACGGGTAGCCCGAGCCCTCCCTCCACCGCTCCTGCGCCCGCTCGCTGACCCAGTAGGACAGGAACTCGTGGGCGGCCTGCTTCATGGCGGGCGTGAGCCGCGCGTTGAGCGCCAACGACGTCGTCGCGCCGAACGTGGCCTGGCGGACCGGGCCCGGCGGCACCGGCGCCACGTCGAAGTCGAGGCCGGCTGCCTGGAAGCCGGTCGCCGACCACGGACCGGTGATCATCATCGCGGCCTTGCCGTCGCGGAACGACGCCTCGGTCTCCTCCCCCGACAGGCCGACCGGTGAGACCTTCTCCTCCCGCAGCAACTCGACCCACGTCCGCACGGCGGCGATCGACCCGGGACGGGTGAGCGCGGACGTCCGGCCGTCGGCTTCGAGGAGGTCGCCGCCACCGGGCCACGTCGGCGTGGTGTCGTGGTCGGGCAGCGCCATGCCGTAGCGCTCGGGCGTGCCGTCGCGGTCGCGGTCCTTGGTCGTCCCGGTCATCGCGCGCCGACCACTCGTCCCGAGTGGTCGGCGGCGCTGTGGCCAGGGTGGTGTCAGGAGCTGCCCGCGTTGCCGAAGCTGCCCAGGTGCCGGGCGAAGAACCGGATCGAGCTGTCGATCTCGAAGGACGGGACTCGAAAATGGCCGCCGGGGTTGGCGTGCAGGGTCTTCTGGGCGGAGCCGAGCGCGTCGAACAGCTTCATGGCGGAGTCCCGCGGATTCCCTTCATCGTCCCACTGCACCACGAACTCGACCGGGATCGTGACCCTCGCCGCGGTGTCGATGAGCCGGTCGCTCCCGACGAGACCGAGGACCGCGGCCGTGATCCGAGGTTCGGCCGCGACGAGGCGCATGCCCATCTCACCGGCCTGGGACAGGCCGTAGTACCCGACGGGCAGGCTTCCGCCGACGGAGTCCAGTTCCTGGAGTGCGTCCAGGGTGGTCTGCCAGTCGGGCACGAGTTCTGCCGCCACCGTTTCGTTGAGCTCGGGCCACGCCGGTCCGAAGGGCTCGCCCGCGGCCTCCCGTGCCTCGATGACCGCGAGGAGCCGCCGGATCTCCGGGTGCGGCGGCCTGTCTCCGGTACCCGGCGCGTCGATCGCGGCGACCGCGAAGCCGCACGAGGTGACGTAGGGGAAAGCTCGGGAGACGACCTCCCACCCCTTCTTGTGCCGGCCGCCGCCGTGCCCGATCAAGACCAGCGGGTGGGGACCGAAGCCCTCCGCGGGCGTCCAGAGCACCCCGGGGATCTCCCCGATGGTGAAGAGTCGTTCGCGGATGCCGTCGGCGACGGTGTCCGAGGTGATGCGCATCGCGGTATTGAACCGGAATTCCCGCTGACGTGGCGAGCCGGTTCTGCGGTGAGGAGTCGGTCGGGGCGCGGGCGATCTCGACGTCGTCGGCCTCGGCCAGTCGGCGACCCGGCGGTGCTGACGAGCTGCCGGCGTCAGCCCGCCCGCCGTTCGGCGGCGATGATCACGTCCAGGTTGCCGCGGGTCGCTTCGAGCTCGCCGATGGCCTCGCCGATCCGGTCCCGCTGCTTGACCAGCTCGTCGACCAGCTCGGGGCAGTCGGGCGCCAACCGGCCGTCGTCGTCGACCACGCACGGCAGCACTTGCACGATCTGCGCGATGCTCAACCCGGCCGCGAGCAGGACCCTGATCCGGTGCACCGCGGCCACGTCCTCGTCGCGGTACACGCGATAGCCGCTCGGCCGCCGTTCCGGGCGCAGCAGGCCGTGTTCCTCGTAGTACCGCAACGCGCGTTCGCTCACGCCGGTCCGTCGCGACAGCTCCCCGATCCGCACCCCGGCTCCCGACTTGACTCTGACGCCGATGTCAAGGTTTAGCTTAGCCGCCATGACACCCGTCACCGTCCTCGGACTCGGACCGATGGGCCGGGCGCTGGCGACCGCGTTCGCCGCCGCCGGCCATCCCACCACCGTGTGGAACCGCACCCCGGGCAAGGGGAACGACCTCGACGCCACCACGGCGGCCACCGCCGCCGAGGCGATCACCGCCAGTCCCCTCGTCGTCGTGTGCGTGCTGAACTACCAGGCCGTGCGAGCGGTGCTCGAACCCGACGCGCTGAAGGGCCGCGCCCTGGTCAACCTCACCGGCGGCTCGCCGGCGCAGGCCCGCGAGATGGCCGCGTGGGCGGCGGAGCACGGCGTCGACTACCTCGACGGCGTGCTGCTGAACGGGGTCGTCGGCGGGCCTGAGGCGGCACTGCTCTACAGCGGGCCGGAGGACGTCTACCGGGCGCACCGGGGCACGTTGTCCGCGCTCGGCGAGCACGGGGCGCACGTCGGCGCGGATCCCGGTCGGGCGGCCGGGTTCAACGTGTCGCTGCTGGACCTGTTCTGGACGTCGATGTTCGGAGTGGTGCACGCGTTCCGGTTGGCCGCCGCCGAGGACATCACCCCGGCCGAGTTCGCCGGGCACGCGAAGGTGATGGCCGAACTGCTCCCCGGGCTCATCGACGTGGTCGCCGAGCACGTCACCGCCGACCACTTCCCCGGTGACGCCTCCACCCTCGTCTCGGCGGCGGCGATCCTGGACGACGTGATCGAGGCGGTCCGGGCGAACGGCCTGGACGACGGCGTCCTCGGCGCCGGACGTGCCGCCGTGCGACGGGCGATCGACGCCGGGCACGGCTCGGCCGGCTTCTCCCGCCTCGCCGTGCTCTGAGCCGCCCGCGCTTCCGCGGTGCGTTCAGGGTCGATCCGGTGGAGGCCCCGGCACGCCGCAGGGCAGCGCACGGTCGCTCGACCGGCAAGCAGCCCCCCGGAACGCGGGGCCGGCGGGCGGGGCAGGATCGTGCCATGAGCCTCGATCCACAGCGAGCAGCGGTGCTGGCGCTGCACTGGCAGGTCAACGTCATCAAGCCGGAGGGGTTCTTCGGGCCGATGCTGGCCGAGCCCGTGGCCCGCAGCGGCGTCGTCGAACGGGCGGCGCGTTTCCACGAAGCCGCCGGTGTCCCGGTGTTCTTCACCAGGTTCACCATTCCCGAGGGCGAGGGCGGGTTGGTGCGCAACACCGGCTTCATGCGGGCCGTCGGCGACGCGCAGGAGTCGTTCCGGCCGGACGCGCCCGGCGCGCGGTTGATCCCGGAGGTGGCGGGCGGCACCTCGACCGTGGTCGACAACCAGAAGCTCTCCGGCTTCGCCGGCAACGACCTGGCCGCCCGGTTGTCCGAGCGGGGCGTCGACACGCTGTTCCTGACCGGCGTGGCCACCAACCTGACCGTCGAGCAGACCGCGCGCCACGGCACCGACCTCGGCTTCACCGTGCACGTGGTCAGCGACTGCGTGACCGCGGCCGACGACGCCGCCCACACCGCGTCCCTGGCGAACCTGGAACTCACCACGGCGGGCTGCCTGACCGCGCGCGAGGCCCTGGAACTCCTGCACGCGCGGTCTTGAGACGACGTCAGGACGCGGGCAGCGAGACGAACCCCTCGCGCACCAGCCAGTCGCGGGCGACGACGGCCGGGTCCCGGCCGTCGACGTCCACCTCCGCGTTGAGCCCGCGCACGGTGTCGTTGTCCAGCTTCGCCACGACGGGCGCCAGCACCTCGCCGACCTGCGGGTGCGCGGTGTGGAAGTCCTGGCGCAGCACGACCGCGGCGTTGTACCGGGGGAAGAACTTCCGGTCGTCCTCCAGCACGACCAGGTTCAACGCGACGATGCGGCCGTCGGTGGTGAACACCTCGCCGAAGTTGCACAGCCCCGTGGACGTCGCGGTGTAGATCGTGCCGGTGCCGAAGGTCTTGACCTCCGCCGAAGCGGCGTCGAAGCCGTAGGCCTCCGCGACACCCGGGAACCCGTCGTCGCGGCTGACGAACTCGGTCTCCAGGCAGAACACGGCCTCGTCCGGCGAGCGGCCGATCAGGGCGGCCATGTCCGACGTGGTCCGCAGGCCGTTGGCGCGCGCGAACTCCTCGGTGACGGCGAAGGCGTAGGTGTTGTCGATCGCCGAGTGGTCCAGCCAGACCAGGCCGTTGCGGGCCAGGTCGGCGTCGCGGACCGCCTCGTACTGCGCCCGCTCGTCCGGGATCGGGTCGGTGTTGCCCAGGTAGCTGATCCACCCGGTGCCGGTGTAGTCCCAGGACAGGTCGATGTCGCCGGTGATCAACGCCTGGCGGGAGCTGTTCGAGCCCTGGATGTTGGTCATGTCCCGCACCTCGGCGCCCGCCGCGACGAGGGCGACCTCGGCGATGTAGCCGAGGACCTGGTTCTCGGTGAAGTCCTTGGAACCGACCGCGATCTGGACCCCGGCCAGTTCGGGCACCGGCCGGATCGAGCCCGGCCCCACGTCGAACGGCAGCGCGAACGACGACTCCAGCCCGCAGCCGGACGTCAGCAGCGCCACCGCCGCGACCGCCAGTCGCGTGATCCGCCTCATCGCAACCCCTTCGGTCCCAGGTAGGTCTCGACGAGCGCGCCCAGCCAGTCCACGAGCAGCGCGAGACCGACCGCCAGCACCGCGCCGGTGATCAGCACGGGCACCCTGGCCAGCTTGTAGCCGGTGTCGATGAGCAACCCGAGGCCGCCACCGTTGACGAACACCGCCAGGGTGGCCACGCCGACCGCGTGCACCAGCGCCGTGCGCAGCCCGGCCAGGATCAGCGGCACGGCCAGCGGCAGTTCGATCCGCCGCAGCACGGTCGCGGCGGACATGCCGATGCCGCGACCGGCGTCGACCAGCGCCGGGTCGACGCCCTGGAGCCCGACCACGGTGTTCCGCAGCACCGGCAGCAGCGTGTAGAAGGCGATGGGCAGCACCGCCGCCCACAGCCCTTCCAGACCGGAGACCAGGAAGAACAGCACCAGGATGCCGATCGCAGGCGACGCCTGGCCGATCGTGGCGATGCCGAGGAACAACGGCGCGGCGCGGCGTGCCCACCGGCGGGTGAGCACGATGCCGAGCGGCACCGCCACGACGAGGACGAGCCCGGTCACCACCAGGCTGATCACCAGGTGGTCCCAGGTGGCGGACGCCAGCGCGGAGGCGTTGAGGCTCTGCCGCTCGATCGAGTCGAGGTCTCGGGTGAACGCCCAGAGCAGCACGCCGCCGACCAGCGCCACCACGACGACCGGCTGGAGGAGCAGTCGGAGCCGTTCGGCTCGCCGCGGCGAAGTGGTGGTGGCAGCGGTCCGGGCTTCGGTCGCAGCCGTCACGCGTCCGCCTCCGCGTGCTCGTCGCGCAGCTTCTGCACCGTGCCGATCACCGCGTCCATCTCGACCAGCCCGACGTACTCGCCGCGCGAGCCGGTGACGACCGCCGCGCCGCCCTCGGTGAGGATGGCCTCCAAAGCGTCCTGGAGCGTCGACTGGAGCGTCACCGAGTCGCCGACGGGCCGCGGTTGCCCCGGGCCCTGCACCCAGCTCACCGGCCGGTTGCGGGCGTCCAGCAGCAACGCGTGGCGGTGCTCGGACGCGGCGAGCCTGCGGACGACGTCGGCGGGTCGGTCGGTCACCGACGCGGTCACCGCCTGGCTCAGCTCGACCTCGCGCACCCGGCGCAGCCTGAGCTGCTTGAGCGACGCGCCGGCGCCGACGAAACCGGCGACCGTGTCGTCGGCGGGGTTGGCCAGGATCGCCTCGGGGGTGTCGTACTGGAGCAGGCGCGACCGGGGGCCGAGCACGGCGATCCGGTCACCGATCTTGACCGCCTCGTCGAAGTCGTGCGTGACGAACACGATCGTCTTGCGCAGCTCGGACTGCAGCCGCATCAGCTCGTCCTGGAGGTTGCCGCGCGTGATCGGGTCGACCGCGCCGAACGGCTCGTCCATCAGCAGCACGGGCGGGTCCGCGGCGAGCGCGCGGGCGACGCCGACGCGCTGCTGCTGGCCGCCGGAGAGCTGCCGCGGGTAGCGGTCGCGGAACTCGGCCGGGTCGAGCCCGACCAGGTCCAGCATCTCGTCCACCCGGTCGGACACCCTCGTGCGGCGCCAGCCGAGCAGGCCGGGGACCGTGCCGACGTTCTGGCCGACGGTCAGGTGCGGGAACAGCCCCGCCTGCTGGATCGCGTACCCGATGCCGCGGCGCAGCTCGTCGGGGTTCAACGACAGGGTGTCCTCGCCGTCGATGGTGATCCGGCCCGACGTGGGCTCGATCAACCGGTTGATCATCCGCATCGTGGTGGTCTTGCCGCACCCGGACGGACCGACCAGCACCACGGTCTCCCCCGCCGGGATGGTCATGCTGACCGACTCCACCGCGGGCGCCTCCACGCCGGCGTAGCGCTTGGTCACGTCGACGAGTCGGATCTCACTGGCCACGGATCCCCCTGGAAACGGTGTAGCGGCCGATCAGCGCGAAGATCCCGTCCAGGACCAGCGCGAGGACGACGATGCCGAGCGTGCCCGCCACCGCCTGGTTGGTCGCGTTCGCGCTGCCCGCCCTGGTCAGGCCGGCGAAGATCTCCACGCCGAGGCCGGGCCCGCGGACGTAGGCGGCGATCGCGGCGATGCCCATCAGCATCTGGGTGGCGATCCGCGTCCCGGTCAGGATCGCGGGCCAGGCCAGTCTCAGCTCGACCCTGGTCAGCACGCCCACCCTGCTCATCCCGACGCCGCGTGCCGCGTCGCGCACGGCCGGGTCGACGCCGCCGAGTCCCACGATCGTGTTGCGCACGACCGGCAGCAGCCCGTACAGCACGAGCGCGACCACGGTCGGCGGCACGCCCAGCCCCAGCACCGGGATCAGCAGGCCGAGCAGGGCGAACGACGGAATGGTGAGGATCGCGCTGGTCAACGCCGTCGCGGCGGTCGAACCGAGCGGGCTGCGGTACACCGCGACACCGATGCCCACACCGATCACCGCGGCCAGCAGCGCGCACTGCACCACGGCGCTGACGTGCAGCAAGGCCTCGACCAGCAGTCGGTTCCACCGGTCGAGGACGAACTCCCAGAAGCTCACGTCGTGGCCTCCGGTTCACCGGCCACGACGACATCGGTCCACACAGGACGGATAAGGCAACCCCCTCGTCCGACGAGCGCTGTCCTCAGTGCACAGCGGCTCGTCATCGCGGCACGATCGGGCCGCACCGCGCGGCGACGTCGGGGTGGAACCGGGTGCGCCGAGCGGTCCCGGCACCGTACCGCCATCATGCCCCATGGCGCCGCGGACCGACCTGCCGATCACCTGACGATCCCGGGAGGCGGTGTCCGACCAGGCCGACGTCAGCAGCCGATGTCCGCCTGCGGAGCGGCGTACGTGCGAAGGAGGGACGGCACGTTCGCCGCCGGGTCGTCGACAACGGCCACCTCCGCGAACTGGACCGGTCGAAGCTCGTCGGCGGCGTGGACGACTTCGTCACAGAACCTCGCGATCTCGGCGCACAGCGACAAGCCGAGGGCCGCGCGAGCAGGACCGCGTCGTACGTGCACAGTGGAGTCCCGACGTGCTGTGTCGGTTCAGGTCCAGACCTGTCACCCGTTCGGCCGAGCACGCGGGCCGCCGAGTCGACCATCGCGAGGCACGTCCCGGGTACGGACGGGCAGACCTGCCCCGGCGGACTTCCGGCGCACCGGTTTCCCGTGGTGGGCTCAAGCCGGCTCCCTGCCGCCGGGCGGACGGGGGTTCCGGAGGACCGGTACCGGCCCCGGTGCCGGTGCGGAGGTGCGAGGCGATGTGGTCCCACGAGGACGGAGGTCGCGTGGCGGACGGTTCCACGCCCGAGAGGTTCGCGGGCGACCTGTTCCTCGACCTGGCGGCCAAGGGGTGGCTGGTGGTGGAGCCGGCGGAGGCCGCGCGGGTCATCGCGAGCCTGGAGCGGACCCTGGAGGTCGTCCGGTCGCGTGCGCACCGGACCGAGGTGTCGAGGCGGCTGCGCAGCGCGGCGGGCGACGACATCGACCCGGAGGTCGACCGGCTCGTGGTCGACACGGTGTTCGCCGAGCAGATCATGGCGGGCACGTGGGAGCGCGCGCTGGTCGAGCTGCCGAAGTACATCGAGGCGTTCCGGATGGCCGCCCGCAACGCGCCGCGGCGTGAGCCGTGAACCCCACGCAGAGCGACATCTCGTCGTGCGACCTGCGGTTCGAGCTGGCCGCGGCCATCGAGGACCTCCGCCACTACCGCGACCACGGCGACCACGCCGCGGTCGGGCTGATGCTCGCCTGGATCGACGCGCTGCTCGACGAGTGGAACCGCCGCGCCCGGTGAACCGCGCGGAAGGGTGCTCCGCGCACGAGTCCGCCGCGCACCACAACGGGTGCGCGGCGGTCACAGGCGCGGCGGCGCGAGGTCGGGTTCAGCCGGCGATGTCGCCCAGCTCGCCGCTGACGTTGAGCAGCTGCGCGCAGTTCGGGGCCTGCCGGCCGCTCGCCGGCGTGCCGGGCCGGGCGCAGTCGACCGTCGCGGTCACCGTGCCGTTCTCCGGGATGTCGATCGGCGTCACCCAGTGGTAGTCCTGGTTGCGGAACGTCTCCAGCGCGATCACGGTGATCGTGCGCTCCCCGAACGCGATCGTCAGCACGCCCTCGTCACCCTGGTGGTTGGCCAGCACGATGTCGGTGATGTGGAAGACCTTGCCCGCCGGCACGACGTAGGTGCCGGTCGCGCGCTGACCGGCGTTCGCGCGGACCTCGATGGTGCCCGAGCTCTGCTCGGCGCCACCGCTCGTGCCGCGGCCCTGCCCCTGGCCTTGTCCCTGGCCTTGCCCCTGCCCCTGCCCCTGCTCGCCGGCGGGCTGCTGTTCCGGCGCGCCGCCGGGCTGTTCGGCCGGCGCCTGCGGCTCGACGGCCTGCGCGATCTCCTGGGCACGCCCGTCGGCCGCTTCCCGTGCGGCGCTGAGCACCGCCGGGCGCACCAGCAGCAGCCACGCCAGCAGCAGCGCCAACAAGGCGCCCAGCAGCGACAGCAGCCACCTGGACAGGATCGGCAGTTGCACCAGTTCGCCGGCCAGCTCGTGCTCGTGCCGCTCGTCCGCCGCCAGCGCCACCGCGTCCAGCCGCACCGGCCACACCGCGGGTTTGCCGAACCACAGCAGCTTCGCCACCCGCGCGCGCAGTTCCAGCTCGGCCTTCGCGCCGGGGTCCACAGTGGACGGCGTGGTGGACACGGCGATCTTCAGGTGGTCGTCGGCTTCCGGCAGCGAGAGCGTCACGACGGTCGGCGTGTTGCCGTTGTTCTGCACCTCGACGCGGTAGCGCGCGCTGCGCCACGCTCGACGGCGCTTGGGGATCAGCCGGGCCCGCTGTTGCGCGAACGGTTCGATGATGACGGTCGTCTCGGTCACGACCGCCGACTCCGGCCGTTCGGCGGGCAGCACCCGCACACCGAGCGGCACCTCGCCCGCGCGCACCTCGGGTGATCGCGGTGGGCGCAGCACGATGGCGACCTGCTCCGAGGTCCCCGGGTACAGCGACAGCCGTGCCGGTTCGACGGTGGTCCAGGGGGCGCACCCGCCCACCACCTCGAACTCGTACGCCTCGACTATGTCGCTGTCGTTGCGCACCGTCATCGTCGTGCTGGTCTCCTGACCGGGCGTGACAACCACGGTGGGGAGACCGAACTCGGTCGTTGTGGTCACCCGACGAACGGTAGGGACGCCGCACCCGCCCGGACAGGGAGAAAAGGGCACTGTGCGGGCAAACCCGTGCACCGAAGGGCCCGCGCCGGTGCCCCGGAGCCCTCCCCCGGCACACGATGGTCCCGACGGGCCGACACCGTGCGGTCGGCTGTTCCGCAGGAGGGTTGCCATGACCAGGATTCCGGTGGCCGTGTACGCCGAGGACCCCGTGCTGAAGGCGGGCATCACGCACCAGCTGCGGCCGCGGCCCGAGGTCGAGGTGGTGCGGCCGGACGAGGAAGCGCGCGCCGTGGTGTCGCTCGTGGTGGTGGACGGGGTGGACGAGGAGACGGCGCGGTTGCTGCGCCGGTTGAGGCAGTCCGCCACCACGCGCGTCGGCCTGGTGGTGGGGCGCTTCGACCAGGACGCCCTCCAGATCACCATCGACTGCGGCGTGACGGCGGTGGTCCGCCGCTCCGAGGCGCACCAGGACCGGCTCGTGAGCACGATTTCCGCGCTGGTCAAGGGGGAAGCGGTGCTGCCAGGCGACCTGCTCGGCACGCTGCTCGACCACGTGGGCCGGTTGCAGCGCAGCGTGCTGGACCCCAACGGCCCGTCGCTGTCCACGCTCACCGCCCGTGAGGCGGACATGCTGCGGCTGGTGTCCGAGGGCTTCGACACCGCCGAGATCGCCTCCAAGACGTCGTTCTCCGAGCGGACGGTGAAGAACGTCCTGCACGAGGTCACCACCCGGCTGCAGCTGCGCAACCGCGCGCACGCCGTCGGCTACGCGATGCGGCACGGCCTGATCTGAGTTGCCCGAACGGCCCGGCGCCGTGCCCCGACCGTGCCCGCCGGGACCTCCGCGCCGCGCGGTCCGCCGGCCGACGATTCCGGAACATGCCCCAGACGGAGGTGGGACCTTGTCGAGCTGGTTGCCGACCCGACCCCTCGCCACGATCGGCGCGGCGGTGGCGCTGAGCGCCGCGGTCGTCGCGGTGCACGACGTCGCCACGTCGGTGTCGGCGGCGGTGCTCCAGGACGACCCCGTGTCCGGCCGGATCGCCTACGCGGGCACCGGGCACCGCAGCCTCGGCGCGGTCACCGGTCCGGTGCCCGATCAGCTGCGGCCGACCGCGCCGCTGTTCGGCGCCGGACCCGCGCACCACGACGACCACGTCTCGGCGCGCGGCGGGCTGGTGGTGTTCACCAGCCTGCGCGACGGGCCGGAGCCGCAGGTGTACCTGCGCGCGGCCGACGGCTCGGTGCGCAGGCTCACCGAGGGCCTCGACGCCGGCCACCCCCGGCTGTCCCCCGACCTGCGCACGGTGGTGTTCGACTCGCGCGAGGACGGCGAGCGCGACCTGTGGCTGGTCGGCGTGGACGGCACGGGGCTGCGCAGGCTGACCGACACGCCGTCCGACGAGACGTGGCCGACGTTCGCACCGGACGGCGCGAGCGTCGCGTTCTCCGGCGACCGCGACGGCGAGCGGGAGATCTACCGCGTCCCGGTGGGCGGCGGCCGGGTCACCCGGCTCACCGACGAGCCGGACGGCGACGCGGGCGAGCCGGACTGGAACCCGCGTGACGGCCGCATCGCCTACACCCTGGACGTCGGCGGCGTCCCGCAGCCGCGAGTGCTCGGCGGTGGCCGGGTCGGCGCGCCGGTGCTGGGCGGCGACCAGGCCGGGTGGCGTGGCCGCTGGCCCGTGTGGAAGCCGGACGGCGCCGGGCTGCTGTTCCTCAGCACCGACCAGGTCTGCTCGTGCCCGGCCGACCCGAACGTGGAGAAGGTGTACCAGGTCGACACGGGCCCGGGCCTGCCCGTCACGACCGCGCCCGGCCTGCTGTTGGCGGAGAACCGCGCGGTCACCTCGCCGACGTGGCTGGTGGACGCGCGCGGCGAGCACCTGGTCGTGGCCCGCACGACCGCCGAGACCCACTTCACCGCGACGCTCCAGGACGTCCGACCGGACGGCTCGGACCCGCGCGACCTGGGCGTGCCGGTGCTGCGCGAGGACCCCGGGGTCGCCGACGACCCCAACCTGCTGTTCCGCCCGCGTGCCGGCTACGACCCGTGGACGCAGCGGCAGTCCTACTCCCCCGACGGCCGCACCATCGCGCTGAGCCGGTTCGAGGACGCCGACGGCCGGCGGGTGCAGCGGCTGTGGCTGGTGGACGCCGACGGCGGCAACCCGCGCCGGCTGCCGGTCGCCGACCGGCAGCCGGCGGACTGGGAGTTCGACGCGGTCTGGTCGCCGGACGGCCGGTTCCTGGCGTTCGCCCGCCGCACGCCCGGCGGGGTGCGGCCGGACGGCGGTGCGAGCCGGATCGTGGTGGTCGAGGCCGCCACCGGCGCCGTGGTGGGGCGGCTGACGCCACCGCCGTCCGCCGCCGATCAGGAGGACACCCAGCCCTCGTGGTCGCCGGACGGCACGACGCTGGCGTTCACGCGCGGTCGGGTCTTCGACGGCCCCACCGGCGAGGTGCGTGACAACCACGTGTGGACCGCCCGTGCCGGGACGCTGGACCGACAGCGGGACGTGTCGGCGGCGGTCTGCGGGTTCGACTGCGAGGTGACCGACGACAGCTCGGTGTTCAGCCCGGACGGGCGCGCGTTGGCGTTCAACCGCGAGGCCGACGGCGTGCTGCTGGTGTCGCTGGCGGACGACGGGTGCCGCGTGGTGCTGCCGTCGGGGGCGACCACGTGCGCCACACCGCTGACCGCGCCGCCGTCGGGGCCGTTCCAGCCCAGGGACGTGTCGTTCTCGCCCGACGGCGACCGCGTGGTGCTGACCGCGCGCCGCGTGGGTGATCTCCGGTCGCCGGAGGAGCTGGCCGTGGTCGACCTCGGCACGGGCGAGGTGCGGCGGATCACGGCCGACCTGCCGGGCAGGCAGAAGGAGCCGACCTGGCAGCAGACGGTCGACCTGGCCGTGCAGGCGCCGGACAGCACGCCGGACGCGGACACCGGCACGACCACGCCGGTGACGGTGACCGTCGTCAACCGCGGTCCGGCCACGTCGCCCGGCACCGCGCTGACCGCCGCCGTCCCGGATGGCGTGCGGTTGGAGGCCCTGCGCCCCGCGCGCGGCACGTGTGACCTGGCCGGGTTGAGGTGCGACCTCGGTGTGGTGGAGCCCGGGGCGTCCGTGGACGTCGTCGCCGACGTGGTGGGCGTGGTGCCCGGACGGCGGAGCGTCACCTGGTCGGTGGCGGGCGCCGTGGTCGACGTGCTGCCGTCCGACAACGCCGCGGCGACGGCGATCCCGGTGCGCGACCCGGTGACCGGACCGCCGCCGCCCGCGCCGCCTCCCGTCGTGCCGCCGGCCGGTCCTTCGCTGGCCGTGGTGGTGCAGCCGGATCCGTCCTATGTGGGCGGACGGGCGACGGTGAGCTACACGGTGCGCAACGGCGGCGGAGCCCTGGCCACCGGGCTGCGGCTGGACTTCGCGCTGCCCGCGCAGGTGCCGGTGGCGACCCTGCCGCCGGGGTGCGCGAACACCGGGTGCGCGCTGCCGGACCTGCCGCCGGGCGCGTCGCAGGTGGTGCAGGTCGTCCTCGCGCCGAACGCGCCGCTCCGGACCACCGTGCGCGGGACGTTGCGCACGACCGGCACCGACGCCGACCCGGCGGACAACGTGGCCGCCGCGCCGATGCGCGTGCTGCGGCCCCGGATCGTGGCCGTGCCGCCGATCGGCGAACCCGGATTCGTCACGTCGGTGCGCGGCGTGGACTTCCCGCCGGGCGTGCCGGTGCGGCTGTCCTGGTCGCCCGGCATCACCGCGGCGGCGACGCCGACCGTCCCGCGCCCGGACGGCGGGTTCACCGCGCAGCTGCTCGTCCTCGCCAAGGACCAGACCGGGCGGCGGACGATCACCGCCGCCGGGGCCGGTTTCGAGCCCGCCACCACCGAGTTCCTCGTCGTGCCCGGCTCCGTGGGGCCGCCCGACGAGGTGCGGCGCAGGTGACGACGAGGAGGTTGCCGTGATCCACGAGGTCGACGAAGGGATCCGCCGGCTGCTCCAGGCCGGCGGCGTGCCCGGTGGCGGTGGTGAGCTCGCGTTCGAGGCGCCGACCACCGACTGGACGGCACGGCGCAACGCGCCGACCGTGAACGTGTTCCTCTACGACATCCGCGAGGACGAGAGCAGGCGCAGCGCGGGCGACCTGGAGGTGTTCGAGGGCGACGAGCTGGTCGGGCACCGCAGGCCACCGCGCTGGTTCCGGCTGTCCTACCTGGTGACGGCGTGGACGAACCGGCCGCAGGACGAGCACCGGCTGCTGTCGGGCGCGTTGGTCTGCCTGGCGGGCCACAGCAGGCTGGCGTCCGAGTGGCTGACCGGGTCGTTGGCCGAGCTCGACCTGAGCGTGCTGCTGGAGTCGGGCGGCCCGGTGTCGGAGGGCCGTGCGGCGACGGACGTGTGGTCGGCGCTCGGCGGGCGCCTCAAACCGGCCGTCAACCTGGTGGTGACCGCGCCGGTGGCCGGCGTCCTGACCCCGCTCGCCCCGCCGGCCGCCGGCGGCCTGGTGCTGGTCGACGGCCCCGACGAGGGCGCCCGCAGGCTGCGTTACGACGACGTCGCCGGCGACAGCGGTTTCGCGCCCGCCCGTGCCCGCCCCGCCGACCGGCGGCGACGCGGCGGCCCGATCCGATGACGACGGCGGCTCCCCCACGCGCGCGGACCGCCGTGGCGCCCGGCAGGCCCGCAACCCGACGCCGCGACCGACAGGGTGGTGCGAACCGATGACCGTGACGACCAGGACGGCGACGACGTCCGAGGCGCAGGACCTGGCCTACCTGTGGGCGAGGCTGGGCGCCGTCGAGTGGCGGGTGCGCCGGGCGGTCGCCCTGCGGGCGGCGGACGACCCTTCGCCCGACGACCCGCAACGCGGCCTCTACCTGACCGCCGACGCGGTCCGGCGCATCCTCGACGGGCGCCCGGACCCGCTGCCGCCGCCGGAGGCGGACCCGGACCTCGACGTGCTCGCCTCGCTGGTGCCCGAGCCCGGCCCCCGGCTGCTGACCCTGGCTCGGCGGTTCGGCCTCGAACCGGTGGACGTCGAGTTCCTGCTGGTGGCCCTGGCGCCGGACGTGGACGCCCGGTTCGAACGCCTCTACGGCTACCTCAACGACGACCTCACCCGCCGCCGCGCGACCGTGGGGCTGGCGCTCGAGCTCTGCGGGCTGCCGGCGGCCGGCGCGGGACGGTTCCGGTTCGCCGCGTCCGCGCCGCTGGTCGCCACCGGTCTGGTCGACGTGCGGGACGAGGGGCTGCCCGCGTTGTCCCGGTCGTTGCGCGTGCCCGACCGGGTGGTCGCGCACCTGCTCGGCGACGACGAGCCCGACCCGGCGATCGGCGGCACGGCCCGGGTGGCGCCCGCGGGCCGCGACCCGGAGCCGTCGGCCGGCCGGCTCGCCGCCGGGCTGCTGGCCGGCATCCGGGCGGTCCACCTGCGTGACACCGACGGCGACGCGGGCCGGCTCGCGGTGGACGCCCTGGCCGCCGCGGGTCGTGACGCCGTGGTGCTGGACGTCGCGGCGTTGGCCGACCGGCCGCACCCGCCGCTCGCGGAGGTCGTCCGGGAGGCCCGGTTGCGTGGCGCGGGGCTGGTGCTCGGCCCGCTGGAACCGCTGCTGCCGGAACGCGTCCGGCTGATCCGCGACCTCACCGCGCTGGTCGGCGACGTGCCGCTGTTCCTGCACAGCAGGCGGCACTGGGATCCGCGCTGGACGGCGCACCCGGTGGTGTCGGTGCCCGTGCCGCCGTCGCCCGCGGACCGGCGGGCCGAGCGGTGGGCGCGGGCGCTGGCCGACGTCACCGGCACGGCGGCCGATCCGGCGCTGGTGGCCGACCTGGCCGGGTACCGGCTGGGCACCGACGAGGTGGACCGCGCGGTGACCGTCGCCGCACGCCTGGCGCTGCTGGAGGACCAGCCGGTCGACCTGGCGCACGTCCGGGCCGGTGTGCGGGCGCAGAACGGCGCCGGGTTGGAGCGGTTGGCCAGGCGGATCACCCCCGGCGTCGACTGGGACGACCTGGTCCTGCCGGAACCGACCCGGCGGCAGCTGGACGAGCTGGTGCTGCGCGCACGGCACCGGGAACGGGTGCTCGGCCAGTGGCGCATGCGGCCCGGCGGCGGTCGTGGGCGCGGGGTGGTGGCGTTGTTCGCGGGCGAGTCGGGCACGGGCAAGACGATGTCGGCCGAGGTCGTGGCCGGCGCGGTCGGCATGGACCTCTACGTGGTCGACCTGTCGTCGGTGGTGGACAAGTACGTCGGCGAGACGGAGAAGAACCTGGAGCGGATCTTCACCGAGGCCGCGGGCGTGCACGGCGTGCTGCTGTTCGACGAGGCGGACGCCGTGTTCGCCAAGCGTTCGGAGGTCAAGGACGCGCACGACAAGCACGCCAACACGGAGTCGGCGTACCTGTTGCAGCGGATGGAGTCCTTCGACGGCATCGCGGTGCTCACCACCAACCTGCGGTCCAACGTGGACGAGGCGTTCACGCGGCGGATCGACGTGATCGCCGACTTCCCGGTGCCCGACGCGACGCAGCGGCTCGCGTTGTGGGACCGCTGCCTCGGCTCGCGGCTGCCCCGGGCGGACGACCTCGACCTGGCGTTCTGCGCCGAGCGGTTCGAGCTGGCCGGCGGGTCGATCCGGGCGTGCGCGGTGACCGCCGCCTACCTGGCCGCCGCCGCCGAGCGGCCGGTGCGGATGACCGACGTGCTGGCCGCCGTGCGGCAGGAGTACCGCAAGCTCGGCCGGCTCGTGCTGCCCGGCGAGTTCGGCTCGTGGCCGGAGACCGACCAGCACGGATGACCACGCCGGAGAACGCCCGCGCGCCGCGGGCGTTCTCCGGCCTGCCCGGACGACCGGTGTTCTTCGGCGTGCCCGCGTGGCCGGTGTTCTTCGGCGTGCCCGGACTGCGGCTGTCCTCCTGCGCGTCCCGGAGGGCCGGTTGCCTGTTGGTGCACCGGGAGTGCCCCCGACCGGGGCCCGCCGGTCCTGCCGCCGCGGTCGGGCGCGGGCGAGGCTTGTGGTGCCAGAGCGGAAGAGCAGACAAGGAGCGACCATGCCGCAGTACCTCTCGCCCGGCGTGTACGTGGAGGAGGTCCAGACCGGTGCCCGCCCGATCGAGGGAGTCGGCACCGCGGTGGCCGCCTTCGTCGGCTTCGCCGAACAGGGCCCCTTCCACCAGCCGACCCTGGTCACCAACTGGAACCAGTACGTGCGCGACTTCGGCGGCTTCACCGAGGACGCCTACCTCCCGCACGCCGTCTACGGCTACTTCGCCAACGGGGGTGGAGCGGCGTACGTGGTGCGGGTGGGCGGTGCCGCCGCCAACGGCGAGGACGTGCCCGCCGCGCCGGTGCCCGTGACGCTGGGCGGGCTGCGGATCTCCGCCCTGCCCGCCGCCGGCCCGGACGTCTCCGTCGAGGTCTCCGACGCCGACGGCGAGAACCCGCCGGAGGACCGCTTCAAGCTGCTGGTCCGCCAGGGCGACAAGGTCGTGGAGACCTTCGACGTGTCGACCCGCAAGAACCTCAAGAACTACGTGGTGACCCAGGTCGCCGAGCGCTCGAAGCTGATCGAGGTCACCGAGCAGTCCGGCACGGCGCTGACCAGGCCGGACAAGCAGTCGGTCCCGCTGCCCGCCGCGAAGGCCGCCGCGCCCGTGAAGCTCGACGCGCAGGAGTACGTCGGCGACGCCGCGGCGCGCACCGGGTTCGGCGGCCTGGAGAACGTCGACGAGGTCACGATGGTGGCGGTGCCCGACCTGATGAGCGCCTACCGGCGTGGCCTGATCGACCTGGAGGGCGTGCAGACCGTGCAGGCGGCGGTCATCTCGCACTGCGAGCAGATGGGCGACCGGGTCGCGGTGCTGGACGCGCCGCCCGGGATGTCGCCGCAGCGGGTGCACAAGTGGCGGATGGAGGAGGCGAACCACGACTCCCGTTACGCGACCCTGTACTACCCGTGGATCAAGGTCTTCGACCCGGCGAGCGGCCGCAACACGTTCGTGCCGCCGTCCGGTCACGTCGCCGGCGTGTGGGCGCGCAGCGACGCCGAACGCGGTGTGCACAAGGCGCCGGCCAACGAGGTCATCCGCGGCGCGGTCGACCTGGAGGTCTCGCTCAGCAAGGGCGAGCAGGACCTGCTCAACCCGGTCGGCGTGAACTGCGTGCGCACGTTCCCCGGCCGCGGCATCCGCATCTGGGGAGCCCGCACGCTGTCGTCCGACCCGGCTTGGCGCTACCTGAACGTGCGGCGGCTGTTCAACTACTTGGAGGAGTCCATCCTCCTGGGCACGCAGTGGGTGGTGTTCGAGCCCAACGACGACCGGCTGTGGGCCGGTATCCGGCGCAACATCACCGCGTTCCTCACCGAGCAGTGGCGTCAGGGCGCGCTGTTCGGCCGCACGCCGGACGAGGCGTTCTACGTCAAGTGCGACCGCGACAACAACCCGCCGGAGTCGGTCGACCTCGGCCAGGTGGTGTGCGAGATCGGCGTGGCGCCGGTCAAGCCCGCCGAGTTCGTGGTCTTCCGCCTCGCCCAGTTCTCCGACAACACCAGCCTCGTCAGCGAATAGCCCCGCGCGGATCCCGAAAGGCAGCACCAGTCATGGCAGACGGCGACGCACTCTCCACCCACATCTTCGGCCTCCAGCTCGGCGCGTACATGGTCGAGTCCTTGCAGGAGGTCAGCGGGGTGACGATCGAGGAGGACGTGGTCGAGATCTCGCAGGTGACCCCGCAGGGCAAGCCGTTGCTGCGCAAGCAGCCCGGCGCCCGCAAGGGCGGCGAGATCACGGTCACCAGGGGGATGGACAAGAGCAAGGAGTTCACCAAGTGGCTCAAGGAGACGGTGAACAAGG
Source organism: Actinosynnema sp. NPDC023794 (assembly GCF_040639675.1). NCBI lineage: Bacteria > Bacillati > Actinomycetota > Actinomycetes > Pseudonocardiales > Pseudonocardiaceae > Actinosynnema > Actinosynnema sp. NPDC023794. The sequence continues at coordinate 133,803 of NZ_JBFAFR010000017.1, read as the reverse complement.
GTGACGTCGAGACGGCGCGCCAGAACATCACCATCGAGATCATGAACAGCAAGGGCGAGACCGAGCGGCGGCTGAACCTGGTCAACGGGTGGGTCAGCCGCTGGGAGGGCCCGTCGCTCAAGGCGGGCGAGTCCAGTGCCGCGTTGGAGAAGGTGACCATCACCTTCGAGGACATCACCCTGGAGGACTGATGAGGCGTCGGGTGATCGGGCTGGACTCGCTGGACGAGCTGGCCGAGCCAGCGGACGTCGCGCACCCCGTCGTGGCGCGGGAACCGGCGCTGCGCACCGAGTTCGAGTTCGAGCTGCCGCGCGGCTACGTGGACGCGGAGGGTTCGGTGCACCGCAACGGGCGGATGCGGCTGGCGACGGCCCGCGACGAGCTGCGTCCGCAGATCGACCTGCGGGTCAAGGAGAACCCGGGCTACCTCAGCGTGCTGCTGCTCAGCATGGTGATCACCGAACTGGGCACGGTGGACGAGGTGAACGTCGGTGTGGTGGAACGGATGTACGCCACCGACATCGCGTTCCTCCAGGACTTCTACCGGCGGATCAACAGCGAGGGGCACACGCGCGCCGGGGTGACGTGCCCGTCGTGCGGCAGCGGGTTCGAGGTCGACCTGGCCGGTGGTCGCCTGGGGGAATCGTGACGTACGCGGCCGACCGGCTGCACGAGGAGGTCGCGTACGTGGCCTACCACTTCCACTGGGAACGAGACCGGATCCTCGACCTGGAGCACCACGAGCGCAGGCGGTGGGTCCGGGAGATCGCACGGATCAACACGAGGGTGAACGAAGGGGGGTGACCTGATGGGCTTCTGGGACAGGTTCCGCCGCAAGGCCGTGGCGCCGGCTGCGGTTTCGGCTCCGGTATCGGCTGGGGTTTCGGCTCCGGGGCCCGATTCGGACGGCGGCTGGCGTGCGACCCGACCGGTGGAGGGGGTGATCCAGCGCAAGGGCATCGCGGTGGGTGACGGGCTGCGGTTCCGGGACGGCCTGGCGGCTTGGCAGGACCACACGTTCAGCGGCGACCTCGGCCACGCGGTCCTGCCCGGCGCTCCGGTCGGTGTCATGCACGGCTTGGCGCGACCTACCGGCGAGGCCGGCGGTTACGCCGGGACGGACCAGCTCACAGTCGCCCCACGCGACGCTCTTACCGCCCAGGCTTCCCACTCCCCCACCACCAGCACCGCCGACGCGATCATCGCCCCGGCCGCCAGCCCTACCGCCCCGGCCGGTCAGGTCGGTCAGGTCGGTCAGGTCGACCAGGTCGGTCAGGTCGACCAGAAGCCGACGGTGGCACAGCGGTCACCGGCCACCTCGAAGACAACGGTCACGCAGAACCCACCGACCACCCCAGTCGCCCAGCTCGCTCCTCCGAACCCTCCGAGCCCTCCGAGCCCTCCGACCCCGATGGCTCCGATGGCTCCGATGGCTCCGGAGCCAACAGTCGCGCAGCGATCAACCGGCACCCCGGCCGCTCGGGCCACCCCGACCGCACCAACCGCTCGAGTCGCTCCGGCAGGCCCGGCGGCCCCGACTGCTCGGGTCGCCCCGGCCACTCCGGTCGCCCCGGCCACTCCGGTCGCCCCGGTCGCCCCGGTCGCCCCGGTCGCCCCGGAGCGAACGATCGTGCAGCGATCACTCGCCACCCCGATCGCCCCTACCACCCCGGCCTCTGACCCTGCCGCCCAAGTCGCACCAACCACACCCGCCGCCCGACCCGCCCGGGAACCAACCGTCGCGCAGCGATCACCGGTCACCCCGGTGTCCCCGGTCGCCACAGCCACTCCGGCCGCCCAAGCCCGCGAAGCTGCCCAACCGGTCCGAACCGACCAAACCAGCCAAGCGGTCCAGACGACCCAGGGTGCCTCCACGGCCCCGGTGGCCCAGCGGCCGACGATCGCGCGGCGGTCACCGGTCGCCCAAGCAGCCTCGGAGCCAACCAGCGCGCAGCGATCACCAGCCGGCCCGGTCTCCCCGCGCCCGCTCGGCACCCCGCTGACCCTGGCACGTCGGGAGGTGACGCCGCTGCGGCCGATCCCGGTCGCCCGGACGACGAGCACACCGGCGGTGCAGCGCCGGGTCGCCACCGGAGCGGCACCCGCAACACCCGGGCCGACCACGCCACACACCGCCGGGCCGACTCCCGGCCCGCCGGCCGAACCGAAGCCGCTGCTCGGTCGAACCGTGCCACGGGCCGAACCGCTGCCACCGCTCGGACCGCGACCCACCGCCGAGTCACCGATCGCACCACCGGCGCCAGGCCAGCCGGTCACCCCGGTGGCACGCAGGTCGACCACCTCACCACTGCCAACCGGACCGATCGCCTCCGCACCCGCGTCGCAGCGTGCGTCACGGACGGCGGCGACGTTGGGCGAGCCGATCGCCCGGATACCGGCCGGTGCCGTGGTGCAGCGCAAGCCGGAAACCGGACCGGGGCGCCCACACGGCCCGGCCGCCCGCACCAACACGAGAACAGGACCGGCCCTGGGTGAGCCACTGGCGCGGATACCCGCCGACGCCGTCCTACCTCACGACACCGCCGCCCAGCCGACCCGCGAACCAGCGCGACCGGCGACCGGCGACGTGGTGCAGCGCCGAACGACACCCACCGCGCCCACCTCGGACCGGCCGGCTGCCGCACCGCACCGACGAACCGCCGGCAACCCGGACCACCAACCCGACCGCACGGTCCCGACCAGCACATCACGGCCACCCGATCGGGCACCGCTGCCGGTCGTCCCGCTGACCCGTCCGACCGTGCAGCGCCACATCACCACCACGCCCTTGCTCCCCCACCGGCCACTGATCTCCCCCGCCACCCCCGACCTCCCGCCGACTACGGCGAACCGGGCGGTCCCGCTCCGGTGGACGTCCGGGGGTTCGGCGGCACGCCGGCTCTCCGGCAACGGGAGAACCGGGCCCGATGTCCAACGCGCGCTGATCAAGGGGGACGCGCGCAGGCATCCGGACCCGGTGCCACCCGGTGCGGAACCGGCTGAGGACGGCCGGCGCGCCGTCGTCCGCCCGACGCCACCGGCCGACCTGGCCGCCGCCGCGCACCAGCCGATCACCCACCCGCCCGTCACCACGCCGAAGCCGCCGACACCGCCGAAGCCGGTCCAAGCGGCGCCGACGATCCGCGCCACCACGACGCCCGCACCCGTCCAACGCGCCCCCGAACGCACCACGAACCCGAAATTCGCGGCCGAACGGCCCGGACCGACCCACCCCGACCTCGACGACCTGGCCCGCCGGCTGCTCGAACCGGTCGGCAGGCTCCTGCGCGCCGAGCTGCGCCACGGTCGCGAGCGCGCCGGCCTGCTGCACGACCGCCGCCGCTGACCAAGCCGACCCGGGTCCACCAACCAGGAGGCACCGATGTCCGACACCCTCTTCGCCACCAGCGTCTTCTTCCGGCTCTCCATAGCGGGCAACGACCTCGGCGCCTTCCACACCTGCGACGGCATGGGCGCGCAGATGGAGGTGGAGCAGTTCGCCGAGGGCGGCAACAACGGCTTCGCCTGGCAGCTGCCCACCCGCATCACCTGGTCCAACATCACCATGACCCGCCCGGTCACCTCCGACACCGCCAAGGTCGTCAAGTGGCTCAACGAGGTCATCAAGAAGGTCGAGCGCAAGGACGGCGAGATCGTCGCCCTCACCCCGGACGGCACCCGGATCGCGGGCTGGCAGGTGCAGGGCATCGTCCCGGTCCGCTGGCAGGGCCCGTCGTTCGACCCGTCGAGCTCCCAGGCCGCCGTGGAGACCTTGGAGTTCGCCCACGAAGGCATCGACGCTTCCTGAGAGGTTGACATGGCAGGCAAACCGGGAGCGAGCCTCACCCGCGCCCAGCTCGTGATCATGGAGCCGCCCGTGCGGGCCGGCGCGAAGCCGGGCGCCAAGCTGGCCACGGTGAAGTTCCAGTTCAACCCGAACACGCTGGCGCTGAGCAAGAACACCGAGTGGCGCCGCAACCCGTCCCGACTGGCGGACGAGACGTCGATGCCGGAGTTCGTCGGCAGCGGACCGCGGAACCTGTCGGTCGACGTGTTCCTCGATGCCACCGCCACGCACGACAACTCGGTCGAGACGAGGGTGGAGCAGCTGCTCACCGCCTGCGTGCCGACCAAGAAGAGCCTGGCCACCAAGAAGCCCGCGAGCCCGTGGGTCCGCTTCGAGTGGGGCACGTCCAAGACCACGTCGTTCGACGGCGTGCTGTCGAACCTGTCGGTGGACTACTCGCTGTTCGACGTCGACGGCCGGCCGCTGCGCGCGAAGTGCTCGCTGTCGATCGAGGAGGCCGGCAGCGACACGCCCGGCCAGAACCCGACGTCCGGGTCGCGCGAGGCCCGCCGCACGCACCGCGTGGTGGCCGGCGACAGCCTGCCGCAGCTCGCCTGGCGCGAGTACGGCGACGCGACCGCTTGGCGGGTCATCGCCGAGGCGAACGACGTCGACGACCCGATGCTGCTCGTGCCGGGCGCGGAACTGCTGGTGCCGGCGATGGAGGAGGCCCGATGACACCGCCCGCGGGCAAGTCGTTCCGCTCGTTCGCCGCCGACCCGATCGTGACGGCGGCCTCGCTGTCGAGCACGTGGGACAAGAGGCTGGTCAGCTGCGTGGTCGACGAGAACGTCGGCCTGCCGGACCTCGCCGTCCTGACCTACCGCGACGGCAACCACGAGCTGCTGACCGACAGCAAGATCAAGATCGGCACACCGCTGACGGTGTCCGTCATGACGGTCGAGAGCAAGGCGCGGGTCCAGCTGTTCGGCGGCGAGGTCACCGGGCTGGAGACCGACGGCGACTCGACCGGCTCGTTCACGGTCATCCGCGCGATGAGCAAGGCCCACCGGCTGTTCCGGGGTCGCCGGGTGGAGGCGTTCCACAACGTCCCGGCCGCCACCGTGGTGCGGCAGGTCGCCCGCAACGCCGGGCTCACCGTCGGCCGCGTCGAGCTCTCCCCCGTCAGGTACACGCAGCTCAGCCAGGCGAACGTGTCGGACTGGGAGTTCCTCCAGCAGCTCGCCCACGAGCACGGCGTGACCGTCCAGGTGGACGACAAGGGCACGCTGGAGCTGCTCAAGCCCAAACCCGCGTCCGGCGCGCCCGCGCTCACCGACAACAGCCCGCTCGTGCTCCGGCACGGCGACCTGCTGGCCCTGCGCGCCTCCCTGACCGGCGCCGACCAGGTGGAGAAGGTCGAGGTGCGCGCCTGGGACGTGGCCACGAAGAAGGCGTTCGTGTCGGTCGAGCCGGCCATCCGGAGCAAGACCGTGCTGCCCGGCTTCGGCGAGTCCGTGGCCGGCAGGAGGACCACCACGCTGGTGGCGGACACGCCGTACAGCACGCAGGCCGAGACGGACACCGCGGCACGGTCGCTCGCCGAGTCGGTCAGCGCCGGGCACGCGGAGATCGAGGCGGTCGCCAAGGGCCATCCGCAGCTGCGCGCGGGCGTGCCGATCGCGTTGGCCGACGCGGGGCCGGCGTTCAGCGGGCGCTACACAGCCACTTCGGTGCGGCACGTGCTGGAGCCCGAGCACGGCTACCGCAGCATCGTCACGGTCAGCAGTTCGCCGGACCGGTCGCTGGCCGGGTTGGCGCTGGGCGGCAACGCGCCCGGCCGCTCGCCGCGGATGCCCGGTCTGGCCACCGGGATCGTCACCGACATCAAGGAGGTCGGCCGGGACCAGCGGGGCTGGGTTCGGCTGAAGTTCCCCTGGCTGGACGACAACTACGTCACCGACTGGGTCCGCACCGTGCAGTGGGGCGGTGTCCGCGGCGGCGGCGTGTTCAGCCCCGAGGTCAACGACGAGGTGCTGGTCGGATTCGAGCAGGGCAGCCTGGACCGGCCGTACGTGCTCGGCGGGCTCTACAACGGCGTCGACCAGCCCTCGCCGCACGACGTGCCGCTGGTGGACCGCACGAGCGGCCGGGTGAACAGGCGGTCCCTGGTGTCCCGCACGGGCAACCGGCTGGAGCTGCTGGACGGCCTCACCGCCGCCGGCGTCCGGCTCCGGACCGGCGACAAGCGGCTCGACATCACGCTGGACGAGAAGACCGGCAGCATCGACATCCGGGTGAGCACGCCGCGAGGTCTCCGGGTGCTCGGCTCGATCAGCATGGACGCCCGTGGGATCACCGTCGACGCCGGGCTCGGCGACCTGGTGCTGAAGGGCAAGACGGTGTCCGTCGAGGCGACCACCTCGGCGTCCGTGCGGGGCGGCGCCGACGCCTCCGTCGAAGGCCGCGTCCAGGCCGTGCTCAAGGGCGCGATCGTCCGGATCAACTGACCCGAAGGAGATCACCATGTTCCCCGCCGCCCGGCTGGGCGACAAGACGTCGCACGGCGGCGCCGTCGGCACCCCGCCGCCCGCGGTGGCCGCCGAGGTGGCCACCGTCCTGATCGAGGGCAAGCCCGCCGCCGTCGGCGGCAGCCTGCACGTCTGCGTCATCCCGAAGGACGCTGTCCTGGGGCCCGCGAACGTCGTCAAACCCCGCGTCGGCGGCCAGGTGCTCATCGGCGGCGTGGTCGCGGCACGGGTCGGCGACAGCACCACCTGCCAGGCGAACGTCCTCACCGGCGCGCCGACCGTGCTCATCGGGGGCAGGTGATGAGCGAGAGCTTCATCGGACGCGGCTGGGGCTTCCCGCTGCGGACCGGGCCGACCGGCGGCATCGGGATGGTCGAGCGCGAGCAGGAGATCACCGAGGCCATCCGGCTCGTGCTCGGCACGGCGCCGGGCGAGCGGCCCATGCGCCCGGAGTTCGGCTGCGGCATCCACGAGCACGTGTTCGCCTCGGCGGACGGCGCCACGGCGGGCCACGTCGCCCGCGAGGTGCGCGCCGCGCTGGACCGCTGGGAACCGCGCATCGAGGTCGACGACGTGGTGGTCGCGTTCGACGCCGTCGAGGTCGGCACGCTCTACATCGACGTGCGCTACACCATCCGGTCCACCAACGACCAGCGCAACCTGGTCTTCCCCTTCTACACCATCCCGGCCGAAGGGAGCGCGGAGTAGATGGCGCTGCCCGCACCCAACCTGGACGACCGGCGCTTCCAGCAGCTCGTGGACGAGGCCAAGCGGTACGTCCAGCAGAGCTGTCCGGAGTGGACGGACCACAACGTGTCCGACCCGGGCGTCACCCTCATCGAGACCTTCGCGCAGATGGTCGACCAGCTCGTCTACCGGCTCAACCGGGTGCCCGAGCGCAACCACCTGGCGTTCCTGGACCTGCTCGGCGTCACGCTGTTCCCGCCGACCGCCGCGCGCGCCGACGTCACGTTCTGGCTGTCCGCGCCGCAGCCGCAACCCGTCGTGCTGCCGGTCGGCACCGAGGTCGCCACGGCGCGATCGGAGAGCTCCGAGGCGGTCGTGTTCGCCACCACCGACGAGTTGGCCGTGGTGCCGTGCTCGGTCCGGCGGCTGGTGACCAGGGCGGCGTCGGGTGAGCACACCGACCGGACCAAGGACCTGGAGGCCGGCCAGGACGTGCGGTGCTTCCAGGCCACGCCGACGCCCGGCGACGCGACGCTGTTCGGGCTGTCGGCCGCCGTGCCGCGCTGCGTGGTGGTGCTGCGGCTGGACAGCCGGGTCGAGGGCATCGGCGTCGACCCTCGGCAGCCGCCCCTGGTGTGGGAGGCGTGGAACGGGCAGGACTGGCAGCCGTGCGAGGTGGACGAGGACAGCACCGGCGGCCTGAACCGGCCCGGTGAGGTCGTGCTGCACGTGCCCGCCGGGCACACCGAGTCCGTGGTGGCGGGCCATCGCGCGGGGTGGCTGCGCTGCCGCGTCACCGAGCCGGTGCGGGAGCAGCCGTTCTACTCGGAGTCGCCGACCGTGCGCGAGGCCGAGGCGTTCACCATCGGCGGCACCACCGCGGCCGAGCACGCCGAGACCGAGACCGACGTGCTGCTGGGCGAGACGGCGGGCGTGCCGGGGCAGCGGTTCACCGTGCCGCGCGCGCCCGTGCTGCTCGACGGCGACCCGGTGGTGGTGCGGGTGTCGGCGGGTGACGGCTGGCAGGACTGGACCGCGGTGGACCACTTCGGCGAGTCGACGCCGGAGGACCGGCACGTGGTGCTGGACGCCGTGCGCGGCGAGTTCCGGTTCCCGCCCGCGGTCCGCGAGGCGGACGGGACGTTGCGCCGCTACGGGGCCGTGCCGCCGAAGGGTTCGGTGGTGCAGGTGCCCCGTTACCGCACGGGTGGCGGACGGGCGGGCAACGTGGCGCGCGGCGCGATCTCCGCGCTGCGCAGCTCGGTGCCGTACGTGGCGGCGGTGGAGAACCGCGAGGCCGCGCGTGGGGGCGTCGACGGCGAGACCGTGGCCGAGGCGAAGGTGCGCGCGCCGCACCAGCTCCGGGTGCAGGAACGCGCGGTGACGGCCGCCGACCACGAGCACATCGCCAAGCTGGCCGCGCCGTCGCTGGCCAGGGTGCGGTGCCTGCCCGACGGTCCGGGCGCGGCGCGGGTGCTGGTGGTGCCCGACGCCGTGGCCGACGAGGGCGACCGGCTGCGGTTCGAGCAGCTGGTGCCGACCGAGGACGTGGTGTCGGCGGTGGCGCGGCGGTTGGACGAACGGCGGCTGCTCGGCACCCGGCTGGTCGTGGAACCGCCCCGCTACCAGGGCATCACGGTGGTCGCGCGGGTGGTGGCGGCGGAGGGCAACCGGGTGCGTGAGGACGCGCTGGACGCGCTCTACCGCTACCTCAACCCGCTGCGCGGCGGCACGGGGGGCGCGGGGTGGGAGTTCGGCAGGCCGGTGCAGTACGGCGAGGTCTTCGCGGTGCTCCAAGGCGTCGGCGGGGTGCGGCTGGTGGAGGAGATCCGGCTGTTCCCGGCCGATCCGATCACCGGTGCGCGTGGCGCGCCGGTGGACCGGGTCGAGGTCGCGCCGAACGCGCTGGTGTTCTCCTACCAGCACCAGATCGTGGTGGTGGGGTCGTGAGCCGCGTCGCGCTCCCGGAACTGCCCAGCCGGTACCCGCTGGGCGCGATGCTGCCCTCGCTGTACGCGGCCGACGACTTCGCCCAGCGGTTCACCTCGGGCCTGGACGCGGTGCTGTCCGCGATCCTGTCGACCCTCGACAACCTGGCGGAGCACTTCGACCCGGACCTCGCGCCCGCGGACTTCGTGGCGTGGCTGTCGTCCTGGGTGGCGGCGGACCTCGACCCGGCGTGGCCGGAGCCGCTGCGCCGGGAGGCGGTGCGGCGCGCCGTCGAACTGCACCGCCTGCGCGGCACCGCACGTGGTCTCGTCGCGCGGTTGGAGCTGTGCCTCGGCGTGCGGGCGGAGGTGGTCGACGGCCCCGGCGCGACGTGGTCCACCCGGCCCGGCACCGCCCTGCCCCGCGGGTCGGACGTCGTGCGGGTGCGGGTGCGGCCGGGCCGGTCCGGCGCGGTCGACCGGGAGCGGGTGGTGGCGCTGGTCGACGCGGTGTGCCCGCTGCACGTGACCTGCGCCGTCGAAGTGCTGAGCGGGAACGGGGACTGACATGCGCCTGTGCACGCAGTGCGGCGCGCCGGTGCGCGACGCGGACGACTTCTGCGGCAACTGCGGCACCTACCTCGGTTGGGCCGCGGAACCGCAGGCGCCGCAGGCGTCGCAGGACGAGGCCGAGGAGCGTCCTGGGCCGGTGCTGCCGGGCAGGCCGGAAGCGCGACGTCCGCTGCCCAGCGCGCTGGACGACGAGGTGGTCGTCGGACCGCCGTGCCCGGCGTGCGGGGTCGCGAACCCACCGGGACGCCGGTTCTGCCGTCGGTGCGCCACCCCGTTGCGGCCCGGCGTGGGCGAGGCGCGGGGGCGGCAGGCACGACGGCGGTGGCGGTGGCGCGGCGACACCTCGCGGTGGTTGCGCCGGCTCGTCGCGTTCGCCGCGGGCGCGGTGCTGCTCCTGGCCGCGATCGTGTTCTACCCGACGGCATTGGCGCTGATCGAGGACGTGCGCGACAAGACGTCCGCCCCGGTCGCGATCGGGCCGACCAGCACCACCGCCACCGCCGAGGTTCCCGGTCACCCCGCGGCGGCGGCCGTGGACGGCCTGTCGAACCGGTACTGGGGCGCGACGGCCGTGGGCGACGCGGTGGAGTTCGGCTTCGCGACCCCGTACCGGCTGTTGTCGGTGGTCGTGCACACGGGCGCCGGCGTGGAGGAACGCGCGTTCACCGGGCAGGCGAGGGTCGCCGCGATGGACATGGTGGTCATCACGGCGGACGGGGGCAGCCGCACCGTCCCGCTGCCGTTGGCCGACCGGGTCGGTCCGCAGCGCGTCGACACGGCGGTGAGCGGCGTCGTGCGGATCCGGCTGGTGGTGCGGGCCGCGGCGGGTCAGGCGCAGGGGCGCCACATCGCGTTGGGCGAGGTGGAGTTCTTCCGCCGGCCCTGAGTGTCCAATGCAGACTTCAGGAAAGGAGCGGCACGTGGACGTGGTAGTGGTCACCGGATCGGCGGGCCTGGTCGGTGGTGAGGCCGTGCGGGCGCTCGCGTCGAGGTTCGACGTGGTCGTGGGCGTGGACAACGGGATGCGGCGGCAGCTGTTCGGCCCGGCCGGCTCCGTCGCGGACAACCTGGCCGACGTCGAGCGCATCCCGAACTACCGGCACCACCGGGTGGACGTGCGCGACGGGAGCGCGCTCGGCACGTTGTTCGGCGAGTACGGCACGGACGTGCGGCTGGTCGTGCACACGGCCGGGCAGCCGAGCGACGTGTGGGCGGCCGACCGGCCCGTGGCGGACCTGGAGGTCAACGCGGTCGGCACGATGACCGTGCTGGAAGCGGTGCGGCGGCACTGCCCCTCGGCGGTGGTCGTGCTGACGTCCACCACGAAGGTGTACGGCGACCTGTCGGACTCCCTGCCGTTGGTGGAGACCGACACGAGGTGGGAGATCGACCCGGCGCACCCCTACCACGAGCACGGCGTCGACGAGTCGATCCGGCTGGGCGGGAACCGGACGTTCTCCGCGGTGTCGAAGCTGGCCGCCGACCTCGCCGCGCAGTCGTACGCGGGCCTGCTGGGGCTGCGGGTCGGCGTGTTCCGGTGCGGCAGCGTGACCGGCGCCCGGCAGGCGGGGGTCGAGCAGAGCGGCTTCCTGTCGCACCTGGTGCGCAGCGCCGTGCGCGGTGCGACGTTCCCGGTGATCGGGCACGGCGGCAAGCAGGTGCGCGACGTGCTGGACGCGCGTGACCTGGTGGAGATGTTCTGGCACTTCTACCTGGACCCCCGTCCCGGCGAGGTCTACCACGCGGGTGGCGGGCGGGAGCGGAGCACGTCGATCCTGGAGCTGATCGCGCGGTACGAGTACCTGACCGGGCAGGAGGTGCGGTTCGAGTACGTGCCCGAGCACCGGTTCGCGGACGTGCGGTGCTGGATCACCGACACCCGCAAGTTCCGCCGTGACTACCCGGGCTGGCGGCCGGCGCACGACCTGGCCGACATCCTGCGGTCCGTGCACGAGCACTGGGTCGAGGTCGATCCGATCGGGTTGAGCGGTTCATCGGTCACCTCTTGACCGGCGGACGTCCGCCGGTGTTGAGTTCGGAGCGCGTCTCTTCACAGTTCGGGGCGCGTCTCTTCACACCGTCCAGACGTCGTCCAGCGGGCGTGAAGAATCCTTTTAGACGCGCTTGAGACCGCGTGAAGCTGCGGCTCGCAGACTCGGTGGTGCAATCCGAGACTGCGGGAGGCAGCGGTGGAGCGAATCCGGGTCGTCGTCCAAGCGGCGGATCACCTGAGCATGACGGGCCTCATCACCTACCTCGGTTCGAGGCCCGACCTGGAAGTGCTGGACAGCAGCGTCCACGTGAAGCCGGACGTGGTCGTCATGGCGGTCGACCGGTTGGGGCCCGAGGTGGTGGCGCGGCTGCGCCGGGCCGCCGCGCACGTCGGTGCGCCGGTGGTGCTGATCGTCGACGAGGTCGGTGAGTCCGACGTGCTCACGGCCGTGGAGTGCCGGATCGTGGCGATCCTGCCGCGTGCCGCGGTGACCGACCAGCTGGTGCTGCGCAGCGTCCTGACCGCGGCGGCCGGTGGCGGTGCGATGCCGCCGAACATGGTGGCCGAGCTGCTGCGGCACGTGCAGCGGTTGCAGCGACAGGTGCTGGAGCCGGAAGGGGGGCGCGACCGGCTGTCCGCGCGGGAGACGGACGTGCTGCGGTTGATGGCCGACGGGTTGGACACGGCCGAGATCGCGGGCCGGCTGTCGTACTCGGAGCGGACCATCAAGAACGTGTTCTACGGGATCACCACCCGGCTCAACCTGCGCAACCGGCCGCACGCGGTCGCCTACGCCCTTCGGAAGGGGATGATCTGACATGTCGGAGGCTCAGCCCGCGGTGAGGAAGGACGTGACGAGGAAGGACCCGGCCGCGCTTCGGCACGTGGTGGACCTGGCGCTGCGGGGCATCCGGTCGAAGGCCCGCACTCCCCACCCGGTCCGACCGCATGGCGAGGCGCGGTGGGTGATGTCGTCGGACGGCGTCATCAACGCACCCTCGCACGAGGAGAACAACACGTCACCCGACGAGCCCACCACCACCGAGACCTAACCCATCCCCCCTCGCCCATCCCACTCGTTCGCCCCCATCTCGCTCGCTTCCGAGATCACCCAAAAGTGGCACAGGCCTCGGGGATGAATGGAAACGGTAGATTTGTTGCCGGGAAAAGAAGGTGTGGCGCGAAGGCCCGGAACGATCTGCCCAGCCCACCGCCGCGCCTCCTCAGCCCAACCCCGCGACCGACCAACCCCCACCCAACGACCCACCAGCCCACGTCCGCGCCCGACCAGCCCTCGCCGCGACTTACCGGCCCTCGCCCAACGACCCACACCCAGCCGCTGCCCCAGCGCCCGACGACCCGCCAGCCGTGCCCTGCGACCGCGCCCTGCGACTCGCCGCCAGCGCTGCCCTGCGCGCCGCCAGCCCTCCTGTCAGCCCGCTTCCGCGATACAGCCGATCTCGCCGACCGAGCCCGTCCGCCGACTCGAGCCAGCCCTACCCGACCCGCCTGCTCAGCCTGCCTCCGCCACCCGTGCGGCGGCCCGCCTCACGTCCCACCGCGCGCCGAAACCGCGGTAGAGGTCGATCGCCTCGCCGACGACGCCCGCAGCCTCCGCGGCCTCACCGCGCCGGGCAAGCAGCACGGCCTGGTCCTCCAGGGTCTGCGCCAGCTCGAACGTCCGGCCCACCGCGCGGTAGTGACCGATGACGGGCACCAGGCCCTCCGGGTCAGACGCCAGCACGCTCCGACACCGCCGTGCCGCCGCAGCGGCACGGGCCGCCTTGGTCTCCCGACCGGCCTCGGCCTCGCACGCGTCGACGGCCGCCCGGGCCGTCGCGTGATCACCGCACGCCAACGCCTCGCGCACCAGCTCGGGCAGCCACTGGTGCCGCAGCATCATGTCGGCGTACCGGGTGTCGAGGATCGTGCCGAGCACCGCGACCGCACCCGCGTGATCACCCTCGCGCGCCGCCGCCATCGCCTGCGCGGCGACGAGGAAGTCGCAGTTCTCCCGATACGCCTCCGTCACCAGGGGCAACGTCAGCCCCGTGGTCAGGTGGGTGTCGAGCCGCGCGCCGTCGTCCCGGTGCGCGGCGATCAGCGCGACCACGCCGTGCAGCAGCACCGGCCCACCCTCGCGCAGGCCGAACCCGGTGAACTCGGGATCGCCGACGACCGCCTCCAGCCGCCCCACCGCCTCGTCCCAGCCACCGAGCCAGAACTGGTGAACGGCGGCGGCCAGGTGCAGCCCCGCCACCGGCGTCCCGCGACCGGCCAGCTCGAACGCCGTCCGCAGACTCGACGTCGCCTCGTCCAACCGGTCCAGGCACTGCAGCGTGAAGATGCGGTTGTCCAGCAACAACAACCGCAGGTCGGTGAGGCTGACGTCGGTGCCGACCACGTCCAGCGCCTGGTCCAGGTACGCGACGGCCCGCGGGTAGTCCCGGCGCACCGCCTCGACCTGCCACAACACCTCCAGCGCCTGACCGATGGCGAACGGGTCGGCGGCACGCTCACCCGCCTCGATGGCCGCCCGCGCGCTGGTCTCGGCGCCGTCCAGCTCACCGACGCCCGCCCGCTGCACCAAGGCCAGCAACGACAACAGCCGCGCGCGCCACATGTCCGACAGCACGGGATCGGCCAACGCCTCCCGCGACGCCGTCACCGCCTCCTCCGCCCGCGCACCCCGGTAGGGCATGTACGCCAACGTCCAGCGCACCTCCGCGATCAGGTCCGGCGACCGCAACCGCGGCAACGCCCGGCGCGCGTGCTCCTCCGCCTCCGCGTCCCGCCCGATCCTGAACAACGCGCTGCTGAGGTGCGCCATCAACGTCGCGTCACGCTCGTCCCGCGCGACCGACGACCCGAGGCAGCGCTGCAAGAGCTCGACCGCCACCAACGGCGCGCGGTAGACCAGCGCGGGCGCCTGCGCGACCAGCCAGTCCACCACCCACGAACCGACGTCGCCGGACGCGGCCAGCAGCTGCTCGGCCACGTGGTCCACGGGCGCGCCGGACGCCGCGAGCGCTTGCGCGGCCTGCTGGTGCAACGCCGTGCGCAGGGCGGCGGGCGTCCCCTCGTACAGGGCCTGCCGGATGAGCGGGTGCCGGAACGCCATCCGCGGACCGGCGTCACGCAGCACGCCCGCCGCGACGGCCTCCTCCAGCCGGCCGGCGAGGTCGAACACGGGCGTGCCGAGCACCACCGACAGGTCGCCGACCGCGAACTCACCGCCGAGCAGCGCGGACCACCGCAGCACCTCGCGGGTCGGATCGGACAGGAAGTCGAGCCGGCCGGTCACGGCGGACACCAACGACACCGGCACCCGGTCCAACGCGTGCGCGGCGACGTCCGCCACCCCGGTGTCGACCTCGACGACCCGTTCGCGGACGAGCGCGTCGGCGACCTCACGCAGGTACAGCGGGTTGCCGCCGGCACGGGCGGCGATCCGGCGCAGTCCCGGTCCGGGCGACGCGCCGACCAGGCGTCCGACGAGACCGGCCACCTCGGTGTCGGCCAACGGCGCCAGGTCGAGCACCGCGCCACCACCCGACTCGACGTCCCGGCGCAGTCGCGCGACCTCGGCCCGGTACGGCACCGGCCTGGCCGCGCCGACGAGCAGCAGCGGCAGCCGGCGGGCCACGGTCGTCAGCCGGTGCCACACCTGGGTGCTGGTCTCGTCCGACCACTGGAGGTCGTCGAGCGCGAACACCAGCGGGCCGTCCGCGCACAGCTGTTCCACCAGGGCCACCAGCCGGTCGACCGCGCCGAACACCGGGTCGGAGTCGGCGAAGATCGACCCGGCGGGCCGCTCCTGGCGCAACGCCCGCGCGGTCGCCGCCCGCCTGGGGTCGGGCGAACGCGTCTCGACGCGCAGGCAGTCCAGCGCGAGCCGCAGCGGGAACCGGCTGCCCAGCTCGTCGGCCACGGCGTGGGCGACCTGGTGCCCGGAGCGGGTGGCCTGCGCCAGCACCGCGGCCAGCAGCGCCGACTTGCCGATGCCCATCTCGCCTTCGATCCACAGCAGTCGGCCCGCGCCGGTGGTGACGTCGTCGACCACCCGGCGCACCGCCGCCAGCTCCACGTCCCGGCCCACGAGGCCCGCGTCGGGCGGCGGGTCGACGGGCTCCACGAAGGACGGTCGTCGCACGGCGGTCACCGGCTCCCGGTCCGTGCCGCTGAGGATGTGCTCGTGGGCGGCGCGCAGCCGCCGTCCCGGCTCGACCTCCAGCTCCGCCACGAGGACCCGGCGCGCGTCCCGGAACACCTCGAGCGCCTCCGCGCTGCGCCCGGACCGGTGCAGGGCGAGCATCAGCAGCTCACGCGCCCGTTCCCGCAACGGTTCCTCGGCCACGAGGTCGACCAGCTCGGCGACGACCTCGGCGTGCGCGCCGGAGGCGAGCGCGGCCTCGGCGCGAAGTTCCCGCGCGGTGGTCCGCGCCTCGCCGAGTCTGCGCCGCTGCGCCTCGGCGAACGGACCGGTCAGCCCCGCCAGGGCCTCGCCGCGCCACAACGCCAACGCCTCGTCCAGCGAACGCCGGGCGGCGCCGGGGTCGCCGTCGGCGAGCTGCCGCCGGGCCTGGTCCCGCGACGACTCGAACGCCGCCACGTCCAGCCCGCCGTCCACCAGCAGCCGGTAGCCGGAGCCGACCGACAGCAGCGACCGCGCCGGGACGCCACGCGGCCGGTCCGGTTCCAGCGCCTTGCGCAGCGTCGACACGTAGGTGTGGACGCTGCCTTCGGCCGTCGGCGGCGCGTCGGCGCCCCAGACGCCCGCCACCAGCTCGTCACGGCCCACGCCACCGGAGCGCAGCGCCAACATCGCGAACAGCGCACGTGGCCGCGAGGAGCCCAGGTCGACCTCCCGCTCACCCCACCAGGCGCGCACCGTACCCAGCAGTTCGACCCGCAACGCGCCCGTCATCCCGCAGACCACCTCTCGTCCGACACCCCGCCCGCGCACCGCCGCACGTCGACCTTCACCCCACCGACCGCCCCGCCCGACCGCAGTCCCTCAGCCGGCACCGACCCATCCGGACTCCTGTTCCTCACCACGCATCCGGACCCGCGCCCGTCGCACGTCGTGCACCGCGCCCAGCCTTTCGTAGCCCGCCAGCGCCTCGCGGAACGCCGCTTCGGCCGCCGCGCGGTCACCCCGTGCCGCGAGCAGCACCGCCGCGTCCTCCAACGCTTCCGCCAGCTCCACCGGGCGTCCCACGGCCCGGTACCGCGCCGCCGCGGCGAGCACCGGCTCCGGATCGCCCTCCACCAGCCCTCGACAGCGGGCTTCGGCGGTGGACGCCCGACCGGGAGCCCGTTCCAGCGCTGCTTCTTCGACGCACGCGGCCAGCGCGCGCTCGGCGATGTCCGACCGCCCGGTCCGGACGGCGAGCCGCGCCACGTCGGGCAGCCACTGGTGCCGCCGGGGCAGGTGCGCGGGGTTGGAGGTCAGCAGTGGCTCCACGGCGGCGAAGGCCTCGTCGAGCCGTTCCGCGCGCTCGGCCAGCACCGCCCGTGCGACCAGCAGGAAGTCGCCGTTCTCCCGTTCGGACGGGGTGACGGGTGGCAGGCCGGCGGCGGCACGGAGGTGGTTCTCCGCCACCGGGGTCCGGCCGCGTCGGGCGGCGATCAGGGCGGCGACACCGTGCACGAGCAGGTGCGGCCCGCGTTCGCCCAGCCCGCCGGCCGTGCCGCCCGGTTCGTCGCGCAGGGCGTCCGCCTCGGCCAGCGCCCGGTCCCACCGGCCACGCCAGTAGTCCTGCACGGCGGTGGTGACGTGCGGGCCCATCCCACCGGACCGGGCCAGGTCGCGGGCCGCGCGCAGCACGTCGTCGGCCTCGTCGAGCCGGTCCAGGCTCTGCAGCGTGAACGCCTTGTCGTCCAGCAAGCCGAGCCGCAGCGTGCCGAGGTCCCGGTGACCGTCGGTCAGGGCCAGCGCGCGGTCGACCCGCTCCAGCGCCTGCGCGTGGTCGCGGCGGACCGTGCTGACCTGCCACAGCCCTTGCAGCGCGTGGGCCGCGGCCAGGTCGTCGCCCACGTCCTCGCCGCGTCGCAACGCGCGGTTCGCCGTCTCCTCGGCGGCGGCGACGTCGTTGAGGCCTTCCCGCTGCACGACCGCCAGCAACGACTCGAGCCGCGCGCGCCACAACGGCGGCACCGCGTCGTCCGCCACCGCCGCCCGCAACGCGTCGACGGCTTCCGCCACCTGCCCGTCCCGGTACCGGGTGTAGGCGAGGATCCAGCGCATCCCGGCGGCCCGGTCGGCGTCCCTGGTGCGGGCCAGCACGTACCGCGCCGCCGCCTGGGGCGATCGGCCGAGCCAGAACATCAAGGTGGCCAACAGGGCGGCCAGCCGCTCGCGGCGTTCACCGTCCACAGTGGACTCAGAGATCACCGCGCGGAGCAACTCGACGGCCGGGCCCGGCGCCCTGCTCACGAGCACGACCGCGTGCGCGACCAGCCAGTCCGCGGCCCACTCGTCCACGGTGCCCGGCGCGGCGGCCAGCTGTCCGACGACCAGTTCGACCGGGGCGCCTGCCTCGGCCAGCGCGTCGGCGGCCTGGCGGTGCAGCGCGGTCCGGACGCCGGCGGGCACGGAGAGGTAGAGCGCCTGCCGGACCAGCCGGTGGCGGAACGCCAGCTTCGACCCGCCGTCGTCCAGCACGCCGGCGGCCGTCGCCTCCTCCACCGCGGCGACGAGGCTCCCCAGCCCGCGACCCGTCACGGTCGCGACGTCGCCGAGGGCGAACTCGTCGCCCAACAACGCCGCCGAGCGCAGCACGTCCGTCGTGCTCGCGGACAGGAAGCCGAGCCTGCGGGCCATCACCGACACCAGCGGGCGGGGTAACTCCTGATCGGCGCCCGCGACCGCTTCGGCCAGGCCGCCGACCACCCGGACCGCGCGCTCGCGCAGCACGACGTCGACGAGGTCCTTGGCGTAGAGCGGGTTCCCGGCGGCCAGGTCGGCGAGCGCGCGCAGGCTCCGGCCGGGAGGCGCGCCGAAGCGCGCGGTGAGCAACGCGGTGACCGACTCGTCCGACAGCCTGCCGAGTTCGACGACCCGGCCGCCGGAACCGACGACCGCGCGGCGCACCTGGTCCACGTCGGCGCGCCGCGGCACCGGCCGACCGGCGGCGACCAGCAGCAGGGGCCACTGGCGCACCACCCGCAGGAGTCGGTGCCACAGCAGGACGCTGGCCTCGTCCACCCACTGGAGGTCGTCGACCACGATCACCAGCGGAGCCTCGTCGCACAGCTCGTCGACCAGGCCGAGCATCCGCTCGATCACCAGCGGCACGGGGTCGTCGGACGCGTCGGCGGGGCGGCGAAGCGCCTGCGCCAACGCGGCGCGGCGCGGATCACCGGAGGACTCGGTGACGTCGAGGCAGTCGAGCAGCACCCGCAGCGGGGTGCGCGGCCCGAACTCGTCGCCGGCCGCCCACGCCACCCGGCACCCGGCCTCGGCCGCCCGGGACAGGCCGGTGGCCAGCAGGGTTGACTTGCCGATCCCCGGTTCGCCACCGACCCAGACCGCGCCGCCCCGACCGGCGGCCAGGGCGGAGACGGCCGCGCGCAGCACGTCCGCCTCCTCCTCGCGCCCGACGAACACGGCGGGCTCGATCATCGGCGAGGCGCCGACCCGCGGCGCGGGGACGTCGTCGGCCTTGTCCTCCAACACGATTCGGTGCGCCTGCCGCAGCGCGGAGCCCGGCTCGATGCCCAGTTCCTCCACGAGCACCCGCCGTGCGTCGTGGTAGACCTCCAACGCCTCCGCCTGCCGCCCGGCCCGGTGCAGCGCGGTCATGAGCAGGGCGCGCAGGCCCTCCCGCACCGGGTGCTCGCGGGTCAGCGCCGCGAGGTCCGCGATCACGTCCTCGTGCCGCCCGACGACCAGCGCCAGCTCGGCCCGCCGTTCCGCGGTGGCCAACCGCAGCTCGTGCAGCCGCGACCGCTGCGACTCGGCGAACGGGCCGGGCACCCCGGACAGCGCCTCACCCCGCCACAACGCGTGCGCCTGCTCCAACTCGGCCAACGCCAGCGCCGGTTCGCGGTCGGCCAGCTCCCTGGCCCGTTCGCGGTGGCGTTCGAACCGGTGGACGTCCACGCCGTCCACCGGCACGCGCAGGCAGTACCCGGACCCGGCGGAGGTGAGCACCACCCCGGCGGACCGCTTGGGCCGCTCCGGCTCCAAGGCCCGGCGCAGGCCGGAGATGTAGGTGTAGAGGCCGGCGCCGGCCGTCGCGGGCGGCGAGTCGCCCCACACACCGTCGATCAGCTCGTCCTTGGACACGGCCTGCCCGGCCCGGAGGGCGAGCAGGGCGAACACCGCGCGCTGCCGTGCGGTGCCCAGTTCGACCTCGACCCCGTTGCGCCAGGCCCGGACCGCGCCCAGCAGTTCCACCCGGACGGGCACGGGGGCAGCCGTCACCGCTTCCGCCCGCTGCGGCCGGCGGGCCGGGCCACGGGGAGGATTGCGCGTTGTCGCGGATTCCGATCGCACTCGCGGCGCCCACTTGGACCGCACCATTCCACCGGACGGGGAATGGCGTCCGCCGCGCATTCGACCGCCGACATCGGATCACCACACCCCTCGTCCTCCGACCTGCGGCAATCGGCCCGCTCACGCCAGCGGTGCACGATCACCCTCCAACATAACCACAGGGAGCCACTCCTGGTCGCCAACCGTAGCGGTAAACACTGCCGCGACCGGAGGGGTGAAACGCGGGCGAACTCCCTTCCGGGAGTCGCGATATCGGTCGATGTGCCAATGTCGGAGTAGCCGGATCGGCCGCATGGTCGAGGGGGAGTCGACGACGTCCCATTTCGCTTCACGAAACTCTTGCGACCTCGATCCGGGGGAATACGACGACTGCCCGGGAGGCGCTGAAACCGCGGTGAAACCGTCGTGATCCGGTGCGGCGGCACTGTCCTCCGCATGACGAACAACCCCGCGATCGCGGTGACCGGTCTGCGCCGGTCGTACGGCAGGCAGGTGGTGCTCGACGGCATCGACCTGCACGTGCCCGAGGGCACCGTCTTCTCCTTGCTCGGCCCCAACGGCGCCGGCAAGACGACCGTGGTCGGGATCCTGTCGACGCTGATCCGCGCCGACGCGGGCGAGGTCCGCGTCGCCGGGCACGACGTGCTCCGCGAACCGGATCTCGTGCGGGCCGCGATCGGCGTCACCGGCCAGTTCTCCGCGGTCGACGACTTCCTCACCGGAGAGGAGAACCTGCTGCTCATGGCCGACCTGCACCACCTGGGCCGGGCCGAGGGCCGACGACGCGTGACGGACCTGCTCGAACGGTTCGACCTCGGCGAGGCGGCGAAGAAGGCGGGCGTGACGTACTCCGGCGGCATGCGGCGTCGGCTCGACCTCGCCATGGGCCTCATCGGCGACCCGGAGGTGGTCTTCCTCGACGAGCCGACCACCGGGCTCGACCCGCGCGGCCGGCGCGACATGTGGCAGATCGTCCGCGACCTGGTCGCCCGGGGCGTGACGATCTTCCTCACCACGCAGTACCTGGAGGAAGCGGACCGGCTCGCCGATCGGATCGCGCTGCTCGACCGCGGCAGGCTCGTCGCCGAGGGCACACCGGCCGAGCTGAAGCGGCTGGCGCCGGGCGGGCACGTCGAACTGCGGTTCGCCGACGACCGCGCCCTGGACGAGGCCGCCGCGGCGCTGGGCGTGGCGCCGGACCCGGCCGACGAGCCGCTGGTCCTGCGGGTGCCCGGCGACGGCGGCGCCCGCTCGCTCAGAGCCCTGCTCGACCGCCTCGACGCAGCCTCGGTCGACGTGGACGCGCTGGCCGTGCGCACACCCGACCTCGACGACGTGTTCTTCGCCGTGACGGGCCAGCCCGTCACGGCCGCCGTTGCCCCCGCTCAGGAAGCGACCACCCGATGACCGCGATCTCCCTGGCCGTCCGCGACTCGACCACGATGCTGCGCCGCCAACTGCGGCACATGTCCCGCGCCTGGTCCATGACGCTGATGCTGCTCGCCGTGCCGATCGTCTTGCTGCTGCTGTTCGTCTACGTGCTCGGCGGCATGCTCGGCGACGGCCTCGGCGGCGGGTCGGGCGGTCGCGGCGCCTACGTCGGCTACGTCACGCCCGGCATCCTGATCGTCACCATCACCGGCGCCGTGCAGGGCACCGCGATCTCGGTGGCGATCGACATGACGGCGGGCATCATCGCCCGGTTCCGGACCATGGCCATCGCCCGGGTGTCCGTCCTGACCGGGCACGTGCTCGGCAGCGTGCTGCACACCCTGTTCAGCCTCGCCGTCGTGCTCGGCGTGGCCGTGCTCGTCGGGTTCCGGCCGAACGCGACCGCGGTCGAGTGGCTGGCGGTCACCGGCGTGCTCACCGCGACGACGTTCGCGCTCGTGTGGCTGGCCGTCGCCATGGGGTTGGTGACGAAGACCGTCGCGGCGGCGAGCAACCTGTCCATGCCGCTGACGCTGCTGCCGCTGTTCGGCAGCGGGTTCGTGCCGACCGACTCGTTGCCGGCCGGGCTGCGGTGGTTCGCCGAGCACCAGCCGTTCACCCCGGTCATGGAAACGGTGCGCGGCCTGCTGCTCGGCACGCCGATCGGGAACAGCGCCGTGATCGCGCTCGGCTGGTGCGCCGTGATCGCGCTGGCCGGGTACGCGTGGGCGAAGCGGCTCTACAACCGGGACCGCACCCGCTGAGCGGTCCGCGTTCACCGACCGAGCGGACGTTCCCGCACCAGGTCCAGCGCCGCCGCGCGGAGCCCGGCCCGGTCCAGGGCGGCGTACGACGACACGGCTTCGTCGTACGCCGCCCGGTCGGCCCGCTCGGCGTCCTCCCGGATCGCGGCCGGGGACATCGTCGGCTGGAAGTCGCACCAGAAGCGGAACCGCTCGGCCAGCGCGAGCATCCGGGCCGCCGACCGCGCGAGGCACGGGTCACCGGCCTGTCGGGCTCGGGCGAGGTCCGCCGTGGCGACGGCCACCAGCAGGGTGCCGCAGAGCGACTGCTCCACCAGGTGCGGCGGCGGGTCGACCAACGGCTGGGCCACCAGGTCGGCCAGCGGTCCGGGCAGCGCGTCGGCGACGTCGGCAACGAGGTCGAGCCGACCGTGCCGGGCGTGCGCGACGACGGCCACCGACCGCGCCTGCACCGCCCACGGGTCCAGGTCGAGCGGGACGCCGGCGTCGCCGACCCGGTCCACGGCCCGCCGCCACAGCCGCAGGCCCGCCTCCACCTCACCGCGGGCGAACCGCACCTCGGCCCGGATGCCGAGGTCGTAGCCGACCGACTCGGCCTCCTCCTCGTCGAGCGCGACCCGCGTGAGACCGTCCAACCACCGCTCGGCGTCGGCGGTGTCGCCGAGCTGGAGGTTGGCCAGCACGAGCCACGCCCGGACGCCGACCGCGTCGACCCGCGCGCCGAGGCGCTGGAGCAGCGGCAGCGCCGCGACCAGGTGGTCGCGGGCCTCCGCACCCCGCCCGGAGCGCAGGCAGATCTCGGCGACCCGGCCGTGCCCGAACGAGCGCGGCCACGGCAGGTCGTGCCCGGTGAACACGTCGAGTGCCAGCCGGGCCGCCTCCAGCGCACCGTCGACGTCGCCGACGGCTTCCCGGTAGTAGCCGGCGAAGGCGTTCGCGACGCCGGCCACCAGCGGCTCGGCGCTGTCGCACAGCCGGCGCAGCTCCACCCGGTCGCCCAGCGCGGCGACCACCCAGCCGATCGCCCGGACCACCGTGTCCGGCTCCGCCACCCCGAGCCGGCGCAGCGCGACGACCGACCGCGACGGCCTCGGACCACCGGAGCCGAACGCGTACGCCACGGCCACGGTGAGGGCGGTCCGGGTCACCTCGACGAACGCGGGCTCCGGCCGGTAGTGCGACAGCGGCCACGAGGTCTGCCGGATCAACGCCGTGAGCCGCGGGTAGTTCGATCCCAGGCTCCACATGCCGCCGAGGACCGCGGTGATCGCCGCGACGGTGGGCCGGTCGTCGCGGCGCAGCGCCGACCGGAGCGCCTGGAGCAGGTTCTCCTGCTCCGCCTTGACCGCGGCGGCCGTGTCGTAGGGGTCGGAGTCGAACAGGTTCGAGTGCTCGGCCATCCCGAACGCCCGCGCCCACCCCAGGAACGCGGTCGTCACGTCGTCGGCCTCACCCGCCACCGCAGCCCGCGCGGCGCTGAACTCCCGGACCGTCTCCAGCATCCGCAGCCGGGTGCCCGACGGCGTGTCGGACACCTTGACCAACGAGTGGTCGACCAGGTGCTCCAGCACCACGTCCACGTCACGCGTCGTCGTGGGCAGCGCACCGAGCAGCACGCGTGCCGCGTCGGCGGTGAACCCGTCGGTGAACACCGACAGCGCGCGCATCGCCGCCCGACCGGCCGGGTCCAGCAGGTTCCAGCTCCAGTCCACGACCGCGTGCAGGGTGTGGTGGCGTCGCGGCGCGTCCCGGGCGCCGCCGCGCAACAGGGCGAACCGGTCGTCGAGCCGCCGGGCGATCTCCGCCACGGACATGATCCGCACGCGTGCGGCGGCCAGCTCGACCGCGAGCGGCAGCCCGTCGAGGTGGCGGCACAGCTCCGCCACGGCCGTCGCGGGCAGGTCGACGCCGGGCCGCGCCGCCCGCGCGCGCTGCCCGAACAGCTCCGCGCTCGTCGCCAGGCTCAGCTCCGGCAGCTGGTGGACCGACTCCGACGACAGGCCGAGCGGTGTCCGGCTGGTGGTGAGGATCCGCGGCTCGGCGGTCAGCGACACCAGGGCGCGGACCAGGTCGGCGGCGCCCGCGACGACGTGCTCGCAGTTGTCCAGCACCAGCAGGGAAGGGGCGGCGGCGAGCTTGGCCGCGATGGCGGCGACGACGTCACCGCCCGCGACGTGCCCGCCCGGCGTCCGGTGCTCGCCCACACCGAGGGCTATCGCGACCTCGTGGGCCACGTCGTCGTCGGTGGCGATGGCGGCCAGCGGCACGACGGTCACCACCGACGCCTCCGCGCGGCGGGCGACGGCGTGGGCGAGCCGGGTCTTGCCGAGGCCGCCCGGACCGACGATCGACGTCACGCGGGAGGTGCGCAGCAGCGCCTCCACGGCGGCGACGTCCTCGTCCCGGCCCAGCAACGGGTTCGGCTCGTGCGCGACACCGTGCCGGACCGCGGGCGCCGCGCCCTGGAGCAGCCGCCGGTGCTCGGCCCGCAGCGACGGGCCGGGGTCCGTGCCGAGTTCATCGCGCAGCGCCCGCCGGTGGGCGTCGTAGCGGGCGAGCGCCGTGGCCGGGCCGACCGTCGCCGCCTCGCACCGCAGCAGCTCGACCAGCACCTCCTCGTCGCGCGGGCGGGCCGCGGCCAGCTCCGCCAACGGGCCCACCGCCTCCGCGGGCCGGTCCAGCCGGGCCAGGGCGAGCGCGCGGGCCCGCACCAGCGCGCGATGTGCGGCGGCCCGCTCCGCCCGCAACGCGGTGACGGGATCGGCGTCGTCGCCGGGGTCGCCGTTCCACAGGGCCAGGCCGGCGGCGGCGTGCGAGAGCGCGGCGGCGTGGTCACCGGCCCGCGAACACCGGTCGGAGTCCTCGGCGCGGACCAGCAGCGCCGAGCTGTCCACCTGCTCCTCGGTCAACGCCAACCGGTAGCCGGTCGGGGTCCGCGCGATCACGTCGGCACCGAGCCGGGACCGTGCCCGGGAGACGAGGACCTGCACGGCCTTGGGCGGGTTCTCCGGCCGCTCGTCGGGCCACAGCCCGTCGACCAGCCGCCCGGCGCCGCAGCCGGCGCGCAGGTCGGCGGCGAGCAGGGCGAGGAGACCGCGCAGTCGCGGACCCGGGATCTCGTGGCCGTGGAAGGACACCCCGGACAGCAGGACGAGATCGGGGGTCACGACGCCAGCGTATCGACCCGGACCGGGCGGCTGGTGCGGCGGCCGGCAGCCGTGGTCGCCGGCCGCGGCGCTAGGACACCCGGCTCGTCACGCGCATCCGCAGCCGACGCGGCCGGATCACCGCCGCCGCCGCAGGGCGGACGTCCTCGCCGCCGGGCACGTGCTGCAACCGCCATCGGGCGACGATGGACGCCAGCGCCAACGTCGCCTCCATCAGGCTGAACTTGTCGCCGATGCACTTGCGGGCGCCGTTGGCGAACGGCACGAACGCGTGGCGCGCGGGCTTGCGGGCCGGGTCCCAGCGGTCGGGGTCGAAGCGCTGCGGGTCCGGGTGCAGGTCGGCGTTGTGGTGGATGGGGTACGGGCTGTACGCCAGCACCGTGCCGGCCGGCAGCGGGTGCCCGCCGAGCTCGGTGTCGGCGGTGACCTCGCGGGTGAGGACGTACACCGGTGACCGCAGGCGCAGCGTCTCGGTGATCACGCGCCCGGTCAGCTCCAACGCGGCCACGTCACCCGGTCCCGCGGTCCGCCCGGCCAGCACGGCGTCCACCTCGGCGTGCAGGCGGCGTTCGACGTCGGGGTGGCGTGCGATCAGGTGCAGCGCCCACGCGAGCGTGACGGCGGTCGTCTCGCTGCCGGCGAGGTGGAAGGTGAGCATCTGGTTGACCACCTCGTGGTCCGACAAGGTCCGGTCCGCGCCGGTGGACTCCTCGTCGTACCCGGCGAGGAGCGCGGACAGCAGGTCGCCCCGGTCGCCGCCCTCCTCGCGCCGGGCGCGGACGATCGCCTCGATCATCGCCCTGAGCCGGACGTGCGCCCGCTCGAACCTCACGTTGACCGGCAGCGGCAGCCTGGTGAGCGCCTTGGGCATCATCATGCGCGGCAGGACGTCGGTGGCGAGCACGTCCGCGTCTTCCTGCGACCGCTTGAGCTCCGCGGGCGACAGCGTGTCGGAGAACATGGTGGCGGTGAGCACGTTCGTGGCGAGCATGCCCATCTCCGCGGGCACGTCGAGCACCTGCCCGTCGCGCCACGCGTCGACGCGGGCGGCGATCTGCGCGGACATCGTGCGCCCGTAGGCGTCGAACCTGCCGACGTGGAACGCGGGCTGCAGCAGCCGCCGTTGCCTGCGGTGCTCGTGGTGCGGGCAGGTGGACAGGTTGTTGCCGACCACGTCGCGCACCCGGTCGGCGAACGGGCCGCCCTTGTCGAACGTGCGGTCGTCGCGGAACACCTGCTGCGCCAGCTCGGCGTCGCAGACGACGATCGCCTTGACCGGCCCGAACGCGATGCGGACCAGGGGCCCCTGGCGGGCGAGGGAGCCGAGGAAGCCGAGCGGGTCGCGCATCATCGGCCAGGCGTGCCCGACGACCGGCAACCGACCTCGTGCCATGGGAATCCGCGTTGCCGGGTCCACTGGCCGCACCTCCCGCGCTTTCCCCCATCGTGGCGGTGCGGTCCCGCTGCGTCGACTACGGCTTGCCGATCGAGCCGTTCACACAGTGCGGTACCCGGTTCAGTCCGGCCGACGTGGCACACGATCGTCGGCCGGCTCGTCACCGAACCGGCCGACGATCGTGGGAAGCACCGGGCGAGGTCGCCGTCAGCGCAGGCGTTGGAGGTAGTGGTGCTCCAGCAACCACGCCACGTTCAGCCGCTCCGGCGCGTCCGGCACGTACGCGCCCCGCAGCTGGTACTGACTGCCGCCGCCGGTCTGGGCGAACCACGGTGCGATCGGGCCCGCGTCGACGGCGAAGTCCCTGATGACGAGGTAGACGTGGTAGTTGCAGTCCTCCGCCGGCGTGCCGACGAGGTTCTGCGGCGGGATGGAGCGGGTGGCGTACGGCAGGCCCTCGGGCGCGAGGAACGCGCCGTACTCGCTGCCGTAGCGGTCGATCCGCTCGCCCCGGTCCAGGGTCTCCCGCTGCTTGATCGGGTTGCCGTCCTGGTCGACCTCGTAGCCGTCCGCCGGCGGGTAGCGCCACGAGTTCGCGGTGCTGTCGTAGTAGGTGTCGAAGAACTCCTCCTCGGACAGGCCGCCGGTGCGGTCGTACCCGACCAGCTGATCGCCGACCGCGCCCGCCACGGGCAGGCGCGCGGGCCCGAGCCTGCGGTCGTCCTGGTACAGCTCCGCGGAGCACTCGGTGGGATCGTTCTGCACCGCGTGGGCGGCGGGGGCGGCGGCCAGGGCCGATGCCAGCAGGACTGCCGACACGGCGGCGGCGACCTTGGCGAACCGTCGCATCCGACGACCTCCTCGTGCTCGACGGCCGGACGGAGTGGAACGCTAGCGCCGTTCCACTCCGAGTTGGAGGCGTCGAAGACCGGTTCACCCGATCCATCACGGCACGTGAGCCGGTCGAGTGCATGGTTCCGCTGCGTAGCGGCCGACGGCGCACCGCCTTGGGACGCGGCCAATTCGCTGGTCGTCGGTGGACGCCGGTGCCTACAGTGTCGCCGTCGATCGACGCCGGAGGAGGGTGGACACGTGCGGTTGGCCGGACGGGAGTGGCGGACGCTCGTCAGCGCCGTGCGGTTGGGTGGCGACGGCTACCGGGTGATCCGCCCCTCGCGACCGATCCCCCACGCGTCACTGCGCGAAACCTCGCGCGGCGCGCAGATGTCGGTGGACAAGGCCGCGACCGTGGACCTCGCGTTCGCCTGGTGGCTGGCCGCGCGTTCACCCCGCAGCCTCGTGTACCTGCCGCTGCGGTCGAGCCCGTCCCGCTGCGGTGAGGAGTACGGCGGCGGCCGGAAGCTCGACCTCGTGCTGCTGCACCACAGCCTCCGGTTCCCCGTGTCGCGGTGGAAGCAGGTCCGCGCCGGCCTGTCACCGGCCGCCGTCCACAAGGTGGCGCTGCCGCCCGACGCGTTCCGCACGATCGAGCGCGAGGAGCACGAGCGGCGCCACCACCGCGAGTTCCGCGACCACCTCCGCTGGACCATCGCCGCCGACACCCTCTTCGTCGTCGGCAGCAGGCCGGCCTACGAGCTCCAGGGCGACCAGGTGCGCGGGCTCGCCGAGGACTGCCCGGCCCACATCGCCGCCCTGCCCGACACGCACTGCTGCGCGGAGATCGGGCTGGGACGCCACAAGCGGTCCAACCCGGACGCCCGCAACCCGTTGGTCGAGCTGCACGTCGAGTGCTGCAACCGCCACTGGTGAACCACGCGAACCGGGACACGATCACCCGGCGGTTCCACCGCTTGACGTCACCGCTCCCGTCCCGCCTGCCCGAGTCTTGACGCCGGCACGGCGCACTGCCAGCATTGGTCCCGATGTTTGCGTAAACATTGCGTGGGACGGCGACGCCGCCGCACGGTGCCGACGGAATGCCCGGCGGCACCGGGGCCAGACCGCGCGAGGTGGCCGCGCAGCGGGACGGCGAGCCGTCCCTGATGGGCCGGCGCACGGATTCGCCCACACCGGGCGCCGGCCGTTCGATCCCTGTGGTGGGCCGGACAAAGGAGTCCAGATGTCCCGCTTGTCCCCGAGGCGGTGGCGTGCGGCGTTGACCGCCGCGGCCGTCGGCTTGGCCACCCTGCTGCTCCCCGGCGGCACGGCGCACGCCGCTCCCGTCACCGTGGACGTGGGCGTGCAGTTCACCGACACCAGCGGCAACCTCGTCCAGGCGCACGGCGGTGGGGTGATCAAGGTCGGCAGCTACTACTACTGGTTCGGCGAGAACCGGCACCCGGACAACCTGTTCCGCGCCGTCTCCGTCTACCGGTCGACCGACCTGAAGACCTGGGAGTTCCGCAACAACGTCCTCACCCAGAACAGCCACTCGGAACTGCGCACCTCCTGGGTGGAACGGCCGAAGGTCATCTACAACGCGTCCACGGGCCAGTACGTCATGTGGATGCACTGGGAGAACGGCCAGCACTACGGCGAGGCGCGCGCGGCCGTGGCGTACTCGTCCACTGTGGACGGAAACTACACCTACCAGGGCAGTTTCCGGCCGCTCGGCCACATGTCGCGTGACATCACGCTGTACAAGGACGACGACGGCACGGCGTACATGATCTCGGCCGCGCGGGAGAACTACGACCTGCACATCTACCGCCTCAACGCCGACTACCGCGGTGTCGCGCAGCTGGTCGGCAACCCGTGGCCGGGCGGGCACCGCGAGGCGCCGGCGTTGTTCAAGCGCAACGGCGTGTACTTCATGCTCACGTCCGGCGCCACGGGGTGGTCGCCGAACCAGGCGAAGTACGCCACCGCCACCAGCGTGTCCGGTCCCTGGAGCGAGATGCGCAACGTGGGCGACTCGACCACGTACCGCTCGCAACCCGCGTACGTGCTGCCGATCCAGGGCACCCAGTCGACGTCGTACCTCTACATGGGCGACCGCTGGGCGGGCGCCTGGAACGGACCCGTGAGCGACTCCAGCTACGTCTGGCTCCCGATCACGTTCTCCAACAACACCACCATGAGCCTGTCGAACGCCGGTCAGATCGTCATCGACGCGGCGACCGGCACGATCAGCCCCGTGGCCCTGACCTACAACCGGATCAGCGTGCGGCACTCCGGCAAGTGCCTCGACGTCGCCAACGCGAGCGGCGCGGACGGCGCGGCGTTGATGCAGTACCCGTGCGGCAGCGGCGCGAACCAGCAGTTCCGCTTGCAGTCCGCGGGCGGCAACTACTACCAGCTGATCGCCCGGCACTCCAGCAAGTGCCTCGACGTGAGCGACAGCAGCACGGCCGACGGCGCGGCCGTCGTGCAGTGGAGCTGCAACTCCGGGCAGAACCAGCAGTGGTCGCTGGTCGACGCCGGGTCGGGCTACTCCAGGCTGGTCGCGCGGCACTCCGGCAAGTGCCTGGACCTGCCGTCCAGCTCGCAGGAGAACCTGCAGTTCAAGCAGTACCCGTGCAGCTCCGGGCAGAACCAGCAGTTCCAGCTGACGAGAGTCTGAGCGCGGCCCTCTCCGGCGCCCGCCTCCGACCAGGACGCTCTCCGGTCGGGGGCGGGCGCTCGCGTGCCCGCCGTCAGGCGAGGTGCTGGAACCTGGTCGCCGCCGACGTCAGGGCGTCCACGCAGGCCCTGATCGCACCCCGGTCGTCGTCCTCGGCGCGGTTGATCGCGTAGATGGTGCGGTTCAGCGCCGGACGGGTGGTGAGGAGCCGCACGCCCTCGGGCACGGAGTCGCGGCCCAGGCGCGGGATCACGGCCGCGCCCACGTTGCCCGCGACGAGGGCCAGCTGGGTCGGGTAGCTGCCGACGGTGCAGGTGATCCGCGCGCCCAGGCCCTGCTGCCGCAGCACGTGCACGAGCCAGTCGTAGCAGCCCGAGCCCGCGCTCCAGGCGATCCACGGCAGGTCGTCCACCTCGGCCAGGTCGACGGCCTTGCGGTGCGCCAGGCGGTGGCTCGCGGGCAGGGCGAGGTCCCCCACGTCGGACAGCAGCGTGGTCCGCGAGGTCGACGGCGGCACGGTGACGGGCCGGTGCTCCCAGCTCTCCAGGACGGCCACGTCCAGCCTGCCGTCGACCACCAGCGGCATGGTCTCCTCCGCCTCGCCCTCGTGCAGGGTCACCTCCAGGCCGGGGTGCTGCGCGCGCAACGCCGCCAGCACGGGCGGCAGCAGGGCGTGCACGGTGGTGGGGATGGCGCCGATGCGCAGCGGGCCGGTGATGTCCTCGCGCAGCAGCTCCAGGTCCGACCGCGCCTTGTCGACCTGGGCCAGGATGGTGGCCGCGTGGCCCGCGAGCACGTGCCCGGCGGTGGTGAGCCGGACGGTGCGGCCGTGCGGCTCCAGCAGCCGTTGCCCGGCTTCCCGTTCCAGCTTGGCCAGTTGCTGGGACACGCCGGACGGGGTGACGTGCAGCGCCGTGGCCGCCGCCGCGACCGTTCCGTGGGTCGCCACGGCGTGCAGGGCACGCATCCGCTCCAAACCGAACACAGTAGAGATGCTACCGAATTCCGCTGACGACAATTCGCTTGTCCTTGATGGTCGGTGGACCTCAGGGTGGACGGGTGACCACGACCGAAACCCGACCGGCGACCGTGCCGCCCGGCACGCGGGTGAACCCGGCGATGCTCGCGATGGCGGGCAGCCTCTGCATCGCGCTGTCGTCGGTGTTCATCAAGGTGTCCGGCGCCAGTGGCAGCACCAGCGCGTTCTGGCGCTGCCTGTTCTCGCTACCGGTGCTGGGAGTGCTGGTGTGGTGGGAACGGCGGCGGGGCACGGCGCGGCGGCGGTTGCTGCTGCCGCTGCTGGCCGGTGTCGGGCTCGGCGTGGACTTCGTGCTGTGGGGTGACGCGATCGCCCTGGTCGGCGCGGGCATCGCGACCGTGCTGCTGTCCGTGCAGGTGGTGATCGTGCCCGCGGTGGCTTACCTGGTGTTCCGGGAATGGCCGTCGAACCGCTTCGTGTGGGCCGCGCCCGTGCTGCTGGGCGGGATCGTGCTGGCGGGTGGCCTGGCGGGCACGCCGGCGTTCGGCCCCGACCCGGTCCTGGGCGCGGTGCTGGCGTTGGGCGCGGGGGTGGGGTTCGCGGCCTACCTGGTGCTGATGCGCCGCAGCACCGGTCCCGGCGCCCGCGACCACACGTTGTTCCTGGCCACCGCGTCGGCCGGGGTGACGGCGGTGGCGATCGGCGTGCCGACGGGCCGGCTCGACCTGTCGCCGGGGTGGCCCGTGCTCGGCTGGCTGGTCGCGTTGGCGCTGATCGGCCAGATCGCCGGCTGGCTGCTGATCTCCACGGCGCTGCCGCGGCTGTCGAGTGCGACGGGCGCGACGATGATGCTGTTGCAGCCGGTGGGCGCGATCCTCATGGGTGTCCTGCTGCTGCACGAGCGGCCGAGCGCGCCGCAGCTGGTCGGGTGCCTGGTGGTGCTCGGCGCGGTCGCCTTCGTCAGCGTCGGGTCGCGCCGCTGACCGCCTCCGGGCACGTGGGCGTCAGCGCGGCGTGGTGTTCGTGAGGCGGACGAGGAACTCGGCGTTGTCGCCGGTCTTGCGCAGGCCGTCGAGGAGCACGTCGACCGCGTCCTCCTTGCCGGCGAGGACACGGCGCAGCAGGCGGGTCGCCGTCGCTTCGCGGGGTGTGAGCAGCAGGTCGTCGCGGCGCGTGCCGGACTGGGTGACGTCCACGGCGGGGAACACGCGCCGGGCGGCGGCCTTGCGGTCCAGCCGCAGTTCGGCGTTGCCGGTGCCCTTGTACTCCTCGAAGAGCAGCGCGTCGCCCGCCGAGCCGGTGTCGACCAACGCGGTGGCGATGATCGTCAGCGAACCGCCGCCCTCGATGTTGCGCGCGGCGCCCAGGAACCGCTTGGGACCGGTGAGGGAGCCCGCGTCCACGCCGCCGGACAGGGTCCGGCCGGACACGGGTGCGGCGAGGTTGTAGGCCCGGCCCAGTCGGGTCGCGGAGTCCAGCAGCACCACGACGTCACGCCCCAGCTCGACCAGGCGTTTCGCCCGTTCGACGGCGAGTTCGGCGAGCGCGGTGTGGTCGCGGGGCGGGTGGTCGAAGGTGGCGGCGACGACCTCGGCGGGCACGGCTCGGGCGAGGTCGGTGACCTCCTCCGGCCGTTCGCCGACCAGGACCAGCATCAGGTGGCACTCGGGGTGGTTCTTGGCGAGGCCGTGCGCGATGGATCGCAGGACGGTGGTCTTGCCCGCCTTGGGCGGGGCGACGATCAACGCGCGCTGCCCCTTGCCGATGGGCATCACCAGGTCGACCACCCGCGTGGTCAGCTCGTGCGCCTCCGTCTCCAACCGCAGCCGTTCGTCCGGGTGGGCGGGCAGGAGGTCGGCGAAGGACGGCCGGGACCGGGAGTGGCGCGGGTGCGCGCCGTTGACGGCCTCGACCGTGACCAGCGAGGGCGGTTTGCCTTCCCCGGGCGCGGGCGCGACGCGGCCGTGCACCTCGTCACCGCGCCGCAGGCCGTGTTCGGTCACCAGGTGCCGCGCGACGGCGACGTCGAGCGGTCCCGGCAGGTAGCGGTCGGTGCGCAGGACGGCGCGGCGGTCGACGACGTCGAGGACGCCGGAGGTGAGCCGGGTGTCGGAAGGATCGTTGTGGTTCAAGGGTTTTCTCCCTGATCGCGGGAATGGGTGGAGTGCGCGGCGACGCCGCGACGGGACCCGGGAACACGTCGGGAAAGGCTCGACGAGCCACATCCGACCGGTGCCGGGAACTTCGAAGGATTTCGCGGGTGGGGCCTCAGCCGCCTACGTCCGCGAGAACGAGATGACACGCAGCATAGCCGCCGACCTGGACACCGCGCAACCGCTGTCGGCGAACCTGTCGAGAGCGACCACGCCGTGCCCGACTCACGACCGGCGCTCCCGAGCAGGCGATCCACAATGGACTCCCGTCCGGCCCGCAGTGCCTCGGCCGGGAGCACGCACAGGCGGCGCGGCACCCGGGTATCGAGCCCCACCGGCCGCACCGGTCGAGGACCGGGCGGATTCGGGGACTCGGCCCCACACCGGCACTCGCGTGAGGAATGCTCGGTTTCGATGAGGCCCCGTCTCCCCGATCAGCGCCCCGAACGCCTCCACGCGGAATTGTCGGTGTCGCTCGATAGCGTGGCCCGCAGATCACGTGAAGAAGGAGCGAACGCATGTCTGCCACGACGTACCTGGAGCTGTCCGAGGCCGACGGTGGCGCGCACAAGTTCTACGAAGTGCGGGTCGACGACACCGAGGTCACCATCACCTACGGGCGGATCGGGGAGCAGGGGCAGGTCAGGAGCGCGACCTTCGCCGACCACGCCAAGGCGCTCAAGGCCGCCGAGAAGAAGATCGGCGAGAAGGTGCGCAAGGGCTACGCGCCCGCCGTCAAGGGCGTGCGCCAACGCCGGTCGGTGAGCAGGCGGCAGATCGTCAGCACCCGCTCCACGGCCACCCAGGCTCCGGTGCTGTGGCGGTTCGCCTCCGGCGCGCCGGCGTTCGGGATCTTCATCGGCGAGGACCACGCGTGGGTCGGCAACGAGAACGGCGACGTCTACACCCTCACCCACGACGGCCGGGTCACGGGGCGGTTCGGGCTGCCCGACGCGGTGAAGTGCATCGTGGCCGACGACTTCTGGATCTACGCGGGGTGCGACGACGGCCAGGTGTACGACCTCGGCGCCAAGGTGCCCCGGGTGGCCTACGAGATCGCCGACGACGTCGACATCTACTGGCTCGACATCCACGACGGCGTGCTCGGCGTGTCCGACCGCCAGGGTCGGGTGACCGTGGTGGACCACGAGGACGAGTTCCAGTGGTCGGTGCCGGCCACCGGTGACAGCGCCTGGATGGTCCGCTGCTCGCCGGAAGGCGTCTTCCACGGCCACTCCCGCGGCGTCACCCACTACACCGGCCGCGGACACCGGGCGTGGCACGCCGACACCGTCGGCCAGGTGCTGTTCGGCTGGCAGGAGCGCGACGACGTCTTCGCGGGCACCAGTCGCGGCCGGGTGCACCGGTTCGCCAAGTCGGACGGGCGCATGACCGGCGACTACCGCTGCGACGCGGCCGTGTTCTCCTGCGCGACGTCGCCCGACGGCGAGTTCGTCTTCGCGGGCGACAACCAGTCCTCGGTGTACTGCTTCGCCGCCGACGGGACGCGGCTGTGGAAGCTCGCCACGGGGTGCGGTTCGGCGTTCTCCATGCAGTACCGCGACGAGCGGCTCTACCTGGTGACCACGGACGGCTCGCTCGCGTGCCTCGACGCCAGCCCGGCCGCCGTGCGCGCGGCCGAGCAGGGGCAGCTGCCGCAGCGCCAGGACATCAAGGCGGGCGCCATCGACCGCGTCGAGGCGACCGCGGAGGTCGAGGTCGTGTCGGACATCGCAGCGGGCGACGGCGTCGTGGTCGAGTGCGTGCAGGTCGGCGGCCGGGTCAGGGTGCACGTCGTCTCGGAGGGCTACGACCGGACGTGGGGCGTGCAGTTCCCCAAGAACATCCGCGTGCCCGGCGCCCGCTACCTGGTCACCGAGGTGCTCACGTCGGCGAGCGGATCGTTCTACCGCACCCGCGGTGAGATCAAGCGCCTGCGGTGACCTGGTGACGGGGTCGCCGCCGGCGCGCCGTTCCCGGGTGTCGAACCGCCCGGACCGGTGGCCGGCCTGCCTCGTCGGACGCCGGCCGGCGAGCCGCACCCAGGTCGGGGTGCGGCTCGCGCAGCGCGTGATCGCCGAGGTCGAACGTCGCGCGTCGCGTCGTGGCACTTCCGCGCCGGCCCGCACCCGGACCGGTCAGGAATCGAGAAGCGCAGGCAGTGGGATCGGACCTAGCGTTCTCCCCATGGCAAACATCGAATCCGTCACCCTCGACGTGGCCGACACCGCGGCCGCCCACCTCTTCTACGCCGACGCGTTCGGCCTGGACGGGCAGATCCGCCTGCGGGCCTCCGAGGCGCCGACGACCGGCTTCCGCGGGTTCACGCTGGCGCTCACCGTGTCCCAGCCGTCCACCGTGGACAGCCTCGTCGCGACCGCCCTCGACGCCGGCGCCACCACGCTCAAGCCCGCCTCGAAGTCGCTGTGGGGCTACGGCGGCGTCGTGCAGGCGCCGGACGGCGCGATCTGGAAGGTCGCGACCTCGGCCAAGAAGGACACCGGCCCCGCGACCCGGCGGATCGACGAGGTCGTGCTCCTGCTGGGCGTCGCGGACGTGGCCGCGAGCAAGCGGTTCTACACCGGACGAGGGCTCGCCGTCGGCAAGAGCTTCGGCCGCGTGTACGTCGAGTTCGCCGCCGGGTCGGGCCCCGTCAAGCTGGCGCTGTACCGGCGTCGCGCGCTGGCCAAGGACGTCGGCGTCGCGCCCGAGGGCGCCGGGTCGCACCGGCTCACGATCGGCGGCGACGCCGGAGACTTCACCGACCCGGACGGGTTCGCCTGGGAGGCGTCGTCCCGGCTGGCGGCGAACGCATGACGGACGCGCCGCCGCGCGGCCTCGACGAGAGGCTGCGGGACACCCGGGCGAGGTTGGCGGCCGACGTCGACCTCTGGGTCGCGACGTCGGGCGGACCGGCCGGCGTGCACCTCGTCCCGCTCTCGTACCTCTGGGACGGCGTCGCGTTCCTCATCTCGACGGCGCGGTCCTCCGTCACCAGCCGCAACCTGCTGGCGGACGGCCGCGTGCGGCTCAGCCTCGGGCCGACGCGCGACGTCGTCATGGTCGACGGGACCGCCGAGCCGGTGGACGTCGCCGACCTCGACCCGGAGGCGGGCGACGCGTTCGCGACCAGGACCGGCTTCGACCCGCGCGAGGAGGACGAGCCCTACCTGTACTTCCTGATCCGGCCGCGACGGATCCAGGCCTGGCGCGAGGCCGACGAGCTCCGGGGGCGCACCCTCATGCGCGACGGCCGGTGGCTCGGCTGACCGCCGCGGCGTGACCGGACATCACCCCGGATCGTGGACGATCGCGCCTCCGCACTTGCCATAGTCTGATGACCGGTATATACCGATCACGTGAAAGATGGTCCGTTGAGGGAGCCGACGTTCCTGATCCTCACGGCGCTGGCCGCACGGGCGCAGCACGGCTACGGCATCCTGCTCGACGTCGAGGAGATCTCCGCCGGCCGGGTCAAGCTGCGCGCGGGCACCCTCTACACCGCGCTGGACCGGTTGTCCGCGGACGGCTGGGTGGCGGTCGACCGGGAGCAGGTCGTCGACGGCAGGCTCCGTCGCTACTACCGGCTGACCGACGAGGGGGCAGCCAGGCTGGAGATCGAGGTGCGGAGGTTGCGGGCTCAGACCCGAGCCGCGGAGCGACGCTTGCGGCTGCGACCGGCGGGGGGCACGGCGTGAGCGAGTTGGAACTGCGCTACCGGCGGCTGTTGGCGCGGTACCCGCGCGATCACCGCGAACGCCACGGCGAGGAGATGCTGGCGGTGCTGATGTCGGGCGCCGGCGACCGGACCCGGCCGAGCCGGCGCGAGCACGTCGACCTGATGTGGGCCGCGGTGCGGCTGCACCTGCGGCGGGTGGTGGTGGCCGACGGCGGCGTCGACGCCCGGGACGTGCTGGCGATCGTCAGCCTGCTCGGGCCGGTGGCGCTGCTGGCCGGCGCGACGACCGGCGTGCACGAGCTCGCGTGGTTCGTGAAGGCGGGCGCGCTGGCGGACATGCCGTGGTCCACGCAGTTCCCGGACGCGCCGGCGTGGGTCCTGTGGGGCGTCGTGGCCGTGCTCGTCCTGCTCGGGCGGTCGCGTGCCGCCGCGGTCCTCGCCTGGCCGGCCGTGGGCTGGTTCGTGCTGGTCGCGACGTTCCTCCCGCACCAGCACTGGTGGACCGGCATGGACGCGGGGTGGGTCCTGGTGGGACTGCTGACCGCCGTCGCGCTGACGTGGTCGCCCGGACCGGCGCGTGGTCGGGAGCTGGTCGGGCCTCGGGCGGTCCTCGTGGTGGCCGCGACGGTCGGCGTGACCGTGGCGCTGGGTGTCCTGGGGTACGGCGTGGCGGTGGTCGAGTTCCTCCGGCTCGTCGTGGTGATCGGCGGCACGGTGGTGGCGTGCGGTCACCGGTCGCGCGTCGGCCGCCGGGCCGCGTTGATCCTGCTGCTGCCGACCGTGACCGCGGTGCTGGGCTTCGCCCAGCTGCTCGTGTCGCTGCGCATGCCGACGTCGTTGGAGGTGGCGGTCTTCTACGGACTGCCGGTGCTCGCGCTGCTGGCGTTGGGCGGCCTGCCACGCCGCGTGCGCCGGCGTCCAGACCGACCGGTCACCTGACCAGGCCGTGGACGAGGTCGCCCGGCGTTGACCGGGCGACCGTCATTTCCCTCCGTCGGGTGGTCTTCCGCCCGCCGGATCCCCGGCGTGACACCTCAGTGCGACGTCGGATCACCACGCGTCACGAAATCAACTCCACGTCCGTTCGACCACTCATCGCGTGGCAGGGCGTACCCCGACGGAGGACTTCGCGCTGACGGGGCGTGACCTGCGACGTTCCGTTCACCACGAGGACGGGACGACGTCACCGCCACCGGTGACGCGGGTGTCCGGTCCGGCACACCGGACGGGCCGACCCCCGGCCCACCCGTCGACCGTCGGGACGGTCCCGGACCGCCCCGACCGCGATTGCCGCCCCCGCGACCGGCGCATACGCTCGGCGCACAGCACGGCCCGTGATGCCGCCGGCGAGGATCGGACGCCCGTACGGGCGACACCGGATGGCAGGTCGTGGACCCGGTGACAGGTCGGGGTCCACCACGTCACACCGTGACTTCCGCGCAGGAGCGACCATGCCCGAAGTCCCACTCCAGTCCACCACCTCTCCCCTGACCGGCGACGGCCACCGCGACGGTGACGTGACCGGGCGGCCGGCGTTCCGCGACGGCCCCCGGGTGATCGCGACGGCGCACGACGCCCTCGCCGTCCCCGGTGCGCCGTGAGCGCCGAGCACGTGCCGGTCGCCGTGGTCGGCGCGGGGATCGGTGGCCTGGTCACCGCTTTGGCGTTGCGCCGCGCTGGCGTCCGGGTCGTGGTGTTCGAGCAGGCCGACGCGCTGAGCGAGGAAGGAGCGGGGCTGGCCCTCGGCGCGAACGGCACCCGGCCCCTGCTGCGGCTCGGCCTGGGCGCGGAGCTGCGGCGGATGGCCTTCCAGCCGGGGCGCGTGGTGTTCCACCACTGGCGGACCGGCGCGGTGCGGCAGGCCCTGCCGCTGGGCCGCGACTACGAGGACCGGTTCGGCGCGCCGTTCTACACCTTCCACCGCGCGGACCTGCAACGGCTGCTGGCCGAGCGGTACCGCGACGAGGGCGGCGACCTGCGCACCGGGCACCGCTGCCTGGGCGTCGCCCCGCTGGCCGACCGGGTCGTGGTCGAGTTCTCCGGTGACCGGCGGGTCGAGGCCGGTGTGGTGGTCGGTGCGGACGGCGTGCACTCCACGGTGCGGACGGACGTCGTCGGAGCCGATCACGCCGTCTACTCGGGCAGGTCGGGCTATCGCGGTCTGGTCGCGGCCGACCTGGTCGGCGACGCGGTCGACGACGCGCTGTCGTTCCACCTCGGACCCGCGAGGCACCTGGTCGCCTACCCGGTCCACGGCGGCGACACGGTGAACTTCCTCGCCGTGGTGCGCGACCCGCGGTGGACCCGGGAGTCGTGGGTGCGCCGCGGCCGGGTCGCCGACGTGCTGGCCGCGTTCGCCGGGTGGTCGCCCGCGGTCACCCGGATCGTCGGCGCGGCCGACGAGGTGTCGCACTGGGGCCTGTTCGACCGGGAGCCCGTCGACCGCTGGAGCCTGGAACGGGTGACGCTGGTCGGCGACGCCGCGCACCCGATGCTCCCGCACCACGGCCAGGGCGGGAACCAGGCGGTCGAGGACGGGGTGGTGCTGGCGGCCTGCCTCCGCACGTGGCCGGACCGGCCCGCGCTGGCGCTCGGCCGCTACGAACGGGCCCGGCGCACCCGGACCCGCATGCTGCAACGGGGTTCCCGGCGCAACGGAGAGTGCTACCAGCTCCCGGACGGGCCCGCCGCCGACGAGCGCGACGCCAAGCTGCGCCGGCTGCCCGAAGACCTGGCCTGGATCCACGGCTACGACGCGGAGGCCGCGCTGGCGACCTCGGAGGAATCCCACCATGGCGAACTCGTCTGAGCCCGGCGGCACGGTCCCGACCGTCCACCCCCTGCCGCGGCGGGTCCAGCCGGACGGCGCCACCCCCGACGTCGCCCTCACGCCGCCGTCGCCCAGACAGGGCGGCACGCGCCAGTCCGACCACGCGGAGCCGCCTGTCCGAGCCGAGCGGTCCGGTTGGTCCGAAGAACGGCGCGTGCGCCCGGTGCCGGCGCGCACCCCGGCGCTGGTGCTGCCGCAGCAGTGCGACCGGCTCACCGCGGAACTCGGCCAGGTCGCCACCGGGCAGGCGCTGCTGCTGCACGGCGGCCCCGGTGCGCAGACCTCCGACGACGTCTCCGGGTACCGGTACACGCGCGAGCTGGCGCTCGTGCTCGGCCACGCCGCGTGCCTGCCGGTGGTCGCCGTCGGCAGGGTCGTCGCCGCGGGCCCGGACACCCGCCGCCGGCACCGGAACTCGGCCCGGTACCTGGACGCGCTGCGCGCCCTGGTGTCCGACCCCGCCACCGCCGACGCGGCGCGGGAATCGCTCGACCGACGCCTGACCACGACGCCGGCCGCGGCACGCCACGCCGACGTCGTCGCCCTCGTGCGGTCGCGGCTGGCGGGCCCGCACCCCGGGCCGCCCGACCTCTTCGTCAGCCACGAGACCGTGCCACTGGACTACGAGTTCGCGCTCGCCCGGACCGACCCGCGCACCGGACGCCGGTTCGGCACCTCCGGGCACCTGCTGTGGGTGGGCGACCGCAGCCGTGCGCACGTCGACTTCCTGGCCGGGATCGACAACCCGGTGGCGGTCGCGCTCGGCCCGAGCGCCACCGCCCGGGACGCGGCCGGGCTCGCCCGCAGGCTCAACCCCGACCGCGTGCCCGGACGGCTGACGTTCATCACCCGTCTGGGTGCCGGGCAGGTGCGCGGGGTGCTGCCGCGGTTGCTCGACGCCGTCACCGACACCGGCGTCCCGGTGGGCTGGGTGTGCGATCCCCTGCACGGCAACACCTTCACCGCCACCACCGGCGACCTCGACGACGTGGTGGCCGAGGTGCGGGCCTTCCACGACGCGCACCGGGCCGCCGGCACCCACGCCGGCGGCCTGCACGTGGACCTGGTCGACGACGTGGCGACCGACGGCCCGCGCCTCAACCGCGATCAGGCGCTGGAACTGGCACTGTGGACCGCCGACCGGTGCGCGCGGTGACCGACCGCTCCCGGTCAGACCCCGGCGGCACGCGTCACAGGTAGCCGAACAGCGGCGGGAAGAGCAGCACGACGACCCAGGCCCACACCGCGTACACCGGCAGGTAGGCGGTCTGCCACCGTTCCAGCGCGGTGAACGGCTCGCGGCGGCGGATCAGGGACAGCAGCAGCCACGCCGT
This sequence comes from Actinosynnema sp. NPDC023794, assembly GCF_040639675.1. Classification (NCBI taxonomy): domain Bacteria; kingdom Bacillati; phylum Actinomycetota; class Actinomycetes; order Pseudonocardiales; family Pseudonocardiaceae; genus Actinosynnema; species Actinosynnema sp. NPDC023794. The sequence goes on along the minus strand of NZ_JBFAFR010000017.1, from coordinate 92,545 downwards.
CCACGCCAGGTTGGCCAGCAGGATGACGTTCTCGCCCAGCGCCGCCGCCTTGTTGGGCGTGGTGCCGTACTCCGTGATGCGGCCGGTGATCTCCAGCAGCACCAGCACGTCGATGACCAGCGCGCTGACCACGAGGGAGAGTTGCAGCTTGTCGAACACACCGGGCGGGGCCAGCGGATCGCGCGCCGAGAACGAGTAGAGCAGCAGGCCGAGCACCACGACCAGCAGGAGGTCGAACAGGATCAACGCCTCCCGCTCCACGTCGATGCCGGCACTGGTGACGCCGAGCGTGACCAGGAACGCCAGCAGCACCGCGGTGAACAGCGGGGTGAACAGCCGCGTCAGCACCGGGGCGATGTTCTCCACCACGCTCTGCTTGGCCTCGACCAGCCACCCGGCCACGACCACCGCCGCCGCGGCGCCGCACGGGAGCACCCATTGCGTGATGGCGGTCTCCGGTGAGATCCCGATCGCCTCGAACGTGCCGAACACGAACGCGATCAGCACGCCGCCGCCGAGCGCGATGAGGACGTAGTAGATGAACCACTCGCCGGTGAAGCGGACGAAGTCCATCCGTCGCCGGGACGACCGCACGTCGTCGGACACGTACGCCAGACCGACCGCGAACCACAGCGCGATCGGCAGGTGGATGCTGGTCAGGACCACCGACTGGGAGTCCTCCGCGAGCGGGTAGGCGTTGGCGGCCACCGCGCCGAGCGCGAACAACGCCACCAGCACGCCGATCAACCCGGCCGTCGCACGACGGCGCCAGGCCAGGAAGCCCGCCAGCCACGGCAACGCGAACAGGGCGACGTTGGGCGCGTAGAACGCGGCGTCGTCCTCCAGGCTCAGGCCGAACAGCTCCGGCGCCTTGACCGACACCGCCGCGCCCGCCGCGCAGGCCACCATCACCAGCAGGTCGCGCCGCGACCGGCCGCCCGCCGCCGGGCCGTCGGACCCGCCGGTCAGCACCAGCTGCTTCCACAGCCGTTCCGAGTGCTCCCGGGCGAACTCGCGGGACAGCTCGTCCAGGCTGCCCATGCGCTTGACCGCGACCAGGAACGCCTCGTCGGCGTGCAGGCCCGCGGCCAGGAGGTCGTCGACCGAGCCCCGGAGGTGGTCTTCGAGCTCGTCGACGTCGGTCTGCCGCAGCTCCCGTCGCCGTTGCACGTAGTGCCGCCACTGGGCGAACTGCGCGTCCAGGTCACCCTGATCGTCGGTCATGCGAAGCCTCCCCGCGGCAACGTGGTCAGCGGCCGCGAATCGTCCGGACGGGGCCATATCTCCTTGAGCGCGTCGACCACCGCGTCCCACTGCCGGCGCTGCTCGGCGAGTTCCGCCAGGCCGCTGCGCGTGATCCGGTAGTACTTGCGCCGCCGCTCGCCGGCCACCGACTGCCAGGTCGACTCCACGTGCCCGAGGCGCTCCAGCCGGTGCAACAACGGGTAGAGCAGCCCTTCGGTCCAGTCCAGCTTCCCGTCGGACAGCTCGTTGATCCGCCTGAGGATGGCGTACCCGTAGCTGTCCTCCTCGGCCAGGATGCCCAGCACCATCGGCGTCGCCGAGGCGGCCACGAGGTCCTTGGCGACCTTCACCCTGCCTCCCGAAGACGTACCCTAGATGTGCAAGGCATAGTACTTCTAGGTATCGCGTCGTAGCAAGCAGCGCGGAATGGACCATTCGGGACGCGGGGCGGCGGAACCCCGATGGTCGGCCCTCTCATCACGTTGACCGAACACCCGGAAGTGGGATTCTGATGGCGTGCAGGGCGACTCCAGATCCTGGCCGGCCAACTGCTTCCGGTTGCTGCTGGTGGAGGACGACCGCGAGCTCGTGGAGTTGCTCGCCGCCGCGTTGCGCGACGAGGGGTACACCGTGGACGTTGCCCTGGACGGGCAACGCGGGCTGCACCTCGGCCTCACCCGCCCGTACGACGTGGTGGTGATCGACCGCGGCCTGCCCGCCCTCGACGGGCTCGACCTCCTCGTGCGGCTGAGAGCGCGGTCGGTGCGGACGCGGGCGTTGATCCTCACCGCGATGGGCACCGTCCACGACCGGATCGACGGTCTCGACGCGGGCGCGGACGACTACCTGGTGAAGCCGTTCGACCTGGACGAGTTGAGCGCGCGGCTGCGGGCGCTGTGCCGGCGGGCGCTGGAACTGGCCGACGTGCTGCGGATCGGCGCCGGGCACCTCGACGTCGGGCACCGGGAGGCAGTGCTGCCCGACGGCGGGCGGGTGCCGCTCACCACCCGGGAGTTCACCCTGCTGCGCGTGCTCGCCACCCATCCGGACACGGTGCACACGCGGGCGTCGTTGCGGCGCGTGGTGTTCCCGGACGCTTCGGCAACATCCATTGTGGACACCTACGTGTACTACCTGCGAACCAAGATCGACCGTTCGGTGGTGCACACGGTGCAAGGACTCGGGTATCGCTTGGGGGCGTTGTGAGTCGTTCGTGGGCCGAGGCGGAACGCGCGGTGATCCGGCGGGCTCGTCTGCGGATCAGCGTGCTGGTCGCGCTGGCGATCACCGTGCTGGTGGCGTTCGTCGGCGGTATCGCGTACGCCATGATGGTGCACGCCCAGGATTCGCAGGTGACGCGTGAGCTGCGGTACAACGCCCGGTTCGGCGCGCCTTCGACGCCGCCGGGGTGCACGTGGCTGTTCGTCCTGGACGACGGCGTGCTCGACGACGGATTGCTGAAGGTGCCGCCGGGCTTCCCGCGGCGCGACGACCTCGACGCGGTCGCGGCGTCCGGCGGGACCGTCGAACGCGAACTGGAGCTCAACGGCACCGAGTACCTGGTGCTGACCCAGCCCGGCGCCGACGGCACCACGGTGCAGGCGGTCTTCGACACGCGCTACCAGCTCGCCGACCGGCGGCACCTGCTGGTGGCGTTGGCGATCGCGGAGGTCGGCGGCCTGGTCGCGGCGGCGCTGCTGGGGCTGTGCGTCGGCCGCGGCACGGTCGCGCCGCTGGCGGAGGCGCTGGCCAGGCAACGGCGGTTCGTCACGGACGCCAGCCACGAGCTGCGGACGCCGATCGCGCGGGCGTACACGCGGGCGCAGCTGCTCGCCCGCTGGGCGAAGGCGGCCGACCTGCCCGACGACCACCGCGACGGTCTCGACCAGCTCGCCAGCTCGATCCGCGGGCTCGGCGACGTGGTGGACGACCTGCTGCTGTCGGCCAGGCTGAGCCGCCGGTCCGAGGGCCTCGGCGGCCGGGCGGTCGACCTGGCCGCCGTGGCGGAGTCCGCGGTGGGGACCGAGCGCGACCGGGCGGGCGAGCGGCGGATCACGCTGACCGTCGAACGCCCCACCGGCCCGCTGATCGTCATCGGGGTGGAGACCGCGTTGCGGCGCGCGGTGGACGAGCTGCTGGCGAACGCGGTCCGCCACACGCCGGAGGGCGGCCGGATCGACGTGCGCCTCGGGGTGCGGGGCGGGCAGGTCGAGCTGACGGTCGCGGACACCGGCGAGGGTTTCGACCCGGTGGAGGCGGACCGGCTGTTCGACCGGTTCCACCGCGGACCGGGCGGGCCGGAGCGGCGGTTCGGGCTGGGGCTGGCGCTGCTGCGCGAGGTCGTGACCGGCCACGGCGGCACGGTGGAGGCCGTCGGCCACCCGGGCGAGGGCGCGCGGTTCACCCTGCGCTTACCCGCCGCCGACACCACAGCCAGTCCCACCGCCACCGCCGACGCCGTGACGGGCAAGCCGATCAGCACCGGGCAGCGGTGACCGAGCCGACCCGACCCGGCCACCGACCCCTCGGCGACCACACCGACCGACCACGGCGCCGACCCCGAGTTCAGTACCGGCCCGCGGTGACCAGGTCGGCCGCCGCGCGCACGTCCGCGTCGAGCGGTCGGTCGGGGTCCACCGGGGCGATCACGTCGCAGAGGGCGTCGAGCAGCGCGACGCAGCGGGAGGCGGTCGGGCGTCGGCCGCCCACGTGCACTGCCTGCCGCAGGCCGAGCGCCAGTGAGCCGCACAGCAGCCGGAGCAGTTCGGCGAGGTCGTAGGAGCGCAGCGCGGCCTGGGTGCCGAACGGCACGACGTCCTGGTTGTGCAGGTTCGTCGGCAGGCTCTGCGTGCTCGCCGGCAGGGCCGCGCGGCGGATCTCCGCGATGAACGCCGTCGTGGCCAGCTGCACGCCCTGCAACCCGTGCTGGCGTCCCGGCCCGGCGGCCAGCATCGGCGGCAGGCCCGTGTTGCGGACCGGGTCGACCAGCAGGTCCAACTGCCGCTCCGCGAGGTTGCCCAACGACGCCGTGACCATGGCGAGGACGTCGGCGGCGAACGCGGCAGGCTGGCCGAAGAAGTTGCCGCCGTGCGCGACGAGGTCGTCACCGGGGAAGAACAGCGGGTTGTCGCTGACACCGCCCAGGTCGGCCGCCACCACGCCGTCGACGTAGCGCAGCGCGTCCTCGGCCGCGCCGAGCAGCTGCGGCGAGCACCGGATGCTGTAAGGCTCCTGGAGGGCACGCTTGCCGCTCGGGATCGTGCCGACGAGCGTGGCCCGCATGCGCTGGGCGACGGTGGCCGCACCGGGGTGCCCGAAGGCGGAGATCAGGCGTGGGTCGAGGAAACCCGGGTCACCGCCCAGGACGTCCACGAGCAGGCACGTCAGGTCCTGGATCGCCCGGTGCGAAGCACGCACGCTGTCCAACGCGAGCCCGGCGGCAGCGGTGGTGACCGACGTGCCGTTGACGAGCGCCAGCGCGTCGCGCCCGTCGAGGCTGAGCGGGGTGAGCCCGGCACGCCGCAGGGCATCGTGGGCGGGCATCCGCTCGCCGTCCAAGTAGGCGTGTCCACGGCCGCGCAACGCCTGGGTCGCGTAGGCGAGCGGGATGAGGTCGCCGCTCGCGCCGACCGAGCCGTAGCGCGGGATCGCCGGGACGAACGTGGTCGCGAACATCGCCGCGAGCCCGTCCACGACGTGCGCGGAGACCCCCGAGAGGCCCTGGGCGAGCGACCACGCCCGCACGAGCAGCGCGGCGCGGGCGATGTCGGCCGGCAGGTCCGGCCCCTGGCCCGCGCCGAGGTGTGCCAGGGTGTTGTCGCATTGGTCCGCTTCGTCCTCACGGCCCGCGAAGCCGATCAGAGCGCCGAACCCGGTCTTGGCGCCGTAGACGGGCCGTTCGTCGTCGGCGAGCACGGTGCGCAGGTACTCGCGGCCCCGGTCGACCCGCTCCCGGACGGCGGGGCTGACGAGCACGGGCAACGGCGCTGCCGCACGGTGGAGGTGGTCGCTCGTCAGCGGTGCGCCGAGGTCCACGGGTGCGTCGGTCACGGTCGTGGTCACCGCACCGACGGTAGGCAGTCGATCTCAGAGAGTTCTGAGATCGGCTGCGTAGCTTCCTGGCTCATGGCGCACGACTACCTGATCATCGGAGCAGGACCCGCCGGAGTGCAGCTCGCCGCCCTGCTGGAGCGCGACGGTCGCGACTACGCCGTCCTCGAACGCGGCACCGCGCCGGGCACCTTCTTCACCCGCTACCCGCGGCACCGGACCCTGATCTCCATCAACAAGGTCCACTCGGGCTACTCCGACCCGGAGCAGCGGCTGCGGATGGACTGGAACTCGCTGCTGACCGACGATCCCGAGCTGCTGTTCACCCGCTACAGCCGCCGCTACTTCCCCGACGCCGACGACCTGGTCCGCTACCTGGCCGACTTCGCCGCGGCCACCGGCGTCCGGGTCCACTACGACACCGAGGTCGTGCGGATCTCCCGCGACGACGAGGGCTTCACCGCGCTCGACCGCGGTGGACGGACGTGGCGTGCCGCGCGGGTCGTGGTGGCGACCGGTGTTCCGCAACTCCACGTGCCGCCCATCCCGGGCATCGAGCACGCCGAGCGCTACGACACGTTCGACACCGACCCGGAGTCGTTCACCGACCAGCGGGTGCTGGTGATCGGCAAGGGCAACTCCGGGTTCGAGACCGCGGACGCCCTGGTGGAGCACGCGGCGGTCATCCACGTGGCCGGCCCGCACTCGGTGCGGCTGGCGTGGCAGACGCACTACGTCGGCCACCTGCGCGCGGTGAACAACAACTTCCTCGACACCTACCAGCTCAAGTCGGAGAACGCGGTCGTCGACGGCACGGTGGAGCTCGTCGAACCGCGGCCCGGCGGCGGTTTCCGCGTCCGGTTCCGCTACGCCCGCGCGGCGGGGTCGTCGCGGGAAGTGGAGTACGACCGGGTCGTGGCGTGCACCGGGTTCCGGTTCGACGCCTCGGTGTTCGACGACAGCTGCCGCCCGGCGCTGGTGATCGACGACCGGTTCCCCGAGCAGACGCCCGCGTACGAGTCGACCACGGTGCCGGGCCTGTACTTCGCGGGCACCATCACGCAGTCCAGGGACTTCAAGAAGTCCACCAGCGGGTTCATCCACGGCTTCCGGTACGGGGTCCGCGCCCTGCACCGCATCCTCGCCGCACGCCACCACGGCACCCCGTGGCCGTCGACCGAGCTGGCGCCGTCGCCGGAGGCGATCAGTGACGCGCTGGTGGCCAGGGTGAACCGCTCGTCCGCGCTGTGGCAGCAGTTCGCGGTGATCGGCGACGTGGTCACGGTCTCCGACGGCGGCGCGCGGTACCAGGAAGAGGTGCCGGTGGCCTACGTCGCCGACGGCGGCCTCGGCGCGGCCGAGCACCGGTTCGTCGCGACGCTGGAGTACGGGCCCGACCACGACAAGGTGGACCCGTTCGACATCACCGTCCCGCGCGTGGTCGAGAACGACGCGGCCACCGCGCGGGACGCGAGCTACCTGCACCCGGTGGTGCGCCACTACCGCGACGGCACGCTCAACGCGACCCACCACCTGGCCGAGAACCTCGAGAACCAGTGGGACCTGCCGGCGGTGCACCAGCAGCCGCTGACCGCGTTCGTGAAGGAGTGCCTTGCCGGCGCGTGACGCCGAGCCGTTCCCCCGCGCGGTGCTCGACGTGCTCGAGACCGCCGGCGGACGGCCGGTGTTCGAACACGGCTCACGCGTGGTGACCGGTGCGGAGATGCTCGACCTGGTCGCGCGGATCGCGGCCGGGTTGCGCGAGCGAGGTCTGGGTCCGGGTGACGGCGTCGCGCTCCTGCTCGGCGTCAACCCGGAGGCGTTCGCCACCATCCTCGCCGCGCACGCGGTGGGCGCGAGGGTGCTGGGCGTGCGGCCGGGTCTGCCCGACGACCAGGTGCGCCACCTGCTCGGCCTCGACGTCGCCGCGGTGATCACGGACTCGGACAACACGACCGCCCACGAATCGGGCGCCCGCGCGCTGACCGTCGACGCGTTGCGCAAGACCCGTGCCGACGGTCGGCCCCGGTGCACGGGCAGGCCCGCGGACGTCGCCCGGCTGATCCACACCAGCGGCAGCACGGGCGCGCCCAAGGCCTGTGCGCAGACCTACGCCGCGATGACGGCCGCGTGGACCGCACGACCGGACGCGTGGCCGCCGGCGATCCGCGAGCTGGCCTCCCGGCTGGACCGCTTCCTGGTGTTCGGGTCGCTGTCGAGCCAGGTGATGTTCGAGTACGCGGTGGTGGCGATCACCGCCGGCGGCACCGCGGTCGTCGCCGACCGGCCCGTGTTCCCCGAGGCGATCACCCGCCACCGCGCCTCGGCGAGCGTGTTCACCGTGCCGCGGTTGGCGAAGCTCGTCGCCGCGCAGCGCCGTGCGCCGGCGGACCTGTCGTCGTTGCGGGCGCTGATGGTGTCCGGGTCGCCGCTGACGGCCGACCGGCACCGCGAGGCGCTGGACGTGCTCGGGCCGGTCGTGTTCCACGGCTACGGCCAGAGCGAGACGGGCATGATCGCGATGGCGACACCGGCCGACCCGCCCGGCACGGTGGGGACACCGCCCGCCGCCGTGCACGTCGAGGTCCGCGACGCGGACGGCGCGCCGGCGCCGCCGGGGGTCGACGGCGAGCTGTTCGTCCGCACGCCGGCGCAGGCCGACGCGTACTGGGCGGACCCGGAGCGGTCGGCCGAGGTGTTCGCCGACGGCCTGGTGCGCACCCGCGACCTCGGCCACTTCGACGCCGACGGCCACCTGCACCTGACCGGCCGGACCAGGGACGTGGTGATCGTCAACGCGAACCTGCACTACGCGGGTCCGATCGAGCGGGTCATCGCCGAGCACCCGGACGTCGCCGAGGCGTACGTGGTCGCCGTGCCGGACGAGGACACCGGCGAGGCGGTGCACGCGTTCGTCGTGCCGACCGGCGGTCGGCCGCCCGACCTCGCGGCACTGCGCGCGCTGGTGACCGACCGGCTGGGCGCCGCGTGCGCGCCGGTGGCCGTGACCGTGATCGAAGAACCGCCGCTCGCACCGAGCGGCAAGCCGGACAAGCGCCTGCTGTCCCCCACCCGGACGTGAGGAGAAAGACGTGCCCAGCGAGGTTTCCACGGAGTGTCTCGTGATCGGCGCCGGCCCGGCGGGGCTGCAGGCGTCGTACCTGCTGTCCCGCGCCGGGCGGGACCACCTGGTGCTGGAGGCCGGTGACGCCCCCGGCGCGTTCTTCACCCGCTTCCCCCGGCACCGCACCCTGATCTCGATCAACAAGCCGAACACCGGGTGGGACGACCCCGAGCTCAACCTGCGCACCGACTGGAACTCGCTGCTGTCCGACGACCCGTCGCTGCTGTTCACCGGCTACACGCCGCGCTACTTCCCGCACGCCGACGACATGGTCCGCTACCTGGCCGACTTCGCCGCCGCCCACGACCTCCCGATCCGCTACGGCGCGTCGGTGGTGGAGGTGACCAGGCCGGACGACTTCGTGGTGCGCGACCGCAACGGCGACACCTACCGGGCACGTCGGCTCATCGTGGCCACCGGTGTGTCCAAGCCGTACGTGGCGCCGATCGAGGGGGCGGAACTCGCCGAGCGGTACGACGAGGTGTCGGTGGACCCCGCCGACTTCACCGGACAGAAGGTGCTGATCGTCGGTCGCGGCAACTCCGCCTTCGAGACCGCCGACAACCTGATCGAGACCGCGTCGGTCATCCACGTCGCCGGGCCCGGCTCGCTGAAGCTGGCGTGGCAGACGCACTTCGTCGGCCACCTGCGCGCGGTCAACAACAACTTCCTCGACACCTACCAGCTCAAGTCGCAGAACGCGTTGCTGGACGGCCGGGTGCTGGACATCCGCCGTGACGGCGACGGTTTCCTGGTGCGGGTCGCCTTCGTGCGGGTCGCCGAGCGGGTGAAGGAGATCCGCTACGACCGGGTGATCATGGCGACCGGGTTCCGCTTCGACGCGTCGATCTTCGCGCCCGAGTGCCGTCCGCGGCTCACGATCAACGACCGCTTCCCGGACCAGACCGCCGCCTGGGAGTCGGTGAACGTGCCCGACCTCTTCTTCGCCGGCACCATCACGCAGGCCAGGGACTTCAAGAAGTCGACGAGCGGGTTCATCCACGGCTTCCGGTACGGGGTGCGGGCGCTGCACCACGTCATGGAGCAGCGCTACCACGGGGTGGCGTGGCCGAGCCGGGACCTCTCCCCCACCCCCGACGCGGTGGCCGACGCGGTCGTCGAGCGGGTGAACCGCACCTCGGCGCTGTGGCAGCTGTTCGCGTTCATGGCGGACGCGGTGCTGGTGGGGCCGGACGGCGCGCTGCGCTACGCCGAGGAGGTGCCGCTGGCCCACCTGCACGAGGCGGTCGGCCGCGGCGACTTCGGCGACGTCGAGTCCTACCTGGCGGTGACGTTGGAGTACGGCGCGGACCACGACCAGGTCAACCCGTTCGACGTCACGGCGGGCCGGGTGTCCCAGGAGGACACCAGCGGGCTCGACGGCCGCTACCTGCACCCGGTGGTCCGGCACTTCCGCGGCGGGACGCTGCTCGACGAGCACCACCTCACCGAGAACCTGGAGAACGAGTGGGACAGCGAGGACGTGCACCGGGCGCCGCTGCTGGCGTTCCTGCACGCCCGGCTGGACCGGACCGCCGTGGGTTCACCGTGAGCACCGGGCTCGCGCAGCTGCACGAGCAGGCCCGTGCGGTGCTCGACCCCGTGCACTACGACTACTACGCGGGCGGAGTCGGCGACGAGGTCGTGCTCGGGGAGAACGAGGCGGCGTTCGGACGCCTGGCCCTGCTGCCGAGGGTGTTGCGCGGCCGGGCGACCCGGGGCCTCGGAGTCGACCTGCCCGGCGGTCGCCTCGCCCTGCCGGTGCTGATCGCGCCGACCGCGTTCCACCGGCTCGCGCACCCGGACGGTGAGCTGGCGACCGCGCGGGCCGCGGCCGCGGCGCGGACGGTGCTGGTGTCCGGCATGGCCTCGACGGTGGCGATCGGCGAGGTGGTGGCGGCGGCTCGGTCGGTCGACGCCGACGCGTCCGTCTGGTTCCAGCTCTACCTGCAACCCGACGACGACGTGACCGACTGCCTGGTGGACCGGGCGGAACGGGCCGGCTGCACGGCGCTGGTGGTGACCGCCGACTCCCCGGTGTTCGGCCGGCACCGCCGCGACGCCGAGCACGGCTTCCACGACCTGCCGGCCGGGCTGGCGGCGGAGAACATGCGAGACCTGCCCGGTGGCCCGCCGGGCGGCGTGCGGGACATCGAGATGTCGCCCTCGGTGTCGTGGGCGCACCTGGACCGGCTGCGGGAGCGGACGTCGTTGCCGTTGTGGCTCAAGGGCGTGCTCCACCCGCGTGACGCGGTGCTCGCGGTCGAGCACGGGGTGGCCGGGATCGTGGTGTCCAACCACGGTGGCCGGCAGTCCGACCTCGCGCCGGCGGCGGTCGAGGCGTTGCCGGCGGTGGTCGACGCGGTCGCGGGCCGGGTGCCGGTGGTGCTGGACGGCGGTGTCCGGCGCGGCGGTGACGTGGCCGTGGCGCTCGCGCTGGGCGCGACGGCGGTGGGCGTCGGCAGGCCGGTGCTGTGGGGGCTGGCGGCGGCCGGCGAGGCCGGCGTGTCCCGGGTGCTCGACGTGCTGCGCGACGAGTTCGACCACGTCCTCGCGCTGTGCGGCGGGCGTGACCTGGCCGACTTGACCCGGGACCTGGTCGTCGCGCGCGGGACGGGGGTGTCCGCGCGGTGTGGGTGACCGGGCTGCTCACCGCCGCGGTGGTGCTGACCGCGCCGCGCTGGCTGCCGGCGCGGGTGGTCGCCCTGCGCGCCAAGGTGTTCGAGAAGGTCAACGGGGACAACGCGGTCATGTTCCCCAACGCCGTCGTCGGGCCGGACCGGTTCCAGGAGGTCTACAGCCACCCCGCCGCGAACGGCCGCAGCCGGGGCGCCGGGCTGTCGGACCTGTTCTGGTACTGGCTCTCCCCCGGCCCCGAGGTGCACCAGGAGCACCTGGAGGCCGGTCCGCGCTACGAGGACGTGGCCCGCACCACGCGGGCGCTGCTCGCCGGGCCGGGTGACGTGCTGTCGGCGACGGCGGCCCGCTGCACCGGCCGGGTGCTCGACGAGGTGCTCACCGGGCGGGTCACGCTGGTGCGGCTGCGCGACCTGATGATGCCGGTGTGGGCGGAGTACTTCTACGAGCTGGTGTTCGGCGAGCCGTGCCCCCGCGAGGCGCGTGACCTGATCGTGGGGCACGCCGACGACGTGGTGACGTCGTTGAAGTGCACCGGCCTGCGCCACCCGGCCCGGCGGGCGCGGCTGACCCGCTACCTGGCCCGGCGGGTCGCGGCGGGCGACGTGCGGCGGCCGTTGCCGGCGAGCCTGTCGCCCACCGAGCAGGTGCACTACCTGCAGGGCACGTTCTTCAACACGGCCGTGGTCCAGATGTCCGAGGCGATGGCGCACCTGCTGCTCGCGCTGGCGCAGCACCCGCACGTGGCGGCCCGGCTCGCGGCCGACGAGAGCTACTTCACCCACGTCCTGGACGAGACCATGCGGCTCTACCCGCTGTTCGGCATCGCGCACCGCGTCACCACCGGGGACATCGAGCTGGACGAGCGCACCACGCTGCCCGCGGGTTCGGTGCTGTGCTTCAGCTATCCCGACTACCACGCCACCGGCTACGCGCGCCCGGAGGTGTTCGACCCGGACCGCTGGGAGGAGGTCCGGGTCCGCAGGGCGCACCACATCCCGTTCGGCGTCGCCGCCAACCGGCCGTGCCCGGCGTGGCGGCTGTCCCCGCTGGCGCTGCGCGGCGCGACCGGCGAGGTGCTGCGCCGCGTGACGCCGCACTCGACGGTCAGGCACACCCGGTCGTTGCCCAGCCGAGGCCCGTGCCTGCTGGTCCGGGCCGACGAGCCGCTGCCGCCGCGCCGCCTCGCCGTGCTCGGCGCGTTCCTGCGGGTGCGGGACCGGTGGGAGGACGTGTGGCGCAGCGTCGTCCAGCTCGTGCTCGGCACGGTCATGGTCCTGCACGCCCACCGGCTGCGATTGGCCGGGCGCTACTTCGACACGCACGACAGCCAGGGTCGTCCGCTGCGGCGAGAGCCGCCTTCCACCCAGGAGATCGCCGAGTGAACCAGATCCAGTTCGCGTTGAAGGTGTTCGCCGCGCTCGCGGTCGTGCTCGCCGCGACGACCCTGTGCGGGCGCGTCGCCATGGCGGTCAAGCAACCCAGGGTGGTCGGCGAGATGGTCGCCGGCGTGCTGCTCGGGCCGGCCCTGCTGGGCGCCGTCGCGCCGGGGGTGCAGGCCCAGATCTTCCCCTCGGACGTCAAGGACACCCTGTACGTGCTGAGCACGATCGGGTTGACGTTCTACATGTTCCTGGTCGGATCCTCGCTCGACCACGGCCTGGCCGCCGGGCGTAACATGCGTCGGGCCTCGGCGCTGGCGGCGTCGGGCATCGTGCCGACGTTCGCGCTGGGCGCGGCGGTGGCGGCGCTGTTCTTCGGCTCGCTGAGCCCGGACGGCACGACCCGGTGGGAGTTCATGCTCTTCGTCGGCGGCGCGCTGTCGATCACCGCGTTCCCGATGCTGGCGCGGATCCTCCAGGAGCGCGGGATCGCCAACACGCCCATCGGCGGCCTCACGCTGGTCGCGGCGGCGATCGACGACGCGGCGGCGTGGGTGATCCTGGCGGTGATCATCGCGGTCGCGGCGGCGGGCAGCCCGTTCGACGCGGTGAGCACGGTGGCGGGCGCGGCGGTGTTCGCGCTGCTGATGCTCACGGTGGGGCGCAACCTGTTCGCCCGGCTGGGCGCGCGGGTGGAGCGCGAGGGCCGGATGAGCCGCGACGTGATGGCGCTCGTGCTGTTCGTCGTGCTGCTGGCCGGGTGGTTCACCGACTTCATCGGCGTGTTCTCGGTGTTCGGCGGGTTCATCACGGGCCTGGCGATGCCGCAGTCGGCGATCGTGCGCCGGGAGCTGGAGACGCGGCTCACCGACCTGAACTCCATCCTGCTGCTGCCGGTGTTCTTCGCGTTCAGCGGGTTGAACACGCAGGTGTCGGGGTTCGGCGCGGGCGGCGCCCTGTGGTGGCCGCTCGCGGTGATCATGGCGGCCGCGTTCGCGGGCAAGTACCTCGGCTGCGCGGTGGTGGTGCGCGCCCAGGGCTTCTCGTGGCGCTACGCGTCGGCGGTCGGCGGGCTGATGAACGCCAGGGGGCTGATGATCCTGATCTTCATCAACATCGGCCTCGCGCACGACATGGTGACACCGGAGTTGTTCGCGATCCTCGTCGCGGTCGCGATCGTCACCACGGCCGCCGCGATGCCGATCTACCGGGCGTCCCTGCCCGAGAGCCTGGAGCGCGGCGCGACCGACTTCATACCGCCCGCGGTGCCCGCGTCGAACAACTGAGGCTCACCCCGTGGTGGGAGCCGCCGTCGGCGAACGGCGGCTCCTCCCCGGCCCCCACCTGCGCCAGGATCAGCAGCGCGCACCCGGTCGGCACCACGCGTCTCCCGCACGCACTTCCCCCGCCCTCCCGGTCGAGCCCTGCACCGGTTGTGCCGCACGGTCCGCGCTCCCCGTGCCGATCCGGACCGGACCACCCGGTCGGGAAGCGACGTGCCGCGATCGTGGGCCGACCGGCGATCAGGCACCAGGGCGTCCGCGGCCGGCCCTCGGAGCCGGGCCGGCCGCACGCGAACCGCTAGGCCGACCGCCCACCGCCGGCGCCTGCCGGCGTCCCGATCTCCGCGAGACCGGCCAGGGCCCGCGGCAGCGGGTCCTGGTGCAGGACGCCGAGGCGCTGGGTGGCGCGGGTGAGCGCGACGTAGAGCTCGGCGGCGCCACGCGGGCCCTCGGCGAGGATCCGTTCCGGCTCGACGACCAGGACGGCGTCGTACTCCAGGCCCTTCGTCTCCGACGCGGGCACGGTGCCCGCCACGCCCACGGGCCCGATCACCACGCTGGTGCCCTCGCGACCGGCTTCGTCCCGGACGAACTCCTCGATGGCGGCGGGCAGCTCGTCCTCCGCGACCCGCCTCGACCACGGCCGCACGCCGCACGCGCGCACCGACTCCGGCGGCTGGACCGACGGCGCGAACTCGGCGAGCAGGGCGGCGGCGACGGACATGATCTCCGCCGGCGTGCGGTAGTTCACCGTCAGCGCCCGGTAGACCCAGCGGCCGGGCACGTACGGCTCCAGCATCGCGTCCCACGACGTCGCACCGGCCTCGGACCGGCGTTGCGCGAGGTCGCCGACCACCGTGAACGACCGGCCGGGGCAGCGCCGCATCAGCACCCGCCAGTCCATCTCGGACAGTTCCTGCGCCTCGTCGACCACGACGTGCCGGTAGGTCCAGTCGCGGTCGGCGGCGGCGCGCTCGACGAGTTCACGCGTGTCGCGCTCGAGGACCCGGTCCGCCAGGTCCTCGGCGTACAGCAGGTCCGTGGCGTACAGGTGGTCCTCGTCGTCCATCGAGTCCTGGCGGCCGTGCAGGCTGTCGAGCACGCCCTCGGCGAACTCGGCCTCGGCCTTGCGCCGGCGCTCGGCGGTGTCGTCGGCCGCCTGGTCCCGGCCGAGCAGGTCGACCAGCTCGTCGAGCAACGGCACGTCCGACACCGTCCAGGCCTCGCCGTCGGCACGCCACAACGCCTGGTCGGCGCCGGCCGCCCGCAACCGTTCGGCTGACGTGTACAGCGAGGCCAGCAGCGAGGCCGGCGTCAGGACCGGCCACAGCTCGTCGAGCACGGCGACGAACCCGTCGTCCTCCGCGAGCTCCTTGACCAGGTCCGCCCGCACGCGTTCCCAGGCTTCCTTGTTGTCCCGGGTCAGCCAACCCTTGCCGAGCCTGCCGATCGCCCGTTCGGTCAGCACGTACGTGATGATCTCGCCGAACACGGCGCGGGCCTCGTTGTGCGGCAGCCCGCTCGCGCGCGCCTCCTCCCTGGCCCACTCCGCGGTGGCGGCGTCGATCCGCGCCGTGCCGCCACCCAGTTCGAGCGTCACCGGCTCCTCCGGCAGCCGCTGCCGGTCGGCGACCGCCGCCGCGAGCACGTCCAGGATCTTCAGCGAGCCCTTGAGCCGGGCGGCTTCGGGCGTGTCGTCGGCCGTGACGCGCAGTCCGGGCACCAGGTCGCCCGGCGTCATGAACACCACGTCGGACTCGCCGAGCGACGGCAGCACGCGGCCGATGTGGTTCAGGAACGCCGGGTTGGGCCCGACCACCAGCACACCGTGCCGCTCCATCCGCTCGCGCTGGGTGTAGAGCAGGTACGCGACGCGGTGCAGCGCGACCACGGTCTTGCCGGTGCCCGGTCCACCCTCGATCACCAGCACGCCGGGGTGGTCGAGCCGGATGATCTCGTCCTGCTCGGCCTGGATCGTCGCCACGATGTCGCGCATGCCCTCGCCGCGCGGCGCGTTGACCGCCGCGAGCAGGGCCGCGTCACCCCGCTCGCCGCCGTCGGGCCGGCCGAGCACCTCGTCGGTGTAATCGGCCACCAGGCGACCGCGGGTGTGGAACTGGCGGCGCCGGCGCATGTTCTCCGGGTTCGCGGCGGTGGCGACGTAGAACGCGCGCGCCGCCGGCGCGCGCCAGTCGAGCAGCGCCGGCTCGTACTCGTCGTCCTCGTCGAACAGCCCGATCCGCCCGATGTACGAGCGCTCGCCCGTGAGGGTGTCCAGCCGGCCGAAGCACAGCCCGTTGTCGGCCACGTCCAGCCGCTTCGCCTCCTTGGCCAGCGTGCGCACCTCGACGTCGCGTTCCATGGGCGTGCCGCCGGTGCCGCGCAGCGCGGCGTCGAACTCCACCTTCACCCGCGCGCGTTCGGCGTCCAGCCGCCGGTAGAGCCCGGCCACGTAGCCCCGCTCGGACCGCAGTTCCTCTTCGTACCCCTGAGTTGACACATGCCCCTCACAGCGCTAACGTGGTCTTAGGTTCGGCGGGTTCTCCAGTCCACTTCGGAGCGCACGCCGATTTTCTATTGTCCGGCCCCTGTCAAGCCCCCTGGCACATCGCACAGGTGCGGGCGTCTCGCCGGACCGGGCGTCGGGGATGTCGACCACCCGTCCGCCGCACGCGCACGAGTCGCCGTCGAAAGTGCCGCAGAGCGCTCGCGTCCCCCAGCGCCCGCCCCCGCACCCCGCCTGTGGCGCGAAGGCCCACGCCGCCCCTTGATGTTAACGCGAACATCTAACATACTCGCCGCTGAAGCGTGAGGGTGCTCACAGCTACTCCCGGGTGCCCGCACGCGTTGTTAGCGCTCACCCACGCCGCCGAGCACCGCACCGCCCCGATCGTGAACCACCCCCGTGATCAAGGGAGATCACCCGTGCCACGAACACTGACGAGGATCGGCGCGCTGGTCGCCGCCGTCGCCCTGCTGTTCACCTCCTGGTCGGTGACGACCGACCGGCGCGCCGAGGCTCTGGAGCCGTTCACCGGCTACCTGATGGCGCACTTCACCGGCGAGCACTCGACCGGCGAGCAGATCTACCTCGCGCACAGCCGCGACGGCCTGCGCTGGACCGACCTGAACAACGGCGCGCCCGTGCTGCTGTCCACCGTCGGCACGCGCGGCGTGCGCGATCCCGCGCTCGTCCGCTCACCCGCCGGCGACCGGTACTGGATCATCGCCACCGACCTGCGCATCGCGAGCGGCACGTCGTGGTCCGACGCCGCCAACCGGGGCAGCAAGTCCCTGGTCGTGTGGGAGTCGACCGACCTGGTCACCTGGTCCGCGCCACGGCTGCTGAACGTCGCGTCCGGCATCTCCGGCGCGGGCAACGCCTGGGCGCCGGAGGCCATCTACGACCCCGCGTCCGGCGAGTACGTCGTCTACTGGGCGACCAACGCGCCGCTCAACGGCGTCACCAAGCACCGCATCTACTACGTGCGCACCAGGGACTTCCGGACCGTCACCTCGCCGGTGCTCTACATCGACCGCGGCGCGGGCCAGGGCATCATCGACACCCAGATCGTCGAATCGCCCGGCAGCGTCGGCGGCTACCGCTACTACCGGGCCTCCGCCGACGGCCACATCACCGTCGAGGGCAGCAACTCGATCCTCGGCTCGTGGACCACCATCGGCAACCTCTCGCACATGGGCATCTCCAACGGCACCGGCGGCGGCAACGTGGTCGAAGGTCCGATGTGGATGCAGTTCAACGGCCGCAACGAGTGGGCGCTGTGGCTGGACCAGTACGCCACCGGCCGCGGGTACATGCCGATCACGTCGACCAACCTGGGCAGCACCCGCAACTTCACCACCCGCACGGACTACAACCTGGGCGCCACCCGCAAGCGGCACGGCTCGATCCTCAACCTCACCGCCGCCGAGGAGAGCCGAGTCCTGGCCAAGTGGGGCACGACCACCCCGGTCAACCGCATCCAGTCCTACAACTTCCAGGACCGGTACGTGCGCCACGCCGACTTCGACGTGCGCATCGACCCGAACGTCAGCCCCGCCCAGGACGCCCAGTTCCGGGTGATGCCCGGTCTGGCGGGCTCCGGGACCGTGTCGTTCCAGTCGGTCAACTACCCGGGCTACTACCTGCGGCACAACAACTACGACTTCGTGCTGGCGGCGGACGACGGCAGCGCGACGTTCAAGGCCGACGCCACGTTCCGCCAGGTGGCCGGGCTCGCCTCGTCGTCCTGGTCGTCGTTCCAGTCCTACAACCACCCGGACCGGTACCTCCGGCACTACGCCTACCAGCTCCGGCTCGACCAGATCACCGACGCGACGGGTCGCGCGGACGCCACGTTCCGGCTGACCAGCTGACGACGTGGGGGTGGGCGCTCGACGACGCCCACCCCCCGTCACGTCACCAGTAGCTGCGCCAGTCGGACCGCAGCCGCCGGCTCAGGGCTTCCAGGTAGAAGTAGTCGCCCCAGAGGCTGCCCTCGTCCACCCCGACGTTCTTGGGCTTGTCGTAGACGCCGTGCAGGAGCAGCGCGGTGGCGCCGGGGTCGTGCGCGGTCGAGTACGCGGTGGCCAGGCTGTCCAGGATGGCGTCGGCCTCGGCGCGGTAGCGCAGGGCGGCGTCCCGGTCGCCCACGTGGTCCGCGAGCTCGTACAGGCCGCACACGGCGATGGCGGCGGCCGAGGAGTCGCGCTCCTCCCCGCTGCCGTCGTCGAACACCAGGTCCCAGTAGGCGATGCGGTCCTCCGGCAGGCGGGTGAGGAAGTAGTCCGCGCAGCGCCTGGCCGCGTCGAGGAACGACTCCCGCCGCGCGTGCCGGTAGCCGAGGGCGAACCCGTAGATGCCCCACGCCTGCCCGCGTGCCCAGCAGGAGCCGTCCTGGTGGCCCTGCTCGGTGCCGCCGCGCAGCGGCTCGCCGGTCTCCGGGTCCCAGTAGTAGGTGT
Source organism: Actinosynnema sp. NPDC023794 (assembly GCF_040639675.1). Taxonomy (NCBI): domain Bacteria; kingdom Bacillati; phylum Actinomycetota; class Actinomycetes; order Pseudonocardiales; family Pseudonocardiaceae; genus Actinosynnema; species Actinosynnema sp. NPDC023794. The sequence goes on along the minus strand of NZ_JBFAFR010000017.1, from coordinate 73,862 downwards.
GGAACGTGGTGCCGTCCGGGCGGATGACGTGCTGTCGCAGCTGCTCGGTGTGGCGGATGGCGGCGTCGAAGAACGACGGCGTGCCGGTCGTCTCGGCCGCCCAGTACAGCAGCGGCACGTTCATCAGGCTGTCGATGATCGTGCGACCGCGTTGCAGCGGGTTCTCCAGGTCGCCCCAGGCCTGCAGGATGCCCGCGGGTTCCAGGAAGCGGTCCATCAGGTGGTTCGCGGCCTTCAGCGCGGCTTCACGTGCCCGCGCGTCCCCCAGCAGCCGGTACGGCGTCACGCACGACAGCGTGTAGAGGAACCCGAGGTCGTGGGTGTCCAGGTCGATCTCGCGCCGGACCCGGTCCTCGAAGCTGTCGACCTGGAGCCGCGCGGCCCGCCGCACGGCGTCGTCGCCGGTGGCCTCCCAGGCCAGCCACAGCATCCCCGGCCAGAAGCCGGTGGTCCACCCGACGTTCGCCCCCTCGGGTTGGCCGTCGCGGGCCGTGCGCGGCCGGTACGCGCCGGCGGTGGTCGTGTCGTCCGGGTACCAGGCGGTGAAGTCGGCGATGTTGCCCCTGACGGTCGCCAGGGCGGCGTTCCAGGCCGCGGCCAGGTGGTCGGTGGTCGGTGCGGCGCGGTCTGCTTCCGCGGACATGGTTCTCCCTCAGAACGGGTGACGGAACAGCGGGCGCGGGTCAGCGCGCCGCGACAGAACGCGGGTCGGGCCCGGGGCCCGGGACGACGCGGAGCGGCCGGAGGGTCGCGCGACTGCCCACCCAGACGACGTACAGCGCCGGGCCGGTCAGCAGGGCGAGCGCCGGCACGGGCAGGGCGCCGACGGCCGCCGCCAGCACCCACAGCGCCACCAGCGAGACCGCGGTGAGGTGCGGGCGGCGCAGCGCCAGGAACAGGCAGGCCCGCACCAGGCGCCGCAGCGGCACGTCGGGGTGCTCGACCACGCCGGTGAGCGCCACCAGCGCGGTCACCGCGGTGAGCACCGCGAGCACGGCCAGGACGGGGATCGCGACGGCGCCGACGGGTGTGCCCCACGCCGCGCGGATGTCCACCGCCAGCACGACCAGGAGGGCGGACGCGGCGCCGGCCACGATCACGGACCGGCGGGCGTGCCGGCGCCAGGCGCGCAGGAAACCGCGCACGACCGGTGCGCCGTCGTCCCGCGCGGTCGAGCCGAACACGGCGTGCGCGGCGGCGAAGGCCGGGCCGACGAACGGCGCGGTCAGCACCAGCAACGGCCAGCTGGCCGTGACCGGGGTGAACAGCAGCACGGCCAGGAACGGCGCGCTCGTGCCCACCACGAGCGCACTGGTGGCCAGCAGCGCGTAGGCGGTGGTGAACACCCGCGCGTAGATCTCGTGCGACACGGTCGTCAGCCCTTCAGCCCGCTGGTCGCGACACCCTGGACGAAGTACTTCTGCCCGAGGAGGAACACCACCGCGATCGGCACCACGGACAGCACCGAGCCGGTCATGATCAACGCGTGCTCGGCGTTGTACTCGCTGACGAACGACTTCAGCCCCAGCTGGATCGTCCACAGGTCCGGGTCGCGCAGGTAGATCAGCGGACCGAGGTAGTCGTTCCAGGTGGTGACGAAGGTGAGCAGGGCCAGGCTGGCGAGGGCGGGCACGGACAGCGGCAGCATGATCCGGAAGTAGATGCCGTACTCGCTGAGGCCGTCCACCCTGGCGGCCTCGCACAGCTCGTCGGGGATGGTCAGGTAGTACTGCCGCATCAGGAACACGCCGAAGGCGCTGAACGCCTGGAGGGCGATGACGGCCCACGGCGTGTTGGTCAGGCCCACCTCGGACATCATGATGAACTGCGGGATCATGTACGCCTGCCACGGCACCGCGATCGTGCCGATGTAGAGCAGGAACAGCAGGTTGCGCCCCGGGAAGCGGGCCTTGGCGAACCCGTACGCGGCGAAGCTGCCGGTGAACAGCTGGAGCACGGTGACGACCACCGAGAGGAAGACGGTGTTCTTCAACCACACCAGCATGTCCGAGATCCGCCAGATCTCGACGTAGTTCGCCCACTGCGGCGAGTCCGGGAACCAGGTCACGGGGACGGAGAAGACGCCGTTGGCGGTCTTCAGCGAGGACGAGACCATCCAGAAGAACGGCAGCAGCAGCCCGGCCGCCGCCACCACGAGGACGGCGTAGCCCAGGATCCTGCCCGGCGCGGGGAACCGCGTGCCGCTCCGCTCGGGCGGCGCGGCGGGCCCGGCGCCGACCGTCCCGGGCGCGGCGAGGTCTGGCAGTGTGCGCGGCGCGGCCATCAGGCGTTCCTCCTCCGGTTGACGGCGAACTGCACGATCGTGACCACCATGCAGAGCGCGAACAGCACGACGGAGATCGCGGAGGCGTAGCCGAACCGGTTCTCCACCAGGCCCTTCTGGTAGATGTACTGGGACAGCACCAGCGTCGACTGGCCCGGACCGCCGTTGGTCATCACGAGGATCAGGTCGAAGACCTTGAAGCTGCCGATGGTGAGCATCACCGTGACGAAGAACGTCGTGGGGCGCAGGCACGGCAGGGTCACGTTGCGGAAGCGCTGCCAGGCGTTCGCGCCGTCGATCCGGGCGGCTTCGTGCAGCTCCGGCGGCACGGTCTGCAACCCCGCGAGGAAGAGCAGCATGTAGTAGCCCATCTCTCGCCAGATCCCGACGATGATCACGGCGGGCATCGCCCAGGTCGAGGACGCGGTCCAGCCCGGCGGGTCGTCCACCCCGAACAGGCCGAGGATCTGGTTGACGGGGCCCGCGTCGCGGCTGAACAGCAGGTTCCACGCGATGGCGATGGCCACGATCGAGGTGACGTACGGGAAGAACGCGGCGGTGCGGAAGAACGCGACGCCGCGCAGCTTCCGGTTGAGCAACAGCGCAAGGCCCAGCGACAGCGCGAGCGTGAGCGGGATGTGGAACGCCGAGTAGTACAGCGTGTTGAGCAGAGCCCGGTGGAAGCTCGCGTCACCGAGCAGGCGGGTGAAGTTGTCCAGCCCGATCCACTTGGCGGTGCCGAAGACGTTCCAGTTGGTGAACGAGATGTAGAACAGGGCGACGACCGGGCCCAGGGTGAGCAGGCCGAAGCCGAGGAAGTTCGGCAGGACGAACGACGCGCCCTGCAGTGACCGGCGCGCCCGGTACCACCGCTTCGTCCGGTCCGCGCTGCGCGGACCGCCGACCGTCGTGGTGCTCATCGGCTCTCTGTGCTCCTGCGTAGGTGGTGTGCTGGTGGTGGCGCGGGCTCGGGGACGCCGAGCCCGCGCCGAGCGGTCACTTGGACTCGAGGACCTCGCTGCGGGCCCGCTCGCCCGCCTTGGTCAGCGCCTCGTCCACCGGCGTGCTCCCGGACATGATCGCCGAGTGCGTCTCCTGCAGGATGTTCTGCAACGCGGCGGTCTGCGCCGAGACGGGGTTCTCCGCACGGGTGTCGTGCGTGGTGAAGGTGAACTTGGACAGCTCGTCCGCCGGCATGCCCTGCACGGCGAAGTACGCCTGGACCACGGGGTCGGTCAGCGTCGCGGGCGTGATGCCGATGGAGGCGAGCGCGGTGGCCGCGCCCTCGCCCGCGGCGAAGGTCAGGAACGCCTTGGCCGCCTTGGTCTTGCCCTCGTCGATGGCGGCGTTGACGCCGATGCCGGTGGGGTCGCCGAACGTGATCGGCTTGTCCTTGGCGCCCGCGTCGGCTTGGGGCGCCGGCGCGAAGCCCCACTGGAACGACTGCGCGGCGCCGGACTTCTGCTGCGCGAGCAGGGTAGCGACGTACCAGCTGCCCATCAGCATCATCGCGGCCTGCTGGGTGCCGAACTGCGCCTGGTACTGGAGGGTGTTCGTGGTGGCCGTGCCGTAGTCCACCTGCGCGCCGGCCTGCTGCTGCTCCAGCGCGCGCTTGTAGTAGGGCGCCAGGTAGCCGTAGTCACCGCTGCCGAGGTCGGCGCCCGACGTCTGGGCCAGCGCGAGGCCCTGCACCGTCGACTGCCAGACGTGCTGGTAGGCGGCCTTGGCCGGGGAACCCGCGGCCTTCAGGCCCGCCGCCAGGTCCGCCGAGGCCTTCTCGTACTCCGTCCACGTCCACGTCTCGTCGGGCGGCGTCACGCCCGCCGCCGTGAAGAGGTCCTTGTTGTAGTAGAGGTACCAGGAGTCCTGGCGGTAGGGCACGGCGTAGGTGACACCGTCCACCTTGTAGTTGCCGAGGCCGTTGACCTTGTCGCCGAGGCCACCGGCGACGTCCGACACGTCCAGCAGCTGATCGCCGGCCTGGTAGGTGATGAAGTTCTTGAGGTTCTTGAGGATGTAGAGGTCGGGCCCGCTGCCGGCGGCCAGGTCCGCGGTCAGCTGCGTGTCGTAGTTGGTGGCGTCGTACTCCTTGAACTCGATCTTCACGTCCGGGTTCTGCGCCTGGAACGACTCGGCGAGCTTCTTGAACTCGGGGGTGGAGTTCAGGCTCCACGCGCTCATCGTCAGCGTGACCGGGCCGCCGCTGTCGGCGGGTTCGTCGGCGCCGCAGGCGGAGGCGGTGAGCGTGAGGGCGGTGACGGCGGCCGCGATGGCGGTCCACTTGGGATGGCGGTGTCGCATGGTCCTTCACTTCCTGGTCGAGCCACGGGGAGAACGGGCAGCGCGGGTGGGGTGCCCGCCGGTCAGGACAGCGCGACGCGGGTGCGCGCGCCGTCGGGCCACCGGGTGGTGACCCAGGTCGTCGGCCCGGGGTCGAGCCGGACCTCGGGTTCGACGGACCAGGGGCGGGCGCCGCGCGCCAGGTCCAGCAGGACGGCGAACCACTCGCCGGGCACGACGGGGAACTGGGCCCACGGGACCGCGGCGACCGGTCCCAGGGGGCCTGCGTCCTCGTGCGTGGACACACCCGAGTCGGTGGTCTGCCCCAAGAGGACGGTCAGCGTCGAGCGCGTGCCGTCGTCGCCCCGGGCGCACGGCGGTTCGGTGGACCGGAGGTCGACGCCCGCGCCCGCGACGGCCCACCCGGACAGCCTCAGGGCCACCGGTGGGCGGTCCTCGGCGACGGCGTCCACGCGGACCAGGCGGACTTCCCACGCACCGCGGACGAACGAGCGCACGGTGACGGCGCCCGCGTCGTGGTGGCGGCCCGACCAGCCGGATCCGTGACCTTGCTGCGCCTCGTCGGGCTCCAACCAGCGCACGACACCGGACGAGGATCCGACGCCCACGGTGAGGCCGTGCGCGTCGACCACCTCGGTGGCGCCGACCGCCATGCCGGACCGGTGGGACGTCCGACCGTCGGCGTCGACCAGCACGACGGCCTGGTCGTGCGGGTCGGCCCAGCTGTCGCGGTCGAGCAACGGGCTGGTCGCGGTGGAGTAGCCGAAGCGGGCGTAGAGCGGGGAGTCGCCCCTGGTGTCACCGGGGACCGCGTGGTCCGTGCCGTGGTTGACGACCCGCACCACACCGTCCGCGACCGTGCCGCTCACCAGCCAGCCCGGCGCCTTGATCGCCCGCACGTAGTCGCCCCGCTCGACCGGCAGCGGCAGTTCCTCGGCCAGCCACACCGGGTGGTCGGCGGGCAGGGCCAACCCGAGCATGCCCTTCACCGCCCAGTACGGCGAGCCCGGACCCGAGTACGCCTGCGCGATGCGCGGCCACCGCCCGTGCCAGCCGAGGGACAGCAGGCCGTGCTCGTCGAGCGCGCCCCGGTCGACGAAGTGGCGCACGACGCTCGTCGCCGCCCGGCGCAGCACCCCGGGTGGCGTGGACGGCACCTCGGCGAGGGCGCCTGCCCAGAACGGGGCGGCGGCGGCGAACCGGTAGGTCAGGCTGCGGCCCTGCACGAGCGGCGACCCGTCCGCGCCGACCAGGCTGACGGCGTCGAGCAGGAAGCGGTCGAGCAACGCCGTGTCCCGTTCGCGGCGCGCCTCGGCGAAGCCGGCCGCGCCGGGCATCCGCGACCACAGCAGCGGGTAGACGTGCAGCGCCCAGCCGACGTAGTGGTCGAACGCGCGCTCGTGGCCGTCCGCCATCCAGGCGTCCTCGCGGAGGAAGCCGTCGTGGGTGGCGAGGTCCTCGGCGACGTCCTCGGGCGACCAGGGACCGCCGACCGACCGCAGGAACGCCTGCACCACCAGCCGGAACCACACCCAGTTGATGCGCGGGTAGGTCGGGTCGCCCACGGCGGGCGAGAGGTAGGCGACGACCCGCTCCTGGACGGCCGGGTCGAGGCGGTCCCACAGCCACGGGCGGGTCAGGTCGAGGGCGAGCGCCAGCGAGGCGGCTTCGACCTTGGCCTGCGCGTGCTCGTCCAAGCGCACCCAGCGGTCCGGGGACGACGGGTCGGTGCCCGTCGCGATGCCCTCGGCGTAGAACTCGGCGAGGTTGCCCGGGTCGGCTCCGCGTTCGCCCGCGATCCGGAAAGCCGCGAGCAGGAACGTGCGGGCGAAGCCCTCCAGGCCGTCCACGTCGGTCCCGTAGCCGCCGGCCGGTCCGGGCAGGGTGATCCGCGCGTGACCGGGTGAGGCGAAGGGGCGGACCGCGCGCAGCATGGCGTCGGCTGTGCCCGCCCACTCCTCGCGGGTCCACCCCGCGATCGGGGTCGGTGGTGCGGCGGCCCTCAACAGGGGTTCCGGCGGCATGTGACTCGTCCTTCAGCGTCGAAGGCGTTCGATCAAACGGTGCACAGTTACTTTCGTTTTTGATCGCTTTGCCTGTTAAGCAGTAAATACGTTCACGAGCGATCGTGTCAAGACTCACATGATCGCTCTTCGCACGCGTCCGCACGGGGCGCCGCGCGCGGACCGGCCGGTCGCCGTGGGGTGTCACGGCGAGTCGCCCACATAATTGGGGTCACGATCAACGACGAGAGGACCTGCGGTGACGAAAGCGCGGATGGGGGACGGTGCGACCGGCGCGAAGCGGGTGACGGCCCGGCCGACCACAGGACGCGGGCTCCACGCCACGGCGCCGTCGCCCCGCGCCACCGCGGCGGACGCGTCGTGAACCCCGAGGCCCGCACGCTCGCCGCCAGGAGGCACGCGTCGATCCTGGAGGCGCTGCGCCGGGACGGCACGGTCCGGATCTCCGACCTCAGCGAGAAGATGGGCGTCACCGCCGTGACGCTGCGCCGCGACATCGCCCACCTCGACGGCGAGGGCCTCCTGCGCCGGGTGCACGGCGGTGCCACGCTACCCACCGCGGACCTCCTGCCGCCCGCGGCCCGGCCGTCGGACGCCCCGGCGGAGCCCGCGCACGTCGGCGCCGCGGGCATGCTGGTCCCCTCGCTCGACTACTACTGGCCGGAAGTGGTCCGCGGCGCGGAGGAGGAGGCGTCCGCGAACGGGCTGCGGATCCTGCTCCGGGGTTCGTCCTACGAGAGCGCCGACGACCGGCCCCAGCTGGAGCGCCTGCTGGACCACGAGGACGTGTGCGGGCTGATCGCCGCGCCGAGCCTGACCGCGCCGTCGGCGGCGGCCACGATCGAGTGGCTGAGCACCATCGACACCCCGGTCGTGCTCGTCGAGCGCGTGGCGACGGTCGGCCCGCGCCAGGCCGTCGTGGAGTCGGTGGTGTCCGACCACGCCCTGGGCGCGGCCATGGCCGTGCACCACCTCGTGTCCTTGGGCCATCGCAAGGTCGGCCTGGTGACCAGCGAGAACAGCCCGACCTCCCCGCACGTGCGCCGGGGCTGGCTCGACACGTGCGCCGAGACCGGCCTCGACCCGGGGTCCACCGTGGACACCTCGATCCCGACGCCCGGCACGGCCGGGTGGGACACGGCGCTGGACGACGTGCTCGACGGGTTGGCCGCGACCGGCACCACGGCGGTGCTCGTGCACGCCGACACCGAGGCGATGGCCCTGGTCCAGCGCGCCGAGCAGCGCGGCGTGCAGGTGCCGTCCGGGTTGTCGGTGGTGGCCTACGACGACGAGGTGGCGGCGCTGTTCACGCCGGCGCTCACCGCCGTGCGCCCGGCGCGGCGCTCCATCGGCCGGGCGGCGGTGTCGCTGCTGGCCGCGCGGCTGCGGGACCCGGACCGACCGTCGCACCGGGTGGTGATCACCCCGTCCCTGCGCGTGCGCGGCTCGTCGGTCCCCCCACCCGGCTGACCGCACCTACCGCGCCAACCAGCCGCCGTCGACCGGGAGGACGACGCCGTGGACGTAGTCGGCCGCGCGGGAGCACAGGAACAGCACCGCGCCCGCGATGTCCTCCGGTTCGGCCCAGCGCCCCGCCGGTATGCGTTCGAGGATGGACCGGTTGCGGTCCGGGTCCGCCCGCAGGGCGCCGGTGTTGTCGGTGGCGACGTAGCCCGGCGCGACGGCGTTGACGTTGACGCCGCGGTGGGCCCACTCGTTGGCCAGGGCCTTGGTCAGGCCGGCCACCGCGGACTTCGACGCCGTGTAGCCGGGCACGGTGACACCGCCCTGGAAGCTCAGCATCGACGCGATGTTGACGATCCGGCCCGAGCCGCGGGCCAGCATCGCGCGGCCGACGTCCCGCGACAGCGTCCAGGTGGCGCGCAGGTTGACGTCGATCACGTGGTCGAAGTCGGCGTCGCTGTGCTCGGCGGCGGGCGCGCGGCGGATCGTGCCGCCGTTGTTGACCAGCACGTCCACGCCCCGGCCGGCCAGCAGCGCGCCCAGCTCCGCCACTTGCGCGTGATCGGCGAAGTCGGTCCGCACGGGGGTGAACACCCGGCCCTCGCCCTCGACCGCGGCCCGTGCCGGGCTGTCGCCCTCGGGCATGGACGCGCCGACGCCGACCACGTCCGCGCCCGCGGCGGCCAGCAGCCGTGCGACGGCGAGCCCGATGCCGCGCGTCGCACCGGTGACGGCGGCGGTCTTGCCGGTCAGGTCGAGCAGGCCGGCCACCTCCGGCGTCATCGCAGTGCCGCCGCGGGGTGCGGGTCCATGTCGTCGAACGCCTGGTTCTCGCCCGCCATGGCCCAGACGAAGCTGTACGCGGCGGTGCCGACCCCGCTGTGCACGGACCACGGCGGCGAGATCACCGCCTGGCGGTCGGCCACGACCAGGTGCCGGGTCTCGCTCGGCTCGCCGAGCAGGTGCACGACGCGGGCGTCCTCGGGCAGGCCGAAGTAGAGGTACACCTCCATGCGGCGCTCGTGGGTGTGCGCGGGCATGGTGTTCCACATGCTGCCGGGGTGCAGCGTCGTCACGCCCATCACGACCTGGCAGCTGCGGACGCCGTTCTCGTGGATGTACTGGGTCAGCGTCCGGCGGTTCGACGTCAGCGGGTCGCCCAGCTCGCGCACGGTGCCGGCGCCCGGCTCCACCAGCACGGTCGGGTAGGAGGTGTGCGCGGGCGCGGAGAACAGGTAGAAGGCGGCGGGCGCGTCGGCGTCGTCGGAGGCGAACGACACCTCCTCGGCGCCGCGGCCGACGTACAGGCAGGCGGTCGGCGCGAGCCGGTGCTCCTCGCCGTCGACGGTCACCGTGCCCGGTCCGCCCACGTTGACGATCCCGGCTTCGCGGCGGTCGAAGAACCGCTCCGACTTCAGCTCCGGGAACGCGGGCAGGTGCAGCGGGCCGCCGCGCGGCAGCGCGCCCACCAGCACGACCCGGTCGTGGTGGCTGTGCACCGCGCGCACCTCGCCGTCGGCGAACAGGTCTTCGACCAGGTAGTGCCGTCGCAGGTCGTCCGTGGTCATGGACGGGACCTGCTGCGGCGCGGTCGCGTAGCGCTGCTCCACGTTGCGTTGCCTTCCTTCGGTTCGTTTCAGTCAGTTGAGGATCGGAAACAGTCAATCTCAGACACAAAGGAAGGGCAAGACTGTACAGTTTGCTTGTTACGATCAGTTTCGATCAGGATGACGAGGCGAGCAGGCGGTCATGGCGGACAAACCGGGTGCGGAGGCCAAGGGCGCGATGCTGCCCGCCGCCCGACGGCAGTGGCTGCTGGAGCACTTGGCGGGCCGGGGCGTCGTGCGCATCACGCACATCGCCCAGGCCATGGGCGTCACGCCGGTCACCGTGCGGCGGGACGTGAACGACCTGGCCGCCGAAGGGCTGGTGGAACGCGTGCACGGCGGCGTCAGGCTGGTCGCCGGGCAGGCTGAGGCGACCGGCGAGGACTCGACGCCGGCGATCGGGATGGTCGTGCCGTCGCTGGACTACTACTGGCCCGAGGTCATCCGCGGCGCGCAGGACACCGCGCACCAGAAGTGCGCGCGGCTCGTGCTGCGCGGCGCGTCCTACCAGGTCGACGACGTGCGACACCAGGTCGAGTGGATGATCGGCAGCGGCGCGGTCGACGCGTTGCTCGTCGCGCCGCCGACCCTGGGCCCGGGCTCCGAGGAGCTCCTCGCGTGGCTGACGGCCCTGCCCGTGCCGGTGGTCCTGGTGGAGCGCTCGGCGGTGTCCGGCCCGTACCGGCAGCACGTCGAGTCCGTGCGCACCGATCACGCGGCGGGCGCGGAGCTCGCCGTCCGCCACCTGCACGGCCAGGGGCATCGCGGCATCGGGCTCGCGATCAGCGCGACCAGCCCCACGTCCGGTCAGGTCCGCGACGGCTGGCGCCACGCGATGACCGACCTCGGGCTGCGGCCGGCGCCGGAGGTCAGCGTGGCCGCCTACTACGAGCCGGGATGGGCGGTCGACGTCGACCGGGTCCTGGACCTGTGCGCCGAGCACGAGGCCACCGCGCTGGTCGTGCACTCCGACCGCGAAGCGGTGTCGCTGGTGCAGCGCGCCGAGGAGCGCGGCATCCGGGTGCCCGCCGACCTGTCCGTGGTCGCCTACGACGACGAGGTCGCCAGGTTCGCCCACCCGCCGCTGACCGCGATGCGACCGCCGAAGTACGCCGTGGGCAGCACCGCCGTGCACTTGGCGCTGGAACGCCTGGCACAGGGCCCCGACCGGCCCGTGCGCCGGGTCGTCCTCAGCTCCGAACTGCGTGAGCGCGCGTCGACCGGCGCCCGTACGGAAGCACTGCGCTGATCACCGCACACGCGCCGGTCCGATCCTCCCGGCTCACCGCACGCCGGCGGCGCTGACGCGGGCGGCGGCCCACGTGGCCGGATCGGCGACGAGCAGCCGGGCCACGTCGGCCGGCGGCAGCGGCACGGCGACGTCGGACATCGTGCACAGCGCTCCGGCGGCGGCCAGGTGACCGGACCGGAGGCAGCGCGCGGGCGGGTTTCCTGCCAGGCGGCCCGCCAGGAAACCCGCGGCGAAGGCATCGCCCGCGCCGACCGGTTCGACGACGTCCACGCGCAACGCGGGCTCGAACACCGGCTCCGCACCCGCCGCCAGCACGGACGCGCCGGCCGCGCCCTGCTTGACGACCACCGTGCCGGGTTCGGGCAGCAGCTCGCGGACGGCGATCGGCGCGGACACGCCCCACAGCGCCTCGGCCTCGTCGTCGCCGACGAGGACGATGTCCGCCTTCGCGGCCAGCGAGCGCAGGACGTCCGGCCCCGACGGGGGCCACAGGGCCGGCCGCCAGTTGACGTCGAACGACGTCGTGACGCCGGGGTGGTCCAGCAGGGCGTGCACCAGCGCCAGGCACGACGGCGAGAGCGCGGCGGTGATGCCGGTCAGGTGCACGTGCGACACCGCGCCCAGGTCCAGCCGATCGACCACCTCCGGCCCGAGCGCGGACGCCGCCGAGCCGGCGCGGTAGTAGCGCACGGCGCTGCCGGTCCGGCCCGCTTCCTTGATGTAGAGGCCCGTGGGCCGGGTCGGGTCGACCGCCACGTGCGAGACGTCCACACCCGCCCGCGCCACGGACGCGACGACCGCCCGGCCGAACGGGTCGTCGCCCACCGCGCTCACCCAGCCGACGGGAACGCCGAGCGCGGCCAGGGCGCAGGCCACGTTGGACTCCGCGCCGCCGGTGCCCCGCGACCAGGTGCGCACCTCCTCGGGAGGCCCCGCTTCGGCGGGGGTGAACACGGCCATGGTCTCTCCAACGCACAGCACCGCGACCACTTCGACTCCTCCGGTCTCAGACGCGAACCAAACGATCGTAAACGATCAAATAGTGCTTGACTCGACCTAAACGATCGCACATGCTCGTCCGGCGGTGGACGGTGGTGGACCGACTCCGCGCACAAGCTGACGAGCACGGGGAACCGACGAGAGGACCGGCGATGGTGTCGGACACCGGGCGAGCGATCGGACCGAGGGCGACCTTGGTGTCCGACACCATGCTGGACCCGGCCGCGCTGTTCTTCGTGTCGTACGACGGCGTGGTCAACAACAACTCCTTCCAGCGCGACGCGATCGTCACCCACGCCGGTCACCAGTACGCGACCTGGTACACCGCCGACCGCAACGCCGTCGTGGCACGCAGGCGGCTCGGCGGCGCGTGGGAGAGCGTCGTGCTGCCGCACCGGCTGAGCGTCGACGACTCGCACAACGTGATCTCGCTCGGCATCTCCCCGCAGGACGGGACGCTGCACGTCGCGATGGACACGCACGACAACCGCGTCTTCTACGTGAAGTCGATCCCCGGCCTCACCACGCGACCGCTCCCCTGGAACGCGTCGGCGTTCGGCGCGGTGCAGCGGACGCTCGACGGCGTCGACCTGGGCGACCTGTCGTACCCGCAGTTCGTGGTGACCCCGGAGGGGGTTCTCCAGCTGAGCTACCGCACCGGCAGGTCCGGCAACGGCGTCAACGAGCTGGCCGAGTACGACGACGGGACCTGGCGGCGGTTGGGCGCCTGGAGTTCGGCCACCGGCGAGTACACCGGACCGAACGGCGTCGTGTCCACGAGGCGCAACATGTACTTGCACGGGCTGGACTACGACCGGCGCGGACGCCTGCACGCCGCCTTCACGTGGCGTGAGGACGACCCGGGCGTGCTGTGCGCCCCCGGCGGCCTGACCAACCACGACACCGGTTACGTCCACAGCGACGACCGGGGCCGCACCTGGCGCACCGGCGCGGGCGGCGTCGTGGGCACGACCGGCGGGGAGCCCGTGGCCGTCTCCTCCCCCGGCATCCTCGTCGACCACCTCGGCCCCGACCACGCGCTCATGAACCAGGAGAGCCAGGCCGTGGACTCGACCGGCACGCCGCACGTGGTGATCAGCTACGTGCCGGAGCGGTTCGCCCGCTGCGTGTCGGACTACGCCGCGCAGCGGGCTCGGCACGCCCGCACCTTCCACCTCACCCGCTCGGGCGACACGTGGACCAAGCGTGAGGTGCCCGTGCCGCCGAACAGCACCCAGCGCACGAAACTGGTCTTCGACCGCGCCGACAACGCCTACCTGGTGATGCCGCGCGGCCGGATCGTGGCGGCGAGCAGGGCCTCCGGGTGGACCGACTGGGCCCTGCTCTTCGACCGGCCGGCGATGAACGCGTTCGGCGAGGTCAACGTCGACCCGACGCGCGTCGCGGTCGACGGCGTCCTGTCCGTGCAGTACCAACAGGCCTCGTCGGGCGCCACGCCGTCGCCGATCCGGGTCGCGGACTTCCGGTTGCCCTGACCGGGTTCCCGCGTCGGCGGGAACCCGGTCAGCTCCTCAGCCGCGCCGCCAGACCTGGTTGGGCTTGCCGTTGCAGTGCCAGAACCCGACCGCGCTGCCGTTCGCGGTGGCCTCGCCGGTCACGTCGAGGCACAGGCCGGACTGGTTGTTGGTCACCGTGCCGTTCGACTGGAGGGTCCACTTCTGGTTCGCGCCGCCGTGGCAGTCCCAGATGATCAGCCGGGCTTCGGTGCCGCCACCGCCCTCGGCGTCGAGGCACTTGGCGCCGTAGACGCGCAGTTCCTGGGCTGCGGTGTGGGCCCACTGCTGGTTCGCGCCACCGTTGCAGTCCCAGAGCGTCGGCGCCGTGCCGTTCGTCCGGCTCGCGCCCGGAACGTCGAGGCACCGGTTGGACCCGGCCCCGCGCAGCACGCCGTCGGTCGGCGTCGTGGCGCCGCCGCCCCACGCCCACCGCAGCCGGTCGGCCCCGCTGGGGTTGGTGACGTCCAGGGTGAGGTTGGCGCCGCTGCCGCTCAGGGTGGTCAACGAGTAGCTGTCACCGGTGCGCAGCCCCGGCCAGTACACCGAGCCCATGCGCAGCGAGCGCAGGGTGTCGGTCGCGGCCTGGATGTAGGCGACCTCGTAGGAGCCGTTGACCGGACCGTTGTAGTTCAGGCCCGAGGTCATCTCGGCGCCGAACTCGTCCAGGACGGTGCGCGAGGCGCAGGTGCCGATGCGCGCCCGGAGGTCGTCGGCCCACTGCTGCGGGCTGGTCCAGTCCTTGTGCCAGAAACCGTACTGGTGCAGCGCGAGGTAGGTGCCGTCGAGCCGGCTGTCCGCGCACACCGGCTTGACGTCCTCGCTGTAGCCCGTGCCGCCGATGAACACGCGGCCGCGCGGCACGGACGGCCGGGCGGTCAACCAGGCCGCGGCGACGTCGCGCCACTCCTGGCTGCTGTAGCCGAACGGCTCGTTCATCGGCTCGAAGTACACCGCGCCGTTGGCCGCGTACTTCGTGGTGATCCGGTTCCACATCGTGTTGAACGCGGCGGTGTCGTCGATGCGGCCGTCCTTGGCCGTCGGGGACTCCCAGTAGCCCAGGATGACCTTGAACCCCTTGGCCGCGGCGGCGTCGATCGCACCGGTGTAGGAGTTCCAGAACGGGCCGTTGACGGTGGCCGGGTTCACCGGCAGGCGCACGGTGTTGGCGCCGAGCTTGGCCTGGAACTGCCCGATGACCGCGGTCGCCTTGGCGTGGGTGGTGGCGTAGCTGTCCGACTTGGACAACCCCGACGGCACGACCTCGTCGGCGGCGTAGTTGTCGCGCGGGTCGGCCCAGTTCACCCCCTTGAACCCGCTGGTGTCCGCGCCGGCGGGCGAGGCCGCCGCGGTCAGCAGCCCGGCCACGCCCAAGGCGCAGCCGACCGCCGCCACGACGCGGGACGAGCGTCGGCGTCGGGTGGGCGAAGAGTTCATCGTTGATCTCCTCATGAGTGGTGCCGAGTGGAGGGGACCTTGCGGAACACGTCATGTTTGCGCAAACATGACCGGCGGCCGCGCCAGTGTGTGACCCGGACGACAGCCTGTCAAGGGGGGCCGGTCGGGAACCCGCACCGGGCCCCGGGTCTCCTCGCCCCCTGGACAGGCCCGAACCGACGAGCTAGCGTCGGCCGCCAAATGTTTGCGTAAACATCACCGCCGTGGTCAACAGGAGAGACGATGACGTCCATCTCGGCGCCGGTCGAAGCGCCACCGGCACGTCCGGCACGTCCGGCGCGCAACGTCGGCCGCCTGCGCGTCGACCGGAAGGGTTGGCTGTTCGTCGCGCCGTTCCTGGCCGTGTTCGCGTTGGTGTTCCTGGCGCCGATCGTCTACGCGGTGTGGTTGAGCCTGTTCCGCGAGCAGGTGTTCTTCGGCGGCACGGAGTTCGTGGGGCTGGACAACTACGCGGCGGTGCTCGGGGACGGGAAGTTCTGGGAGTCGTTCCTGCGGGTGCTGCTGTTCCTGGTGGTCCAGGTGCCGGTCATGTTGGGGTTGGCGCTGGTGGCGGCGTTGGCGATCGACAGCGCCCGGCTGCACGCGGCGGGGTTCTTCCGGATCGTGGTGTTCCTGCCCTACGCGGTGCCGGCGGTGGTGGCGACGCTGATGTGGGGCTTCATCTACGGCGACAGCTTCGGCCTCACCGCGGACCTCAACAGGCTGTTGGGGGACAAGGTGGTCGCACCCCTGTCGGGCGACTGGATCCTGCTGTCCATCGGCAACATCGTGACGTGGGAGTTCGTCGGCTACAACATGTTGATCCTCTACTCGGCGCTCAAAGTCGTGCCGCACGACCTGTACGAGGCCGCCGCCATCGACGGGGCCGGCACGTTCCGGACGATCGCGAGCGTGAAGCTCCCGGCGATCCGGGGCGCGTTGATGATCGCGACGATCTTCTCGATCATCGGCAGTTTCCAGCTGTTCAACGAGCCGAACATCCTGCGGGCGTTGGCGCCCAACGTGATCGGCACCTTCTACACGCCGAACATGTACGCCTACACGCTGTCCTTCGGCGGCCAGCAGTACAACTACTCGGCCACGGTGGCGATCGTCATGGGCGTCATCACCGCCATCATCGCCTACGTCGTGCAGCTGCGCGGCTCCCGGAAGGGTGCGTGAGGACCGTGGCCCTGTCCCCGCTCCGACCCCGCAAGTCCCGCGTGCTGACCGCGGTGATGACCGTCTACCTGGTCTACACGCTGGTGCCGCTGGCGTGGTTGCTGATCAGCGCCACCAAGACCCAGCAGGACCTGCTGTCGACGTCCGGCCTGGCCTTCGGCGGCACGTTCGCGCTGTTCGACAACATCGGGCAGACGTTCACCCACGACAACGGGATCTTCCTGCGCTGGCTGGGCAACACCCTGCTCTACGTCGTCGTTGGCGCGGGCGGTGCGACCGCCCTGGCCACCGCCGCAGGCTACGGCCTGGCCAAGTACCGCTTCCGCGGCCGACGCGCCGTGTTCGCCGTGCTGCTGGGCGCGATCGCGATCCCCGGCACCGCGTTGGCCGTGCCGACGTTCCTGATGTTCAGCAACCTGGGCCTGACCAACACGCCGTGGGCGATCATCATCCCGTCCCTGGTCAGCCCGTTCGGCCTGTACCTGGTGTGGACCTACACCACCGAGGCCGTGCCCGACGAGCTGCTGGAGGCCGCCCGCATCGACGGCGCGGGCGAGCTGCGGATCTTCTTCACCGTCACGCTGCGCCTGCTCGCGCCGGGTGTGGTGACGGTCGCGCTGTTCGCGGTGGTGTCGACGTGGAACAACTACTTCCTGCCGCTGATCATGCTCAGCAAACCCGAGTGGTACCCGCTCACCGTGGGCCTGAACCAGTGGAGCGCGCAGGCCGCCGGTGTCGGCGCGCAGCCGATCTACCACCTCGTGATCACCGGTTCCGTCATCACCATCGTCCCGCTCGTCATCGCTTTCCTGCTGCTCCAACGCTTCTGGCAGTCGGGCCTGACCGCGGGCAGCGTCAAGCAGTAACCCTCTCCCACCGCCGCGAAAGGACCCCCAACCATGTCACCCACCAGGCGCAGCCGGGTGGCCATAGTCCTGGCCACCGCCCTCGCCACCGTGCTCTCCGCCTGCTCCTCCGGCGGCGACGGCGGCGGCACGACGCCGGGCGGCGCAACCGGCACCCAGGACGCGGTCGACGCCGCCCTGCGCGACGGGGGCGAGATCACCTACTGGAGCTGGACCCCGTCCGCCAAGGCGCAGGTCGAGGCGTTCCAGAAGGAATTCCCCAACATCAAGGTCAACTACGTCAACGCCGGCACCGGCAACGACCACTACACCAAGCTCCAGAACGCCATCAAGGCCGGCTCCGGCGCGCCCGACGTCGCCCAGGTCGAGTACCAGGCACTCCCCCAGTTCGCGCTGACCGGCTCGCTGGTCGACCTCGGCCAGTACGGCTTCCAGGCGTTCGAGGGCGATTACACCCCCTCGACGTGGAACTCGGTCAAGGTCGGCGGCGGCCTGTTCGGCCTGCCCCAGGACTCCGGCCCCATGGCCCTGTTCTACAACAAGGCGCTCTTCGACCAGCACGGCATCACCGTCCCCAAGACCTGGGACGAGTACGTCGAAGCGGCCCGGAAGCTGCACGCCGCCGACCCGACCAAGTACATCACCAACGACACCGGTGACGCGGGCTTCACGACCAGCATGATCTGGCAGGCGGGCGGCAAGCCGTTCAGCACGGACGGCAAGTCCGTGAAGATCGACCTCCAGGACGAGGGCGCGAAGAAGTGGACCGCCGCGTGGGACCAGCTCGTCGAGGAGAAGCTGGTCTCCTCGATCCCCGGCTGGAGCGACGCCTGGTACAAGGCGCTGGGTGACGGCACGATCGCCACGCTGCCGACCGGCGCGTGGATGCCCGGCGTGATGGAGTCCTCGGTGCCGGGCGGCGCGGGCAAGTGGGCCGTCGCCCCGATGCCGACCTACGACGGCGGCACGCCGGTGACCGCGGAGAACGGCGGCAGCACGCAGTCGGTGCTCAAGCAGAGCGCCAAGCCCGCGCTCGCGGCGGCCTTCGTGCGCTGGCTCAACAACGGCAACGGCGTCAAGCCGTTCCTGGAGAGCGGCGGCTTCCCCGCCACGAAGGCCGACCTCGACTCCGCGGCCTTCAAGGACAAGCCCTCGCCCTACTTCGGCGGGCAGCAGATCAACCAGGTCCTGACCGCCGCCGCCGGCCAGGTCGTGCCAGGCTGGAGCTACCTGCCCTACCAGCTCTACGCCAACACCGTCTTCAACGACACCGTCGGCAAGTCCTACACCGGGGCCACCGGCCTGGACCCCGGCCTGACCGACTGGCAGAAGGCGCTCGTCGACTACGGCAACCAGCAGGGCTTCACCGTCAACGGCTGACTCGACGGCGGGACGGCCGCCGACCGGCCGTCCCGCCCACCGCGCACACCCGCGCCACACCCGGAAGGAACACCCGATCCCGTGCCCGACTTCAGCATCGGCGAGCGCGACTTCCTGCTCGACGGCAGGCCGTTCCGCATCCTGTCCGGGGCCCTGCACTACTTCCGCGTGCACCCCGACCAGTGGGCCGACCGCATCGACAAGGCCCGGCGCATGGGTTTGAACACCATCGAGACCTACGTCGCCTGGAACGCGCACGCGCCCGCACCGGACACCTTCGACCTCACCGGCGGGCTCGACCTCGGGCGTTTCCTGCGCCTGGTCGCCGACGCCGGCATGCACGCGATCGTCCGCCCGGGTCCCTACATCTGCGCCGAGTGGGACAACGGCGGCCTGCCCGCCTGGCTGTTCCGCGACCCCGAGGTGGGGGTCCGCCGCGCCGAACCCCGTTACCTGGCGGCCGTCAAGACCTACCTCGACCGCGTCTACGACGTCGTCGCCCCGCTCCAGGTCCAGCACGGCGGCCCCGTCATCCTCGTGCAGATCGAGAACGAGTACGGCGCCTTCGGCGACGACAGGACCTACCTCAAGACCTTGGCGGAGCACACCCGCGACGCCGGCATCACCGTGCCGCTGACCACCATCGACCAGCCGACCGACGAGATGCTGGCGGCGGGCAGCCTGGAGGGCTTGCACCGGACCGCGTCCTTCGGCTCACGGGCGGTCGAGCGGCTGGCCGCGCTGCGCCGCCACCAGCCGACCGGTCCGCTGATGTGCGCCGAGTTCTGGAACGGCTGGTTCGACCACTGGGGCAGCCACCACCACACCACCCCCGCCGCGGACAGCGCCGCCGAACTCGACGCGCTGCTCTCCGCCGGAGCCTCGGTCAACGTCTACATGTTCCACGGCGGCACCAACTTCGGCTTCACCAGCGGCGCCAACGACAAGGGCGTCTACCAGCCGACCATCACCTCCTACGACTACGACGCACCGCTGGACGAAGCCGGCAACCCCACCGCCAAGTACCACGCGTTCCGCGAGGTCATCGCCCGCCACCACGACGTGCCCGACGAGCCGCCGCCCGCCGCGCGACCGACACCGCGGCTCACGGTGGCGTTGACCGATCCCGTTGCCCTGCTCGACCTGGCCCGGCGGTCGACCGCCTGGCAGCGCCACGACACCGTGCCCGCCCTCGACGACCTGGACGGCGCGCCGCGGCTGGCGCTGGCGACCACGCGGGTCGACGCCTCGGACCCCGCCGTGCTGTGCTTCGGCGAGGTGCGCGACCACGCCTCGGTGTTCCTGGACGGCCGACCGGTCGGCGCCCTGCTGCGCGAGCACCACCAACGCGCCCTCGGCCTGCCGCGCGCGGCAGGCGAGTTGGCGGTCCTGGTCGAGGACCACGGGCGGGTCAACTACGGGCCGCGCATCGGGGAACCCAAGGGCCTCGTCGGCGGCGCGACCCTGGACGGCCGTCCCCTGACCGGCTGGAACGTGCTCCCGCTCGCCCTCGACGCGCCACCGGCGGCGTGGCCGGACGGGGACGAGCGCAGACCCGTGCCCGGAGCGGTGCCGGGTCCGGTGTTCCTGCGCGCCCGGTTCGACCTCGACCGGCCCACCGACCTCCACCTGGACACCGGCGGTTGGGGCCGGGGCGTGGTGTGGGTCAACGGGTTCTGCCTCGGCCGGTACTGGTCGCGCGGCCCGCAGCGCACCCTGTACGTGCCCGGCCCGGTGCTGCGCGCCGAGGGCAACGAGCTGGCCGTCCTCGAACTCGCCGCCCTGACCGATCCCACGGCCCGGTTCGTGCCGGAACCGCTCCTCGGCCACACCGAAGCGTGATCGATGTTTGCGCAAACAATCCGCACCGGGCACCGGCTATAGTGGCGACGCGCCACACGGCGTCGACGCTGCCGCCGGAGAGGAGCCCAGACGTGACAGGGGAATCCGCGTCCGGGCAGCCCGCCGTGCGGCGCGCGCCCGCCCGCCGGGTGTCGATGGCCGACGTCGCCCGGCTGGCCGGTGTGTCGGCGCAGACGGTGTCGCGGGTGTCCAACGGGCACCCCAGCGTCGTCGGCTCCACGCGCGAGCAGGTGTTGGACGCCATGCGGCGCCTCGGCTACCGGCCCAACAGCGCGGCCCGCGCGCTCAAGTACGGCGAGTTCCGCACCATCGGCGTCATCCTCTTCACCCTCTCCACGGTCGGCAACAGCCGCACCCTGGAGGCCATAGTGGACCACGCCGCGCACGAGGGTTACGCCATCACGTTGATCCCCGTGGCGGTGCCCACCCAGGACGGCGTGCTCGGCGCGTTCACCCGGCTGGGCGAGCTGGCCGTCGACGCGGTCATCGTGATCATGGAGGTGCACCTCCTCGACGCGGCCACGATGACGCTCCCGCTCGGCATCCCGGCCGTGATCGTCGACTCCAACGGCGGCGACCGCTACACCGTCGTGGACACCGACCAGGCCGACGGCACCCGCCAGGCGGTGCGCCACCTGCTCGAACTGGGCCACCACACCGTCTGGCACGTCGCCGGCCCCGAGGACTCCTACGCCGCCGAACGCCGGGCCGAGGCGTGGCGCGCGACCCTGACCGAAGCCGGCCTGCCCGTGCCCGCGATGTCGCGCGGCGACTGGTCGGCCGGCTCCGGCTACCGCGCGGGGCTGGCGCTCGCCGACGAGCCCGGCTGCACGGCGGTGTTCGCGGCGAACGACCAGATGGCGCTGGGCCTGCTGCGCGCGTTCCACGAGAAGGGGAAGGTGGTGCCGCGCGACATCAGCGTCGTCGGTTTCGACGACATCCCCGACACCACCTCCTTCATCCCGCCGCTGACCACCGTGCACCAGGACTTCACCGAGGTCGGCCGCCGCTGCGTCGAACGCGTCCTGCGCCAGGTGCACCACCGCCGCACCAAGCCCGGCACCACGCTGGTCCCGACCCGCCTGGTGGTCCGCTCCAGCACCGCGCCGCCCCCGGCCTGACCGGACGGCTCACGAGACCGGCGTCGGCTGTGACAGCCGCCAGAACTCGGCGTAGCGGCCACCGAGGCGCAGCAGCTCCTCGTGGGAGCCTTCCTCGACGATCCGGCCGCCGTCCAGGAAGGCGATCCGGTCGGCACGTCGGACGGTCCGCATCCGGTGCGCCACCATCACCACCGTCCGGCCCGCCATCAGGCGCTCGACACCGTCGTGGACGGCCGCCTCGTTCACCGGGTCGAGGGCGGAGGTCACCTCGTCCAGCAGCACGATCGGCGCGTCCTTCAGCAGCGCCCGCGCGATCGAGACGCGCTGGCGCTCACCGCCCGAGAGCCGCGCGCCGCCCTCGCCGACGTTCGTCGCCCAACCGCCGGGCAGCCGCTCGACCACCTCGTCCAACCGGGCCGCCGACGCTGCCTCCCGCACCTCGGCGGCGCTCGCGTCGGGACGGCCGAGGCGCACGTTCTCCTCGATCGTGCCGTCGAAGAGGTAGACGTCCTGGAACACGAACGCGATCCGCGCCATCAGCTCCTCGGTGTCGATGGCGCGCACGTCCACCCCACCCACGCGCACCGCGCCCGCGTCCACGTCGTAGAACCGCGCGAGCAGCTGGAGCACCGTGCTCTTGCCCGCGCCCGACGGGCCGACCACGGCGAGCCGCTGCCCCTCCGGCACGGTCAACGACACGTCGTCGACCACCGTGCGGTCACCGTGCCGGAAGGTGACGGCGTCCAGTTCCAGCCCGTGGTGGCGCGGCCGGACCGGCTCACGTGGTCGCGGCAGCGGCTCGGCGCGCAACACCGCGTCGAGCCGCGCCAGCTCGAAACGCGCGCCGCGCAGCTTGCCGCCGATGTCCGACAGCGACAGCAGCGGGTCCGCGCACCGGGCGGCCAGCACCAGGATCGCCACGACCTCGGCCGCGCCGATGTGCCCGCCGAGCGCGAGGTGCGCGCCCAGGACGAGCACCACGGTGAACATCGCCTGCACCACCAGCGCCAGGCCCACCGCGCCGGGCAACGCCGACCGCACGGAGCGGCGTGACGCGCGCTGGACGTCCCGCAGCGAGTCGTCCAGCGACCGGAAGCGCTCGCCGGTCCGGCCGCCGGCCCGCAGCACCGGCTGCGCCTGGAGGTACTCGATGACCCTCCCGGCGGCCTCGTGGTCGCGTTCGGCGCGCTCGGCGTCGGCGGTGGCCGCCGAGCGTCCCGTCCAGGACTGGACCGCCGCCACGACCGGTGCCGCCACCAGCGCGGCCAGCCCCAACCGCCAGTCGAAGCCGAGCATCACGACCACGATCGTCAGCGGGGTCACGGCGGCGGAGACGAACGGCGCCAGCAGGTGCGCGATCACGCCCATGGCCTGCAGCACCCCGGTGCCGGCCAGGACGGACAGCTCCCCGACCCGGCCACCGTCGTACCAGCCGACGGGCAGGCGGGCCAGGTGGTCGCCGAGCCGGTGGTACATGCCGCGCAGCAACGTGGTCCCGGCGCGGAACCCGGACAGGTCGCTGCGGTAGCGCAGCACCGCGTAGACCGCGACGGCGGCGCCGAACGCGATCAGCGACGGCCACACGTCTCCGGGCGTGTTCCCGAGCAGTGCCCGCAGCACGGGGACCAGCAGCGCGTAGGACAGGCCTTCGGCTATCGCGGTGATCGTCATCAGGGTCACGGTGCGGCGCACCGGCCGGGCGTACTCGTTCCCCAGCACCCGCAGCAGCATCCGGATCATCGGGGTTCGCCTCCTCGTCGGGCGGGGGTCTCGTCGTCCGTCGCCGCTCGGTGCGATTGCCAGAACGCGGCGAACTTCCCGTTCCGCGCCAGCAGTTCGGCGGGTGCGCCGCGCTCCACGATCACCCCGTCCTCCAGCACCACCACGGTGTCGGCGTCGGCGATCGTCTCCAGGCGGTGGGCGATCACGAGGGTCGTCCGGTCGCCCACCGACGTCGCCAGCGCCCGGCGCACCGCCTGTTCGGTCCGCGGGTCGGCGAAGGCGGTCGCCTCGTCCAGCACCAGCACGGGCGCGTCGGCGAGCAGCGCGCGGGCGAGCGAGATCCGCTGCGCCTCGCCGCCCGACAGCCCGGCGTCCTCGCCGATCACCGACTCGTACCCGCGCGGCAGTTCGAGGATCCGGTCGTGGACGTCGGCCAGCCGGGCGGCGCGGACCACGTCGTCGCGATCGGCGTGCGGCACCGCCAGCGCGATGTTGTCCGCGACCGACGCGCGCAGCAGGGACGTGGACTGGAAGACGAACGAGACCCTCCGGTAGAGCTCGCGGCTGCCGAGGTCGCGCAGGTCGACACCGCCGAGGAGGACCGAGCCGCGGGTCGGGTCGAAGAACCGCGGCAACAGCTGGACCAGCGTGGACTTCCCGCTGCCCGAGGGGCCGACGACCGCGGTGGTCGTGCCCGGTTCGAGCACCAGGTCGATCCCGCGCAACACCTCGTGACCCGGCTCGTAGCCGAATCGCACGTCACGCAGCTCCACCCGGTGCCCGCGTGGCGCGACCGGGTGCGCGGGCTCCGGCAGCGACCGCACCGCCAGCACGTCCCGGATCCGGTCGAGCGCGCGCCGTGCGGCCTGGAGGTCGTCGAAGCCGTGGCCGAGGGCCGCCACCGGAGCCGTCAGGCCGAGCCCGAGCAGCACGAACGGCAGCAGGTCGGCCGGCGCCAGGCCACCGGACGTGATCAGGGCCGCGCCGCCGATCAGCACGACCAGCAGCACGAACGGCGGCGACAGCGCCAGCTGCATCCCGGCGGCGACCCCGGCCATGCCGTGCACCCACCGGTTGAAGGCGCCGACGAAATCGTCCACCGCCGTGCGGAACCGGCGATGGGCGCGCTCACCACCGCCGAACGCCTTCACCACCGAGATGCCCCGCACGAACTCGACCACCGAGCTCGCGATCCGGCCCATGGCGCCGTCGAACTCCTCCTGCTCGCGCAGCCGGGCCGGCGTCATCATCAGGGGGACCAGCGCCACCGCCAGCGCCACCGGGATCAACGTGATCAGCGTGAGCCGCCAGTCGACGGTGACCAGGTAGGCCAACGACACCAGCGGCACCACGAACGCGGAGACGAGCTCGCCGGGGGCGTGGGCGATGACCGGGTGCACCGCGCTCACGTCCTCCCCCACGACCTTCGCCAGCTCGCCGGTCCGGCGGCCGGAGAACCAGCCGATCGGCGCACGCCCCAGCCGTGCGGCCAACGCCCGTCGGAACGACAGCTGCGCCCGGCCGTCGAGGAGGTGCCCCACCGCGGCCGACGCGGACGTGAACAGCAGCCGCACCACCAGGCCGACCGCGCCCGCGACCACGACGAACCACACGTGGCCGTGGTCCACCGGACCGGGCGACAGCAGCGCACGACCCAGTTCGACCACCGCCAGCAACGGCGCCAGCCCCGCGACCGCGCCGACCACCTGGAGCACGACGACGGCGGCGAAGGTCCACCGGTGGGGGCGCAGCAGCCCTGCCAGGCCCGGTCCCGCCGGGTCGACGGCCGGCGCCGCGGACCGCGCGCTCGCCCCCGTGACGGTCATCGGTCCCCCACCTTCGCCGGTCTCGTCGCGAGGCGGTCCCGGAGGAACCCGGCAACCTCCGCGCGCGCGGCCTTCGCCTGCCGCACCACGCCCGGCATGCTGAGGAACCCGTGCGTCGCCCCGGGGTGTTCGGTGAGCCGCGCGGGCGTCCCCGACTCGCGCAGCCGTTCGGCGTAGCGGCGGCCGTGATCGGCCAGCGGGTCGACGGTCGGCACCACCACGAGCGCCGGGGCCAGCCCGCTCAGGTCGTCGGCGCGCAGCGGCGACATCGCACGGGCATCCGTTCCCGGCGGAACGGCCAATCGCCGGTACAGCCGCACGTACGTCGTGGTCAGCATCGGGCTGTTCGCGTGCCGGGTCATCGAGGGGTGGTCGAACGCCGCGTCGGTCAGGTCGAGCGCGGGGTTGACCAACACCTGCGCCCGCAGCGGCAGCCCGGACTCCCTGGCCCGGATCGCGGCCAGCGCGGCGATCACCCCGCCGTTGCTCTCCCCGAAGACCGCGGTCCGCGCCGGGTCGACTCCCCACTGCCCGGCGTGCCGCACCACGTGCCGCAGCACGTCCCAACCGTCGTCGACGGCCGCCGGCAGCGGAGTCCCCGGAGCGAGGAGCCGGTGCTCGACCGAGACGACGACCGCGGGCAGCCGTGCGGCGAGGTGGCTGTTCACCCAGTCGCTCTGCGCCGCCGTGCCGACGAAGCCGCCGCCGTGCACGTGGAGCACGAGCGGCAGGTCGACGCCCCCGCCGCGGTCCGGCGACGGCCGGTACACCCGGACCCGGACCTCGCGGTCGGGCAACGTCACCTCCTGCCACCGGATCCCGGCGCCGCGATCCGGCAGCCCGGTGATCACCCGGCCCAGGCGGGACGCCCGCCTGCGGTTCTCCGCGTCGCGGAAGGCGATCAGCTCCTCCCCCGTCATCGCCGACCAGTCCGGCTC
The DNA here is from genome assembly GCF_040639675.1 of Actinosynnema sp. NPDC023794. Taxonomy (NCBI): domain Bacteria; kingdom Bacillati; phylum Actinomycetota; class Actinomycetes; order Pseudonocardiales; family Pseudonocardiaceae; genus Actinosynnema; species Actinosynnema sp. NPDC023794. The sequence goes on along the minus strand of NZ_JBFAFR010000017.1, from coordinate 48,100 downwards.
CTTCCTCAGGGCGTGCAGCAGCCGGATCCCCATCGACGGGCGTTCGGCGCCGGTGACGTCGTCCATGTCTCCTCCTCGACCACCGTAGTTTCGCTACCGATGGTATCGATACCGATCGTAGCGCAATTGGCTATCGTGTGGTCATGACCCGAGCGACCCCGTCCGGCAGGCCGCCCGGCCGCCCGCGCGCCGGCATCGACGCGGTGGTCTTCGCCGCGACGCTGGGCACCATCCACGAGCTCGGCTACGCGGGCGCGACGATGGACCGCATCGCGGCAGCGGCGGGGGTCGCGAAGACGACGCTCTACCGCCGGTGGGAGTCGAAGGGCGCGCTGATCGTGGACTGCATCCTCGACGCGTTCGGCCCGCTGCGGCCGGAGAGCGCCGACCGGGTCGAGATCCTGACCTCGGCCGTCCGGTTGGCCGCGGCGAAGATCGGCGAGCCGGGGCTCGCCGCGGCGTTCGCGGGCGTGTTCGTGGACGCCATCAGCGATCCGGCCCTGCGCGAAGTCCTGTCGACGCGGTTGCAGGCCCCGTACCTCGCCGTGCTCCAGGACGCGCTGGGCGAGCCGGAGGACCGGGTCCTGCTCTTCATCGACGTCGTCGTCGGGACCCTGCTGCACCGGATGGGCATGACCGGCGTGCCGATGGTCGACGCCGACGTCGACGCGCTGATCGGGATGATCCTGCGCGACTTCGCCGACTCCGACGGCCCGGCCTAGACCCACCGCCGGACACGACCGCGCCGCCGGTGTTCACAACTCGTTGTTCAGCCTGCTCCGGGCGAACCTGAACACCCTCCGCGCCGCTTCACTCGGGACCGATGACGGAGCCCGTGCCGCGTCCACCGTCCGCGGCACGGGCTCCCTTACGGACAGGGAGGTCCCGTGGCGCGAAGAGCAGTGGCGTTGGCGCTGGCCGCCGCACTGGCGGGAACGGCGGCGCCCGCCCACGCCGCACCCGACAGCACACCACCGGACACGACCGCGCCCGGCGGCGCGCGGGGCACGACGTCGCCGAACGACCGCAAGACCGTCACCCTCGTCACCGGCGACCGGGTCGTCCTCGACGGCGACCGGGTCGTCTCCGTCACCCCCGGCGCGCACCGGCAGGACGTCTCGTTCCAGGTCACCCGGCACGCGGGCCGCCTGCGCGTGGTCCCGGCCGACGTGGCCCGACCGCTGGCCGAGGGCCGGGTGGACCAGCGGCTGTTCGACGTCACCGGGCTGGTCGAGGCCGGGTACGACGACGCGCGGCGCGACACCGTGCCGGTGATCGTCTCCGGGAGCCGCCCGCCGTCGGGCGCACGGGTGGCCGACGCGCTGCCCGCCGTCGACGCGGTGGCGGCCGAGGTCCCGAAGTCGACCGGGTGGCTCGAACTGCCCGAGGGCCCCGGCAAGGTGTGGCTGGACGGGATGGCCCGACCGCTGCTGGACCGCAGCACCACGCAGGTCGGCGCGCCGGCGGCGTGGGCGGCCGGGCTGACCGGCGCGGGCGTGACCGTCGCGGTCGTCGACACCGGCGTGGAGGGCGATCACCCCGACCTGGTCGGGCGGGAGGTCGCCGGGCGCGACTTCAGCCACGAGCAGGACGGCGTCGACCACTTCGGCCACGGCACGCACGTCGCGTCCACGATCCTCGGCCACCGCGCGCCGTACCGGGGAGTCGCGCCGGACGCGCGACTGCTCGACGCGAAGGTGTGCGACCGCGAGGGCTTCTGCCCGGAGTCGGCGATCATCGAGGGGATGCGCTGGGCCGCGGAGCAGGGCGCGGACGTGGTGAACATCAGCCTCGGCCTGCCGCCGAGCGACGACGTCGACCCGGTCGAGGCCGCCGTGGACGCCCTGTCGGCGAGCCACGGCACGCTGTTCGTCGTCTCGGCGGGCAACTCGGGTGACGCGCCGGGCACCCTGCTCTCACCGGGCACCGCCGACGCCGCGCTGACCGTCGGCGCGGTGGACCGCGACGACTCGCCGGCCGACTTCTCCAGCCGGGGACCGAGGGTCGCGGACGGCGCGGTCAAGCCCGACATCACCGCGCCGGGCGTGGACGTCGTCGCGGCGAAGGCGAGCACCGGCGGAGCCCTCGGCACGCCCGTCGGCGAGCACCACGTGGCGCTGTCCGGCACGTCGATGGCCTCGCCGCACGTCGCCGGCGCCGCGGCGCTGCTGGCCCAGCGGCACCCGGACTGGAACGGCGCGCGGCTCAAGGCGGCGCTGACCGCCTCGGCGCGGCCGAACCCGGCGCTGGGCGTGCACGACCAGGGCTCGGGCCGCCTGGACATCGCCGCGGCGCTGTCCACGACGATCACCAGCCAACCCACGTCGGTCGTCCTCGGCAGGCACGAGTGGCCGCACGACGACGACCGGCCCACCACGAAACCCCTGGCCTACCGCAACGACGGCGCGCAGCCGGTCACGCTGGACCTGGCGGTGCGGGCGAACGGGCCCGGCGTGTTCTCGGTGTCCCCGACGAGCGTCACCGTCCCGGCGGGCGGCACCGCCGAGGTCGCCGTCACGGGTGACGCGCGGCAGGCGTCCGCGGACGGCGCGCACTCGGGGACGGTGGTGGCGACCGCGGGCGGCACGGAGGTGCTGCGGACACCGGTCGGCCTCAACCGCGAGGCGGAGAGCTACCCGGTGACCTTCGACCACCCCGGCGCGACCGACGGCAGGGCGTTCACGCTCCTGGTGCACATGGCCACCGGTGCGCACACCTACGTGCGGGACGGCACCGCGCGGCTGCCCAAGGGCGACTACCTGGTGCAGACGCTGCTGGGCCCGGAGGAGGGCCCGCACACGATCGTCACGCGGCCGGACCTCCGGGTCGAGGGAGCGGCGCACGTGGTCCTCGACGCCCGTGCGGCGGGACCGCTGGAGGTCGTCGCGCCCGATCCGGCCGCGACGGCGAGCGAGCACCACATGGTGGTCGAGCGCCGGCTCGGCGAGCACGCCGTGAGCGTGGGGGTGTACCACCCCGGCGGTTTCCGGGCGGGGACGCGGATCGGTCACGCCGGGCCGTCGCTGCCCGCCGACGAGCTGGACGTCTTCTTCTCCGCGCAGTCCGCGAGCCCGTCGGCGGCCTACTGGCTGGAGTGGGTCGAGCACGGCCGGGTGCCCGACGGGTTCGTGCGCCGGCCACGCGAGTCGGACCTGGCGAAGGTGCGCACCGCGTTCGCCCCGAAGAGCACGGGCGGGTACCGGGAGTTGGGCGGCTACGTGGTCGCGCCGTCCGGTGCGATCGGTCCGGCCTTGTTCACGGACGTGGCTTCCTCGCCCGTCTTCACGCGCTACACGACACCGGATGTCGTCTGGCAGACGCTGTACGTCGACGAAGGAGCTCTGATGACCGCGAAACAGGAGCGGTACGGCGCGGGCCGGACCTACGACCGGTCGTTCGGCGCGCCCGTCATCGGTCCGGTGATGTACTCCGGCGACTACCCGAACCTGGTGCGCACCGGGAACGAGGTGGCGATCTCCCTGTCGCTGTTCGGCGACCGCGAGGGCAACGAGGGCTACTCCAGGACCGCCGCCGCGCGGACCGCGCTGTACCGCGACGGGGAACTGGTGGGCGAGAACGACAGCAGCGGCCACGGGGTGTTCTTGGTGCCACCGGGGCCCGCGGTGTTCCGGGCGCGGACCGAGGTGACGCGCGCGCCGGAGGTCTCGGACTTCAGCACGCGCATCGAGGTCGACTGGACGTTCCGCTCGGACACCACCAACCGCGAACGGCGGCTGCCGATGTCGGTGGTGCGGTTCACCCCGGAGCTGGACCACACGGGCAGCGCGCCCGCGTACCGGCCGCTGATCGTGCCGCTGGTGGTGGACCAGCAGCGCGGCGTGGACAACCCGCCGCTGCGCCACTTCCGCGTGGAGGTGTCCTACGACGACGGTGCGAGCTGGGTGAGCCTCCCGGTGCTGGGGCGTGCGGCGCTGGTGGGCAACCGGGCGAAGCCGGGGACGTTCGCCTCGCTGCGCGTGCACGCCACCGACGGCCGGGGCGGCGAGTTGAGCCAGACCGTGATCCGGGCCTACCGGCTCGGCTGACGGTCCGCGGACGCGCCGGGCGGGTGACCGTCCACCCGCCCGGCGCCGTCACGGGCACAGCGGTTGTCGCGCCACCCCCGGGAAGTGCGCCGCCCAGTCGACGTCGACGAGTTCGGGGCACACGTCGCGGATCACCTGGTCGACGTCCACCGTGAGCCGCCACAACGCGCCGTGGCTCTCCACCATGAGCAGCTCGCCCCGTTCGTAGCGCACCGCGTCGAACTCCACCCCCGACGCGCGCAGCGACAGCGTTTCCCGACCGCTCAGGTCCCACAGCCACACCGAGTCGCGGTGCACCGCCGTGACGACCTCGCCGTCGCGGGAGAACTCGACCACAGCCGCTTCCGGGATCCCGTCCGCCTCCAGCAGCGTCCTGGACCCGTCGAGCACGGTGAGGCGCGCGTCGTCCCGGTCGGAGACGGCGAGCAGGGCTCCCGGACCCGTCACGAGCGACAGCCGCGCGTCGCGGCTGAACACCGGCGTGACCCTTCCGTCCAGCGACCACACCTCCACCTGCCGCCGGTCGCCGTCGTGGCGGGCCAGGACCACGCCGGTGCCGTCGTCCAGCGGCATGGCGTACTCGACGTCGTCGACGGGCAGGCGGGTGCGGGTGGTGTCGCCGGGGCGCCAGTGGACCGCGCCGCCGTCCTCGACGCCGGTCAGGAGGGTGCCCGTCGCGTCGATGCCGAGGGGGAACGGCCAGTCGGTCATGGTGCTGGCGATGCGCGGCGCGGCGGGGTCGCTCAGGTCCCACAGCTGGAACTCGTCGGTGTCGACCACCACGAGCGCGGTGCGCTCGTCGGCGCTGATCTGGTACAGGAAGCCGGTGGGCGGTTGTGGCAACCGACCGGCCTGCTGCTGTTCCGGGCCGGCCCAGAGCCGGAGTGCGCCCGGGACCCCGGGTTCGGGGCCGTACTCCCGGGTCACCGCGATGCGGCCGGGCACGCGCACGTAACCGCTGCCCAGGGTGGTAGCGGTGCCCGCCGCGCGGGCGAGCAGGAGCGCGTCGCGGGCCTGGGTGGTGGGGGTGACGCGATAGGCGGCCAGGGCGAGCGCCGCCGCTTCGCGCGGGCGGGCCAGCAGGTCCAGGGCGGTGTCGGCGGCGCGCAACGACAGCGTCTGGTTGCGTTCGCGGGTGGCGGCCTGTTGGGCGGTGACCGCGTAGACGGCGGTGGCGGTGAGCAGCAGGACGAGCGCGGCGAGGCAGGCGACGAGCCGCCGCAGCCTGCGCACGCCCCGTCTGCGCAGCGCCTCGCGGTCGCGTTCGGCGGCCAGGCCCGCGTCGACGAACTCCCGCTCGGCGGCGTTGAGGCGGGACGCCAGGCGGCGTGCCTGTTCGAGGTGGACGCCGCGGTAGAGCGCGTCCGGGTCGCGGTCGTGCGCGCGCCAGTCGTCGGCGGCGCCGGTGAGCCTGCGGTGGGCGCGCAGCGCCTCGCGGTCCTCGTCCAGCCAGCCGACGAGCCGCGGCCACGCGCGCAGCAGCGCTTCATGGGTCAGCTCGACGGTGTCGCGGTCGAGGGTGATCAGCCGGGCCGCGGCGAGCCGGTCGAGCAGCGCGTCGCCCGCCTCGAGTTCGGCCCGGGCGACGCGGCGGCGGGTGTCCTCGGTGCCGTCACCGGGTGCGACCAGGCGTTGGAACACCTGCCGCGCCGCCTCCCGGTCCGGCCCGGGTAACGCGTCGTAGACCTGTTCGGCGGTGCGGGCCAGGGCGTGTTCGACGCCGCCCGCGTCCTCGTAGCCCGCGAGGGTGAGCACCGCGCCACGGCGCCGCCGCCACGTCTCGACCAGCACGTGCGAGGCCAGCGGCAGCGCGCCCGACTGGGCGGCGACGTCCGCGATCAGCCGCGCCACCAAGGCGTTCTCCAGCGAGGCTCCGCGGCGGGCGGCGGGTTCGACGACCGCGCGGCGGAACTGCTCGGCGTTCATCGGGCCGACGAGCGACTGCGAGCGGTGCAGCGCGTCGAGCAGCTCGGGGTGGCGGGCGCAGTGGCCGTAGAAGTCGGCGCGCACGCCGATGACGACGTGGGCGGCGCCCGCGGCGTGGGTGAGCGCGCGCACCAGCCAACGGCGGTCGGCCTCCTGGCAGAGGGTGAAGACCTCTTCGAACTGGTCGACCACGAGCAGCAGGTCGTCGGCGGCCCGGCGCAGCAGGACGCGCAGGTGCTCGGGGTCGGCGGCGAGCTCGGCGCGCACCTCGACCGCGGACCGGTCGTCGGCGAGGGCCGCGGCCAACTCGGTGATCGGGTCCGATCCGGGCGTGATGACCAGGTGCGCCCCCCACTGGGCGGCCAGTCCCGCGCGCAGCAACGACGACTTGCCCGCGCCGGACGCGCCGAACACCCCCACGAAGGGCCGTTCCCGCACCAGCGCCAGCAGTCGGCCCACCTCGGCCTCGCGACCGAAGAACCGGTCGGCGTCGGCGACCTGGTAGGCGGCCAGCCCGACGTAGGGCACGTCGCCGTCGTCCTGGCCCTCGGCGGCCAGCTCGCGCCAGCGGGCCGTCCACTCCTCGACGTCGCCCCCGCAGGCGCGGACGAACGCCCTGGTGACCGCGAGGCTGGGCAGCCTCCGTCCCGCGACCGCCTCGGACAGCGCGGCGGGCGAGTAGTTCGCCTGGCGGCCCAGCTCGCGGTAGGACGGCAGCCCGGCGACGCGGCGCAGCCGCCGCAGGTCACCGGCGAACTTCAGCACCGGGGTGTCCTCTTCGACCAGCGGACGTTCCGTGCGCGGCACCCTGATCCCCCTTCGACGCCTCGAATTCTCCCGGCGGAGACCACCGGCGGGGCACCGCCAGGGGTGGCCTTGCACGTTGCGCAACGTTGCGCAAGGCCCCGAACGGTCTCCCCCGAGACGGCCGGTTCGCCTCCCACCCCCAGGTCCACCTGGCCGCTTTGCGAACTCGTAACCCGAATGGCGGATGCCGACCAAGTGGCACGACCTGACACTAACACCGCTCTGGGAGCGCTCCCAGGTGCAAGCGGAGGCACCCGCGCACGTCCGCGTCGTCGATCAACGAAGATTTGGCGGTACACATGCTTCGCTTCTCCCAAGACGTCCCCGCCCGGCGCCGCCGGGCGCCGGGAACCCCGACGGAGGTCGTGCCGGCCCGCGGCAAGACGGCCGTCTGGCGGGCGTCCGCGATCCTCGGCGCCTGCCTGACGCTGCTGGCGACCGTGCTGGTCACCTTCGGCGCGGGCAACGCCGCCGCGCACGGCGCGGTCAGCGACCCGCCGTCGCGCCACTACGGCTGCTACCACCGCTGGCCCAACGGCCCGTCGCAGCAGATGGCCACCGAAGACCCCATGTGCTACCAGGCTTGGCAGGCCGACCCGTCCGCGATGTACAACTGGAACGGCCTGTTCCGGGAGGGCGTCGCCGGCAACCACCAGGGCGCCATCCCCGACGGGCAGCTGTGCAGCGGCGGCCTGACCTTCAACGGCCGCTACGCCGCGATGGACAAGATCGGCGCGTGGGTCGCCCCGAGCAAGCCCAGCCGGTTCACCCTCAACCTGAACGACACGTCCTCGCACGGCGCCGACTACATCCGCGTCTACGCCACCAAGCAGGGCTTCGACCCCAAGACCCAGGCCGTGAAGTGGAGCGACCTGGAACTGGTCGGCCAGACCGGCAGGATCCCCACCGGCAACCGGACGCCCGTCGAGGTCAACGCGCCCGGCCGCAGCGGCCACCACGTCCTGTTCACGGTGTGGCAGGCCAGCCACCTGGACCAGAGCTACTACGCGTGCAGCGACGTGAACTTCACCGACGGTGGCACCACGACCACCACCACCCCGACCAGCACCACGACCACGACCACCACCACCACCACCACGGGGAACCCCTCGGCGGGCTGCTCGGCCACCTTCCGGGTGACCTCGCAGTGGTCCGGCGGCTTCCAGGTCGAGGCGCGCGTGACCGCCGGCGCGACGGCGATCTCCGGCTGGACGGTCAGCTGGACGTTCACCAACGGTGAGCGGATCAACTCCTCGTGGAGCGCCGTCGTGACCACCAGCGGGTCCTCGGTCACCGCCCGCAACGCCGCCTACAACGGCTCGGTGGGCGCGGGCGCGAGCGCCACCTTCGGGTTCGTCGCCTCCGGCACCGCGGGGACGCCGACCCTCACCTGCACCGCGTCCTGATCCCGTGGGTCCGCCCGCCGCCCGACGGCGGCGGGCGGACCGACGTGCTTCAGCCCGCCTGCCGGCTGAGGTGCTCCCACCTGGCGAGCTCGGCCGCGCGCGCCCGCGCCATCTCCTCGACCATGCCGTAGGCCGCACCTCCCAGGACCAGCCGCTTCGGCGGCTCGGGCAGGTCCACCACCTGCATGAGGACCGATGCGGCCAGTCCCGGGTCGAAGTCCTCGGACTCGCCCCACAGCTCGTTCAGCCACGTGCGCAGCGGCGCGTAGGCGGAGTCCTCCTCGGTCATGGTGAGGCCGTGGGTGAACAGGTCCGTCCGGTAGCCGCCGGGCTGCAGGATGGTCACCTTGACCCCGAAGCGCTCGACCTCCATCGCCAGCGCTTCGCTCATCGCGTCGAGCGCGGCCTTGCCCGCGCTGTACAGGCCGGTCGCCGCGAAGCCCCCGGCGGAGCCCATCGACGAGACCTGGACGATGTGGCCCGAGCCCTGCGACCGCAGGAGCGGGACGACCGCCTGGTTCACCCAGAGCGCGCCGAAGAAGTTGGTGTCGAGGTGGGCGCGGGCCTGCTCCTCGGTGACCTCCTCGACCATGCCGAGCAGCGCACCACCGGCGTTGTTGACCACGACGTCCAGCCGGCCGAACGCGGCGAACGCCCGCCGCACCCCGCCGACGACCGCCTGCCGATCGGACACGTCCAGCGGGAAGGCGACCAGCCTGCCCCCGGAGCCGGTGACGAGGTCGTCCAACGGCGTGACGTCGCGGGCGACGCCGACGACCTGATCGCCCGCCGCGAGCGCGGCCTCGGTGAACGCACGCCCCAGACCGCGCGAGGCGCCCGTGATGAACCAGGTACGAGTGTGTTCGCGCGTCATGGCGTCTCCCCGCAGTTGTGAGACGATACGTTCCGTCTCGATGTACGGAACCCTGGCAGACGCCGGGACAGAAGTCAAGACGGACCGTCTCGTTCCCGGTACAGTGCCGCCATGGCCACCAGCACCACGCCGAACAGCACCCGTCGCAGCGAGCGGTCCCGACTGGCGATCCTCACCGCGACGCGCGAGCTCATCGGCGACCTCGGGTACGCCAAGTTGACGATCGAGGCCATCGCCGCCCGCGCGGGCGTCGGCAAGCAGACGATCTACCGCTGGTGGCCGTCGAAGGGCGCGGTCGTCTTCGACTCCCTGCTGGCGTTGAGCGAACGGCCGGACGGCGGCATCGAACTGCCCGACACCGGGGACGTCGAGCGCGACCTCAAAGCAGTCCTGCGCGCGACGGCGGCCGAGTTCTCCGATCCCGGGTTCGAGGCCCCGATCCGGGCGCTGAACACGGAGATCATCAACGACCCCGACCTCGCCGCCGCCTACCGGGAGAAGATGGAACGGCCGATGCGCGAGGCGAAGCGCCGACGGCTGCGCGGCGCGCAGGAGGCCGGCCAACTGTCCCCCGACGCCGACCTCGACCTCGTCATCGACCTGCTGTACGCGCCACTGGCCCAACGCTGGCTGCTGCGCTCCGGCCCACTGGACGACGCCTTCGCCGACGCCCTGGTCACCGCCACCCTCCGCGCCTTCCGCCCGTGAAGCCCGATACCGGTAAAGTCAATTGTGACGATTCGTCACGACGGCTCGATCGAATACCAGCGAAACGCCCTCGTACTCAAAGTCCAGGAGTCTCACAACGGAACTACTGAACGTGCTTCCGGCGTGTCCGCAACATAGCGGAGACCAAGCCGTTCATCGGTGAGTCCCGGTGTGGTTTGCTTGGCATGGCCCGCACGGGGAGCGTGCAGGCCATGCCGGTTCTGGCATCGCAGTCCCTTGAGGTGGTAGTGACGATCGTCAGGACGAAGCAGCGACGGTCTCGGCATCCGATGCGTCAGGTGCCGAGGAGACCGCTCCTGATCGGGCTCAGCGGGGTAACACTCGGCTTTGCCGGCCTTCTGTTCAATCTCTATCAGTACGTCGCTGGCACGTTGGTGCTGGTCACCGGCGGGATGATCGCCGGGCTAGCCGAACGTCGAATGAGACGCGTCGCCAGTGTCGTTGCCGATTCACCCACCGAACAAGGGCCAAGGACGAACGACACGAGCACCGTGGAGCCGGTCTGGTCGATTCCAAAACCGGTGCAAACTTTCATCGGGAGGTCGACCGAACTCGCACGGTTACGACGGCAGCTCTCGCGGACGTCGACGTCCGTCGCAGTGGCGGCTTTGCACGGCATGCCCGGTCTCGGCAAGACGCAGCTCGCCATGGCTTATGCGGAACGGTCTCGGGGAAACTTTGAGATCGGCTGGTGGATCACCGCGTCGGATCGCCTCTGGGCTCTGGCCGGACTGGCCGAACTCGCTCAGCACCTTGGTGTGGCGACCGAGGACCACGAACACGAGAGCGCCGCACAGGCAGTCATCGCGACATTGGAGAGGCGGCGAGGATGGCTGCTGATCTTCGACGACGCGGCGGACCACTCGACCCTTGCCGGACTGATTCCTAATGGTCCCGGTCAAGTCGTCATCACGTCCCGGAATCCAGCTTGGGGCTCAGTCGCAGTGACCAACGCGGTCCCGGCACTCGCTGAACGTGACGCAGTGAAGCTCCTGCTCGCACATAGCGGTGATGTGGACGTCCCGGCGGCGACAAGGCTCGCCACCGAGTTGAATGGCCTGCCGTTGGCCATCGCGCAGGCAGGCACATACTGTCGATTCCGAGCCGTCACTTTGGCGGAGTACCATGAGCGATTCCTCGACGGCGTCGCGCGCTTGATGGTCGAGGGGGACGTGAGCCCTTACCCCGCTCCGGTCACCGTCACAGTCGGCCTCGCAGTGGAACAAGTGCGACGGAAGAGTGTCGCCGCCGTGCAACTGCTCCGAATGTTGGCATTCTTGGGCCCCGAAGCCGTGCCCCGTGATCTCTCGACCTGCCTCCCCGCCGCATTGCCGTCTGAACTCGCCGCCGCATCCGGCGATCCGCTGGTCCTGGACAGCCTGGTCGAAATCCTGGTCGGCACATCGCTGGTCAGTCTCGACCGACCCGGATTCATCCGTACTCACGGCCTGGTTCAAGGTATTATCCGCGCCACCGTCAGCCAATCGACCAGGTCTCCCGTAAAACGCCTGGCACATATGGCCGGTTCAATTCGCGACCGGAGTGGTCATTGGACGGAGAAACGATGGGTCGACAGCGTCGGAGCACTTCTGGCGCATGCATTCCCGGAAGATCCGGGCGATCTTCGACTCTGGCACAGGTGTGTGACGCTGTCGCCGCACGTCGACTCGTATATCAACCACGCCACGCGAACCGACTCCGACCCGCAGATCCTCGACGCCGCCAGCAACAAGTTGGCCGCGTACCTGCATGACCGTGGCGAGTACGCGGCCGCCCGCACCCACTTCGAGCGTTGCCTGGCAATAAGACAGCGAACTCTCGGCACTCAACACGAGGACCTCTTCGGGCCGACCTACCAGTTGGCACAGATCGCATACCGCCTGGGACAGTTCGTCAACAGCGAATTACTCTTCCGACAGGTTGCAGAATCTACCGCGAACGTGCTCGGACCCGAGCATCCCGAAACACTCAAGGCGGAATCCCAACTGAGCTTCGTCCTGACGGAACTCGGCAACCTCGACCAAGCGAAGTCGATCGCCGATCGAGTGCATTCCATCCAACTCGAAACCCTGGGGCCCGATCACCCGGACACCCTTCGGACCGTGCAGAGCCTGGATGCGGCGCTGAGCGAGTTGACTTCCGACCGCGAGGAAATCATCGCCCGTTTTACCTACCAAGTCGACCGATTGCGGCAGCGATTCGGCGCCACACACTTCCACACTGCGAGAGCGGCACATAATCTGTATCGCGCGCAAGCCGAAGCGGGTCATTACGCCGAGGCAAAAAGTGGACTCAAAGAAATAATTTCCACCATGAGGGAGGTCTACGGATTCCGACACCCCTTCTTGCTCTACGCGCTGCACAACCTCGCACGTGCTTACTGGCTGGAAGGCGTCGAACTCGAAAGGGCAAGGCTCACGTTCGAGAGAACGCTCGTCACGCGTGAACAGGTGATCGGCCCGGACCATCCCAAGACGCTGACCACCCGCCACTACCTCGCGCGCGTCCTCGTCGCACTGGGAGAACGAGGAGCTGCCGAGACGCATCTTCGACTTGTGGCCGACGCCCGTGCGCTGACGCTCGGTCACGACAATCCCCACACCCTGCTCACGCTGGACGACATTCGCCGACTCACCCTGTCAGGGACCACAAGCCGCCATGGCATGGACGCCGTCCGCCGGTTCAGACCCGATCTGGCCTCCAGCGCCGAAGGCACTCCTGAACCCCTGGCCTGAAGCAACTCGAAGCACTAAGGGTGCATCCGGGCGCCCTTGAGGGCTTTGTCGACCGCGTTGCGCGGGCCGTGCACGCCGATGCCCACGAGGTCCAAGGCGGCACCCGGCACGGCTCGCACCGCGGCGCGGTTGTCCACGTCGTTGCCGGTGGCGAACAGGTCGGAAGTGAACACCGCCAGCGCCAGGCCCCGCGTGACGGCCTTGGCGTGCGCGGTGGTCAGCACTTCCTTGCCACCGGTCAGCACGAGCACCGGTTGGCCGAGCATCGGCAGGTACTTCGTGCCGTCCGCGTCCTCGTACGGTTCCCCGACGGCCTCCGGCACGGCCGCGGTGAGACCGCCGGCCAGGAAGGCGGTCACGTTCAACGCCTGCCACGGCGCCAGGTCGTCGCGGAGCAGGACGGCGAACTTCGTCTCGAATCGTTCCACCCGCACACCGTCGCCGAACCGGACGGCGCCCGTCTTGTACGTTCTTGACGTGGGCCCCGACATCGCCGCGTGGCGGCCCGCCGTGCCGGGCATCGCCGAGGTGCTGCACGCGCGCTTCACCGACCACGCCTACCCAGCGCACACGCACGACGCGTGGACGTTGCTGCTGGTCGACACCGGCACGGTGACCTACGGCCTGGACCACCGCGAGCACGGCGCGCCGCCCGCGTCGGTCACCCTGCTGCCGCCGCACGTGCCGCACGACGGCCGCAACGCGACCTCCGAGGGCTTCCGCAAGCGAGTCCTCTACCTCGACACGTCGGTCCTCGGCACGGACCTGGTCGGCGCGGCGGTCGACCACCCCGCGTTCGCCGACCCGGCGCTGCGCCTGCGCGTGCACCAGTTGCACGGCGTGCTGCACGGCGGCGACGAGTGGGAGGCCGAGTCCAGGTTGGCCCTGGTCCGCGACCGGCTGCGCACCCACCTCACCCGGCGCGCGCCGACGACACCGGACGCGGAGCCGGGCCTGGCCCGCACGTTGCGGGACCTGCTGGACGCCCACGTGACCGACGGGCTCACCCTGTCCGACGCCGCCACCCGGCTGGCCGCCGCCCCGGAGCGCCTGGTCCGCGCGTTCACCCGCGAGTTCGGCCTGCCCCCGCACCGCTACCTCACCGGCCGCCGCGTCGACCTGGCCCGCCGCCTGCTGCTCGACGGGCTGCCACCGGCCCAGGTCGCGCCGGCCGTCGGCTTCTACGACCAGTCCCACCTGACCCGGCACTTCCGCCGGATGCTCGGCACCGCACCCGGCGCCTACGCGCGATCGGGCACCTCACGCGTGGTCCACGACCGCACCTGACCGCAGTCGTCGACGGCAGGGGTCGCGGCGGTGGTTCCCGCGTGGTCGGTCCGACGGCGGTCGTCACGGGCGTCCGGCAAGTACGCCCTCTTCGAGTGGGTCCCGGCGCGGCCCTTCGCGCCAATGCCCCCCGAACGGGCGATGCCGACGCCGGCGCCGGCTGCGTACATTCGACCGGATCGGTGATTTCCTCACTGTAGGAGAGCACATGAGGAAAATCTTCAACCGGCGGCGGGTGCTCGTCGGGCTGTCGGCCCTGCTGGTCGCCTCCGCCCCGGCGGTGGCGGCGGCCGGCACCGGTGACGTCGTGGCGGACGCGTTGCGGCGGATGAGCCTGGAGGAGAAGGTCGGCCAGCTGTTCGTCACCTACGCCTACGGCGCGACGGTCGACGCGTCCGACCCGGCCTCGGTGGCCGCCAACCGGCGTCAGCACGGCGTGGACAACGCCGAGCAGCTGATCCGGAAGTACCACCTCGGCGGCATCGTCTACTTCGCGTGGTCCGGCAACACCGCCAATCCCGCGCAGGTCGCGGCGCTGTCCAACGGCATCCAGCGGGTGTCGGCCATCCCCGCCCTGATCAGCACCGACCAGGAGTACGGCGTGGTGTCGCGGATCGGGGAGCCGGTCACGCCGTTCCCCGGCAACATGGCGCTCGGCGCGGCCCGCGACCCGGAGGCGGCGGGCGAAGCGGCCCTGATCGCCGGGCGGGAACTGCGCGCGATGGGCGTCAACCAGGACTTCGCGCCGGTCGCCGACGTCAACGTCAACGCGCTCAACCCGGTGATCGGCGTCCGTTCGTTCGCCGAGGACCCGGAGCTGACGGCCAGGTTGGTGCAGGCGCAGGTCCGGGGGTACGAACGGGGTGGTGTCTCGGCCACCGCCAAGCACTTCCCCGGGCACGGCGACACCGCCGTGGACAGCCACACCGGCCTGCCCGTGATCGGGCACAGCCGCGAGGACTGGGAACGGCTGGGCGCGCCGCCGTTCCGCCGCGCGATCGCCGCCGGCATCGACTCGATCATGACCGCGCACATCGTGGTGCCCGCGCTCGACCCGTCCGGCGATCCGGCCACGCTCTCCCGGCCGATCATCACCGGCGTCCTGCGCGACCGGCTCGGCTACGACGGCGTGGTGATCACCGATTCGCTCGGGATGGCCGGTGTGCGGCAGAAGTACGGCGACGACCGCGTGCCCGTGCTGGCCCTGAAGGCGGGCGTCGACCAGTTGCTGATGCCTCCGAACATCGACCTCGCGTTCAACGCGGTGCTGGCGGCGGTGCGCGGCGGCGAGCTCACCGAACGCCGCATCGACCAGTCGGTCCGCCGGATCCTGCGGATGAAGGCGAAGCGCGGTCTGTTGGACGACCCGTTCGTCGACCCGGCGAAGCTGCCGGAGGTCGTCGGGACGGCCCCGAACAAGCAGGCCGCGCAGCGGATCACGGACCGGACCACGACGCTCGTGCGCAACGCGGTCCTGCCCCTGCGCACGCCGCCGGCAACCGTGTTCACCACCGGCTGGGGCACGACCGCCGACCCGGTGCCGCACCGGCTCGCCGACGCCGTCGGCCGACGTTCCGCGACGACGAACGCGCTGGTCACCGGCACGAACCCGAGCCAGGCGACGATCGACAGCGCGGTCGCGGGCTCCGTCGCCGCCGACCTGACGATCGTCGCGACCAACAAGGCGTGGACCGACGTCGGCCAGCAGGACCTGGTGAAGGCGCTGCTGGCCACCGGGAAACCGGTCGTCGTCATCGCGGTCCGGGACCCCTACGACATCGCGTACTTCCCGGAAGCCCAGACCTACCTCGCGACCTACTCCTACACCGAGGTCTCGGTGGAGTCGGCGGTGCGGGTGCTGTACGGGGAGCACGCCCCGGTCGGGAAGCTGCCCGTCACGATCCCGGTCGCGGGCGACCCCTCGACCGCGCTGCACCCGTTCGGCCACGGCCTGACCTGGGAGGGCTGAACCCGATGCGTCGACTGCCGACCGCCGTCCTGTGCGCGCTGCTGGTCGCGGCACCGTCCGCGGTGGCCGAACCGGCGAGCACCGCGAACGTGCCGTTGACCGTGATGACCTACAACATCCACACCGGTATCGGCGTGGACGGCAGGCTGGACCTGGCGCGGGTGGCCGCGGACATCACGGCCTCCGGCGCCGACGTGGTCGGCGTGCAGGAGGTCGACGTCCACTGGATGGCCCGCAGCGAGTGGCGTGACCAGGCGGCGGAGCTGGCCGCCGCGGTCGGCATGGACGTCTACTTCGCGCCCATCTACGACCTCGACCCGGCGGAACCGGGCAAGCCGCGGCGGCAGTACGGCGTGGCGGTGCTCAGCAGGCACCCGATCACCGCGGCGGAGAACCACCCGATCACCCGGTTGTCCACCCAGGTGCCGGACCCGACGCCCGCACCGGCGCCGGGGTTCCCCGAGGTCGTCCTGAACGTGCGCGGCGAACGCGTGCACGTCTACGACACCCACCTGGACTACCGCACCGACCCGGCGGTGCGCCGGGCGCAGGTCGCCGACATGCTGCGCGTGATGGCCGAGGACCGGGGCGAGGCGCGGGTGCTGCTCGGCGACTTCAACGCGACGCCGGACGCGCCCGAGCTCGCTCCACTGTGGACGGAGTTGGTCGACGCGTGGGCCATGACCGACCCGTCCTCCCCCGGCACGACCTACCCGGCGGAGGCGCCGACCAAGCGCATCGACTACGTCGCCGCCGGCTACCCGGCCCGGGTGCGCGAGACGCGCGTCGTCACGACCGGCGCGTCGGACCACCTGCCGGTGGTGGCCGAGCTGGCCGTCGTCCGACGGCACGGTTCCCCTTGGGACGGACCGCTTCCCGACGAACGCCTGCGCCACGGCACGGCACGGCAAGCCGGACTCGCCGCCGAGCACGTCGACCGACTGGTGCCCGACGTCGAGGCGGGCGTGCGGGCGGTGCCCCAGGCGTTCCCCGGCGGCGTGGTGCTGGCCGCGCGCAACGGCGTGATCGCCCGCCACGCGGCCGTGGGGGACGCGCTGCGGTACGGGTCCGACGGCGCGGAACTGCCGCCCGACCAACGGATCCCGATGCGCGAGGACACCATCTTCGACGTGGCGTCGATCTCGAAGCTCTTCACCGCGGTGGTCGCGCTGCGGCTGGTCGAGCGCGGCCTGGTCGACCTGGACGCGCCCGCCGCGCGCTACCTGCCAGAGTTCGCCCAGAACGGCAAGCAGGACGTCACGCTCAAGCAGTTGCTGACCCACACCTCCGGGCTGCCGGCCGGTTTGGCGCTCGGCTCCTACCCGACGGTCGAGCAACGGCTGGCCGCGGTCTACGCGGTGGCGCTCCGGTCGCAGCCGGGCACCAGGTACGTCTACTCGGACCTGAGCCTCATCGTGATCGGCAAGGTGCTGGAACGGGTCACCGGCCGGTCGCTGCCGGACCTCGTGGCCGCGGAGGTCACCGAGCCGCTGGGGCTGCGCGACACCATGTTCAACCCGCCGGAGAGCCTGCGACCGCGCATCGCGCCGACCCAGTTCACAGGCGGCTCGCGCGGGCTGATCTGGGGCCAGGTGCACGACTCGACGTCCTGGTACCTCGGCGGCACGGCGGGGCACGCCGGCGTCTTCTCCACCGCGCGCGACCTCGCCGTCTTCGCCCAGATGCTGCTCAACGGCGGCCGGTACGGCAACCGGCGGGTCCTGCGGGCGGACAGCGTCCGGGCGATGACGGCCAACTGGAACGCGGCCATTCCCGGCGCCGACCGCGGGCTCGGCTTGGACGTCAACAAGCCCGCGTTCATGGGCATGCTGGCCACGCCGTACACCGTGGGGCACACCGGGTACACCGGGACCTCGCTGGTCGTCGAGCCGGCGAGCCGGTCGTTCGTGCTGCTGCTGACCAACCGTGTGCACCCGACGGCGGCCGGTCCGGCGACCAACCCCTACCGGCACGCCGTGGCCGACGACCTGGCCCGCGCCGTGCTCGGTGGGTGACCCTTGCCGGTACTAGCCCTTCGACCGGCGGAGCAGTTGCCTGCCCCACACGACACCGACCACGGCCAGCACCAGCCACGCCGCCCCGGCCGCGATCGAGCGGGGTGAGCCGAGGTCGAGCGCGGCGTCACCGAGGGTCGCGGCCAGCGCGGTGGTCGGCAGCAACCCGAGCGCGGTGCCCGCGGCGAAGGACTTCGGTGTGACGGCGGTGACACCCGCGCCGTAGTTGGACACCGCGAACGGGACCACGGGGAGCAGGCGGAGCACCACCGTGGCGGCCAGGCCGTTGCGCTCGAACACCGTGTCAAGCACCTTCAGCCTGCCCGAGCCCAGCCACCGCGCCACGGACCGCCGTCCCAGCAGGCGTGCGACGACGAAGGCGATCAACGCACCCACCGTGAAGCCCGCCACCGCGACCACGAGTCCGGGCAGGACGCCGAACAGCAGGCCGGACGCCGTGGCCAGCACCGGTTTCGGGAAGAACGCCGCCGTCCCGACCGCGCACACCAGGAAGAACACCAGCGGCGCCCACGCGCCGTTGCCGTCGATCCAGTTCCGGAGCCGGTCGGGGTCCGGCAGGTCGAGGACCGCCGCCGCGACGGCGAGCACCACGACCACGACGGCCAGGCCGACCACCCGCACGTGCCGCACCGTTCTCCCCCGGACTCCCGTGTACTTCGTGGTCGACGATCCGTCATCGTAGGTGCTTGTAGCATGGGGCCGTGCTGCACCGCGTCCGCCTCCGAGCCTCTCAGTGGGCTCTGGTGTGGGCGGTCGCGTTCGCCGTCGTGGGGATGCACCACCTCGGCACGCACGAGTCGGGCACGCACGAGCAGACAGCGGTGACCGCGGTGGCCGACTGCTGTGCGCACGGCGCGTCCGAGGAGCGCACTCCCGGCCCGGTGCAGCAGCACGACCTGCTGCACCTGTGCCTGGCGATCCTCGCCGCCGGCGTCGGTCTGGCGCTCGCGCTGCTCGCGTTCTTCCGCCGCGGCGCCGTCGTGCGGCTCACGTCGGTCGCCAAGCGGTCGGCACGGCCGCGCTCACCTCCCCCGAGACCGGGCGGCGCTCCGGCGCGGCTCGCCACCCTCTGCGTCCTGCGGCTGTGACAGGCGGCGCGTGACGTCCTCTCAGGACGCCGACGCGACGCCGTGCGACCGACTCGACTTTCACACCGCAGAGGACAACATGACCAGGAAGAACCTGGTCGGGACGGCGCTTGCCGTCCTGACCGCCGGACTCGTGCTCGCCGGGTGCGGCAGCGACTCCACCGGACACGACACGGGCAGCACGACCGGCACGACGAGCGCCGCCGCCGGCGCGCCGTCCGGTGGGCACAACGACGCGGACATCGCGTTCGCGCAGGGCATGATCCCCCACCACCAGGGCGCCCTCGAGATGGCGAAGCTCGTCCAGGGCCGGACCACCAACCCCCGGCTGCTCGACCTCGCGTCACGCATCGAGAAGGCGCAGGACCCGGAGATCAAGACCTTGACCGGCTGGCTGACCGGCTGGGGCGTCCCGGTGCACACCACGGGCATGCCGGGCATGGACCACGGCGCCGACATGCCCGGCATGAGCGCCGCCGAGATGGACCTGCTCGAGCAGGCGAAGGACGCCGACTTCGACCGGATGTTCCTGGGCATGATGATCAGGCACCACCAAGGCGCGATCGACATGGCGAACGCGGAACTCCGGCAGGGCTCCAACGCCGAGGCCAAGCAGCTCGCGCAGCGGATCATCGACGCGCAGCAGGCCGAGATCACCGAGATGCAGGGCCTGCTGCCGACAGGCTGACGTCCGGTGGACGGCGACGGCGACCGCGGGTGTCAGCTCGCGGCGCTGTCGTCGGCCGGCCGGTCGATCAGGTGCTCGACCAGGCCGGCCGGCATCTCGGCCCGGCCCGGGCCGCCCGCCGCGACCCAGTCGAGGACGTGGTCCACCGCCTCGTCGGTGAGCACCCCGCCCAGCCACACCGGCCGGGCGCCCGCGCCCCGGGCAGGCCGGACCACGACGACGTTGGAGAACTCGCAGGAGCTGAGGCAGTTGGCCACGGTGATCGCGTCCGGTCCCACGGCTTCCCGGAACTTCCGCAGGTGCGTCGCGTGGTCGACGTCCGGGTGCTTCTCGACCGTGCCGCAGCAGCAGCCTCGGCAGACGGTCAACTTGCTCGTTTCGGGCACCTGATCTCCATCCAGCGGTGAACCAGCGGAAACGGCCAGTACCCCGGTCGGGTATGCAGGGGAAGGTAGCATACCCAGCCGGGGTACTGATCACCGCGACACTAGGCGTCGACTGCCACCGGCTCGGCGACCCGGCCGCGCAGGGCGAAGGCGGCCAGCAGCGCGGCTGCCAGGGCGACCAGCGCGGCGCCGGTGAAGGCGGCCGAGTAGCCGTCGGTGAGCGCGACCGCGTCGCCGAGCCGGTCGGCGCCCTGCGAGGTGGCCACCGCGGTCATCGCGGCCAGGCCGAGCGCCGAGCCGACCTGGTAGGTGGTGTTGACGATGCCCGAGGCCAGTCCGCCCTGGTCGGGGGCGACCCCGCCGATGGCGGCCATCGTCGCGGGGATGAAGACCAGCGCCATGCCGACGGCCGAGATCAGCGAGCCGGGCAGGACGTCGGCGACGAAGCTGCCGTCCGGGTCGGCGGTGGCGAGCAGGCCCAGGCCGGCGGCGGGCACGGCCAGTCCGGTGACGATCGGCGGCTTGGTGCCGAACCGGCCGATCAGCCGTCCGCCGGCGGTGGTCATCAACACGGTCGTGAGCACGGTCATCGGGAGCAGCGCCGCGCCACTGGCGAACGAGCCGAACCCGAGCACCTGCTGGACGTAGAGGTTGAGGAAGTACCACATCGGGATCCACGCCGCGCCCAGCAGCGCCATCGCGACGTTCGCCGGCGCCAGGTCGGGTGTGCGCCACACCTTCAGCGGCATCAACGGGTTCTTCACCGCACGCTGCACCAGCAGGAACCCGACCAGCAGGACCGCCGCGGCGCCGAGCTGCACGAGCGTGGCGGTCGACGCCCAGCCGCGTTCGGGTGCCTGCACGATGGCGTAGACGGCCAGCGCGAGCCCGCCGGTGACCGCGACCGCTCCGCCGACGTCCAAGCCACCGCTGCGCCCCGGTACGGCGGGGAGCAGCTTCGGCGTGAGCGCGAGGGTCAACAGGCCGATGGGAACGTAGATGATGAACACCCACGGCCAGCTCAGCCACTCGGTGACCACGCCGCCGAGGAACACGCCCGCGGTGCCACCGGCCGGCGCCGCCGCACCGTAGAACGCCATCGCCTTGGGCAGTTCGTTCGACTGACCGGCGAACAGCACCATGAGCAGCGTCATCGCGGCCGGAGCGATCAGCGCCGCGCCGACGCCCTGCACCGCGCGGCCGAGGACTTCGACGCCCGCGCCGGTCGCGGCGGCGGCGACGACCGAGCCGACGATCAGGGTCGTCCAGCCGACGGCGAACACGCGCCGTGCGCCCCAGAGGTCCGACAGCCTGCCGCCGAGCAGGAGCAGTCCGCCGAGTGCGACCGCGTAGGCGTTGAACACCCACTGGAGCCCGCCGGGGGTGAAGCCCAACTCGCGCTGCACGTCCGGCAGCGCCACGGCGATGATCGAGGTGTCCATGATGACCATGAACTGCGCCGCCGCGAGCACGACGAGTGCCCACCAGCGCCGGGGATGGGGGTTCATGACGGGTCCTTCCTGATTGATACCCACCGGGGGTATCCCGTGGAGCGACCGGAAACATACCCCCGGGTGGTATCGCCGTGTCAAGCCGTGGTCAAAAGACCCGGATCACTCCACGACGGCCGGGAGGGACCGGCGCGCCGATTCGGGTGAGGCCGGCGCGATCCGACCTCCCACCGCCGTCCGATGGGCTTGGATGGGGCGATGTCCGTCGAAGCCGCCCTGATCGCGCTGGGCACGGTCGCCGTCCGCACCGCCACCAAGTTGTGGCTGGGCGATCACAAGATCGCCGCGGAGGTCGGCGGCGCCGCGGTCGACCACCTGTCCGGCCAGCTGACCAGGGAACGCGACCGGCGCAAGTTCGCGCGGCTCCTGGACGACTTCGCCGAAGCCGTGGTCGACCGGATCGAGCCCATCGTCGACGCGGAGTTCCGCGCGCTCCCCGAGCACGAGCGGCTCGCCGCGATCGACGCCGTCCGCGACACGTTCGACGAGGCGGCCCTCGACGACGACGACCTGTTCGCCGCCGACCTCGACGCCGGCCACCTGGACCGGGCGATCCGCCGCCGCGTCCCGGCGCGGAGCGCACTGCTGTCGGCGGACGGCACGGCGCTGCACGACCTGCTGCTGCGCGAGTGCTGCGGCTACGTCATCGAGATCTCCCGCGGGCTGCCCGCGTTCTCCGCGAACGCCCTGACCGAGCTGCTGCGCCGGGACCGCGAGATGCTCGACGGCATCCGCGAGGTCCTGGCCCGGCTGCCGCAGCGCGACCGCACGGACGGCTTCGACTACGACTACCGGCAGCTCGTCGCGCGCAAGCTCGACCACGTCGAGATGTTCGGCGTGACGCTGGCCGACGCGAGCCGCCGCTACCCGCTGTCGGTCGCCTACATCAGCCTCATGGCCTCCGCCGACGAACTCAGCCCCGTGCACCGGGTCGAGGAACTGCTGGCCGGCGCGCGGCGGGTGTTCATCCGGGGCGAGGCCGGCCTCGGGAAGACGACGCTGTTGCAGTGGGTCGCGGTGCGCAGCGCGTTGAGCGACTTCCCGGAGAGGCTGGCCGACTGGAACGGGACGGTGCCGTTCTTCATCCCGCTGCGGCGCTACGCGGGCCGCGACCTGCCCGCGCCGGAGCGGTTCCTGGACGAGGTCGGCAAGTACGTCGCGGACGAGATGCCGCACGGCTGGGTGCAGCGCAAGCTGCGCGACGGCAGCGCGTTGCTGTTGGTCGACGGCGTGGACGAGTTGGCGGCCGACCGCCGCGACGAGGCGCGCACGTGGCTGCGCGACCTGGTCGGCGCGTTCCCGCTGGCGCGGGTGATCGTCACGTCCCGGCCCGGCGCCGCGCCTCCGCAGTGGCTGGGTGACGCGCGGTTCTCGGTGCTGGACCTGCAACCGATGAGCCGGGCCGACGTCCGGCTGTTCGTGGCGCGGTGGCACGACGCGATGCGGTTGGGGTGCGTCGACGGCGAGTCGCGCCAGGCGCTCGACGACTACGAGACCGGGTTGCTCGAACTGCTGGACACCCGTGGCCACCTGCGCAAGCTCGCCGGGTACCCGTTGCTGTGCGCGTTGTTGTGCGCCCTGCACCGCGACCGGCGCGCCACGCTGCCCGCCAACCGGATGGAGCTGTACGAGGTGGCGTTGCAGATGCTGCTGGAGCGGCGCGACGTCGAGCGCAAGATCGGCGCGATCGAAGGGCTGGGCCGGACCGAGAAGTTGTTGTTGCTGGCCGACCTCGCGTACTGGCTCATCCGCAACGGCTACACGGACGTCGACGTGCCGCGGGCGCTCTACCGCATCTCCCAGCGGCTGCACCTGATGCCCCAGGTCCGGGCGGGCAACCAGGACGTCTACCGGCACCTGCTGGAACGCTCGGGGCTGCTGCGCGAGCCGGTCGAGGGCCGGGTCGACTTCATCCACCGCACGTTCCAGGAGTACCTGGCCGCCCACGACGCCATGAACACCGACGACGTGGGCACGGTGGTGCAGAACGGCCACCTCGACCAGTGGCACGAGGTGGCCGTGATGGCGGTCGGCCACGCGTCGCAGGCGCAGCGCGAGGAGCTGTTGGGGCGACTGCTCGAACGGGGTGACCTGAACCTGCTGGTGCTGGCGTCGCTGGAGACCGCGCCCGAGCTGAGCGGGTCGCTGCGGCGGGAGATCCAGCTGAACACGGCACGGCTGCTGCCGCCGTCCTCGATCAACAAGGCGAAGGCGATCGCGTCGGCGGGCCCGTTCGTGCTCGACCTGCTGGCGGACTGCCGACCCCAGACCGTCGACGAGGTGACGGCGACGATCCGGGCGTTGGCCGAGACGCGGCTCGAAGAGGCGTTGCCGGTGATCGCGCGGTTCGCCTCCGATCCCCGGTCCCGGGTGTTCCAGGAAGTCCTGCGGTGCATGGCGTTCTTCGACGTCCGGGAGTACGGCGAGGCGGTGCTGGCGAAGTCGACCCTGCCGCGCCTGCTCGTGGACAGCGAAGTCGCGCGGACGGCGGTGACGTACATGAGCTCGCTGAGGCAGGTCCACCTGCCGCACCCCGGCGACGGCTGGTCGTCGGAGCTCCGCTGCGAGTTGCCCGCCCAGGTGTCGAACCTGAGGATCTCCGGGTGGCCGGAGGAGCACCTGGCGTCGATCAGGACGAGGTTGCGCCTGGCGAACCTCAGCATCCTCGAGATGGACCTGCGGGACCTCCGGTCGCTGGAGTTCGCGGAGTCGGTCGTGGAGCTGCGGATCGAGGGTGGCTCGCTGCGGTCGTTCGCCGGCGTCGAGAGGTGGGCGGACTCGCTGAAGAAGGTGTCCGTGGTGGGTTACGGGTCGGTCGACCCGAGACTGTTGGCCGACCTCAGGATCGCGATGCCGCACGTGACCGTGACCCCGTGACCGCCACTGCGGTGGTACGGCGCGCGGAGGGCGTACAACCGGGGTGGTAGGCCGATCGGCAACTCCGGCACGACGACTCGCGGCCACGTCGGTTCCTACGCTCCCCGTACCTGTTGTACGAGCGGAGGAATCCCCGATGCATGTCGCCAATGTGCTTGCCGCAGCCAGTGCCTACACGATGAGCCCCGGACGGATCGGCGCGAGCCTGGGCGCGCTGCTGGGGTTGGTCGGCCTCGTGGTCGGCGCGCTGGCCCTGGCCCGACCCCGCGGTCGCTTCGGCGTCCGCACCGGACGGCTCGGAGCCCTCGTGTCCTTGGTGACGGGCGTCGTCGCCCTGGCGCTCGGCGGGCTCGTCGCGGCCACCGCCGACAGCGGCATCGGGACGGGCAACGGGCGCGGCGGCGCCTACGTGGCCTTGGTGGTCGGGTCGGTCGCCGTGGTCCTCGGCGGGTCGGCGCTGGCGCGCTCCCGCCGGGAGACCGCCTGATCGGTCAGCCAGCCCGGGACGGTGAGGCCGGACTCGTACGCGAGGATCACCAGCTGGGCCCGGTCGCGGACCCGCGCCTTGGTCATGATGCGACTGACGTGGGTCTTCGCGGTGGCCGGGCTCAGCACCAGCCTGGCCGCGATCTCGTCGTTGGACAGGCCGGCGGCCACCAGCGCCATCACCTCGCGTTCACGGTCGGTGAGCGCGCTCAGCCGCGGGCCCGGGTCCGGGTGCGTGGCGCGGGTGGCGAACTCGGCGATCAGCCGGCGGGTGACCGACGGCGCGATGAGCGCGTCACCGCGGGCCACGACCCGCACGCCGTGGATCAGCTCGGCCGGCTCGGTGTCCTTGACCAGGAAACCGCTCGCACCGGCCCTCAGCGCGCCGTAGACGTAGTCGTCCAGGTCGAACGTGGTCAGGATGATCACGCGGACGTCGGAGGTCGCGGTGATCTCCCGCGTGGCGGCCAGGCCGTCCAACCCGGGCATCTGGACGTCCATGAGGACGACGTCGGGCCGCAAGTGCCGGGTGAGCCGCACCGCCTCGGCGCCGTCGGCCGCCTCGCCGACCACCTCGATGCCGTCCTCACCGTCCAGGATGGACCGGAAACCGGCGCGGACCAGGGTCTGGTCGTCGGCGAGCAGCAGGCGGATCACGCAGGGACCCGGTCCTCGCGCAGCGGCAGGCGGGCGTGGACCCGGAAGCCGCCGTCCGGGCGCGGGCCCGTGGTCAGCTCGCCGCCCAGCGCCTGGGCCCGTTCGCGCATGCCGAGGATCCCGTTGCCGGGCGCGCCCGGTGCGCCGGTGCCGTCGTCCTCCACTTCCACCAGCACGGTGTCGTGGTCGGGACGGACGCGGACCACGGCGGCGGTCGCGTCCGCGTGCCGGGTCACGTTGGTGAGCGCCTCCTGGACGATCCGGTACGCCGCCAGGTCCACCTCGGGCGGCAGCGGCCGGGTTTCGGCGAGCTCGACGCGGATCTCCAGCCCGGACCGGCCCGCCGTCGTGACGAGCTCGCCCAGGCGGTTCAGGCCGGGCGCCGCGTCGCCGTCCTGGCGCAGCGCGTTGAGCGTCGCGCGCAGCTCGCGCAGCGTTTCCTTGCTGGTCTGCTTGATCGCGGTGAGCGCCTGCTCGGAGCGGGCCGGGTCCGGGCGGTGCAGCGCGGCGCTCGCCTGCACGTTGATCAGCGAGAGGTGGTGACCCAGCGCGTCGTGCAGCTCGCGGGCGATGCGCAGCCGTTCCTCGGTGGCGCGTCGCCGGGCCTCCTCCTCCATCCGCCGCTCGGCGGCGAGGGTCCGGGCCTCCGCTTCGGCGAGGTAGGCCCGGCGGTTGCGGGTCACGCCGACGATGACCGCGATGAGCCAGCCGGCGTGCAGGAACGTCGCGCCGTTGTCGGTCCGGTTGAAGCTGTCCGCGAGGGCGAAGGCGACGACCGAGGCGACGCCGAGCCCGATGGCCACGGCGAGGTGGCCCTCGTCGACGACGGTGTAGAGCGCCACGACGAACACGACCATGACCGGGCCGGGTTGGTGCAGCAGCGCCCCGTACGCGCTGATGGCGGCCAACGCCGCCACGCCGACCGGGATCGGGTGGCGACGGCGGAAGACCAGCGCGCCGGAGGAGGCCAGCACGACGAGCAGTGCCGCCCCTTCGGCCGGGGTGTCGACGCCGCGCGACTGCACCAGCAGCCCGAGCAGCGCGACCAGGCCGGCGGCGATCGCCGCGGCGGTGTCCGCCGTCCGGCCGCGCCATCTCGACATGGCCGAAGCCTAACCCCCGCCGGGTGAGCGGGAGGTCAGGCGCGACGAGGTCGGTTGCCCCCGGTCAGGAGACCCGTTTGCGGGTGTAGGAGCCCGCCGCCACGGCGACGCCGCCGGCCGCGAGCGCGACCTGGATGACCACTTCGATCCAGTCGATGCCACGGGTGTCACCCACGCCGAGCGCGTTGGCGATGAAGGTGCCGATGACAGCCGCGACGATGCCGACCACGATGGTCAGCCAGATCGGGATGCTCTGCTCGCCGGGCAGCGCGAGTCTGCCGAGTGCACCGGTGATCAGGCCCACGACGAGGACGCTGACGATTCCGGAGACGGCCACGTTCACGCCTTCGAGTCAAGTGAGCCTCAGGTACCCGATCAACGCCCCCGTCACTCCTCCGAGCTCCCCTATGACGCGCAGAACTCGTTGCCTTCCGGGTCCCGCATGACCCACCAGTGCCCGGCCGGACCCTTGTCGAACTCGCTGACGCGGGTGGCGCCGAGCCCTTCCAGGCGGGCCACCAGCTCGTCCAGGCCGCCCGGCTCGCTGTGGACGTCGATGTGCAGGCGGTTCTTGCCGGACTTGGCCTCGGGCACGTCCTGGAACAGCAGCCGCCGCCCGCGGCCGACACCGCTGGTCGCGTCGAACGGGTCCTCGGGGTGGCGGACGGCGGCGAAACCGCGGAAGTTCTTGCGGCCGTTGTGCTCGATGACCGCTTCCGCGCCGAGGTGGCCGGCCGCCAGCAACTGCTCGATGAGCGCGCTCGGGTCCTCCACCTCGTAGCCCAGGGCCGCGGCCCAGAAGTCCGCGAGGGCGGGTGCGTTCCTGGTGTCGATGACCAGCTTCCAGCTCAGTGCCATGTAACTGGTTATACCGGTTACACCGCCCCCACCGCAAACCGAGGGCCCACTGCGAACGGAAAGCGGTCGCCTGGTCACCTGGTCGAGCCCGGCCTCGTCACCCGGGTGGAAGCCCGGCCTGCCCGGGCCGCGGTCGTGGCGTTGCGGCAATGGGGTGACAGGCCGGCACCGCCGACGTCGTTCGCGTCCTCGGGCCGGTCCCGCTCTGCGACACTGGCCGGGCCTGCGTTCGCCAGGCGACCTCGTCGGATCGGAAGGGACGCGCCATGGCAAGGGTTCTGCGACTGCTGCCGGTTCTCGCGCTCGCGATCGGCACGATCTTCCTCGGCTCGACCGCCACCGCGTCCGCAGACAGCGGCGCCCAGGTCGGGACCACCGGCTACACCTGGAGCAACTGACCGCGTCGAGCCGCCCGGATAGGCTGCGTCGGCATGAACGCGGCACTGCTGATCGTCGACCTGCAGGAGATGCTGGTCCCGCTCGTCTGGCGCGGCGAGGAACTGGTTGACCGCGTCGCCGCGTTGGCGCGCGAAGCCCGTCGCAACGGCGTGCCGGTGGTCGCGTTGCGGCAGATCGGGCCCAGCGGCACGCCGTTCGACCCCGAGGACCCGGGAACGCGGATCAGTTCACGGCTCGGCCTCGAACCGACCGACGTGGTGCTCGACAAGACGGCGACCGACGCGTTCTACCGCACGGACCTCGCCGTGCTGCTCGCCGAACGGGACGTGGACACCGTGGTGCTGACCGGCCTGGCCACCGACTACTGCGTGGACGCCACGGCGCGGTCCGCGTTGAGCCACGGCCTGGACGTCGTGCTGGTCACCGACGGCCACTCGCCGGCGGCCGACGGCGACCCGGAGGCGGGCCTCACCGCCGAGCAGGTCGTCGACCGGCACAACCGGATCCTCAGCACGGCCGTCCACCCCGGCGGCGCGGTGCGCCTGGCGCCGGCGGCGGAGGTCGTGTTCGGGCGCTGACCGCGCCGAGGGGCCGGTCCGGGTGTCGGCCCGGACCGGCCCGGTGCCGGGATCAGCCGCTGACCGAGGCGGAGAAGCTGTTGACCGCCAGGCCGGTGCCGCCGTTCCACGGCTCGAAACCGGCCTGGATGCTGGTCAGGTACCAGGACGTGGTGATCGCGCCGCGGTTGCGGACGTCGTTGACGAAGTCGAGCACGTTGAACGACCACGACGTGATCGGCGACGGCGCGACGTAGGAGATCACGTTGTTGGCGCCGTTGCTGCCGCGCCAGACCTGCCAGCTGCGGCCACCGATGGTGGTGTTGCCGACCGCGCTGCCGATCGGCTGGATCGAGCCCTGGCGGTTGAACCAGATCATGATCTCCATCTGGTTGACCCCGTTGGTCTTGGGCGACGGGTCGAGCCAGATGTCGTAGGAGGCGTTGTAGGTGCCGCCCACGTAGGTGTAGTTGATCGAGGACGAGGCGCTGCGGATCCGGCTGACCTGCATCGGCAGGTTGCTGCCCGGCGAGCAGTTGGAGTAGTGGCAGCCGAGGAACACCGACGGGTACGACAGCGGTGCGCCGTTCGTCGGCGCCGAGCCCTGCTGCTGGGTGATCCGGAAACCGGTCGAGGTGACGTTGATGCACTGGGTAGCCGACGTGCCCCAGCGGTTGTTCTGGACCACGTAGCGGCCCTGGATGGTGGTCGACCCGTACTGCTCGCAGATCGTGGTGTCGGCTTGGGCCGGCCCGGCCGCGGCGACGACCGCGGACGCGGCCATCAACCCGGCCAGCACGAAGGCGCGGACAGTGCTTCGCATGGAACTCCTTCCGAAGGGTCCACGACGGCGGGGAATCTCCTGGGAGCGCTCCCAGGGTAGCCCGTAACACTCCCGGACGCCTATGGCGAACCGGATCCGTTCCCAGTCGTACGTCGTCAGACCGGCGCGGCGGCGACCGGTGACCGGACCGGGGGACTCACGGCCCGGCAACGGGTGACAACCGGCTCAGGCGAGCCCCTGGGGGAACGCGAGGACGCGGTCCGGGTCGTAGCGGCGCGCGACCCGGCGCAGGCGCGGGAGGTTCCGGCCGTAGTAGGCGGTCGGCCAGTCCGGCATGTCGGGGTCGATGTAGTTGACGTAGCCGGTGTCGTGGCCGATCCCGTCGCGCAGGTCGGCCATGATGCGGCGGGCTTCGGCCTCGCTGACGCCGACCACGTCGACGTACGCCTGCGCGCTGGCGATGGCGTG
Source organism: Actinosynnema sp. NPDC023794 (assembly GCF_040639675.1). Lineage (NCBI taxonomy): Bacteria > Bacillati > Actinomycetota > Actinomycetes > Pseudonocardiales > Pseudonocardiaceae > Actinosynnema > Actinosynnema sp. NPDC023794. The sequence goes on along the minus strand of NZ_JBFAFR010000017.1, from coordinate 18,423 downwards.
GCGGTGCGGGAACGCGGTCGCCTCCGGCCGCACGCGCGCGATCGCGCCGCCGAACGTGTCGAACTGGGCCCGTCCCGTCCGCCGCCCCTCCAGCAGGGCCACGACCCGCGCCGGGTCCACCGGCCGGTGCAGCATCCTGGACGACGCCACGAACGGCGAGCCGTCGTCCGGCAGGCACGCGGGCAGGCAGCCGGCGAAGAACCGCATCGCGGTGCCGTAGTCCATCGGCAGGACCGTGCGGCTGGTCGGCGCGACCTTCGCGGCGAACCGGTCGAGGAGCCGGTCCAGCTCGTCCTCGGGCCCGATCCAGCTGCCGATGACGTTGACGGGCGGTGGGCTGCCGGCCCGGACGTTGCACGCGGACCACAGGCCGTCCGGGGTGTCGAGCACCCACTCCTGCCACGCGCCCAGCACGTCGGTCGCCGCGCCCGCCGGGAACCCCAGGACGAACGCGGCCACGTCCGGCGCGGGCTCGGTGTCGAACGTGAACGACGTGACGACGCCGAAGTTGCCGCCGCCGCCACCGCGCAGCGCCCAGAACAGGTCGGGCTCCACGTGGTCGTCGGTGCGGCGCGGCCGGCCGCCCGGCGTCACGATCCGCGCGGCGCGCAGGTGGTCGACGGTCAGGCCGTACTTGCGCCCGACGACGCTGATCCCGCCGCCCAGCGCGAGACCGCCGATGCCGACCGTCGGGCACGACCCGGCGGGCAGCAACCGGCCGGTCCGCGCCAACTCGTCGTACAGGTCGATCATCCGCGTGCCCGCGCCGACCTCGACCCGGCCGCGGCGGTCCACGCGGATCGCGCGCAGCGCGGACAGGTCGATGACGAGACCGTTCTCGGGCACCGAGTAACCGGCGTAGCTGTGCCCGCCGCTGCGCGCGGCCACGGGGATCCGCTCCCGTGCCGCGAAGTCGAGGCACCGCGCGACGTCGGACTCGTCGGCGCACAGCGCGACGGCCGCCGGCCTGCGGTGCGCGTACACCGTGTTGTACGGCCTGCGCACGGTGTCGTAGACGTCGTCACCGGGCAGGACCAGCCTGCCGGTGAGCACGCGGCGCAGCCGGTCCCACTCGTTCTCCCACGCGCCGAGCGCGACGAGTCCGGTGGCCTGGATGAAACTTCTGCGACCGAATTCCATGAGCACTCCCCCCGACCCATGGTCCCCCTGTCACCCCGTCCGCCAATCCGCCGAACGGGTTCGGTGTCAGGACCCGGCGGCGAGCAGGGCTCGGGCAGCGCGTGGCGACCGGGGACGTGCGTTGCCCGCGACGAGCACCGCCAACGGGCTCGGTCACCCGCTCGGACCGCTGGTGACCGCGGCGGCGGTCGTGCTCGTGGTCAGTCCACGGCGGCGGCGAACCGCGCGGCGAGCGCCACGACCGCGGCCCGCAGTTCCGGCCCGCCCTCGACGCGGAAGGCGAAGGGCACGGCCGCCAACCACTCCTGCGCGTACATGGCCGGGTTGCTCGTGCTGCCGACGAGCACGCACCCGTCGTCCAGCGGTTCGAGGCGGCCCATCGGCGGCCGGACCCACGGCGCCACCTGCTCCGGCGCCGCGTGGAACACGACGCGGGTCGGGAACTCCCAGCCGGCGCCCAGGTTCTCCTCCACCGCCGCCACCGGGTCGAGGTCGGCGGGCGGCTCGAACCCGTGCTCGGTCTGCCGCACCGCGCGGACCCGGTCGATCCGGTACGTGCGGAGCGCGTCCGCGCGGTGGGAGTGGCACAGCAGGTACCACCGGCCGTGCCGGACGACGACCGCCCACGGGTCCACCTCGGACTCCCACTCGCTGCCCGTGTCCTGGCCGTAGGTGACCACCACGCGACGCCGTGCGGCGATGGCCGCGACGAGTGCGCTGGTCGTGGTGGGGTCCGGGCGGACCGAGTTCCGGTCGGGCGCGGCCGACGCGTGCTCGCGCAGCGCCGCCGCCTGCTTGCCGACGTGCTCGGGGAGCGCCCGGACGACCTTGCCGAGGGCGCTGTCGACGAGGTCGTCGGCCGGGTTGTCGAGCACCGCCATGACCAGGACGAGCGCCTCGGGCTCGGTGAACACGACCGGTGGCAGCCGCGTGCCGCGCCCCAGCCGGTAGCCGCCGTAGGGGCCCCGGGTCGATTCCACCGGGATGCCCGCCTCGCGGAGGATCCCGACGTACCGGCGCACGGCCCGTTCCGTGACGCCCAGCCCCGCGGCGAGCTCGCCCGCCGTCACCCCGGGGCGCGCCTGGAGGATCTCCATGGCGCGCAGCGCCTTCGCGGTGGGGCTGAGTTCGGTCGGCACACGAGGACCTTAGACGTGGACCGGGAACGAGCCCGCACGCACGCGAGCCGGGCTCACTGCTGGGTGGACGCCATGATCTGGCCCATCATGTAGACGAACGAAGCGCCCAGGTAGAACGGCACTGACAGCAGCAGGACCGCCCAGAACGGCAGCCTCGCCCTCCTGGTCAGCAACCACGCCAGCACCGTCGAGAGCACCAGCGGCACCGGCAGGTGGGTGGTCACGTAGTACAGGAGATCGGAACCGAACGGGAGGGGGTCGCGGGCGGGGCTGATGAACCTCATCGCCACGAACACCACCATCCCCGTCAGCAGGTGCGCCAGGAAGTAGGGGACGATCGACGCCTTCGCCGGAGCGGCCTGCGCGGCGGCGTGGCCGCGGGCGTTCGGACTCGGGTTCATGTCCCGTCCCCCTGACGTCGTGGAGCCCGGATCATACGTTCGCGGCCGATCCGGATTCGACGTGATGCAGAATGTCGCCTGTCACGACCGACTGGAGGACGCCATGGCCGCTCCCGGCATCGACCGGCCGCCGACCAGGCTGGAGGTCGTCCAGGCCGAGGCGGCGCACGTCCTCGGGTCGAGGGCCGCCGCCGCACGCGTCGACGCGTTCGCCGACGGGGTCCTCTACGTCGGCGCCGGTGACCTGCGCCGACTCCTGGCGTGGTTCGTCGACTTCGTGGTGTTCCTGCTCGCGGTCGGCGTCGGCGTGGTCGTCCTCAGCCTGCTGTACACCGCCGGGACCATCGACGACAACCAGCTCGTCCTGGCCGACCTCGCGCTGTTCGTCGTGGTGCCCCCGCTGTACGGCCTGTGCTACGGCAACGGCCGCGCGCTCGGCGCCGTGCTCACCGGCACCCAGCTCGTGCGGGTGTCCAGCGGACGCCGGGTCGGGCTGAAGGCGCCGTGGGCGATGACGGTCCGGACCGTGCTGCTGCCGGCGCTGCTCGTCGCGGTCGCCGTCGGCGCGCTGGCCGGCGGCTCACCGCCCGGCTCACCGGCCAGGACCAGCATCGACCGCCGGCGCACCCGCCTGCTCCACGCGGCGGGCTACCGGAACATCGCCGACCAGCGCGTGCCCTGAGCCGACGCGCGGCCGTCGACGCGCCCCGCGGGGAGGCACGCCGACGACCGCGCGGTCACGACCGGTAGGTGAAGCCCGGCTTGCTGATCATGTCGATCAGCTGCTGCTCGGTGAACGGCACGCCGTCGCGAGTGGACGGCTGGATGTACAGCGAGCCGTCGTCCCTCACCGTGGTCTGGTTGGTGACGGTGACGTCCACGACGGTGCCGTCCGGGAAGCGGGCTTCCGCCGACACCTCCCCCGGCAGGCCGGTGCCGAGGTCACGCGCGACCCGGACCTCGACACCGTCGACGGACTTCACGGTCGGCGGGTGGAAGAACGGGCCGTTCAACGCGGTGAAGCGCATGCATCGGCTCTCCACCGTGCACTTCTCCGGCTCGGTGACCGACCGCACGTAGAGCCTCAGCGTCACGCTGCCCTCGGCGTCGGAGAACACCGCCGACGCCAGGTAGCCGCCCGAGGTGTCCGGACCGAAGGCGGTGAACCGCAGCGGCGGCGCGCTCCAGTCCGAGTGCGCGGGGAGGATCTCGAAGCCGTCGGGGATGACATCCGCCGCGGCGAGTCTCGCGGTCAGCTCGGCGGCGTGCCCGGGTGTGGTCGGCACGGCGGGGACGTCGGTCGGCGTGGTCGTGAGCACGGGACTCGACGCCCATTCCACAGTGGACCGATCGGTCACGGCGAAGAGCGCGCTCGCCCCGATCGCCAGCACGACACCGACGGACAACGCACTGGCCACCACCGCCCGCCGTCGCGCCGTGGCCTCGCGCGCCGACTTCACGACCTCTTCCGGTGAGTGCCGGGGCCCGGTGTCGCCTTCCAGCGCCGGCGCGAGCATCCTCCGCACCTCGTCCACGTCGTTCATCACGCCACTCCTCCCTTCTCCAAGGTGCTGCCCAGGTCTCGGCGCAACGCGGCGAGCCCTTTGGCGCACTGGCTCTTGACCGTTCCCTCGCTGCACTTGAGCAGCTTCGCCGTCTGCGAGACCGACTGGTCCTCCCAGTACCGCAGCACGACGGCCGCACGTTGACCTGGTGGCAACGCCGCCAGCGCGCGCTGCACGTCGATGCCGCTCTCGTGCTCGACTTCGTCGGCGGGCAGGTCCGGCGGCTCGGCCACCGGCTTCTCCGAGCCCTTCAACGGCCGCCGGTGGTCGATCACCGTGCGCACGAGCACCGTGCGCCAGTACGCGTCGACGGAGTCGGCCCGCCGCACGCGTGACCACGACCGGTACAGCTTGAGCAACGTGGCCTGCGCCAGGTCCTCCGCCAGGTGCCAGTCGGCGCACAGCAGGAACGCCGTCCTCCGCACGTGGCGATGCTTCGCGCGCACGAACTCGACGAACTCGGCGTCTTTGTCCTTCACCCGTCCACCCCCTCGCACAGGACGACGAGATGGCGTCGGTGTTCGGTTGCCCTCGACCCGTTCGGCGGGCCGGGCCACGCGAATGGTCGTGCCGGCCCGACGACCGGCGGTGGGACGATGGATCACTCGCCGCCGCCGTCGCAGGGGGTTCCGTGATGAGTGCCGAAGTCCTGACCGCCATCGCGGGCCTCGCGCCGCGGTTGACCGCTGCCGCCGCGCGGGCCGACGAGGAACGCCAGGTCTCCGCCGACACCGTGGCGGCCATGCGGGACGCGGGCACGTTCCGCGTCACGCGGTTGGCGCGGTACGGCGGCGGGGAGGCGTCGATCCGGACGCACCTGGACGTGTCGGCGGCGGTGGCCGGGATCGACGGTGGCGCGGGCTGGTGCACGGCGCTGTGGAACGGCAGCAACTGGATCACCTCCCTGTTCCCCGAGCAGGCGCGGGAAGACGTGTGGGGCGCCGACCCCGAAGCCCTGGTCGCCGGCACGCTGATGCCGAGCGGCCCGGTCGAGCGCGTGTCGGGCGGTTACCGGCTCAGCGGCGAGTGGGCCTACGCCTCCGGCATCGGGCACGCGTCGTGGGGGCTGGCCGCGGCCGTCCTGGACGGCAGCCTGGCGTGGACGCTGGTGCCCCGCGAGGACTTCGAGGTCGTGGACGAGTGGCACGTGGCCGGGATGAGGTCCACCGGCAGCAACCGGTTCGTGGTGCGGGAGGCGTTCGTGCCCGACCACCGCGTGCTGCGGCTGGAGCGGATGGTCGCGGGCGCCAACGTCACGCCCGACACCCCCGCCGCCTACCGCGCCGCCTTCGTGCCGTCGCTCGTGACGATGATCAGCGGCCCGTTGCTCGGGCTGGGCCGTGCGGCGTTGGCGCACGTCATCGACGCCGCGGCGGACAAGGGCATCGCCTACACCAGCTTCGACCGGCAACGCGACTCGGCCGCGTTCCAGCTCCTCGTCGCCGAGGCCGCCTCGGCGGTGGACAGCGCCGAGCTGCACGCCTACCGCGCCGCCGACCTCCTCGACCGGTACGCCGCCGACGCCGAGTACCCGTCCGAACTGCTCCGCGCCCGGTGCCGCGCCGACTCCTCCGTGGCCGTCCGCCACGTGACCCGCGCCCTGGAAACGCTGCTGTACGCGCACGGTTCGCGTGGTTTCGCCGACGCCAGCCCGCTGCAGCGGATCTGGCGTGACGCGAACGTGGCCGCGCGCCACGGGATGCTCCTCCCCCAGGTGAACCTGGAGCTCTACGGCGCGGCCTTGGTGGGCGCGGAGAACACCGTCAGCCCGATCGTGTGATCAGAGCACCTGGATCACGTGCTTGCCGCGCACGCCACCGGCTTCCAGCGCGCGGTGGGCTTCGGCGACCCGGGCGATCGGGTGGACGGCATCGACCACCGACCTCACCGCGCCGCCCTCGACCAGCGCGGTGAGGTCGGCGAACAGGTCGGACCCGGGGTTGCCGCTGAAGAAGCGGACGCGGCGGGGGCCGAACACCGCGGACGCGAGGAGGTAGCCGACGTCCGCGGCGGAGCGGAACGCGATGCCGACCATGCGGCCACCGGGCCCGAGCAGGCGGCGGTACGCGCGGGGCGTGCTGCCGTACGTGTCGAGGACGACGTCGAAGTGGCCGAGGTCGGCGGGATCGGTGCGGTAGTCGATCGCCTCGTCGGCGCCCAGCTCGCGGACGAAGTCGAGGGTTCCCCTGCCCGCCAGGGCGGTGACGTGCGCGCCGTAGGCCTTGCCCACCTGCACGGCGACGCTGCCCACTCCCCCGCTCGCGCCGCGCACGAGGAGGCGTTCCCCCCGGCGCAGCCTCGCCTTGTCGCGCAGGGCGGTGATGGCGGTCGTGCCGACGCCCGGCAACGCGGCGGCCTGGACCAGGTCCAGCCCGGCGGGACTGAGCGCGAGTTGGCGCGGGCGCACGACGACGTACTCGGCGACGCTGCCGAACCGGCCGCGCGGCAGTCCGCCCCACACGTGCGCGCCGGGCGCGAAGCCGGGGCCGGACACCACCTCGCCGGCGAAGTCGATGCCGACCCGCTTGGGGAACTTCCGCCCGAGCAGGACTTTCAGCTTCCCGGACCGGCCCATCAGCTCGCCGCCGTTGACGCTGGCCGCGTGGACCCGCACCAGCACCTGGCCCGGCGCGGCCACCGGGTCGGGCACGACGCCCTCGTACAAGACCTCGGGCGGCCCGTACCGGTCGAACAGCGCTGCGCGCATCGCTCACCTCTCGCTCAAGTGGAAGACGCCCTCCACTTCGACGCTAACACGCGAACCGGAGGGTGCCCTCCACTTGAGCTAAAGTGAGAGACGTGCCAGGTGAGACGACTCGGTTGCGCGTGGACGCGAGGCAGAACCGCGAGCGCATCGTCGCCTCGGCGAGGGAGACGTTCGCCGCCGACGGCCTGGACGTGTCGATGACCGAGATCGCCCGGCGCGCCGGGGTCGGCGTCGCCACCCTCTACCGCCGCTTCCCGACCAAGGACGACCTGGTCAGGGAGGTGTTCGCGGAGCAGCTGGCCGCCTGCACGGGCGAGGTGCACCGGGCGGCGGAGGACCCCGACCCGTGGCGCGGCTTCTGCCGGGTGGTGGAGAAGCTGTGCGAGATGCAGGCCCGGGACCGGGGGTTCAGCGCGGCGTTCCTGACCGCGTTCCCCGACGCCGTGCCGGTGGACGAGCTGCGCACACGGGCCGAGGAGGCGTTCGCCGGGGTCGTGGCCCGCGCCAAGGCGACCGGCAGGCTGCGGCCCGACTTCACCCTCGACGACTTGACGCTCGTGCTGATGGCCAACAACGGCCTGGTCGCCGATTCGGTGGACGCGGCGGTGGCCGCCTCCCGCCGCCTGGTCGCCTACTTCCTCCAGGCGTTCCAGGCCCGCGACCCGCTGCCGCCGCCGGTGCGCCTCGGCCTGCGCGACGCCCTGGGCTGACCCACTACTCCGTGATACCTTGTAGCAGTACTCGGTGACACCGGGTACCGGAAGACCGAAGAGGACCCGCGATGGACGACCTGACGGAGATGCTCAAGGGCACGCTGGAGGGCTGCGTGCTGGAGATCATCGGCAGCGAGGAGACCTACGGGTACGCCATCACGCGTCGGCTGAACGACCTCGGCTTCACCGACGTCGTCGAGGGGACGGTGTACACCATCCTCCTGCGACTGGAGAAGAACGGGCTCGTCCAGGTGGCGAAACGACCGTCCGAGCTGGGCCCGCCGCGCAAGTTCTACGCGCTCAACGACGCGGGACGCGAGCAGCTCGCGACGTTCTGGGCGAAGTGGGAGTACGTCTCGTCACGGATCGACAAGCTCAAGGAGGGCGGGAGATGAGCTTCTGGGAGACCATCACCGGCAGCGACCTCACCAGGGAGTGGAACGCGTTCGAAGCACGGGCCGCGGCCTTGCCGGCCGACTACCGGGCGGCGTGGGAACAGGTCAAGGGCCACCTCATGGGCTACTCCGACTTCACCGGCCGGGGTCTGATGCCGATCTTCGACAGCGCCCTGGGACTGCTGGAGGAGACGGCGGCCGACGGGCAGCCCCTCGGCGACGTGCTGGGTGACGACGTCGCGGGCTTCTGCGCGGCGCTGGCCGGCGAGCACGGGGGTCGCACCCACCGCGACCGGTGGCGCGAGCAGTTGAACCGGAACGTCGCGAGGAAACTGGCCCAGCTGGGAGGCTGACGTGGGCATCCAGGACATCATCGAGGGCAAGAAGCAGTGGCGGGCGCACGTGGCGCGGGTCAAGGCGCTGCCGCCGGACTACCGGATCGTCTACAAGGAGATGCAGCGGTACTTCTTCAAGGTCGGCCCGGTCGAGCTGGCCGACGGGACCCTGCTCTCCGGGATCGTCGACTTCTTCGAGGAGGGCGTCGCGGCGGGCAAGGGCGTCCTGGAGCTCGTCGGCGAGGACGTCGCCGCGTTCTGCGACGACCTGATCAAGGACTCGCGCACGTACGCCGACCTCTACCTGGAGTCCCTCGTCAAGAAGCGCGGCACTGCCGCCCACCGGGCCACCGACGGCACGAACCGCTAACCCTGCTCCTGCTCGACCCGCCGGTTCCACTCGCCCTTGGACGACTGCCACCCGTCCTCGTCCGCGCCGAGCCGCCAGTAGCCGGAGATCGACATCTGCTCGCGCGGGACGCCGCGGTCCACCTTAAGGTGCCCGCGCAGGTCCTTGACCATGTTCGCCTCGCCGTGCACGAAGACCTGGACCACGCCCTCGGGGAACGCCGACGCCTTCACCGCGTCCACGAGGAGTCGTCCACGCGGGCCGCCGCCGCGGTGCAGCCACCGCAGGTCCACCCGACCCGCCGACCACGCGGTCTGCTCGTCCTCGGGCCCGTCGACCTCGACGAACACCTCCGCCCGGGCGCCGGCGGGCAACGCCTCCAACGCCGCCGCGATGGCGGGCCACGCGCTCTCGTCGCCGGCCATCAGGTGCCAGGCGACGTCCGGGTCGGGCGCGTACCCGCCGCCGGGACCCGCGAAGTGCAGCACGTCGCCCGGCTGGGCCTTCGCCGCCCAGGGACCGGCCACACCCGCGTCACCGTGCGTGACGAAGTCGATCCACAACTCGCCGGCGCGCGCGTCCCACTTGCGCACGGTGTACGTGCGGGTGCGGGGCCACTGGTCACGGGGCATGGTCGCGCGGATCGCGGCGAGGTCGAACGGCTCCGGGTAGAGCACGTCGTCCAGCGGGAACGCGAGCTTGAGGTAGCTGTCGGTGTACGGGCCGACGGCGAAGTCGGCCAGCCCCTCACCGCCGAGCACCACGCGGACCATCTGCGGCGCGATCCGCTCGGTGCGCACCACGCGCCCGCTCCTGGCACGGGATCGTTCGGCCATGTCGCGTACTCCTCGGTGATTCCAACGGCGCAACCAGCCTTCACCGTACGTGCCGGCCGACCAGGGCCATCAGAGGCCGCCGATCTTCACACCTCGCACCTCCCTCGTCACGGTGCGTTCCGGGACCGGGCGGAGGGACACCGGGCGGCCCGCTTCCCGCGGCGGGCGGTGGGACGCCGGAGGTCCCACCGCCCGGGCGGTCAGCGCACGCTCCACTCCTGGGCGAGCCGGGCGGCGAGACCGAGGTTCGCCGCGGCGGCGTCCTCGGTCCGTCGCCCGTACCCGCACGCCGCCGCGACGCCGGCCACCGGCCCGCCCAGCGCGTCCGCGGTGAGCCGCAGCGCCTCGCGGGTCTCCTCGGGGTGATCCTCGGCCACGACGCCCGCGATGACCTCCACCCCGCGCCGCAGGTGCTTCAGCTCGTCGTAGAACGCCGGGTCGGTGGGCGGCGGGTTCGCACCACTGGCCACGGGCAGGTGCACGGTCGGCATCGGCACGCCCCGCTCGGCCAGCACGTCGGCCAGCGCGTTGAGGAACAGCACCGCCGACCGCAGGTCGGTCGGCGTGAACACCGGCACGTGCTCCAGGTCGCCGTAGCACAGGTGCAGCACCCACCGGGTGAGCGGCGCGGCGGCCAGCACGCCGGCCACCTGCCCGGAGAGCTGGGCGGTCAGCGCCGGCCACGCGGACGGCGGGGTGAGGTGGTAGGCCACCAGCACCGCGGGCGTCTCCAGTTGGAGCTGCAGCCGGTCACCCCACCGGGCGACCAGTTCGGTCACCTCGTGCACCACCGCGACCTGCATCGTCGGCAGCCACTCGTGGGCGGCGTCGATCGAGCCGAACGCGAACACCGCCAGGTCCAGGGCGTTGGGGATGCCCACCTGCACGCGCAGCGCTTCGTCGGTTCCGGTGCCGCGCATGCGGTCCAGCGCCGCGAACGCCGCGTCCGCCTGGTCGACGCGGGACAGGCCGATCTCTTCCGCGCACAGCCGCTGACCGGGCCGGACGCGGTAGTACGGCATGTCGTCGTAGCCGCGGCTCTCGCCGCCGCGCACCTGTTCGAGGGACGGCACGGAGGACATGTGGTGGGTGAGCCAGTCGACGATCCAGCGCGGATCGCGGTCGGACGGCAGGGCGGTCAGCGCGGCGTCGCCCCGGTGCCGGAGGAACCAGCCCATGGCGGTGGCGGGGTCGTCGCACAGCGGACGCGGCAGCGAGCCGACGAGGTGGACGGGCAACGGGTCGCGGTCGTGCTCTCGATCGCGGTTTTTCGTAGGTGCTTGTGCGGTCATGAGTGGTGTTCTGCTTTCAAACGAAGAGCGTGAATTGCCCGGAAGTGCCGCAGGATCTCCGCGCCCGACTTCCCGGCGTCCGCTCATCGTGACCGCGCCGGCCAGACATGTCCACTTAGGATGATCAACAAAATCCGACCGTGCACATCATCCACGCGATAGTGTGATCCGTCCCGCCGGCGATGGAATTCTGAGTGATCAAAAACAAGAGGGACGATCACGATTGCCGGCGCACGTCCGCGATGACGGCGACGCCTTCGGCGATGTCGGTCGGCGTGCTCGCGCCGTAACCGAGCACCAATCCGGGTCGCCCGGATCGTTGCCCGTGCCACGACAACGGCTGCGCCTTCACCCCTCGGGCGAGCGCGGCGGCGGCGAGTTCGGTGTCGGGCACGCCGTCGTCGAAGGTGATCAGCAGGTGCAACCCCGCCGCGGCGCCGTGCACGACCGCGCCGGGCAGGTGCCGGGCGATCGCCGCGATCATCGCGTCCCGCCTTCGGCGGTGGCGTCGGCGGACGAACCGCAGGTGCCGTTCCAGGTCCCCGGACGCCATCATGGCGGCCAGCACGAGTTGGGGCAGCACCGCATTGCCGAGGTCGGCGTACCGCTTCGCTTCGATCACACTGTTTCGATTCGCGTCGGGGACGAGCAACCACCCGACGCGCAATGCGGGAGCGAGCACTTTGGACACACTTCCGGCGTAACAAACACGTTCGGGGAGCATTGATCGCAACGCGGGCACGGGCGGTCTGTCATAACGGTGTTCTGCGTCGTAATCGTCCTCGATGACAAGACCACCCGCCTCGGCCCACCGCATCAGCTCACGTCGACGCGCGCCACCGAGCACCACTCCGGTCGGGAACTGGTGCGCCGGCGTCAACAAGACGGCGGGCGCTCCCCCGGCGCGCAAGTCGTCCACCCGGATGCCCTCGCCGTCCACTGGTACCGGCGGGGTGTCGAGGTCCCAGTTGCGCAGGTGCTGACGCGCGCCGAGCGACCCGGGATCCTCCACGGCGACCTCGGTGACGCCGTCGCGGCGCAGCACCTGGGCGAGCAGGCCGAGCGCTTGGGCGACGCCGGCGACGATCACGACCTCGTCCGGGTCCACGCGGACGCCCCGGTAGCGGGCGAGCCAGTGCGCGACCGCGTGCCGCAGCGCCGGCGTGCCGCGCGGGTCGCCGTAGCCGAAGTCCGACGCGGACAACGTGCGGAGGACGGCACGTTCGGCGCGCAACCAGGCAGCGCGCGGGAACGCGGTCAGGTCCGGCACACCGGGCGACAGGTCGATCCGCGCGCGGACGCCGCGCAACGCGTCGAACGCGTCCGCGCCGGGCGGCCGTGCGAACACGCCGCCATCGGCCGGCCGACCCGCCACACCGCCCGCGCCCGGCGCACCACCCAGGCGGGGCGGGACCGCGTGCGGCGCGGCCACCACCACGGTGCCCGCCCGGCCCCGTCCGCTGACGTGGCCGTCCTCGGCGAGCCGTTGGTACGCCTCGGTGACCACCCCGCGCGAGATCCGCAGCTCGCCCGCCAGCACCCGGGTCGCGGGCAGCCGGCTCCCCACCGGCAGCCGCCCGTCCGCGATCGCCTGCCGGAGCCGCCGGGCCAGCCAGTCGGCCCGACCTCCCACCGGCGCGTCGCCGATGTCGAGTTGCAGGAAGTCCGATCCCGTCGTTATGGACCTGTCGACGGGGCCTGGATTGGACCTGTTCACCGGACCAGTCTGTCACCAGGGTGGACGGCATGAACCGCTCCACGACCGGGCGCTCCCGGTGACCGTCGACTTCCTGCTGACGTCCCTCGTCATCGTCGCCACGCCCGGCACCGGCGTGCTCTACACGACCTCGGCCGGCCTCACCGGCGGCGCGCGTGCCGCCGCCGTGGCCGCGCTCGGTTGCACGTTGGGCATCGTGCCGCACGTGTTGGCCGCGCTCACCGGGCTGGCCGCGCTGCTCAACGCGAGCACGCCCGCGTTCCAGGTCCTCAAGTACCTCGGCGTCGCCTACCTCTTCTACCTGGCGTGGAGCACGCTCCGCGACAAGACCGCGCTGGCCGTCGACCCGGGCGCGCCGAACCGGACGGCGGCGCGGGTGGTGGCGTCCGGCGTCATGGTGAACCTGCTCAACCCGAAGCTGACGATCTTCTTCTTCGCGTTCCTGCCGCAGTTCGTGCGCCCGGACGAGCCGGCCGCCGTCCCGCGCATGGTCGAGCTGAGCGCGGTGTTCATGGCGCTCACGTTCGTCGTGTTCGTCGGCTACGGCTGGTTCGCCGCCGCGGTCCGGGACCACGTCATCGGCCGCCCCCGCGTGCAGACGTGGATCCGGCGGGGCTTCGCGGGCGCTTTCGTCGCGCTCGGCGCCATGCTCGCGTTCGCCTGACCCCGCGGGCCTGCACGCGGCGAGCCGATCGGACTACTAGGCTCCGCGCATGGCCAGGTACTTCGACGTGCACCCGGTGAACCCGCAGCGACGGTCCATCGACCAGGCGGTGGAGCTGATCAAGTCCGACGGCCTGGTCGCCTACCCGACCGACTCCTGCTACGCGCTCGGCTGCCGGCTCGGCAACAAGGCGGGCCTGGACCGGATCCGGCAGATCCGGCACCTGGACGACCGGCACCACTTCACGCTCATGTGCCGCGACTTCTCCCAGCTGGGGCAGTTCGTGCACGTGGACAACGCGGTCTTCCGGGCGATCAAGGCGGCGACGCCGGGCAGTTACACGTTCATCCTCCCGGCGACCACCGAGGTGCCGCGCCGGCTGATGCACGCGAAGAAGAAGACGGTGGGCGCGCGCATCCCCGACCACCCGGTCGCGCAGGCCCTGCTGGCGCAGCTCGGCGAGCCGCTGCTGTCCAGCACGCTCCTGCTGCCCGACCAGGAGGAACCGCTGGTCCACGGCTGGGACATCAAGGAACGGCTGGACCACGTGGTCGACGCCGTGCTGGACGCGGGCGACTGCGGCACCGTGCCCACCACCGTCGTCGACTTCTCCCAGGGCGAGCCGGAGATCGTCCGGCACGGCGCGGGCGATCCATCCCGCTTCGAGTAGCACCCGCGAAGGGACCAGCACTGTTGCGCCGGTCAGAGGTATGGGAGCGTTCCCAGACCGGATAGCTTCCTGCTGCCCCCTCAGCGCAGAAGGAGCTACCAGTGCGGAAACGGTTGTCCACGGCGGTCCTCGCCGTCCTGCTGTCGGTCGTCGCCCTCCCGGTCGCGGACGCCGCCGGTCCCGGTCAGGCCGATCACCGGCTGAAGACCTGCGCCCGCGCCGACCTGCTGTTCTGCGAGGACTTCCAGCACGTGCCGACCGGCGCGGGCACCAGCCTCGAGTGGGGCGTGGACACCCGCAACGGCTCGCTGGAGGTCGAACGCGACCGGCGCGGTCAGAAGGTGCTGCACGTGCGGGCCGAGGGCAACGGCCGGGCGTTCCTCAAGGTCGACGACTTCGCCGCGCCGGGCAACAGCTTCTACGGCCGGGTCCGGGTGCGCGTCGAGGCGTTCCCCGACGCGCCGGACTGGGCGCACTACACGTTGATCGAGGCCACGGGCAACGGCCCGGAGGTCGTCCGCCCGCTCGGCGGCCAGTACGTGCCCACGCTGGACAAGGCGTTGTGGGGCGTCGGCGCGGACGGCGGCCCGACCGGCGACTGGACGAACTGGCGCGAGTCGGCGCCGTCGAAGGCCGGCGTGTGGCAGTGCGTCGAGTGGCGGATGGACGCCTCCGACAACCGGATCACGCTGTGGTTCGACGGCAAGCCGAACCCGGACCTGACCGTCTCGACCCGCGAGCACGGCGGCAACCAGGTCGACTTCCTGTTCCCCCGGTTCGACACGGTCAAGCTGGGCTGGCAGCTCTACCAGCCCAACGAGGGCAGCTACGACATCTGGCTGGACGACATCGCGTTGGGCTCCGACCGCATCGGTTGCTAGCCGGGCGAAAACCAGGCGCGGGACGGGCGGTGGCGCTGCTAGCGTCGCCGCCATGTCCTCGTCGTGCCCCGTCATGATGCCCCGCCACGCGGGGCCGCCGACGCTGCACGGATGACGAGTCCGAGGCCCCCGCCCCAGGGGGTCTCAGCCGGCCGTGAACCCCCGCACCAGGAGGTTCGCGATGTCGCGCTACTACGTGACCACCGCCATCCCGTACGTCAACTCGCGCCCACACCTGGGTTTCGCCCTGGAGATCGTGCAGGCCGACGCGCTGGCCCGGCACCACCGCCTGCGCGGCGACCGGGTGCGGTTCCTGACCGGCACCGACGACAACTCGCTGAAGAACGTGCTGGCCGCGCAGGCGGAAGGCGTGTCGACCGGCGAGCTGGTCGACCGGAACTCGGCGGCGTTCGCGGCGTTGCGCGACCCGTTGGCGTTGTCGTTCACCGACTTCATCCGCACCAGCCGCGACGCCAGGCACGGCGCCGGTGTGGAACGGCTGTGGCGGGCGTGCGCGCACGACCTCTACCGACATCACTACGAGGGCCTGTACTGCGTCGGCTGCGAGCAGTTCTACGCCCTCGCCGACCTGGTGGGCGGCAAGTGCCCGGAGCACGAGGTCGAGCCGCAGCCGGTGGCCGAGGAGAACTGGTTCTTCCGGCTCTCCCGCCACGCCGACCGGCTCCGCGACCTGATCGTCGACGGCACGGTCCGGATCGAGCCCGCCGCGCGTCGCAACGAGGTGCTGGCGTTCATCGCCGCCGGCCTGCGCGACTTCTCCGTCTCCCGCTCCCGCGCCCGCGCGCACGGGTGGGGCATCACCGTGCCGGGTGATCCGGACCAGGTCGTCTCCGTGTGGTGGGACGCGCTGGGCAACTACATCACCAGCCTGGGTTACGGCGCGGACGGCTCGAACTACCGCCGCTGGTGGGCGGAGGGCGACCGGCGCGTGCACGTGATCGGCAAGGGCGTGGTCCGCTTCCACGCCGTGCAGTGGCTGGCCATGCTGCTGTCGGCGGGCGAGCCGCTGCCGACCGACATCCTGGTGCACGACTACCTCACCACCGACGGCCGCAAGATCAGCAAATCGGCCGGCGCGGTGGTCGACCCGGTGGCGTTGGCCGACCGGTACGGCTCGGACGCGGTGCGGTGGTGGTTGCTGCGCGACGTACCGCGCGTCGGCGACGCCGACTTCACCGAGGCCCGCCTGGTCGCCCGCGCGAACGAGGACCTGGCCAACGGCCTCGGCAACCTGGTCAACCGCGTCACCGTGATGGTCCACCGCTACCGCGAGGGCCGACCACCCATGGCCGCGCCGGACCCGGACGCCGAACCGCTGGCGGCGGCGTGCCGGGACGCGCCGGACCTCGTGCACGCCGCCGTGTCCGACTTCGACTTCCGGCGGGCGACGGCGGCGGTGTGGCGGATCGTGGAGGAGGCCAACCGGTACGTCGAGCAGGTGCGGCCGTGGGACCTGGCCCGTGCCGAGCGCGGCGGTGACGCCGAGGCGGGCAAGCGCCTGGACGCGGCCGTCACCTCGCTGCTGGCCGCGTGCCGGGTCCTGGCCCGCGAACTCACCCCGTTCGTGCCGGCGTTGGCGACGCGGATCTCCGAGCAGTGCGTCACGCTGACGGACCGACTCCCGCAGCCCCAGCCCCTGTTCCCCCGGCTGTGAGCCGAGCGGACCCGCCGGGTGACGTCCCGGCGGGTCCGCCACCGGTCACCTCGGCAGGTAGGCGCGGTGCGAGCGGGAGAACTCGAAACCGTTGTGGCGGTCCCAGTTGACCGACCACGTCATGAGGCCGCGCAGGTTCGGGTAGACCGCCTTGGGCTGGTACGCGCCGCAGTTCGCGCCCTTCATCAGGCAGTCCAACGACTTGTGCACCTCGGCGACGGACGTGAAGCCGTTGCCCGCGTTGACGCCGGCCGGCAGGCCGATGGCCACCTGGTCCTGCCGCAGGCCCGGGAACACCTTCGTCGCGTCACCGCGCACGGGGAAGCCGGCCAGCACCATGTCCGCCATGGAGACGTGGAAATCACTTCCGCCCATGAAGTGGTACTGGTTGTCCAGGCCCATGATCGGCCCGGAGTTGTAGTGCTGGACGTGCAGCAGGGTGAGGTCGTCGCGCAGCGCGTGGATCACCGGCAGGTACGCGCCCGCGCGCGGGTCGGCGCCGCCGCTGCCGCCGTAGTGCTGGTAGCCGACTTGGACGAAGAACGTCTCGGGGGCCATGGTGAGCACGAACTTCGCGCCGTAGCGCGCTTTCAGGGTCTTCAACGCCTGGATGAGGTTGACGATCACCGGCGTGGTCGGCGCGCGGAAGTCGGTGTCGCCCGCGTTGAGGGACAGCGAGTGGCCTTCGAAGTCGACGTCCAAGCCGTCCAGGCCGTACTTGTCGATGATCGCCGACGCGGAGCGGACGAACGCGTCGCGCGCCGCCGTGGTGGACAGCTGCACCTGGCCGTTCGCGCCGCCGATGGAGATCAGCACCTCCTTGCCCTTGGCCTGCTTGTCCCGGATGCCGGCGATGAACTCGGCCTCGGACTCGACGCCTGCGCACTCGGCGACGGGGCACTGGGCGAAGCGGAGGTCGCCGGAGGTGGCGGAGGTCGGTTCGGCGAAGGACAGGTTGACGATGTCCCAGTCGTCGGAGACGTCTCTCATCCGGATGTAGCCGGAACCGTTGGCGAAGCTCGCGTGCAGGTAGCCGACGAGGACCCGCTTCGGCAGGCCGGTGACCGGTGGCGTGGTCGTGGTCGTCGTCGGCCCGGTCGTCGTGGTCGTGGTCGTGGTCGTGGTGGTGGTTGTTGTCGTGGTGGTCGGTGAACCGGCGCACGACGCGCCGTTGATCTTGCAGTTGGTCGGGCTCGCGGTGCCCGAGGCGTTGAAGCCGAACGTCACCGTGGCGCCGGGCGCGATGCCGCCGTTGTACTCGCGGTGGGTGAACGCGTGGTGCCCGGCCGAGCTGGTCTGCAACGCGTCCCAGTAGGCGCCGACGGTCGTGCCGGCGGGCAGGTCGAACTCGACCTTCCACCCGGAGACGGCCGAACTGGTCTCGTTCTTGATCGAGAACTGCGCGGTGTAGCCGGTTTCCCAACTCGACGTCCTGGTGAACGTCGCGGTGACCGAGGCGGCGTAGGCGGGCGCGAAGCTCACCGCCGCCGCGCCCACCACCAACGCCGTCACCGCCGCCACCCTGGCGAACAGGACTCTGCGCGACATTCGTCTCCTCCCAGCGGTGGCGGCCTCCAGGTGGGAAGAATTGGACTAGACCACCTGTGGCGTGTCAAGGGTGGACCGGAGGTGGTTGACCGAACAGCGCAGCGGGTACCTCGAACGAGCGTTCGAGGTGAGGAGGCGCGCGTGGACCGCAATCCGGAGAAGGACCCGCGGGAGTGGACGACCGGCGACGAGCCGATGACCGGTCCGCAGGAGTCCTACCTGCACACGTTGGCGCAGGAGGCGGGCGAAGAGGTGCCGGCGGAGCTGACCAAGGTGGAGGCTTCGCAGTTGATCGACCGGTTGCAGGAGAAGACGGGTCGCGGGCGCTGACGCGGGCGGGGCGGGGGCCCCCCCCGGGGCCCGCGCGCCCACGACGGACAGCAGGGACAGCGCCCC
>NZ_JBFAFR010000016.1:0-188129 GCF_040639675.1 Actinosynnema sp. NPDC023794 | reverse complement strand
CGGTGTTTCGCTTGCTGTGGTTGAACCTTAGCTCGTTCGTTTTCGCGGTGTCAAATCGGCCGGTTTCGGCTTCTCGGCTCCGCGACAAACTCGCTCAGCATTCAATTTGTGCTACCACCCGGAGCCGAGGCAGCACGCTGTGCTGCTGATTCGGTCCTGGGGGCTTGTGCTCGCAGCACTCCGTTCCGGTCTCTCTCCGGCCCGTTCCGCGCTGGCAGAGAGAAAGTTACACCCCGCCCCACGCGGAGACAAATCGGGGGGTCGGTTGCCGCATCTCCGCAGCTAGGCGTGGTGCCCCCACCGGGAACGGTGGATGCTGTGCCCGTGCAGCTCTCGCCTCGACCCGTCCGGTACGCGCTCCACGTCCTCGTGGTCGCGGCTTGCTACTACGTGGGCGCCGAGGTCGGCCTTCTCCAAGCGTTGGTCAACGACCAGGTGACGCCGTTGTGGCCGCCGACCGGTGTCGCCGTCCTCGCGCTGCTGCTCGGCGGGCTCAAGATGTGGCCGGGTATCGCGCTGGGCGCGTTCGCGGCGAACTCGTCCCTCATCGACCTCGGCGCGACCGTGCTCATCACCGCGGGCAACACCGTCGGCCCCGTGGTCGCGTACCTCCTGCTCAGGAGAGCGGGCTTCCGGCAGGAGATGGACCGCACCCGTGACGCGCTCGCCCTCGTGCTGTTGGGCGGGCTCACGGGCATGGCGGTCAGCGCGACGATCGGCGCGGGCACGTTGCTGGTGACGGGTGCGATCGACACCGCGCTGTTCTGGTCGACCTGGACGGTGTGGTGGACCGGTGACGCGCTGGGCGTGCTGGTGCTCGTGCCGATCGTCCTGGCGTTCCGCTCGCTGCGCCTGCGCAACCACCCCGTGCGCCGGTGGCTGGAGGCCGCGGCGTTGCTGGCGAGCACCGCGGTGGTGATGGCCGTGGCGTTCACGCACGACTTGCGGCTGATGTACCTGGTGTTCCCGTTCCTGATCTGGGCGGCGCTGCGCTTCCAGCACCTGGGCACGGCCCCGTGCGCCCTGATCGCGACGACCCTGGCGGCACGGGGCGCGGCCCGCGGCACGGGTCCGTTCGCGGATCTGGACCTGGTGGTGCGCATGGTGACGCTCCAGGCGTTCAACGGGACGGCGGTGTTGACGGCGCTGCTGCTGTCGGCGGTGATCGCGGAGCGCAACGCGGCGCGGGAAGCGATCGAGCGGACGGTGGCGCAGCTGTCGGACGTGGTGGCGCAGTACCAGCCGCTGGACCTGGGCGACCTGCTGCCGCCCAAGCCGCGGGAGAAGCGCTAGTGGACGTGGTGGTCGTCGGTGGCGGGCCGGCGGGACGGGCGTTGGCGCGGGCGTGCGCGGCGAGGGGTCTCGACACGACGCTGGTCGACCCGAACCCGGAGCGGCCGTGGCGGGCGACCTACGCGGCGTGGGTGGACGAGTTGCCCGCCGACGCGCCGGTGGCGGTCAGCACGTCGATGGCCCGTGCGGTGACGACGGCGGAGCACGTGATCGCGCGGGGTTACGCGGTGCTGGACAACGAGCGGTTGCGGCGGCTCCCGGAGGACGTCCGGGTGGTCGCCGGTCGCGTGGTCGCGCACACCGGCGGGACGGCGACGTTGGCCGACGGGCGGGTGCTGACCGGACGGGTGGTCGACGCGAGCGGCACGGCGGGTGGTCGGGCGGCCCAGACGGCGGTCGGCGTGGTGGTGCCCGCGAGGTCGGCGAGGCCGTTCGTGGGTGCCGACGAGGCGCTGATCATGGACTGGCGCAAGCCTCCCGCGGCCACGACGGCTGATCCGACGTTCCTCTACGCGATCCCGGTGTCGGCGGACGAGGTGTTGCTGGAGGAGACGTCGTTGGCCCGTCGGCCGGGCCTGCCGTTGCGCGAGCTGCGGCTGCGGCTGCACGCGCGCCTGGCCCGGCACGGCATCCCGGCGCCGCAGGACGAGGAACGGGTGCGCATCACGTTGGACGGGCGGCCGAAGGACGGCGCGTTCGGCGCGGCGGCGGGGTGGGTCCACCCGGCGACGGGGTACAGCGTGGCGGCGGCGTTGCGGCGCGCGCCGGTGGTGGCGGACGCGATCGCGGACGGACGGACCGTCACGCGTTCGGCGGCGGAACGCACAGTGCGCGGGTTGCGACTGAGAGGTCTGGAGGCGTTGCTGGCGCTGCCGCCCGACGACGTCCCGGAATTCTTCAACACCTTCTTCAAATTGTCCGGCAGTCTTCAACGCGACTACCTCGGCGGGCACGATGACCTGCGCGGGACCGCCCGCGCGATGCTCCGGCTGTTCGACTCGGTGTCGTGGGGTATGCGCGCCCGGTTGGTATTTCCTGTGCAATCGGCCAAAAGTGCGAGAACACCTGGTTAACGGTCTCGGCAAAAGAAGATCGACCGGGCACGATCGGGGCCGTGCCCGCCTTGCTGGATGACGTTCGCTTCGCCTTCCAGCCGTTGTTCAACCTCCACACCGGAGGGGTCGTGGCGGTAGAAGCGCTGGCCCGACCGCACGACGGCACCGTGCAGGACCTGCTGCGGATGGCCTTCCGCGCCGGGTACCTGGCCAACACCGACGTGGCGCTCGCGTGCCGCGCGGTCCGGCACGCGGCCGACCACGGCCTCGGCGTGCCGCTGCACGTCAACCTGCTCGCGTTGACGATCGCGGACAAGCCCGAGCTCATGGCCCCGCTCTACAGCGTGCTGCGCGAGGTCGGGCGCACGCCCGCCGACCTGGTGGTCGAGGTCGGCACGCCGTACTCGCGCGCGCCGCGCCGGCTGCTGGTCAAGGGCATCGAGCGGCTGCGCGAGGACGGGTTCCGGATCGGTCTGGACGGCGTGGGCGAGGGCGACTCGCCGTTGTCGCTGCTGACCGAGGTGCGGCCCGACGTGATCAAGCTCGACCGCGAGGTGGTGGTGGCGCTGCCCACCGACCCCTCCCGGTACGCGCTGGCCCAGGCGTTGCAGCACCTGTGCGAGCACATCGGGTCGCTGGTCGTCGCGGAGGGCGTGGAGACCGAGGCGCAGCTGGCCGCGCTGCGCAGGCTCGGGGTGCGGCTCGCGCAGGGCAACCTGCTGGCGAGCCCGCAGCGGCGGCCGAAGGTGGACGCGACGATCGCGGCGGTGCTGAGCGAGGTCAACGACCCGGAGGCGGTCACGAGCACGATGACCGCGCCGTTGCGGCGCAAGGCCGGGCCGAAGGTCACCGACTTCCTGCACCCGGCGACCACGCTGCCCGACTCGGCGACGTCCGAGGAGGTGCGCGACGTGCTCGCGAACCAGCCGACGGTCAGCGGCGTGGTGCTCGTGGACGACGAGGGCAGGCCGCGGTGGACGGTGGACCGCAACCGGTTCCTGCTGGCGGTGACGGGTCCGTTCGGGCACGCCCTGCACGCCAAGCGGGAGGCGGCGCGGCTGGCGGACCGGCCGAAGCTGATCGGGGCGGACTCGAGCGCGCTGGAGCTGCTGGACGTGGTGGCGCACGCGAACCGTGAGCGCACCAACGACGACCTGGTGGTCGTGGATGACGACGACCGGTGCCTCGGGGTGGTGCGGGTCGCGGACGTGGTGCGCGGTGTCGCCGAGATGAAGGTGGAGCAGGCGGCGGCGTTGAGCCCGTTGACGCGGCTGCCGGGCAGCGACTCGATCGCGCGCGAGGTGGACCGGCGCATCTTCAGCGGCGAGCTGTTCGCGGTCGGGTGGCTGGACGTGGACGCGTTCAAGCGGGTGAACGACTCGGCGGGGTTCGCGGCGGGTGACGACCTGATCCGGGCGATAGGGCGTGCGCTCACCGACGGCGCGACGTCGTACCCGGGCGCGCAGGTAGGGCACGTCGGCGGGGACGACTTCCTGGTGGTGGCCGGGTTGGACGAGATCGTGCCGTTCTCGGCGGGTGTGCTGGACGTGCCGTTCGAGACCGAGGGGCGCGGGGTGACGTTGTCGTTGGCGACGTTGATCTGCGCGGCCGGGTCGGTGGGGTCGTACCGGGAGGTCTCCCGGTTGCTGGCGCCGTTGAAGGAGCACGCGAAGTCGTTGCGGGGCACCAGTTGGGTGTTGGGGCGGCCGGGCAGCGACCACGTCGACGTGCTGCGTGGTGGGCCGCATCTCGCGGTAAGTTAGGAAGTTCACCGCAAAGCCGCATGTGCGGCACGTTCGGTTACTCATAGCATCAGGCGGACTACCCAGCGTTTGGGAGGTCCCGTGACCGAGGTCACCGCCCTACCGCTTCCGCGAGTCGTCTCGGACCTGCCGCTGTCGGTGGGGGTCGAGGAGGAGTTCCTGCTGGTCGACGCGAGCACCGGGGCGTTGGTGCCGTTGGCGGGCGAGGTGTTGCGCGACGCCCGTCCCGGGCTCGACCTGCAGACCGAGATGACGCTCTACCAGGTGGAGAGCGCCACCGGGGTGTGCCGGAGCATGGCCGAGGTGCGCGAGCAGCTCCTCGCGGCACGCCTGGCGCTCGCCGCGCTGGCGGAGGCCCGGGGCGCGCGCATCGTGGCGACCGGCACCCCGGTGCTCGGCGGCTTGCGCCCGCCGCCGTTGACCGAGTCCGACCGGTATCGCACCATCGCCGCCGAGTACGGGTCGTTGGTCGACGGGCTGACCATCTGCGGGTGCCACGTGCACATCGGGATACCGGACGAGGACACCGGGGTGCTGATCAGCAACCACCTGCGGCCGTGGCTGCCGACGCTGTTGGCGATCAGCGCGAACTCGCCGTTCGGGGACGGGCGCGACACGGGCTACGCGAGCTGGCGCTACCTGTCGTGGAGCCCGTGGCCGTCGGCGGGCGCGCCGCCGTGGTTCGAGTCGGCGGAGGACTACCACCGGAGCACGCGGGTGCTGCGGTCGGGCGGGGCGGCGTTGGACCCGGCGATGGTCTACTGGGACGTGCGGCTGTCGCACCGGCACCCGACGGTGGAGCTGCGGGTGTGCGACGTGGCGGCGACCGTGGACGAGGCCGTGGTGCTGGCGGCCCTGGTGCGGGCGATCGCCGTGATGGCGTTGGCCGGCGTGCCCGCTCAGCGCGTGCCGGACCTGGCGTTGCGGACGGCGTTGTGGCGGTCGGCCCGGGACGGGTTGGACGGCGCGGGGATCGAGCCGCTGAGCGGTCGGCTGGTGCCGGCGGTGGACATGGTGCGGGGGCTGGTGGACTGGACGCGGCCGGCTCTGCGCGGCGCCGGGGACGAGGACCTGGTGGTCGACGGCATCGACCGGTTGCTGTTGGACGGCACGGGTGCGGTGCGGCAGCGTCGGGCGTTCCGGCAACGCGGTTCGCTCGCGGACGTGGTCGACATGCTGGCCGCGCAGACGGTGTGAGAACGCCCCAGCGTCACGGTGACGGTGCGTCGGCATACCGGGCACTCCGTCGCGAGGAGGCCCGGCACGATGTCCGAGCACGCCGTCCCCCGTCCCACGCGCGCGCTCATGCCCACCCGGAAAGGCGGGGACAAGACCGCCCCCGAGGGCTTGTCGGCGGCCGTCGTGAAGTGGTGGGACATCACGAAGCGCTTCGGCCTGGTGGGGATCGACGGCACCTCGCCCTGGTCGTCCGAAGGGTCGGCGACGAGTACCACGGCGAAACCGTGCTGCCGCTGGCCGCCGCCCTCAAGAACGCCCGCTACTCGCCCGCCCGGACCGCGACTGGCTCAACCCGTAGCTGTCGAGGTGCTGGTCGCGCCCGACCGGCGCATGCTTGGTGGTACGCGAACAAGGAGGTTCGGCATGACCACCGCACGGGAGATCATGAACGCCGGTGTCCAGTGCGTCAAGGAGGACCAGAGCCTGCTCGACGCGGCGCGGATGATGCGTGACCTGGATGTCGGCTCGTTGCCGATCTGCGGCAAGGACGACAGGCTGCACGGCATCATCACCGATCGCGACATCGTGCTGCGCTGCGTGGCCGAGGGCCGCGACCCCGCGTCCATGAGGGCCGGTGACATGTCCGGTCACCTGCACTGGGTCGAGGCGGACGACGACCTGTCGCACGTGCTGCGGACGATGGAGGACAACCAGATCCGCCGGCTCCCGGTGATCGAGGCGCACCGGCTGGTCGGCATGGTGTCGGAAGCGGACCTGGCCCGGCACCTGGACGAGTCGCAGATCGCGGAGTTCGTGGAACGCGTCTACGCCCGCTGAGCAAAATTCCCTCAGCAGAAGGGCTTCGTGTCATCCCGCCGACCTGGCTCCGCCCTACCGCGCGTGTCAAGGAGGCCGTGCACCTCTACCTGTCGGTGTCCACTGATGACCGCCGCCTTGATGAGTGCGGTAGCCCGTAGGGAGGTCGGTGGGATGACACGAAACCCGGACCGACAACGGACCCGGCGCTTGACCTCCAAGCGGGGTCGTCCTGCTGGTCCGCCCGTCCGGCGAGGACTCTTGTGATCTTTGTGAACCCCCGGCGAGACCCCGGAATTGTCAGACCACACCGGTAAACTAAGAGCAGGGGTCCCCTTGCCGGGGACCCCTGCGAAGCATCAAGCAGCGCGCGGGCCAAACGGTGAACCCGTCGAGCAGTGAACCCGTCAGACCGTGAACCCGAGGGCGCGCAGCTGTTCGCGCCCGTCATCCGTGATCTTCTCCGGACCCCACGGCGGCATCCACACCCAGTTGATGCGGAAGTCGTTGACGATCCCGCTCGCCCCGCCACCGCCACCCACCAGCGCCGACCGCGTCTGGTCCTCGATGACGTCCGTCAACGGGCACGCCGCGGACGTCAGCGTCATGTCGATGAGCGCCACGTTCTCCTCGTCGACGCGGATGTCGTAGACCAGGCCCAGGTCCACGACGTTGATCCCCAACTCCGGGTCGACGACGTCGCGCATGGCCTCCTCGACGTCGTCCACCGCGGCCACGTCTGCCTTCGGCGCGGGCGGCTCGGGCATGCCCTCGATGCCGCGCACCACGTCTTCTTCGGCGGTCATGCCTTTGCTCCCTCGCTGCGCGCCACCGCGTCCTTGAAAGCCATCCAGCCCAGCAGCGCGCACTTCACGCGCGCCGGGTACTTCGCCACTCCCGCGAACGCGATGCCGTCCTCCAGGACGTCCTCGTCGGGCTCCACCTGGCCGCGGCCCTGCATGAGCTCGACGAACGCGTCCATCTTCTCGAACGCCGCGCTCAACGGCTTGCCGACCACCAGGTCGGTCAGCACCGAGGTGGACGCCTGGCTGATGGAACAGCCCTGCCCGTCGTACGACACGTCGCGCACGGTGTCGCCGTCCAGCGACACCCGCAACGTCACCTCGTCGCCGCACGTGGGGTTGATCTGGTGCGACTCGGCGTCGTACGGGTCGCGCAAACCGCGCCCGTGCGGGTTCTTGTAGTGGTCCAGGATGATCTCCTGGTACATCTGCTGCAGCTGCATCTCAGACCACCCCGAAGAACTTCTGCGCCTCGCGGACGGCGTCGACCAGGGCGGTCACCTCGTCCGGCGTGTTGTACAGGTAGAAGCTGGCCCGCACGGTGGCGGCGGCGTCCATCCGCCGGTGCAGGGGCCACGCGCAGTGGTGGCCGACGCGCACCGCGACGCCCAGGCTGTCGAGCACCTGGCCGGCGTCGTGCGCGTGGATGCCGTCGATGACGAAGGACACCGCGCCGCCGCGGTCCACCACGTCCGTCGGCCCCACGATCCGCACACCGGGCACCTCGGCCAGGCCGCGCAGCGCCAGCTCGGTGAGCTGGTGCTCGTGCGCGGCGATCCGGTCCATGCCGACGGCGTTGAGGTAGTCCACCGCGGCGCCGAGCGCCACGGCCTGCGACGTCATGGGCACGCCCGCCTCGAACCGCGCGGGCGGCGGCGCGAACGTCGACTGCGCCATGTGCACCATCTCGATCATGGACCCGCCGGTGAGGAACGGCGGCAGGGCCTCCAGCAGCTCACGGCGCCCGTACAGGACCCCGATGCCGGACGGGCCGAGCATCTTGTGGCCGCTGAACACCGCGAAGTCCACGCCCAGCGCCTTGAAGTCCACCGGGCCGTGCGGCACCGACTGACACGCGTCCAACACGGTCAGGGCGCCCACCGCACGCGCCGCGTCCGCGAGCACGCGCACCGGGTTGACGGTGCCCAGCACGTTGGACTGGTGGGTGAACGCGACGACCTTCGTCTTCGAGTTGACCAACGAGTCGATCTCGGACAGGTCGAGCCTGCCCTCGTCGGTCACGCCGAACCAGCGCAGCGTGGCGCCCGTGCGCGCGGCCAGCTGCTGCCACGGCACGAGGTTCGCGTGGTGCTCCATCTCGGTCACGACGATCTCGTCGCCGGGACCGATGCGGAACCGCTCGGCCTCGGGACCGGCGGTGGCCGCGTTGCCCATCGCGTACGCGACGAGGTTCACGCCCTCGGTCGCGTTCTTGGTGAACACGATCTCGCCGTACTGGACGCCCACGAAGTCGGCGATCTTCTGCCGCGCGCCCTCGTAGGCGTCGGTGGCCTCTTCGGCCAGCTGGTGCGCCCCGCGGTGCACCGCGGCGTTGGCGGTCTCCAGGAAGGCGCGCTCGGCGTCGAGGACCTGCCTCGGGCGTTGCGAGGTGGCGCCGGAGTCCAGGTAGACCAGCCGCTTGCCCTCCCGCACGGTGCGTCCCAGGATCGGGAAGTCCGCTCGGACGGTAGCGACGTCCAGCGGGGTGACGGTGGTGGTCACTGCTCCGACGCCTCCTCTCGGTACGTGTTCACGAACGGTGCAACGTCAGGCGATGCCCGCTGCTTCCGGCTTCCCGATGTACTTCACGTAACCCTCGGCCTCGAGCTTGTCGGCCAGCTCCGGACCGCCGGACTCGGCGATGCGGCCACCGGCGAAGACGTGCACGAAGTCGGGCGAGATGTACTTGAGGATCCGGGTGTAGTGGGTGATCAGCATGACGCCGACCTCACCGGAGCGCTTGTACCGGTTCACGCCCTCGGACACGACGCGCAGCGCGTCGACGTCCAGGCCGGAGTCGGTCTCGTCGAGGATCGCGATCTTCGGCTGGAGCAGCCCGAGCTGCAGGATCTCGTGGCGCTTCTTCTCGCCGCCGGAGAAGCCCTCGTTGACCGAGCGCTCCGCGAAGGTCGGGTCGATGTCCAGCTCGGACATCGCCTCCTTGACCTCCTTGACCCAGTGGCGCAGCTTCGGCGCCTCGCCGCGCACAGCGGTGGCGGCGGTGCGCAGGAAGTTCGACATCGAGACGCCGGGCACCTCGACCGGGTACTGCATGGCGAGGAACAGGCCCGCGCGGGCGCGCTCGTCCACCGTCATCTCCAGCACGTCCTCGCCGTCCAGCAGCACGCTGCCGGAGGTGATCTCGTACTTGGGGTGCCCGGCGATGGCGTAGGACAGGGTGGACTTGCCCGAGCCGTTGGGGCCCATGATCGCGTGGGTCTCGCCTGCCTTGATGGTCAGGTCGACGCCCTTGAGGATCTCCTTGGCGCCGTCGTCGGTGTTGACCGAGACGTGCAGGTCCTTGATCTCCAGAGTGGCCATTGGTGCTTCGTTCTCCTGGTGTTGCGAGCGAAAGTCAGTTCGTAGCCAAGGTCAGTTCACCGCTGCGGCGACGTCCACGTAGACGTCGTCCCCGCGCAGCTCGACGGCGAACACGTCGACCGGCTCGGTGGCGGGCGGCGAGGACGGGCGGCCGGTGCGCAGGTCGAAGCACGACCCGTGCAGCCAGCACTCCACGCCCTTGCGCGTCACCTCGCCCTCGCTGAGCGCCACTTCGGCGTGCGAGCACAGGTCGCGCAGCGCGTGCACGGTCCCGCCGTCGCGGACGAGCAGGACCGGGGTGTGCTCGTCGCCGACCTCGAACGCGGCAGGCTTGCCGTCGTCGAGGTCGGTCAGCGAACACACCCTGATCACACGCCCACCGCTTCGAGCTCCGCCTCGATCGCGGCTTCCAGGCGCTCGCGCACCTCGGGAACGGCGATCTTGAGCAGGATCTCGTGGAAGAACCCGCGCACGACCAGCCGTCGTGCCTGGTCCTCCGGGATGCCGCGGGCCTGCAGGTAGAACAGCTGCTCGTCGTCGAACCGGCCGGTGGCGCTGGCGTGGCCCGCGCCCTCGATCTCGCCGGTCTCGATCTCCAGGTTGGGCACCGAGTCGGCGCGCGCGCCGTCGGTGAGCACCAGGTTCCGGTTGAGCTCGAAGGTCTCGGTGCCCTCCGCCGCGGCGCGGATCAGCACGTCGCCGATCCACACCGTGTGCGCGTCCTCGCCCTGCAACGCGCCCTTGTAGACCACGTTGCTGCGGCAGTTGGACGCCGAGTGGTCGATGAAGGTGCGGTGCTCCAGGTGCTGGCCCGCGTCGGCGAAGTACAGGCCGAGCAGCTCGGCGTCGCCGCCGCGGCCGGTGTAGGTGACCACCGGCGTGAGCCGGACGACGTTGCCGCCGAGGGTGATGACGGTGTGCTTGAACGAGGCGTCGCGGCCCAGCTTGGCGTGGTGCGACGACACGTGCACCGCGTCGTCGGCCCAGTCCTGGATGGCGACCACGGTGAGGTGCGCGCCGTCGCCGACCACGAACTCGATGTTGTCGGCGTACGCGCCGGAGCCGCGGTGGTCGATGACCACGACGGCCTCGGCGAACTGCTTGGCGTGCACGTGCAGGTGGCCGTACGCGACCTGGCCCTCGCCCGCGCCGGTCACCGTGATGGTGGTCGGCTCGGACTTCGCGTCACCGGGCAGGGTGACGACGGTGGCCTCGGTGAACGACGACCAGGCCTGGGCGGCGACGCGGTCACCGGGGGTGCCGGCGACGCCGAGCCGCTCGTCGTCGCGCGCCACGGTCTCGACCGTGACGCCCTCGGGCGCGCTGACCTCGACGTTCGCCGTGCCGGTGGCCTCGGCGCCGTTGTGCAGGTTCGCCAGGCGCTTCATGGGGGTGAAGCGCCAGATCTCCTCGCGACCGCCGGGCACCTCGAACGCGTTCACGTCGAACGACGTGAAGTGGTCCGCGCGCGAGGAGATCGGGGCACCCGCACCGTGCGAGTGGGCCGTCAGGCCGTGTTGCTGGTCTTCGGTGGTGACGGCCATGTCAGCCGACGGCCCCTTCCATCTGCAGCTCGATCAGGCGGTTCAGCTCGAGGGCGTACTCCATGGGCAGCTCGCGCGCGATGGGCTCGACGAACCCGCGCACGATCATCGCCATGGCCTCGTCCTCGTTGAGACCGCGGGACATCAGGTAGAACAGCTGGTCCTCGGAGACCTTCGAGACCGTGGCCTCGTGGCCCATCGACACGTCGTCCTCGCGGACGTCGACGTACGGGTAGGTGTCCGAGCGGCTGATGTTGTCCACCAGCAGCGCGTCGCACTTGACCGTGGACTTCGAGTGGTGCGCCCGCTTGTTGACCTGGACCAGGCCGCGGTAGGAGGTGCGGCCACCGCCGCGCGCCACCGACTTCGACACGATCGTGGACGACGTGTGCGGCGCCATGTGGACCATCTTCGCGCCGGCGTCCTGGTGCTGGCCCTCGCCCGCGAACGCGATCGAGAGGACCTCGCCCTTGGCGTGCTCGCCCATGAGGAACACGGCCGGGTACTTCATGGTGACCTTGGAGCCGATGTTGCCGTCGATCCACTCCATGGTCGCGCCCTCTTCGGCCTTGGCGCGCTTCGTGACCAGGTTGTAGACGTTGTTCGACCAGTTCTGGATGGTCGTGTAGCGGCAGCGACCACCCTTCTTGACGATGATCTCCACGACGGCGGAGTGCAGCGAGTCCGACGAGTAGATCGGCGCGGTGCAGCCCTCGACGTAGTGCACGTACGCGCCCTCGTCGACGATGATCAGCGTGCGCTCGAACTGGCCCATGTTCTCGGTGTTGATCCGGAAGTAGGCCTGGAGCGGGATGTCGACGTGGACGCCCTTGGGCACGTAGATGAACGAGCCGCCCGACCACACCGCGGAGTTCAGCGCGGAGAACTTGTTGTCACCCGACGGGATGACGGAGCCGAAGTACTCCTTGAACAGCTCCGGGTGCTCCTTGAGGGCGGTGTCGGTGTCGAGGAAGACGACACCCTGCTCCTCGAGGTCCTCGCGGATCTTGTGGTAGACGACCTCGGACTCGTACTGGGCCGCGACGCCGGAGACCAGGCGCTGCTTCTCCGCCTCCGGGATGCCGAGGCGGTCGTAGGTGTTCTTGATCTCGTCGGGCAGGTCGTCCCAGGTCGCCGCCTGCTTCTCGGTCGACCGGACGAAGTACTTGATGTTGTCGAAGTCGATGCCCGACAGGTCGGAGCCCCAGGTCGGCATGGGCTTGCGGTCGAACAACCGCAGCGCCTTGAGCCGGAACTCCAGCATCCACTCGGGCTCGTTCTTCTTCGCCGAGATGTCCCGAACGACGTCCTCGTTCAGGCCCCGGCGAGCGCTCGCGCCTGCCACGTCCGAGTCGGACCAGCCGAACTCGTAGTTGCCGATGCTCGCCAGGGTTTCTTCCTGGGTGAGCGGGGCTGTGGTGGTGCGCTGCTCGGCAGCGGCAGTCATGCGGGCTCCCCTCCATCTGGGATCCGGGGTGTGTTCGGGATGTGCGTCGTGCACACGGCATCGCCGCGGGCGATGGTGGCCAGGCGCTGGACGTGCGTGCCGAGCAGGTCGGCGAACGCCGCCGTCTCGGTCTCGCACAACTGCGGGAACTCCGCCGCGACGTGCGCCACCGGGCACAGGTGCTGGCAGAGCTGCTCGCCCGCCCCCACGTGGCGCGCCGAGGCAGCGTAGCCCTCCCTGGTCAGCGCCACGGCGAGGGCCTTGGCCCGCTCCGCGGCGTCGGGCTGGGCCACGATGGCCGCGCGGTGCCGGTCGACGAATGCGGACACCCGTCGTTCGGCGAAGGTTCGTACCGCCTCCTCCCCGCCCTGTTCGGCGAGGAACCGCAGCGCGGCGGCGGCGAGGTCGTCGTAGGCGTGCCCGAAGCGGGCCCGCCCCTGCTCGGTCAGCAGGAAGAGCTTGGCCGGGCGACCCCGGCCGCGCCGGCCCCGTTGCGGGGCCTCCCTGCTGGCCGCCTCGCCGTCGGCCACCAGCGCGTCGATGTGCCGGCGCACCGCCGTGGGGCTCAGGCCCAGCTGCTCCGCGACCGAGGCCGCGGTCACCGGGCCCTGCTCCAGGAGGAGCCGTGCGACGGCGTGCCGGGTCCGGCCGTCGTGCCCGGACGGCACAGCGGTCGAATCGGTCCCGGCGTTTTTCACAACACCAGTGTTGCGTATTTCGCGGGCGGCCGCAAAGATCGGCCCTCCTCGGGTGACCCGAGTCACGCGCCGAGCCGGTCGCTACCCTTCGGACGTGGCGGCGGGCGGAATGGTGATGGCGAACCGGAGCGAGATCGGCGAGGCAGCGCCCCTCGACGCGCCCGAACGGCGACAGCTCGACGTGATCCGCCGGTGGGGCACGGTGGGCGCGTTGCTGCTGGCCGTCGGTTCGCTCGGGTCGGGCGCCGCGCCGATCTTCAGCCCGCTGCCGGGCACGCCGCTGCTCGGGCTGTTCCCGCGGATGCCCAGCGCGTCGATGGCCGTCGCGTGGACGGGCATCTTCCTCATCGTGTCGGCGTGGCTGTGGCTGGGCCGGTTCGCCCGGCCGGGCCGTCCCCGGCTGGTGTCGCGCAGCCAGCTCGACCGCACGTTGCTGATGTGGATCACGCCGCTGGTGTTCGTGCTGCCCATGTTCAGCCGTGACGTCTACAGCTACCTGGCGCAGTCGCAGATCGCGGCCAACGGGCAGGACCCGTACGAGCTCGGCCCGGCCACGGCGCTGGGCGTCGAGCACGACCTGACGAAGAACGTGCCGAACATCTGGCGCGAGACGCCCGCGCCGTACGGGCCGCTGTTCCTGGCCGCCGGGCGGGTCATCTCGATGGTGACCGGCGACAGCGTGCTGCCCGGCATCTTCCTGCACCGGCTGCTGGGGCTGCTGGGGCTGGCGATGATCGTGTGGGCGCTGCCGCGGCTGGCCCGGCGCTTCGGCGTGCCCCCGGTGAGCGCGCTGTGGTTGGGCGCGGCGAACCCGCTGGTGCTGTTCCACCTGGTCGTGGGCGTGCACAACGAGGGACTGGCGATCGGCCTGATGCTGGTGGGGCTGGAGTTGGCGCTGCGGAAGATGCCCCTGGTCCCGGGCGCGCCGATGACGCGCGAAGAGCTGCTGTGGACAGTGCTGGGCGCGACCATGATCACGTTGGGCGCGGCGGTGAAGATCCCGGCCGCGCTGGCGCTCGGCTTCCTGGGCGTGCTGATCGCGCGGCGGTGGGGCGGGAGGTTCTCCGACCTGGTGCGGTCGGCGTTGTTGTTGCTGGTCATCTCGGGTGTGGTGATGGTGGGGACGTGCGTCGGCACCGGACTCGGGTTCGGGTGGGTGGAGACGCTGAACGTGGCCGGCACGGTGAAGAGCTGGATGTCGCCGCCGACCGCCATGGGGTTCATGGGCGGGGGGCTCGGGCTGACGCTCGGGCTGGGCAACCACACCGAGTCGGTGATCGTGCTGATGCGGATCGTGACGCAGGCCGTGTCGGTGGTGATCGTGGCGACGCTGCTGTGGAAGGCGTTCCGGGGTCGGATCAAGGCCGTCAACGGCCTGGGGGCCGGGCTGGGCGCCGTGCTCGTGCTCGGGCCCGTGCTGCAGCCGTGGTACGTGCTGTGGGCCGCGTTGCCGCTGGCCACGGCCGTGCTGGCGCGTCGGTTCCGGGTCTTCGCCACCACCGCCAGCGCCGTGATCGCGGTGATCCTGCCGCCGACGGGCTCGGCGTTCGACGGCCGTGCCTACATCGTGCCGCAGGCCGTGACGGGCGCTCTGATCGCGTTCGCCGTGTGCCTGTTCGTCGCCCGCAAACAGGTCATGCCCCTGATCAAACGCGACCCCCTCCCGGGCTACGCCTAACCCCGCGTGTCGAACTTCCAGGCCCAGCGTGTCGAACCTCCAGGCCCGGCGTGTCGAACGTTCAGGACCCCCGAGTTCCACATTCGTGCTCGGACGCGCCGACGCGAGCGGTGAATTCGGGGGTCCTGAACGTTCGACACTCGGGACCTGAGGGTTCGACACGCGGGACCTCAGCGTTCGACACGCGCGGGGTGTAACGGGTGGGGGCGGTGGGCGAGGTAGGGGGTGCGGGAGGATCGGGGCAAGGGGAGGTGGCGTCGTGGTGGACGTGCCCAGGGAGCAGATCCGGTTCGCCGTCGTGCTGAACGGGGGTGTGAGCCTCGCCGTGTGGATGGGCGGGGTGGTGCTCGAGCTCGACCGGCTGACCAGGGGTGACGGCCCGTACGCCGACCTGCTGGACATGGTCGGCAGCACGGCGCGCGCCGACGTCATCACGGGCACGTCGGCAGGCGGCATCAACGGCGCCGCACTGGCGTTGTCGCAGGTCAACGCCAGCGCCCGGCTGGAACGGCTGCGTGACCTGTGGGCCGAGCAAGGCCGGATGGAACAGCTGCTGCGCACGCCGTTCCGGGGGCAGCCGGCGTCGCTGCTGCGCGGCGACGAGTTCTTCCTCCCGAGGCTCCGGGAAGCACTCGAACGCCTGACCACCGACTTCACCCCGCAGGAGGACCGACCGGTCGACCTGCGCATCACGACCACGCTGCTCGCGGGCGTGCCCACGGTCACCCACGACGACCTCGGCCAGACCCTCGTGCAGGCCACCCACCAGGGCAGCTTCTCGTTCCGCCGCGACCCCGGCGGCCGGGACGACTTCACCGCCGACAAGCTCCCGACGCTGGTCAGCCGCATGGCGCTGGCCGCGCGCTCGTCCGCGTCGTTCCCGTTCGCGTTCGAGCCCTCCTTCATCCCGGTCGCACCCGGCGCGCCCGACGGCGACAAGCCGAACATGGCCGAGGTCGCGTCCTGGGCCAACGACACCGACAACCGGTCCCGCTACGCCGTCGACGGCGGCGTCCTGGTCAACACGCCCACCAAGGAGGCGTTGGAGGCCATCGACCGGATGCCCGCCGAAGGCCCGGTCCGACGGGTGATGCTGCTGGTGTTCCCGCACGCGCCCGAGGCGGTGGTGGAGCCGGTGGCGCCCGTGGACGGCGCGCTGCCCAGCACCATCGCCACCGGCGGCAAGCTGCTCGGCGCGCTGACCAGCCAGAGCGGGCGGACCTACGTCGACCGCATCGAGGAGCACAACCGCAACGCCGCCTCCCGCCGCGGCGGGCGCAATGCCCTGCTGGACCGGCTCGCGTCCGGTGGCTCGGTCACCGACAAGGTGTACGCGCTGGCCGAGACCCTGCACGAGCACTACGAGGACGTGCGCATCCGGCACGCCGCCCGCGACGTCACCACCCGCCAGTTCGAGGTGCCGGGCACGAACGCCGCCGGCTGGACGTTCGAACGGGTCCGCGCCGCGGCCGAGGCGGCGCAGCGCGAGTACCGCGCGGACCACAGCAAGCTGCCGTACGTGCCGACGCGGCCACAGCCGGTCGCCCTGCCCGACCACGGCTGGCCGTGGGGCATCACGATGGCCGAACGGCTCGCGTCCGCCGCGATGGACGTGCTCAAACGCCTGGTGTGGGTGATGCCGGACGCCCAGCGGCTGGCGATGGCCCGCACGAACCTGTTCGACGTGCGGGCGAGGCTGCGCGCCGCCCGGATCGAGCTGGACGAGCACTGGACCACGGACGGGACCGAGGAGCTGGACCAGGCGTACTGGGAACGGCGGGTCCACCGGTTCGCCGAGAAGATGCTGGACGAGCCGGACGGCGTCGGGCAGCGGGTGCGTGAGCAGGTGGAGCGGATCGCGGGCGTCCTCGGCGACGCGCACGACATCCTCGACCAGCTGGAGCCCGAGCAGCTGCGGGTGGGCGAGCTGCGGTCGTGGCACCGGCTGCTGACCGAGCCGCGCACCGACGCCGAGGCCGCGGCGGGCCTGGTGGCGGGCGAGCTGTGGCTGTCCCGGGTGCTGGCGCTGGAGGTCGCGACGACGTGCCTGGCCGACGACACCCGCGGCGGCCTCGACCAGGCCGTCGAGCTGGTGCAGATCAGCCTGCAGACGCGCAACGCGTTCGCCGAGTACAGCATCACCGCCGAGGACAAGGCGGGCGGCGCGTCGCTGCACCGGTTCTCCGGGTTCCTCAAGCGGTCCTGGCGGGTCAACGACTGGATCTGGGGTCGGCTCGACGGCGCGACCATGCTGTGCAAGGTGGTGTTCGACCCGAAGCGGCTGCTGCGCGTCGACCGGCTGACCGGCGCGGGCGGAGACCCCGTCGAACGGGCCGCGGCGCAGGTCGACGACCTGGTGGTGAAGCTGTTCGGCGACGGCGTGCCGGACGAGCTCGGGCCGTACGTCGAGCGGGCGAAGGCCGAGCTGGGGAAGGTCTACGCGAGCCCGGACGGCGACCACCCGCCGACGTGCGCGGCGCTGGCGGAGCTGGCCGCGTGGGGGCTGCACGTCCGGATCATCTGCGAGGAGCTGCCCGCGCTGCGCGCGGCGATCCTGGCCGACCGGCACGAGGGCGCGGACCGGCGGTCGCGCGGCGAGCTGTTCCTGGAGGAGCAGGCCGCGCTGCTGGCCCGGCTGCCCGTGCGCACGGACGCGGAGCGGATCGAGGTGGGCGTGCGGGGGTTGAGCGCGTTCGACCGGGCGGGCATCGGGCGTGAGCCGCTGGTGCAGGAGGCGAGCAGCGACCAGGTGATCCGGACGGCGGCGACGGCCGCGGCGGTGGCGATCACCGTGGCCGACAGCGACAACTCGGGTCTGGGCACGGCGAAACCGCTGACCAGGACGTTGCGCGGGGCGGCGCTGCTGCCGTACTGGACGATCACCGGCCTGACCAGGGGCGGACGGTTGGCGCAGTTCCTGGGGCTGCTCGGGTTCGCGCTGGGCGGGGCGCTGCTGGTGCTGTCGTTGTTCGACCTGCTGCCACCGTGGGCGGTCGGTCCGGCGGCGGCGTTCGGCGGTGGCACGCTGCTGGCCGCGTTCGGATACGCAGCGCTGCGGTCGGGAACGCTGCTGCACGGTCTGGTGCTGCTGTCGCCGGTGATCCCGCTGGTGACGGTGGCGATCGACCGGACGAGGGACGCGTTGGCGTCCGGCGAGACCGGCGACCAGGCCGTGACGGGCATGGTGGCGGTGGGTGGCGTGCTGCTGGTCGTGGTGGGGTTGCTGATCATCGGCAGCCTGCCCGCGCCGGTGGGCACGCCGCTGGCCGTGCTGGGCAAGATCCGGCTCAAGCCCCGGCTGCTGGTGCGGGTGCTCGTGGCGGCGGCGATCGTGGTCGGCGTGTGGGCCGTGGTGCGGTACCGGCTGTACGACCTGAGCCCGGCGCTGGTGGTGGTCGGCACGGTCGTGGCGATCGTGTTCGGCGGGGTCACGTCGTACGTGCTGGGCAGTTCGCTGCGCCGGTGGCGGCAGGTGGACGGCGTGTGGGACACGGAGGCCGCCGAGCCGCCCGCGTCCGCGACCGCCGGGTGGGCCGCGGTGTACGGGAGCGTGCTGCTCGTCATCGCCGCGGTGGTGCAGGCGTTCTCGCTGCGGTTCACCGGGTGGGAGGCGGTGCTCGGCACGGCGTTGGCGTTCGGCTTGGTGCTGCTGTTGGTGACGACGTGGTGGGTGCCGTTGCGGGCCAGGCGGACCATCGCCACGTCCCTGGTGGAACAGATGTCCATTGTGGACTTCGAGCCGGACGGGGTGGCCGAGGCGCTGCTGAAGCGGCTGGAGGGTCACGGGA
The DNA here is from genome assembly GCF_040639675.1 of Actinosynnema sp. NPDC023794. Taxonomy (NCBI): domain Bacteria; kingdom Bacillati; phylum Actinomycetota; class Actinomycetes; order Pseudonocardiales; family Pseudonocardiaceae; genus Actinosynnema; species Actinosynnema sp. NPDC023794. Next base: position 169,524 of record NZ_JBFAFR010000016.1, on the reverse strand, counting down.
TGCTGTTCAAGTTCCTCACCGAGCTGGACGCGACCGGCAAGCCCCGCCTGACCGCCAACGGCCACCGCGTGGCCAACCGCGCGGCCTACCGCTCCACCACCGGCTCCGACGTCGACTGACCCCCACACACGCGAGAGTCCTACGTTCGCGGGCCGAGAGTCCTACGTTCAGGACCCGTGAGTTCAACGCTCGGACGGCGGGTTCCGGGCACCGACCCGGTCTGAGCGTTGAACTCATGCGTTCTGGACGTAGGACTCTCGAGGGCTGGACGTAGGACTCTCGCGGGGGTTAGGCCGCCAGGGCGGGGGTGCGGTGGACGGTGGGGAGGCCCAGGGCGCGGGCGTAGAGGGACTCGAAGGTCTCCAGGGTGGTGTCGATGGCGTGCGCGGCGATCATCTCGCTGCTCGCCGCACCCATCCGGGCGGTCACGGTGGGGTCGACGGTGACGGCGTGCAGGCGGTCCGCCAGGCCGCGCACGTCACCCGGCGTGAACAGCCAGCCGTTGCGACCCGGCTTGCACAGGTGCGGCAACGCCATCGCGTCCGCCACCACGACCGGCTTGCCCGCGGCCATCGCCTCCATCGTCGCCAGGCTCTGCAGCTCCGCGATGCCCGGCATGCAGAACACGTCGGCCGCGGCGTAGGCGTCCAGCAGCTCGGACTCGCTCACGAAGCCGCGGAAGCGGACGCGGTCGGAAATGCCCAGGTCACGTGCCAGCAGTTCCCACTCGGCACGGCACGAGCCGTCACCGACGATCTCAGCGTGCAACCGCGGCACCAGCGCCAACGCCCGCAGCAGCTCGTCGACCCGCTTCTCCTCGTCCAGCCGGCCGACGAACAGCACGGTCGGCGCGTCGGTGTGCCGCACGGGCTGACGCCCCCGGTACCGGTCGATGTCGATGCCGCACGACACCGGCACCGCGCGCTCGGGGAAGCCGTTGTCGTGCAGCAGCTGCACGGCCCGCGGCGTCGGCGCCGTCACCACGTCGGCGAGACCGAACACCCGCCCCAGGTCGCTCCACGCCCACCGCGACGCCATGCCCTGCAACCACGCCGGCACGTGGGCGTGCCCGAACAGGTTCTCCGGCATGAAGTGGTTCGTCGCCACCGTCGGGATCCCCCGGGCAGCCGCCTGCCGCAGCACGTACCGACCCACCACGAAGTGCGCCTGCACGTGCACCAGGTCCGGCCGCAGCTCCTCCAGCAGCACGCCGACGTCCTCGCGCACCTGCCACGGCAGCCCGATGCGGAACGTGCGGTGGAACGGCGTGCGGTGCGAGCGGACCCGGTGCACGGTGATCCCGTCGGCGCGCTCGGTGCGGGCCGCGCCGTCCGCCGACACGCAGATCACGTGCACGTCGTGGCCGCGGCCGGCCAGGCCGGTGGCGAGGCGGTGGGCGAACCGGGCCGCGCCGTTGACGTCCGGCGGGAACGTCTCCGCGGCGATCACGATCCGCATGGCGCGTCCGTTGGTCACTGTCGTCTCCGATCTGGTGGGAACTGCGGAAGTGGTTCGAGTGCGGGCCAGCGCGACGACACCGCCGACGGCGATCGCGGCGCACACCACCTGGGCGGCGCCGACGAGCGGGCTGGTCCGGGTCGCCTCGCCGAGCAGCCCCGCGCCGATGCCGACGGCCACGAGCGGGTCCACCACGGTGAGGCAGGCGACCGCCACGTGCGGCGGTCCGCTGGCGTAGGCGTGCTGGATGAACCAGCCGCCGACGATGAGGGCGGCGACGATGCCCGCCGCCGAGAACGCGGTCGTCCACGCCAGGCCGCCCTGCTGGACGTCCTGGGACACCGACCGCATGAGCACGGAGACGAAGCCGTAGGCGACACCGCCCGCCGCGCCGAAGCCGAGGGCGCGCACCGCCGGCCGGGTCGACAGCACGCCGACCAGGCCCGGGACCGCGATCAGGCCGAGCGCCAGCAGCGCGGCCTTCACCTCGGCCTCCGGCACGACCGCGGTGGACGTGGCGCTGCCAGCGGCCAGGAGCACGAACGCCCCGACGCCGAACGTGGTCCACGCGACCGCGGGCAGTTCACGCCGACGACCGTCGAGCACCGCGGTGATGCCGATCGCGACCACGCCGACCGGCTGCACCACGCTCAACGGCGCCATCCCCAACGCCGCCGCGTGCACACCGGCCCCCAGGACGAGCAGCACCAGGCCCAGCAGCCACCGCGGCCTGCGCAGCAGGTCCAGGACCCGCAACGCGGCGCCCTCGCTCGCCCGCACGGCGTCGTGCTGCAGACGTGCGGCGTAGGCGAAGAACACGGCGCCGAGCACCGCGAGCAGGACGGCGAGCCACGTCATGACGCCTCCTCGCGGCGCAGGACCGCGGAGGCCAACGCGAACAGCAGCCCGTAAAGCAACGCGAACAAAACGCGCTCGAAAAGCCCGAGCATGACCGCGCCGCCGCCCGGGTAGACCACCGAGACGTGGCTGAGCATGAATGCCACCGAGGTGATACCCGCGGCGACGGAAAAACGGCGAAGTGCGGTACTGGAGATGAACGTGCGGGAAATCAGCCACCCGGCCAGCGGCAGGCTCGCGAACATCACCGCGCCCGCGTACCGGTGCACCGCGCCGGAGAACGACGTGGGCGTGCCGGTCGGGTCGGTGGGGAACACCGTCGCCACCGCCAACCCTGCCGACCACAGCCCCATCAGCAGCGCCACCGGCCCCCGCCTGGGCAAACCGGACCGGATCAGGGCGACGAGCAGGCCGATCGACGCCGCCGCCAGCGTCAGCGAGGTGACGGCGAGCAGCCCGCTGCCGTTGTCCACGAAGATGTAGTCGCTGATCGTGTGGGCGATGGGGCTGAGTTCGCCGACCGACGCCACGTGCAGGTAAACAATCGGGAACAGCGACAGGACGAGCCCCACAACAGCCAGCGGCAACACCGCCGCTCGTCTTTTCCCCCGGATCTCCACCACGGGAAAATCTTCGCCCGGAATGGTGACCGAAGATATCGGGAACACCCCCGAGACGACCCTGAAGCCACCCGGAGAACCCTGGTAGGGCTGACCCCACCACCGGGCCGGGGCGGGCGACGCCCTAGGCTTCCGCGTCGTGAGCCCGCACCCCCCGCACCCTGCCGTGGAAGTGTCGGGGCTGGTCAAGCGCTACGGCTCCACCGTCGCGGTGAACGGACTCGACCTCACCCTGGACACCGGCACGGTCCTCGCGCTCCTCGGCCCCAACGGCGCCGGGAAGACGACGACCGTCGAGGTGTGCGAGGGGTTCCGGGCGGCCGACGGCGGCGAGGTCCGCGTCCTCGGGCTCGACCCGAAGCGCGACGGCGACCGGCTGCGCCCCCGCATCGGCGTGATGCCGCAGGGCGGCGGCGGCTACCCCGGCGTGCGGGCCGACGAGATGCTGCGCCTCGTGGCCGCCTGCGCCGCCAACCCCCTCGACCCCGCGTGGCTGCTCGACGTGCTCGGGCTGTCGTCCTCGGTGCGCACCCCGTACAAGCGGCTGTCCGGCGGGCAGCAGCAACGCCTGTCGCTGGCGTGCGCCCTGGTCGGACGGCCCGAACTGGTGTTCCTGGACGAGCCGACCGCCGGCATGGACCCCCAGGCCCGCCGCCTGGTGTGGGAGCTCGTGTCGGCGCTGCGCGCGGACGGCGTGAGCGTGCTCCTCACCACCCACCTCATGGACGAGGCCGAAGCCCTCGCCGACCACGTCGTCATCGTCGACGCCGGCCGCGTCGTGGCGCAGGGCAGCCCGGCCGAGCTCACCGAGCACCACGCCGACGACCGGCAGCTCCGCTTCCGCGCCCGACCGGGGCTGGAGCTGACGCTGCTGCGCGACGCCCTGCCGGAAGGCCTCGAGGTGCGTGAAGCCAGCCGGGGCACCTACCTGGTGCACGGCACCATCGACCCGCAGGTCCTCTCCACGGTCACCTCGTGGTGCGCGCAGCAGGGCGTGCTGGCCGAGGAGCTCACCGTGGCCAGGCGCAGCCTGGAGGACGTGTTCCTCGAGCTGACCGGCAGGGAGCTGCGCTCGTGACGGAATCCTTCGCGCCCGGCACGTTCACGCCCGCGCCCGGACGCGGGAAGCTCGGCCGGATGCTGCTCGCCCAGGCGCGCACCGAGACCGTGCTCACCCTGCGCAACGGCGAGCAGATCCTGCTCACGGTGCTCATCCCGGCGGCGCTGCTGGTCGCGATGAGCCTCATGGACGTCATCCCGGTGCCCGAACCGCGGGTCGGCTCGGCCACCGCGCGCATCCTCGCGCTCGCCGTGATCTCGTCCGCGTTCACCGGGCAGGCGATCGCGCTGGGCTTCGACCGGCGCTACGGCGTGCTCAAGCGGCTCGCCGCGACCGCGCTCCCCCGCTGGCTGCTGGTCGCCGGGCGGGTCGTCGCGGCCCTGGCCGTGGTCGCCGTGCAGGTCGTGATCATCACCGCGATCGCGCTGCGGCTGGGCTGGCGGCTGCCGTCCGCGACCGGCCTGCTGTGGGCGGTCGGGCTGATCGTGCTCGGCACGCTGTCGTTCGGCGCGCTCGGCGTGCTGCTCGGCGGCGCGCTGCGGGCCGAGATCGTGCTCGCGCTGGCCAACATCGTGTGGTTCGTGCTGCTGCTCATCGGCGGTGTCGCGCTCGGCGTCGACAGCCTGCCGACCTGGCTCGCGACCGTCGTCGACGCGCTGCCGTCCGCCGCGCTCGCGCTCGCGCTGCACGACGCCGTGGTCGAGGGGACGGCGCCGAGCCCGGGCCACGTCGCCGTGCTGGTGGTCTGGGGCGTGGCCGCCGGCGCCCTGGCGATGAAGACCACCAAGCTCGGGTGACACCCCCGGGCGGCGGTTCTCAGCCAGTGGTACCTACCATCGGTTCGTGTCCGCCCCATCCTGGTTCACCACCTTCCTGAGCACGTTCCAGCGCGCGTTCGCCATCGCCGTCGTGATCGCCCAAGGCGGCATCGCGGTCACCGGGTCGATCGTGCGGGTGACCGGATCGGGCCTGGGCTGCCCCACCTGGCCGCAGTGCTTCGAAGGCAGCCTCGTGCCGGTCGAGCACCCCGAGGTGGCGTCGCTGCACCAGTGGGTCGAGTTCGGGAACCGCACGTTGACCGGCGTGGTCGGCGTCATCGCCGCGCTGTGCGTGCTGGCGGCGTGGTTCAACCGGCCGCGGCGCAAGCGGGTCGTGGTGCTGGCGCTGGTGCAGTTCGGCGGCGTCGTGCTGCAGGCCGTGATCGGCGGGTTCACCGTGCTCACCGGCCTGCTGTGGTGGACGGTGAGCGTGCACTTCCTGGTGTCGATGCTGCTGGTCTGGTTCGCCGTGCTGCTGGTCGCGGCGCTGGGCGAGGGCGACGAGCCCGCCAGGCCGCGCGTGCCGCGGGCGTTGCTGAAGCTGCAGGTCGTGCAGGCCGTGACGCTGGGGCTGCTGCTGCTGGCGGGGACGTTCGTCACCGCCGCCGGGCCGCACGCGGGCGACGCGGCCACCCCGCGCCTGGACGTGTCGGTGGACACGTTGTCGCAGGTGCACGCCGACCTGCTGTTCCTGTTCCTCGGCATGCTCATCGCGTTGGGCTTCGCGCTGCGCGGTCACCCCGTGCCGCGGCGGCCGTACTACGCGCTCGTGGCCGTGGTGCTCGCGCAGGGCGCGCTGGGCATGGTCCAGTACTGGACCGGCGTGCCCGAGGTTCTGGTCTCGCTGCACGTGCTGGGCGCCGGCGCGGTCGTCGTCGCCACCGCCGCCCTGTGGGTGTCGACCCGCGAACGGACTCAGCGCGAGGACGAGGGCCTGCGCTCCCAGACCGCGGGCAGCTCCGTCGCCAGCCACGTGTAGAGGTCGTCCACGGTCCGCAGCCGCACGGCTCGTTCCGGGTCGCCGCTCATCAGTCGCATCCCGGCTTCGGTCAGCTCGCGCACGCTCACCAGGGCGTCCAGCTTGCGCTGGATCAGGTCGACCCACCGCTTCTCGTTGATCCGGTACTGCGCCGCCTGCCTGCCGCGCCGCGTCCGCTTCGTCACCAGGCCGGCGTTGACCAGGAACTTCAGGTTGGTGCTGATCGAGCCGCTGCTGGCCTCCAGCTCCTGGGACAGCTCGGCGGCGGTCCGTTCCGTGGGCTGGCACACCAGCAGGTAGCCGAGGATGCGACCGCCGATCAGCGGGATGCCCTCCTCGGCGAAGTGCGCCGCGAACCGCTCGATCCACGCCGACAGCCGCGTTTCCCGTCCGACGCTCATCCGACCCCCTCGGCTCGACGACCGGTACTTCGGTCGACACTGAAGCCACGATAGGTCGTGTGCTGATCATCACGCAAAGGCGGCGCGCCGTCCTGAGCGTTGAATTCGGGGGTCCTGAACGTAGGACACACGCGTCCTGAACGTAGGACACACGCGTCCTGAACGTAGGACTCTCGCGTGCTGAACGTAGGACTCGCGGGTGCTGGAGGTTCGACACGCGCTGGTCAGAGGCGGCGGAGGCCCGCCAGGACCCGTTCCATCAGGCCCAGGTCCGGCGACTCGCCGTCGGTGGACGCGGTGCGGTGGACGTCGATCAGGCCGCGTTCGGCCATGTCGCCCAGCAGCACCTTGGCCACGCCGAGGGGCAGGCGCAGCAGGGCGGCGACCTCCGCCACCGACCGCGGCCTGGCCACCAGGGAGATCACCTCGTGGTACTCGGCCTTCATGGCTCCCGGGTAGTCCCAGTCCACCGCCGACACCAGCGTCTCGATCTCCAGCTGGATCGACGACGTGGTCCGGCCACCGGTCCACGAGTAGGCGCGGACGATCGACGCCGCCTCCTCGCGCGGGTACTCGAAATCGTCCTCGTCGTCGAAGACCGGGCGGTGGGGCTTGGTGTCCCCGGTCCCGGCCTGGCGAGGCTCGGGCTTCGACTGCTCCTGCTTGCGGCGGCGGGAGGAGTCGAGGCTGAACCCGTTGAGCAGGGCGGCGAACGTCTCGTCCGACGACCCGGTGTCCTCGTTCCGGTCCATGACCACCTCACGCAGACGGGCGGGCCATCATCCGCTTCGCACCGTGGAGCTGGGCGCGCAGCTCGGGGGTCAGGAGCTGGCCGACCTGGTCCACGACCACGGTCATCTCGTAGGCGACCTGGCCGACATCGGCGTCCGGTGCGGCCAGCACCGCGAGGCACGAGCCGTCCCTGATGGACATCAGCAGCATGATCCCGTACTGCATCTCGATCACCGAGCGCAACACGCCGCCGCCGTCGAAGCACCTCGCCGCCGACTCGGTCAGGCTCGCCACGCCCGCCGCGATCGCGGCCAACTGGTCGGCCCGGTCGTCGGGCAGCCCGTTGGACGCGGTCAGCAGCAGACCGTCCACCGAGATCACCACGGCGTGGGCCACCCCGGGCACGCGATCGGCGAAGTTGCTCACCAGCCAGCCGAACTGGTCGACCTGTCGCGACTTCTGCGTGCTCATCCGCTCTCCTGCCCAGCTCGATTCTCACCGGAACCCCGCACACCTTGCCGGATCCCGGTCTGGTAGCTGGCGAGGAAGCCGCGTGTCGCCTGCGGATCCCTCCGTACGGGTGCCACCGCGTCGGGCGCACTCGGCCGTTCGGCCACCAGATTGCTCCGCGGCTGCCTCTTGGGCAGTTCCGCCGGATTGTCGTTCACGGGCTTGTCGTTCACGGGCGCCTCCCCGCGCGCGTGGGTGTCCGCGGCGCGGTGCCGCGCCGGTTCCGCCGGTCCGGAGGGCGCCGCGGCGCCGCCGAACCAGGTCGAGGCCGTCCGCCGCGTGGCGGGCGGGGTGTCGGCCGGGGTGTCGACGGTGCGACCCCTGAACGGGGTCCACCCGTCGTCCTTCAGCGGCACGACGGGCGGCAGCACCGGCTGCCGCCCGGAGGAGTACGGCGCAGAGGAGTACGGCACAGCGGGCGGCGGCACGGCGGCCCGCGGCAGGACCGGCTGCGGGCCGGTCGACGGCGGCAGCGCCGGCTGCGGACCGGTGGAGCGCGGCAGGGCCGGCTGCGGACCGGCGGGGCGCGGCAGCGCCGGCTGCGGACCGGCGGACGGCGACGGCGCCGGGATGGACGGCTGCGCGGCCGGCACGCGGGACGGCGTCGAGCCGGTCGGCCGCACGAGCTCGGCGGGCAGCGCCACGACCGCGCGCAGCCCGTCGCCCTGCTCGCGCAGCGACACCTCGATGCCGTGCCGCCCGGCGAGCCTGCCGACCACGTACAGACCGAGCTGGCGCGACACGGGCAGTTCGCCGGACTCCTCCGACGCGGCCAGCGCGATCCGGCGGTTGGCCTGCGCCAGGTCCTCCTCCGACATGCCGACGCCGAGGTCGATCACGTCGACGAGCACGCCGCCGCCGGGCCGCGGCCGGCCGCCGACGATCACCTGGGTGCGCGGCGGCGAGAACGTGGTCGCGTTGTCCAGCAGCTCGGCGACCAGCCGGACCAGGTCGCCCGCGGCGTAGCCGACGACCTCGACCGACGGCGTGGTCTGCACGACGACCCGCTGGTACTGCTCGATCTCGGACGCGGCGGCGCGCAGCACGTCGCCCAGCGGCACCGGGCGGGTGAAGCGGCGGGCCACGTCGCTGCCCGACAGCACCATCAGGTTCTCGTTGTTGCGGCGCATCCGGGTGGCGAGGTTGTCCAGCTTGAACAGGTTCGCCAGCTGCTCGGGGTTCTCCTCCTGCCGCTCCAGCTCCTCCATGAGCTTGAGCTGCCGCTCCACCAGGCCCTGGCTGCGGCGGGACAGGTTGATGAACGCGTTGCGCATGCCGGTGCGCAGGTCGGCCTGCTCGGCCGCGGAGCTGACCGCCTGCCGGTGCACCGCGTCGAACGCGCGCGCCAGCTGGCCGAACTCCTCCCTGGTGTGCACGGGCACCGGCACCACGCTCACGTCGTGCGCGGCGTTCTCCCGCAGCTGCGCCACGAGGGTGGGCAGCCGGTGCTCGGCGACGTCCAGCGCGGCGGTGCGCAGCGCGCGCAGGGAGCGCAGCAGGTAGCTGCCGACGACGTAGCCGACCGCGGCGGCGGCGAACATCGAGGCGAGCAGGATCACCGACGCCGCGCCGGCCCGGTCGCTGGTGGAGTCCTGCAACCGGCCCGCGGCGGCGGTCAGCTGACCCTCCAGCGAGTGCAGCACGACGCCGATCTGCCGGAGCGTGGCCTCCGAGCCGCGGTTCCAGTCCTCGGCCTTGACGAACAGCTCCACCGCGGTGGAGTTGGTGCGGACCTGCTGGAACAGGCTGTTGCGGAGGTCGACCTCCTGACCGGACACGGTGCTGCGGAAGTCGGCCTGCTGCTGCGGCGTGGCGACGGCGGAGAAGTCGGCCAGCTTGTCCTGCTGGCGGGTGTAGGACTGCTCCAGCGCGACGTCCTCGGAGTCGAGCAGCCGGACGCGGCTGATGCCCGCCTGCACCGTCGCGTGCTGCCAGGACACCTGCTCGCCCGCCATGGCGAGGTTGTGCAGCGCGGTCGCGGTGCCGGACAGCGCCGGGTCGCCGAAGTCGCCGACCATGGCCTGGTCGAAGTCGAGCAGGGCGCGCAGCACCACGGTGTAGCCGCCGATGGCGCCTTCCAGGTCGACGCTGCCCGACACCACGCGCTCGCGCAGCTGCGGCAGGCCGTCGAGCTGGACCGTCACGTCGCGGAACCGGGCGTTGGCGACCTCGCCGAGGGTCGTCGTGCGCTCCATGAGGTTCCGCACGCCCGCGGCGGCGTTGTCGGTGACGCGCGTCAGCTCCCGGAAGTCGGCCTCGGGCACGCCGGCGCCCTCGGCCCGCTGCGCCGACCGCGCGCGTTCCGCCTGCACGCCCGCGATCAGCGGGTCCATTCCGGCACGGAGCGTGACGATGCGCTGCATCGAGGCGTAGGTGTCGGCGCTCTTGACGTACCCGCGGATCTGCACCACGCCCGCGCCGACGGCGACGAGCACGGGCACCGCCAGCACGGCGGCGAGCTTGACCGGCAGACGCCAATTCCGCCAGTCCGCGACGGCGCTCCACCACTGCCCGCGCGCGATGTTGTCGCCAGTCACCAGACAAGCCCCGGAAAGTCCGTAGTTGTTTCGCAGTTGAAGGACGTCGACGTATTGATGATCGACGACCGTGATGTTGCTGGGCGGATAGTAGGTGGTGAACAGGCGTGGGACAACGACCTTGCGGTAGGTCCTCATCCGATCGGCGCAGCGTGACGACACCGGGCGACACGGACGCCAGTCGAGACAACGGTCCGGCATCGACTGAGCAGCGGTGACACGACCGTTGGCGGCACGTCGTTGACTGGCGGCCCAACGCGGTTACGCTGAGCGCTCGCCGGCGGCCCGCGCATCCGCGTGCGCGGCGAGGCAAATCCCCGTGGAGGATTGATGACGAAGGCGATCCTGCCTCCGACGGATTCCAGACCCGCTCGCGGCGGGCGCGGCTTCGCCACTTTCGACGACCCGGGGTCATCCCTGTTGGTCGACGAAGCGGGCGACCCGGACTTCGTCGCGCTACAGGCGAGCGCTGATTTCCGCGAGCTCCGCCGGCGGACGGCGATCTTCGTGGTGCCGGCGACGTGCGGGTTCCTGCTGTGGTACCTGGGTTACGTCGCGCTGTCGGCGTACGCGCCGGACTTCATGGGCACGCCGGTGTGGGGCGTGATCAACGTCGGCCTGCTGTTCGGGCTGCTCCAGTTCGTCTCCACCATCGCGCTGACGCTGGGTTACGCCCGCTACGCGCGGCGCAAGCTCGACCCGCAGGTCGACGCGGTCCGCTCGCTCACCGCGGAGGACCAGGCCTGATGGGCGGCAACACCGCGATCAACCTCGGCGTCTTCGGCGTCTTCGTGTTGATCACCCTCTACGTCGTGTACCGGGCGGGCACCCGCAACGCCACCGCGTCGGACTACTACGCCGCGGGCAGCAGCTTCACCGGGCCGCAGAACGGCATCGCGCTCTCGGGAGACTTCCTGTCCGCCGCGTCGTTCCTCGGCATCTCCGGCAGCATCGCGGTCAACGGCTACGACGGGTTCCTCTACTCGATCGGCTGGGTCGTGTCGTGGCTGCTCGGCCTGATGATCATCGCCGAGCGGTTGCGCAACACGGGCCGGTTCACCCTGGGCGACGTGCTGGCGTTCCGGATGCGGCAACGCCCGGTGCGCGCCGCGGCGGCCAACGTGACCCTGGTGATCTCGCTGTTCTACATGATCGCGCAGATGGCCGGCGCGGGGGCGCTGATGGCGCTGCTGCTGGACGTGCACAGCAAGGTCGGCCAGTCGGTGATCATCGCCGTGGTGGGCATCGTCATGGTGCTGTACGTGCTGCTGGGCGGCATGAAGGGCACCACGTGGGTGCAGATCATCAAGGCCGTCTTCCTGATCATGTGCGTGACCCTGCTGACGGTGTTCCTGCTGGGCAAGTTCGGCTTCAGCCTGTCGGCGATCCTGGAGGCGGCGTCGCGGAACACGCCCCTCGGGCCGGAGGTGCTGGAGCCGGGCGTGCGCTACGGCGGCACGCCGACCAGCCGGCTCGACTTCATCTCGCTGGCGCTGGCCCTGGTGCTCGGCACCGCGTCGCTGCCGCACGTGCTGATGCGGTTCTACACCGTGCCGAACGCCCGCGAGGCGCGCCGCTCGGTGGTGTGGGCGACGTGGATGATGGCCACGTTCTACCTGTGCACGCTGGTGATCGGCTTCGGCGCGCTGGCGCTGGTCGGCTCGAAGGAGATCGCGGCGGCGCCCGGCGGCGAGAACTCGGCCGCGCCGCTGCTGGCCTACGAGGTGGGCGGCGCGGTGCTGCTCGGCGTGGTGAGCGCGGTGGCGTTCGCGACGATCCTGGCGGTCGTGGCCGGTCTGACGTTGACGGCGTCGGCGTCGTTCGCGCACGACGTGTACGCGAACGTGATCAAGCACGGCCAGGCCGACCCGCGGTCGGAGGTGCGGGTCGCCCGGTTGACGGCGGTCGTGGTCGGCCTGCTGGCGATCGTCGGCGGCATCGCGGCGAACGGGCAGAACGTGGCGTTCCTGGTGGCGCTGGCGTTCGCGCTGGCGGCGTCGGCGAACCTGTCGACGATCATCTACTCGATGTTCTGGAAGCGGTTCAACACGCCGGGGACGCTGTGGTCGGTGTACGGCGGGCTCGGGTCGTGCATCTTCCTGCTCGCCTTCTCCCCCGCCGTGTCCGGCGCGAAGTCGTCGATCTTCCCGGACGTCGACTTCGCCTGGTTCCCGCTGAGCAACCCGGGCCTGGTGTCGATCCCGTTCTCGTTCCTGTGCGGCTACCTCGGCACGGTCCTGAGCAAGGAGAAGGCCGATCCGGTCAAGCAGGCCGAGATGGAGGTCCGGTCGCTGACCGGCATCGGCTCCGGACTGAAGTGAGACCTTCGCGGTGAGGACGCCGAACGCCGGAACCCCGTGCTCCGGCGTTCGGCGTCCTCACGGGGTCGGCTCGGGGACTACCGCCGGGCGAGGGCCGCCCGGACCGCCGAGGCGAACCGGAGCGGCGCGGTGGCGTCGGTCTGGCGGAGGCCGAGCGAGGGCTCGACCAGTTCCAGCTCCAGCAGCAGCGGCGCGCCGTCGGCGCCCGGGATCAGGTCCACCCGCGAGTACAGGAGGTCGTCGCGGCGCAGGCCGGTCAGCGCGGCGGCGGCGTCCATGACGTCCTCGGCGACCCGGCGTTGCGCGGGTGACGGCGCCGCGCCGGACAGGCGTTCCACGATGTACAGCCCGGACTCGTCGAACTCCGCGTCCGGCGTGAGCATGGCGCCCTTGGTGAACGCGTGCGAGTACTGGCCGCCCAGGAACACCATCGCGGTCTCGCCGACGGAGTCCACGTGCGACTGGTACGGCTGCACGAGCGCGGGCGCGCCCAGGGCGCCCAGGTGCGCGGCGGCGGTCTCGTGGTCGCCGGCCGCGACGCGCAGCGCGCCGCGCGAACCGGCGCCGACGGTCGGCTTCACCACGAACTCGCCGTCCGGCCAGTCGGTGAAGCCCGGCCCGGCCACCGCCGTCGGCACGACCGGCACGCCGTGGCGCGCGAGCTCGACCAGGTAGGTCTTGTCGGTGTTCCACCGCACCACCGACGCCGGGTTCACCAGCGCGGGCTCGGCGTCGCACCAGGCCAGGAACTCCGGCAGCCGCTCGGTGTAGTCCCAGGTGGACCGCAGCACGACCAGGTCGGCCGACGTCGGCGTGCCCCACGCCGTCCACGACGCGTGCACGCCGACGTCGGCGAGGGCGTCCACCAGGGCGTCGTCGTCGCCGTCGCCGGAGGGCAGCGTGTCGCAGGTCGCGAAGAGGACCTTCACCGGCCGGCCATCTTGCGCCGGTGCGCCGGCCCGATCTTCACCGCGGCCGTCGTCTCGCGGTCCCACTCGTGCCGTTCCAGGTCGGCGACGGCCTCGACCAGCGCCTCCGCCGCCGCCACGTCCGGCAGCACCACGTCGCCCATGGCGCCGTCGTCGCCGACCAGCACGACCCGCGCGCCTGCCCGCCCGACGTTCTGCACGACCGCGCGGGCGGGCTTTCCGTGCGCGGCCACGAACGCCGTCGCCGTCCGCACCGCGCGCCCGATCTTCTTGTCCTCTGCCACGTCGGCCAGACTAGAACCTGTCGGTAACTTCCGCGCACGTGACCGCACTCACGACACCGGCGAAGCGGCGTCACCCGGCCGCCTCGCCGGCGCTTCTCGGGTGCCGCTGCCGGTCAGGAACCCATCCGTGGCGCACATGCCCGTGTGGACCTCCATCGTGACGGTTCGACGGTGACGGCAGCCTGCAGCCGGACGAATCAGATGCGCTTCCCCGGCTCGGTGACCCGGCCAGGCCGGAGGTCTGCGGCGGCGACCCACCTCGTCCGCGGTTTGACGGCAGAGCGCACCAGGAACCCGCGGTCGGGTGGGACAACGGTCGATCCGCGTACTCACGGACCTCGCGATCGCGAGGTAGCTTGCGGGTCGTGACCGATACCCCGAACCTCACCCACCTGGTCGAACAGTTCCTCGCGTGGCACTTCGACCGCAACCCGGGCACCGCCGCGATGTTCGGCTCACTCGCCCACGACCACACCCTCGGCGATTTCAGCGCGGGCGCGTTCACCGAGTACGAACGCGGCGCGGACGCGTGGCTCGACCGGTTCGCCGCGGTCCGCACCGACGACCTCCAGGGCTCCGTGGACCGCGACCTCGTCGTGTCCGTGCTGCGCGGCGTGCGGGCGAAGGCGACGTGGCCCTCGTGGCGGCGCGACCCGTCCGTCTACACCAGCGCGGTGCTGTACCCGTTGTTCAGCGCGTTCCTCAACCGGCTGCGGCCGGAGCCGGAGCTGGTGACGAGCGTGGTGAAGCGGCTGGCCGAGGTGCCCGCCGTGCTGGCCGAGTGCCGGGCGAACCTGGACCCGGGGCTGGCCTCGCCGAAGATCGTCAAGCGCGCCGCCGACCAGGCGCGCACCGGCCGGGCGTTCCTCACCGCCACGCTGCCCGCCGAGGTGTCCGACCCGGCGCTGCGCGCGGAGCTGGCCGAGGCCGCCGAACCCGCCGCGCGGGCGTTCGACGAGCTGGCGGCGTTCCTGACCGAGTTCGCCGACCGCGCCGAGGGCGACTGGCGGGTGGGCGAGGGGCTCTACTCGACGCTGCTGCGCGAGCAGGAGGTGCTGGGCTACGGCGCGGCGGAGCTGCACGAGCGGGGCCGCGCCGCCTACGCCGAGCTGGACGCCGAGATGCGCGAGCTGGCCGGGTCGGACGACTGGCACGCGGTGATGGCGTCGTTCCAGGACGACCACCCGCCGACGCCGGAGGCGATGCGCGCCGAGTACGAGGCGGAGACGCGGCGGGCGCGGGCGTTCCTGGTCGAGCACGGCCTGGTGACGTTCGCCGAGGGCGAGGAGTGCCGGGTGGTGCCGTCGCCCACGTTCCAGCGCCCGGTCCTGTCCGTGGCGTCCTACATGTCGCCGCCGCCGCTGACCGACCAGCGGACGGGCCACTTCTTCGTGCCGTTCCCGCCGGACGGGTTCACCGCCGAGCAGACCACCCAGCGGCTGCGCACCAACTCCCGCGCCCAGCTGGCCACGATCGCGGTGCACGAGGCGTACCCCGGCCACCACTGGCACCTGTCGTGGCTGGCCGCGCAGGACCGGCCGGTGCGCAAGGTGTTCCGCACGCCGTACTTCTCCGAGGGCTGGGCGCTGTACGCGGAGAAGCTGCTGCGCGAGCACGGCTACTTCACCGCCGAGGTGGTCGGCGACGCGGCCAAGGCGCGGGCGCAGGAGTTGGCGCACGTCGAGGCGCGGTTGTTCCGCGCCGCGCGGATGATCGTGGACACCGCGCTGCACTGCGGCGACATGACCGTCGAGGAAGCCGAGGAGTTCATGACCACGAAGGCGTCGCTGACGCCCGGCACGGCCGCCGGCGAGGTCAGCCGGTACTGCGCGTGGCCGACGCAGGCGCCGTCGTACCTGACCGGCGCGTTGGAGATCGAGCGCATCCGGTCCGAGTACACCGGGTCGTTGCGCGAGTTCCACGACACCATCGCGGGCGCGGGCGCGTTGCCGCTCGGTCTGGCGCGCAAGGTCGCTCTCGGCAGCTGAGACGCGCGCGGGGACGGCGACCGGTCGCGGAACAGATCGACCGCCGCGGCGGTTGGCGTACTGACGTAGGAACAGAGCGATCAGGAGGACGCACGATGCCCAAGGCAGTGGTGGTGCGCGCGACCGGCGGGCCGGAAGCGCTGGAGATCGCCGACGTGGAGGCGCCCTCGCCCGGCCCGGGCGAGCTGCTCGTGGACGTGGCCGCCGCCGGGGTGAACTTCATCGACTGCTACCACCGCGAGGGTCGCTACCCGCTGTCGCTGCCGTTCGGGCCGGGGATGGAGGGCGCCGGCCGGGTGAGCGCGGTCGGCCCGGACGTCGCCGGGTTCGCGGTGGGAGACCGCGTGGCCTGGGCGCAGTCCCTCGGCAGCTACGCGGAGCAGGCGGTCGTGCCGGTCAAGTACGCGGTGCCGGTGCCCGAGGGCGTGGACGACGACACGGCGGGCGCGCTGCTGCTCCAGGGCTTGACCGCGCACTACCTCGTCGCGTCCACGTACCCCGTGCAGAAGGGCGACACGGTGCTCGTGCACGCCGCCGCAGGTGGTGTGGGGCTGCTGCTGGTGCAGTTGGCCAAGGCGCGGGGCGCGCGCGTGATCGGCACGGTGTCCACCGAGGCCAAGGAGGCGTTGGCGCGCGAGGCCGGCGCCGACGAGGTGATCAGGTACGACCTGGTGGACTTCGCGCCCGAGGTGCGGGAGCTGACCGACGGCGTGGGCGTCGAGGCGGTGTACGACGGCGTCGGCAAGACCACGTTCGACGGGAGCCTGGCCAGCGTGAAGCCGCGCGGCGTGCTGGCGCTGTTCGGCGCGTCCAGCGGCGCGGTGCCGCCGTTCGACCCGCAGCGGCTCAACGAGGCGGGCTCGGTGTTCCTGACCCGGCCGTCGCTCGGCGCGCACGTGGCCACCCGCGAGGAACTGGAGTGGCGGGCCGGTGAGCTGTTCGCCGCCGTCGTGGACGGTTCGCTGACCGTGCGGATCGGCGGGCGCTACCCGCTGGCCGAGGCACGGCGGGCGCACGAGGACCTGGAAGCCCGCCGCACCACCGGCAAGCTGCTGCTCCTGCCCTGACGCCGACGGGCGCCGACAGGCCCGGAATCAGGGCCCGGACTCAGGGTCCAGGCTCAGGGCCCGGGCTCAGCGGCCCGGACGCGTGGAAGGGCGGCCCCGACGCGGGACCGCCCTTCCGCCGCTCCTGGCGGACCGCTCAGCCCGCGACCTTGACCGCGTCGACCACGAAGATCAGCGTCTCGCCGGGCTGGATGTCGTCCTTGCCGTTCGGGTAACCCTTGTCCGACGGCACGACGAGCAGCCGGCGACCGCCCTCCTTGAGCCCGATCAGACCCTCGTTCCAGCCCTGGATCACGTTGGCCTGGCCGATGTTCGCCAGCTCGAACGGCTCGCCGTTGTCCCAGGACGACTCACGGGTCCGCTGGTCGCGGAACGTCGCCAGCACGTAGTGCAGCTCGGCGGTGGAGCCGGGCTTGATCTCCGCGCCGGTGCCCTCGGTCAGGTCCTCGACCAGCAGTCCGTCCTGCGGCGTGCAGCCGGTCGGGACGGTGATCGTCGGCTTCTCCCCCGCCGCGCCCGTCACCTGGTACTGCGCCACCTCGCACGGCGGGCCGCTCGGCTCGGGCAGGTCGGCCTCGGTGGGCTGCGCCTCGGGCTGCGCGGCGGTCGCGGACGGGGTGTTGGTGAGGGTGGACGGCCGGTCGCTAGCGGTGCACGCGGTCAGCGCCAGACCGGCGGACAACAAGGAGACGAGAGCCAGGGCCGTACGGCCGACAGTACGCATGGTTGCCGAGCTTAGGGTTCACGCCCGCGCGGCGCGCCGGGGCCCCACCGGCAGGCCCAACGCCGATCACGGTGCGCTGTCGTCGATCTTCGAAACAATCCGCAAATGTGCCACTAATTACCGCTTCCGCAGTTGCGTACTCGCGCGTACAGTAACTCCGCGCACTTGATCGCATACCGAGAGCATTCGGCCGTTCGAGTGCCCACCAAGGAGGTGACACCGTGTCCGCGGAGCCGAAGGGCATCCGCAGCAACCTGTTACAGGAATTGTTCTGGACCAGAACAGGGCTGCTCCTGCTCAGCCTAGTCGTCACTTCCGGCAGCGCTCTGGCCGTTTCCAGCGCAATGGATCAAGGAGCGCTGCGCACGTTCCTGACGTCGGTCGGCACCGGCACGCTGATATCCGCCGTGGTCGGTTTCGGGCAGACGTTGATCACCAGTTCGGCCGCGCAACGGGCGCTGATCACGCCGGTCGTGGAGGAGAGCCGCCGGGCGCTGCGCGACCTCACCACCGAGTACCGGGCCCTGGACCGCGAGTTCTTCCCCACTCACGTGTTCGAGCCGACCGCACGGCCCGATCCGGCCTTCAACCAGGTCATGATGCAGGACCTCGAACGCACCCGGCTGTACGTGTTCCGCGGCTTCGCGGGTCGTTACGCGGCCGGCCGGCTGCTGCTGTCGCAGACGGAGTGCGAGCTCAGAGCCGTCCTGGCCGATCCACGGGACGACGACGCGATCAGCGGGCGGGCGCGGTACCTGCTGCGCAACGAGGGCGTGGACGGCGACTACGACGCGATCGCGGCGCGGTTGCGCGAGCAGATCTCCATCGGGCTGGTGGGCCTGTTCCTGGCCCGCGGCCGGTGCTCGCGGATCGACCTGACGATCGTGTCCGACCCACCGTTGGACCGGCTGGAGCTCTTCGACGACAGCGTTTGGCTCACCCTCTACAGCAACACCAGCGCGGGCGTGATCCGGCTCTACCCGCGCACGGTGCGGTTCTCGGAGGGCTCGTTCATCTACGGGATGGAACGCGCCGAGTTCCTGCGCATCAGCAATTCCAAGGCAGGGCTCCACATCGTCATCACACCGGGCACCAGTCGGACGGACTTCCTCGCCCTGTTCGAGAAGATCACCGGCGACCCGCTCACCGAGGACGGGTTCCGATCGCTCGAGGAGAAGTTCCACCGATTCCGCAAAGAATTCTCCGCCTCCGCTCAGCTGGGGAGCTGATAAGTCGTGCTCACCGAGTTCACCGGGTTCTCCGCCCTCGCGGAGCTCGCCACGCTCATCGCCGTGGCCGACCCCCCTGTCGTCGACCACTGGGGACACGTCGAGAGGCGTTTCCAGGAGTGGGCGGGCCGACCCGGCCTGCGGGAGAGGCTGCGCGGGCACCTGCGCGCCCTCTCACCGCAGGACGAGATGCGCGTGGTGGCCAGGTCCCGCGAGACGACGACCCACTTCGCGTGGTGCCTGCGGGACGAGCCGGCCGAGCCGTTCACGTTCTGGCTGCACGAGTACAAGCCGCAGCAGGACTGGCGACCGGGCTACGCCGACTCGATCCACAACCACCGCTACCACTTCTGCACCACCATCGTGTCGGGCTCCTACCTGCACGAGCGCTTCACCGCGGACGTGGCCGACGACGGCCGGCAGATCGTGTCCACCACCCTGCTGCGCAGCGCCGAGGCCCACGAGGGCTCCTCGGGCACGATGCTCGCGCACGAGTTCCACCGCATCCCGAAGGCCGCCGACGACACCATGACGTTCCTGGTCAAGTCGCGCGCGGTCAGCCCGTGGAGCCTCAGCTACGACCCCGACACCCGGACCAGCCACCGGCACGTGCCGGTCGAGGCGAGGTTGGAGGACCTGACGAACAACCTCTAACCCGCGCCAAGGATCTTCGCGCGCCCCTACCATCGGCCCACCCGGCACGGGAGGGTCCAATGAGTACGGTCACGAAGGCAGTCACGGCGCGGGCGATCTCCGAGGTGGAGGGCGAGGTGTGGCGGCTGTGCCGCGACCTCGCCGCGAAACTGCAGTTCCACGGCTGGCACCACGTCAGCTTCGTGCGGGACAAGGCCGTCCACTTCGCCCGGCGCAACTCCTCGGACGAGACGCTGGTCGAGGTGGCCGCCCTGGTCCACGACGTGAACTACATGGTCCGGCGCAACTCGCTGCCGGTGGACGGCAGGAAGCTGCGGCTGGACATCCTGGCGCGCGCGGGCGTGCCGGACGAGGTCGCGGCGCGGGTGGACGCGGTGGTCGAGGAGGCCGAGATGCGCACCCGCCACCGCGACATCTCACTCGAGGCGCAGGCGCTGTCCGACGCGGACACGCTGTTCAAGGCGCTGCCGGTGACGCCGGTGGTGCTCGCGCCCAAGTACCTCGAGGAGAACGGCATCACGCTCAAGGAGCTGGCGCACAAGATCGTCGGCGAGCAGCGGGGCAAGCACGACGAGGGGTACTACTTCTACGACCCGGAGGCGGCGGCCACGTACTCGCGGTGGGCCACGGCGAACCTGGAGCTGTGGTCGTGCATCGTGGAGTCGCTGGACGACCCGACGGTGAACGAGCTGCTGTCCGCGGTGTCCTAAGCCTGCTTCTCCCAGACGACGAGGTCGAACTCCAGCCTGTTGTCGCCTGCCTTCACGACGATGAACCGAGACCAGCGCCCCTCCGAGGTCTTCGCGCAGAACGCCGCGTCCTTGACCAGCATCTCCTCGGGCACGTAGTCGAGCAGCTCGGTGGCCCTGACGCAGTCCTGCTGCGACGGCTTGCCGGTGACCACGCCGAGGTCCCGGCCACGCAGCCCGTCGATGTACTCGATCTCGGCCTGGTTGGTCAGGTCCTGGAGGACGCCCCGGTTCTCGGCGTCGGGCGCGTCGAAGTCGATGGCGTAACTCCAGGACAAGGCGATTCGCTCGGACCGGAACTCACCGGGCGCGCCCGCGGCGGACGTGTCGGCCGCGGGCGCGGTGGTGGTCGACGAGCGGTCCGTCCTGGCCTGCGTGGCGGAGGTCGTGGTGGGCGTGGTGGTTGCCGTGGTGGTGGTGACGGCGGGCTGGGCGGACCCACCGGTCGGTCGCAGTTCGAGGCCGCCGAGCACACCACCTGTGGCCGCGCCCACCACCGTCAGCAACACCGGCAACACGAAGTGCTTGGTCAGGTGCTGGCGCGGGCGGCGGCCCCAGCGGTACAGCAACCAGACACCCACAAGGGTGACCGCACCGGCCGCGAACAGGGACAACGGCACGTGGTCCTTGATGCCGCCGAAGACCGACACCAGTAGCCCGGCGACGCCCGCCATGCCGCCGAAGACCTGCCGGCGGTCCACTGTTGCCTTGTCGAACGTCGCCCGATCGGGTGGCGGCCCACCCCCCTGCACAGCCATGCCGATCAGGCTGGCTATCCGCAAATATGCGGAAAGTGCATCAAGCTCAGAACGGCCAGCCGAGCACCGGCAGCCCGATCACCGCGTCCACGGCCAAGCCGCAGAACACGAGCATCAGGTAGAGGTTCGACAGGTGGAAGAACTTCATGGTGTTGGTGGAGCCGCCCCGCCGCACGACGCCGTGCAGGCGGTGGGCGAACACGGCGAACCAGATGCCCGAGGCCGCCGCGATCGCGACGTAGATCCACGACGTCACCGGCGCCAGCAGCAGCGTGCACGCGACCGTGATCCACGAGTAGATGACGATCTGGCGCGTGACCTGCTGCGCCGTCGCCACCACCGGCAGCATCGGCACGCCGGCGCGCGCGTAGTCCTCCTTGAACTTCATCGCGAGCGCCCACGTGTGCGGCGGCGTCCAGAAGAAGATCACGCCGAACATCACCACCGCGGGCCACGCCACCGTGCCGGTCACCGCGGACCAGCCGATGATCACCGGCATGCAGCCGGCCATGCCGCCCCAGATGATGTTCTGCGAGGTCCGCCGCTTGAGCACGAGGGTGTAGACGAAGATGTAGAACAGGATCGTGGCCACCGCGAACACGGCCGACATCAGGTTCGTGGTCAGCCACAGGAACCCGAACGACACGACGCCGAGCACGATGCCGAAGATCAGCGCGTTGCGCGGCGGGATGGCGTCCTTCGCCAGCGGCCGGGCGCTGGTCCGCTTCATGACCGAGTCGATGTCGGCGTCGACGTAGCAGTTCAGCGCGTTCGCCGAGCCCGCGGCCAGGGTGCCGCCCGCCAGGGTGCACGCGATCAACCACAGCGGCGGCAGGCCGCGGGCGGCCAGGAGCATCGCCGGGATGGTGGTGATCAGCAGCAGCTCGATCACCCGTGGCTTGGTCAGCGCGACGTACGCGCCGACGACCTGCCGGGGCGACCGCGCCGGAGCCTCGGTGACGGCACTCATGGCGTCGCGCTCCTCGTCAGGTCAGGGGATGGACCGATGGTAACCGCGCGTTGCCCGAGCAGCCCCTTCGGGTACTCCCTGAACGCAGCAGCCCTGCCTGTGCGTACACCCACAGAGCGTGAGTGCCACGGGCGTCCGCTCGTCGGACTAGGCTGGCCGGCGGACCTTGGTAGCCGCGGATCGGGCCTGACGGGATCGATTAAGTTCACGCCGGCCGTCACAACCGCCGCCTAGTGAGTTTGGAGCTGGAAGTCAGTGTCCGTCACCGATGACATCGCCCGGTTGACCGAAGCCCACCTGCCCGAAGATTGGACCGACCTCGACAAGCGCGCGGTGGACACCGCCCGCATCCTCGCCGCGGACGCCGTGCAGAAGGTCGGCAACGGCCATCCCGGCACCGCCATGAGCCTCGCGCCGCTCGCGTACACGCTGTTCCAGCGGGTCATGCGGCACGACCCGGCCGACGCCGACTGGATCGGCCGCGACCGCTTCGTGCTCAGCGCGGGCCACTCCAGCCTGACGCTGTACGTCCAGCTGTTCCTCAACGGCTACGGCCTGGAGCTGGACGACCTCAAGGCGCTGCGCACGTGGGGCTCCAAGACCCCCGGCCACCCCGAGCACCGGCACACCAACGGCGTGGAGATCACCACCGGCCCGCTGGGCCAGGGCCTGGCCTCCGCCGTCGGCATGGCGATGGGCGCGCGCCGCGAGCGCGGCCTGTTCGACCCGGACGCGCCGGTCGGGCAGAGCCCGTTCGACCACCACATCTTCGTGATCGCCTCCGACGGCGACATCGAGGAGGGCGTCACGTCCGAGGCGTCGTCGCTGGCGGGCACCCAGAAGCTGGGCAACCTGACCGTGATCTACGACGACAACAAGATCTCCATCGAGGACGACACGACGATCGCGCTGTCCGAGGACACCGCGAAGCGCTACGAGGCCTACGGCTGGCACGTGCAGGTGGTCGAGGGCGGCGAGAACGTCGCGGGCATCCTCGAGGCCCTGGAGAACGCGAAGGCGGAGACCGAGCGGCCGTCGTTCATCCTGCTGCGCACGATCATCGGCTTCCCGGCGCCGAACAAGCAGAACACCGGCGCGGCGCACGGCGCGGCGCTGGGCGCGGACGAGGTCGCCGAGGTCAAGCGGATCCTGGGCTTCGACCCGGAGCAGACGTTCGAGGTCTCCGACGAGGTGCTGGAGCACACGCGTTCGGTGATCAAGCGCGGCGAGGCGGCCAAGTCCGAGTGGCAGAAGTCGTTCGACGCGTGGGCCGAGGCGAACCCGGAGCGCAAGGCGCTGCTGGACCGCCTGGTCGTGCGCGGTCTGCCCGAGGGCTGGACCGACGCGCTGCCGTCGTGGGAGCCGGACCCGAAGGGCGTGGCCACCCGCAAGGCGTCCGGCGAGGTGCTCAACGCGCTGCGCGACGTGCTGCCGGAGCTGTGGGGCGGCTCGGCCGACCTCGCGGAGAGCAACAACACCACGATGAAGGGCGCGGACTCGTTCGGCCCGGAGTCGATCTCCACGAAGATGTGGAACGCCAACCCGTACGGCCGCACGCTGCACTTCGGCGTCCGCGAGCACGCGATGGGCTCGATCCTCAACGGCATCGCGCTGCACGGCCCCACCCGCCCGTACGGCGGCACGTTCCTCGTGTTCAGCGACTACATGCGCCCGGCGGTCCGGCTGGCGGCGCTGATGAAGTCCGCGGTCACCTACGTGTGGACGCACGACTCCATCGGCCTCGGCGAGGACGGCCCGACGCACCAGCCGATCGAGCACCTGGCCGCGCTGCGCGCCATCCCGGGCCTGACCGTGCTGCGCCCCGGTGACGCGAACGAGACGGCCGCCGCGTGGCGGGCCGTGGTCGAGAACCCGACCGGCCCCGCCGGCATCGCGCTGACCAGGCAGAACCTGCCGGTGCTCGTCGGCACCAAGGAGAAGGCCGCCGAGGGCGTCGCGCGCGGCGGCTACGTGCTGGAGGGCGAGGGCGAGCCGGAGCTGATCCTCATCGCGACCGGCTCGGAGCTGCAGATCGCGGTCGAGGCCCGCAAGGTCTTCGAGGCCGAGGGCGTCGCCGCCCGGGTGGTGTCCATGCCGAGCGTCGAGTGGTTCGACGCGCAGGACAAGAGCTACCAGGAGCAGGTGCTGCCGTCGTCGGTGAAGGCGCGCGTGGTGGTGGAGGCGGGCATCGCCCAGCCGTGGCACCGCTTCGCGGGCGACGCCGGCGAGATCGTGTCCATCGAGCACTTCGGCGCCTCGGCGGACTACCAGACGCTGTTCCGCGAGTTCGGGTTCACGACGGAGAACGTCGTCGCGGCGGCCCGCCGCTCGCTGGCCCGGACCAAGTAAGAGACTTCAGGGAGTTGACGAGATGAGCACCAATCCGCTGGCCGCGCTCAGCGACGCGGGCGTGTCGATCTGGCTGGACGACCTGTCCCGCGAGCGGCTGAACACCGGCAACCTGGCCGGCCTGATCGCCGACCAGCACGTGGTGGGCGTGACCACCAACCCGACGATCTTCGCCGCCGCCCTGGCCAAGGGTTCGGCCTACGACGAGCAGGTGCGCGAGCTGGCCGCGCGCGGCGCCGACACCGACGCCGCCGTCCGCGAGATCACCACCACGGACGTGCGCAACGCGTGCGACCTGTTCCGCGACATCTACACCGCCACCGACGGCGTGGACGGCCGGGTGTCGATCGAGGTCGACCCGCGGCTGGCCAACGACACCGAGGCCACCGTCGCCGAGGCGCTCGACCTGGCCAAGGCCGTCGACCGGCCGAACCTGCTGGTGAAGATCCCGGCCACGGTCGAGGGCCTGCCCGCGATCACCCGGGTGCTCGCCGAGGGCATCAGCGTGAACGTGACGCTGATCTTCTCCGTGGAGCGCTACCGGCACGTGATGGAGGCGTTCGTCGCGGGCCTGGAGCAGGCCAAGGCCAACGGGCACGACCTGCGCGGCATCCACTCCGTGGCGTCGTTCTTCGTGTCCCGGGTGGACAGCGAGATCGACAAGCGGCTCGACGCGCTGGACACCCCGGCGGCGACCGCGCTGCGCGGCAAGGCTGCCATCGCGAACGCGGTGCTGGCCTACGCGGCGTACCAGGAGACGTTCGCCGGCGAGCGCTGGGAGGCGCTGGCCGCTGCGGGCGCCCGCGCGCAGCGTCCACTGTGGGCGTCCACCGGCGTGAAGGACCCGCAGTACTCCGACACCCGGTACGTGGACCAGCTCGTGGTGGCCGACACGGTCAACACGATGCCGGAGAAGACCCTGCACGCGGTCGCCGATCACGGCAAGATCGAGGGCGACGCGGTCACCGGCCGCGCGGCAGGCGCGCAGGAGGTCTTCGACGGGCTGGTCGAGGTCGGCATCGACCTGGACGACGTGTTCGTCGTGCTGGAGACCGAGGGCGTCGACAAGTTCGAGAAGTCGTGGGCCGAACTGCTCGACACGGTGACCGGACAGCTGAACCAGGCCAAGGCCTGAGAGCCGAGAACGGGACAGGACTGACATGACCGAGGTGATCTCCGTGGAGATCGTCCGCACGCCGAACCAGAACCAGGTCGACACCGTCGTGGGCGACCTTGTCCGGGATTCGGCTCCGAGCAGGCTCACCGCGGGGGACGCCACCCTGTGGGGCGCCGACGCGGAGCCGGAGGCGTCGATCCGCCTGGCGTGGACGACGCTGCACGAGACGTCCCGCCCGCTGGTCGCGGAGATCACCGCGCTGCGCGACGAGCTGCTCGCCGAAGGCGTGGACCGCGTGGTCCTCGCCGGCATGGGCGGCTCGTCGCTCGCGCCCGAGGTGATCACGGGCACGGCAGGCGTGCCGCTGGTGGTGCTCGACACCACCGACCCCGGCCAGGTGGCCGAGGCGCTGGCGGGCGACCTGGAGCGCACGGTCGTGGTGGTGTCGTCCAAGTCGGGCGGCACCGTCGAGACCGACAGCCACCGGCGGATCTTCGAGGCCGCGTTCACCGCGGCGGGCATCGACGCGGCGTCGCGCATCGTCGTGGTGACCGACCCGGGCTCGCCGCTGGAGGCGGCGTCGCGGGAAGCGGGCTACCGCAAGGTGTTCCTGGCCGACCCGCACGTCGGCGGCCGGTACTCGGCGCTGACCGCGTTCGGCCTGGTGCCGTCCGGGCTGGCGGGCGCGGACGTCGGCAAGCTGCTCGACGAGGCCGCGTCGGCCGCGCCGCTGGTGTCGGCCGACTCGCCGGACAACCCGGCGGTGGTGCTGGCGGCGACGTTCGCGGTGGCGCACGCGCACGGCGCGGAGAAGGTCGTGCTCGCCGACACCGGCTCGGGCATCGCCGGGTTCGGCGACTGGGCGGAGCAGCTGATCGCCGAGTCGACCGGCAAGAACGGCACCGGCCTGCTGCCCGTGGTGGTCGAGGGTCCGGGCGCGCCCGGTTTCGTGGACGCCCGCTCCGACGCCACGACCGTCGCGCTCGGACCGGCCACCGGCTCGTCCACGCTCTCGGTCGAGGGCTCGCTCGGCGCGCAGTTCCTGGTGTGGGAGTACGCGACCGCGCTGGTGGGCCGGGTGCTGGAGATCAACCCGTTCGACCAGCCCGACGTGGAGGCGGCGAAGAAGGCGGCCCGGTCCCTGTTGGACTCCCCCGCCGCGTCGTCGGCCGAACCGGCCTTCGTGGACGGTCCGATCGAGGCCTACCCCAGCGAGGGCTGGCTGCCGGCGGACGTGAAGACGGTCGCCGAGGCGCTGCGGGCGCTGGTCGCCGCCGCGCCCGAGCACGGCTACCTGTCCGTGCAGGCGTACCTCGACCGGGTCGACGACGCGTCGTTCGCCCTCGTTCGCCCGGAGTTGGCGCAGCGTTCACACCTGCAGACCACCTTCGGGTGGGGACCGCGGTTCCTCCACTCGACCGGCCAGTACCACAAGGGCGGTCACCAGAACGGCGTGTTCCTGCAGCTGACCGGCGAGTCCGAGACCGAACTGGACGTGCCGGACAGGCCGTACGACCTCAGCACGTTGCAACTGGCCCAGGCGCTGGGCGACGGCCAGGTGCTCGCCGAGCGCGGTCGCCCGGTGCTGCGGCTGCACCTGACCGACCGCGTCGCCGGGCTCGCGCAGCTCGTCGAGGCCATCCAGGAGGACGGTTCGTGACGGCCCCCACCAAGCGCAATCCCCTGCGCGACCCGCGGGACAAGCGGCTCCCGCGCATCGCCGGGCCGTCCGGCCTGGTGATCTTCGGCGTGACGGGCGACCTGTCGCGCAAGAAGCTCATGCCCGCCATCTACGACCTGGCCAACCGCGGCCTGCTGCCGCCGGGCTTCGCGCTCGTCGGCTTCGCCCGCCGCGACTGGGCCGACCAGGACTTCATGCAGGTCGTGCACGACGCCGTCAAGGAGCACGCGCGCACGCCGTTCCGGCAGGAGGTCTGGAACCAGCTCGCCGAGGGCATCCGGTTCGTGCAGGGCACCTTCGACGACGACGCCGCGTTCGACTCGCTCGCCGCGACGCTCGCCGACCTGGACCGCGAGCGCGGCACCGGCGGCAACCACGCGTTCTACCTGTCGGTCCCGCCCAGCGCGTTCACCACGGTGGTCAACCAGCTCAAGCGCGCCGGGCTGGCCACGCCGCCGACCGACAGCCCCGACCAGTGGCGCCGGGTGGTCATCGAGAAGCCGTTCGGCCACGACCTGGCCAGCGCCAGGCAGCTCAACAAGACCGTCAACGACGTCTTCCCCGAGGAGTCGGTGTTCCGCATCGACCACTACCTCGGCAAGGAGACGGTGCAGAACATCCTGGCGCTGCGCTTCGCCAACCAGCTCTACGAGCCCATCTGGAACGCCAACTACGTCGACCACGTGCAGATCACCATGGCCGAGGACATCGGCCTCGGCGGGCGCGCGGGCTACTACGACGGCATCGGCGCGGCCCGTGACGTGATCCAGAACCACCTGCTCCAGCTGCTCGCGCTGACCGCGATGGAGGAGCCGGTCTCGTTCCGTCCGAGCGACCTGCGCGCGGAGAAGGTCAAGGTGCTCTCGGCGACCCGGTCGATCGGGCCGTACGACGAGACCACCGCCCGCGGCCAGTACACCGGCGGCTGGCAGGGCGGGCAGAAGGTGCTCGGGCTGCTGGAGGAGGGCGGGTTCGCGAAGGACTCGGTCACCGAGACCTACGCGGCCATCACCTGCGAGGTGAACACCCGCCGCTGGGCGGGCGTGCCGTTCTACCTGCGCACCGGCAAGCGCCTCGGCCGCCGCGTCACCGAGGTGGCCGTGGTGTTCAAGCGCGCGCCGCACCTGCCGTTCGACGACACCGCCACCGAGGAGCTGGGGCAGAACGCCCTGGTGGTGCGCGTGCAGCCGGACGAGGGCGTGACCATCCGGTTCGGGTCCAAGGTGCCGGGCAACTCGATGGAGGTCCGCGACGTCACGATGGACTTCGGCTACGGCCACGCGTTCACCGAGTCCTCGCCCGAGGCCTACGAGCGGCTGCTGCTGGACGTGCTGCTCGGCGAGCCGTCGCTGTTCCCGAAGAACGACGAGGTCGAGCTGTCCTGGGAGATCCTGGACCCCGTCCTGAGGCACTGGAGCGCCACCGGCGCGCCGGAGAAGTACAAGGCAGGCACCTGGGGGCCGGCGTCGGCGGACGAGATGCTGGCCCGCACCGGCAGGCACTGGAGGCGTCCGTGATCATCGACCTGCCCTCGACCACCACGTCGCAGGTCAACAGCAAGCTCGTGCGGCTGCGCGAGGAAGGCGGCGCGGTCACCCTCGGGCGGGTGCTGACGCTGGTCATCGTGACCGACGACGGCACCAAGACCGAGGACGCCATCGACGCGGCCAACGACGCCAGCCGCGAGCACCCCTGCCGGGTGATCGTGGTGGCGCGCGGCGCGCGCAAGGCCGCGCCCCGGCTCGACGCGCAGATCCGCGTCGGCGGCGACGCGGGCGCGTCCGAGGTCATCGTGCTGCGCCTGTACGGCGAGCTGGCCAACGAGGGCGCTTCGTGCGTCGTGCCGCTGCTGCTGCCGGACACCCCGGTGGTGGCGTGGTGGCCCAACGAGGCGCCCGCCGTGCCCGCCGAGGACCCCATCGGGCAGCTCGCGCAGCGCCGGATCACCGACGCGGCGGCGGAGAAGAACCCGATCCGGGCGTTGGAGCAGCGCAAGTCGGGCTACCGGCCCGGCGACACGGACCTGGCGTGGACGCGGCTGACGCTGTGGCGGGCGATGCTCGCGTCGGCGTTCGACCTGCCGCCGTACGAGAAGGTCACCGAGGCCGAGGTGAGCGGTGAGAGCGACTCGCCGTCGACCGACCTGCTGGCCGCGTGGCTCGCCGGGTGCCTGCGGGTGCCGGTGCGGCGCGCGAAGGCGAGCCGGGGTGAGGGCATCGTCGACGTGCGGCTGGAGCGCCGGTCCGGGCTGGTCGAGCTGTCGCGCCCGGACGGCAAGGTCGGCACGCTGACCCAGCCCGGCCAGCCGGAGCGTCGGGTCGCGTTGCAGCGCCGCCAGGTGCGGGACTGCCTGGCCGAGGAGCTGCGCCGGCTCGACCCGGACGAGGTGTACGAGGCGGCGTTGCGGTCGCTGGGCAAGGTCGTGCGCGGTCGGACCGCGCCGAAGGCCGCCGCCGCGACGCGCAAGCCCGCGCGGGCCGCGTCCGGGGCCGCCAAGGCGAAGTCGGACGGCGGTCCGGGCGCCGTGGCGGACACCAAGCCCGCGGACGCGTCGGCGGAGGTCACGGCATCGGCGGACTCGAAGGTGGACGGCAGGCCCGCGAAGGCGTCGGCCAAGGCCGCCGCCAAGACCGCCGCGCCGAAGCCCTCCGGCGCCAAGGCCGCTCCCAAGGCTGCGGGGAAGGCCGCGCCCAAGGCGGCGAAGGCGAAGGCGGGCTCGTGAGCCGGCCGGAGGTGGTGGTGCACCGTGACGGCGAGCTGCTGGCCGCCGCGGTTGCCGCCCGCCTGGTCACCAGCCTGGTGGACGCGCAGACCGCGCGCGGGTCGGCGTCGTTGGTGCTGACCGGCGGCCGGACCGGCATCGCGGTGCTGGAGCAGCTGCGCGCCACGCCCGCCCGCGACGCGGTGGACTGGACCCGGGTCGACCTGTACTGGGGCGACGAGCGGTTCCTGCCCGCCGGGCACCCCGACCGCAACGAGACGCAGGCGCGGGAGGCGTTGCTGGACCACGTGCCGGTGCCGGCTTCGCGCGTGCACGTGATGGAGCCGTCCGACGGGCGGTTCGGCGACGACCCGGAGGCCGCCGCCGAGGCGTACGCCGCCGTGCTCGCCGCCGCCGGAGGTCCGGACGGTTCCGTGCCGTCGTTCGACGTGTGCCTGCTCGGCGTCGGCGAGGAGGGGCACGTGGCCTCGATCTTCCCGGAGTCGCCCGCGGTGGCGGAGCGGGAGCGCGCCGTCGTCGCGGTGCGCGACTGCCCCAAGCCGCCGCCCACCCGCGTGAGCCTCACCCTGCCCGCGATCCGCGCGGCGCGCGAGGTGTGGCTGATGACGACGGGCGCGGCGAAGGGCGAGGCCGTGGCCCTGGGCCTGACCGACGCGGACGAGGTCCAGCTGCCGGCCGCGGGCGCCCGTGGCCGGGAGCGCACGCTGTGGCTGCTCGACTCGGCCGCCGCCGCGAAGGCGCCGATCACCCCGCCGTCGGCCTGAACCTTCCGTCCCGCTGCCGCCGTCGTCCGTTCCGGGCGCGGCGGCAGCGGCGTTCCCAGGGGTGATTTGGCGCACTCACGGGCCGCTTCCACGCACGTTGTCCGCTCACCGGACGTTCGCGCTCGCAATTTTGTGCGGCGCACGGCGTCCCATTCGGGTAATCACAGCATCTCGAAGGGTGAGCGGGTCGTTCGAGCGGGTCGGGGGCGGAAAGGCGGGTCATGCCAAGCGTGATGACAGCGCAGTACGGTGAGGACCGGCGGACAGCTGACACAGGAGGTCGAACCCTGGCCGGCAACGCTGTCGAAAGACTGCCGAGCGGTCGGGTCAACGGCGTCGCGACCGAGCGGGTGCGGCGTGCTGCCTTCCTCGGAGCGCTCGGGCGGTTCCTCGGCCGCGTGCTCGGCCGGCACCGGCAGGTGGCTTTCGACGCGGCGGCCGTCGGCATCGCGGCGCTGGACGTGTGGCTGCGGGTCGTGCCCGAGGCCGAGCCGTACAACTACGTGCTGTCGGTCGTGTCGGTGGCGGCGGTGGCGCTGCGCCGGCGGTTCCCGTTCCTGGTGGTGCTGATCACCGTGCCCGGGTTCCTGGCCGGGTGGGCGCAGTTGGCGGCGATGATCGCGCTGGGGACGTTGGCGCGGGAGCAGCTGCTGTCGAAGCAGACCTACGTCGGCGCGGCGTTGGTGTGGCTGAGCCGGTTCTTCGTGTGGCCGCCTGCGGAGTTCGCGGCGTTGGACTGGAAGACGCACGTCCACAACGCCATCTACGGGTGCATCGTCGCGGGGATGCCGATCGCGATCGGGTTGCTGGCGCACGCGCGGGAGGAGTTGTCGGCGCGGATCGGCGAGTTGGCCGCGAGCCGGGAGCGGGAGCGGATGCTGCACGCGCACGCGGTGCGGGCGGACGAGCGGGCCAGGTTGGCGCGGGAGATGCACGACGTCGTGTCGCACCAGGTGAGCTTGATCGCGATGCAGGCGGGCGCCCTGCGGGTGGCGGCGGCCGATCCGAACGCGAAGCAGGTCGCCGGGACGATCCGGATGTTGAGCACGAGGACGTTGGACGAGCTGCGGCAGCTGGTGAGCGTGCTGCGGACGACGAGCGGCGACGACTCGCCGCAGCCCCGGGTCGAGGACTTGGCGCAGCTGGTGGCCACGGCGGGGATTCCGGCGACGTTGACCGTGCAGGGGCCGGTGGGCGACCTGCCGGCTCCGGTGTCGGGTGCGGCGTACCGGACGGTGCAGGAGGCGTTGACGAACGTGCGGAAGCACGCGTGCGGTGCGGCGACCGTCGTGGTGGTGGTCGCCGATGCCGATCAGTTGCGCGTGGAGGTGCGCAACGAGGCGCCGGAGGGTGCGGTGGGGTCGGTGGACGGGGCGGCGTTGCCCAGCGGTGGTCATGGGCTGGTGGGACTGCGGGAGCGTGCGGCGTTGTTGGACGGTGAGCTGGAAGCGGGCCCGACAGACAGCGGCGGCTTCACGGTGAAGGTGACGTTTCCCCTGGTCAGAACACTGAAGCCCTGATTTCGCCCGTCACACCGATGGGTGATCATTCTGGAATCGTCAAACGAAACACTGTTATCGTCGATCTCGAACGTCGGTTGAAACAACGAGGACCGCCGACCAACCCCCGGCCTGTCCGGACCGCGCGGCGCAAGAGGGAGGAGCGGGCTGGGAGGAGGCGCTGGGGCGAGGCGCTGGGGGAACACGGGGAGGAGCGCGCAGAACGGAACGCTAGGAGCAGCGCCACCGCCACCGCCCGCACTGCCACCGCCGGCAGTCGACACACGACGGCCCGCCTGGACACCAGGCTTGCCCCGCACCGGCTGCCGGCAACGCTGTCCGCGCATCGGCTCGCGGGCAACACGACAGCCACCGCACAGGGCAGCCGCCCGACCCGCAGGTGTCGGTGCCCGCAGGTGTCGGTGCCCGCAGCGGTCGCACGCTGGCAGCGGTCCAGTGCCAGCGCCGTGCCGGCCGCCGTCAGCGGCGCAGGGGCAGACCATCGGCGCACAGCCGTCAGCGGAGAGCTGCCGCGCAGCCGTCAGCGGAGAGCGAACCGCCGGGTGGCCACGGCCGTGCAGACCGCCGCCGCCACGCCCAGCCCGCCGCACACCAGCGCCGGCCACAAGTCGGGTGTGTGACGCAGCAGCACGGACGGCAGGAGCCACACGGCCACCCCGAGCGCGAAGCCCAACGGAGCCGCCGCGACCACCGCCGCCGTCCCCGCCCGACGCCGCCGCAGGGACCGCAGGATCGACTCCAGGTACGCGAGCGCGAACAGCAGCAGCACCGCGCTCCCCGCGCCCATGATGCTGATCATCGGGTGCGTGACGGGCCGGAGGGAGTAGTCGGTGGACTGGCCGTCGGCCGTCACCGTCGCCACCGCCGCGCCGCCCACGATCCACCGGCTCGCGCCCGGCAGCTCGAACGCCAGCGGTGACGCGGTCGGTGCGGAGGGGTCGGGTCGGACACCGCCGTCGGGGGAAGTCGGTGTGCCGTCGGTCGGCACGGAGGCCGGCGAGGAGGTGAGCGACGAAGCCGGTGGGGAAGCGGGGACGTCGGCCAGGGTGATGCCGGCCGCCGTCACGGCGAGGCGCGCGGTCGCCGGGTTGCCCTGGCCCACGGAGACCGGCTTGCTGAGGTCGACGTCGAGGGCCGGCAGGTCGCGGCCCGGCAGGGTGAACGGGACGGTGATCATCACGACCGCGGCGAGGGCCGCCGCCAGCGCGAACCACCGCGCAGGTTTCGGGGCGGTGGCGGCCAGCAGCTGCGCCGCCGGCACGAGGGTCTCCGCACCCAGCCGCACGGGCGTCGGCGGAGCGTCCACGAGCGTCGCCCGAACGGGTATGTCGAGGGTCTCCCGCGGCACGGAGGGGCCGGACGCGGGGCGAGTGCCGGCGGCGGCGACGTGCGGGCTCAGGTGGACCGGGGCGCCGAGGCGCAGCAGCCAGTCCCGGCCGAAGACCTCCGCCGCCGCGCCCGCCAGGTCCACCGCGAACGTCTCCGCGTTGCGGTACCGGGCCTGGGGGTCGCGTTCAATCCCCCGCATGATCACTCGGGCGAGTGGATCCGGTACCTCGATCAGGGGGCGGGGCTGCTGGTAGACGTGACGCTGGATCATCGCCAACGCCCCACCGCCGCTGTCGAACGGCAGCCGACCGCTCAGCAGCTCGTACAGCACCGTCGCCGCGCCGTAGACGTCGGCCGCCGGGGTGAGCGGATTGCCCAGCGCCTGCTCCGGTGACAGGTACGCGGGCGTGCCGAGCACCTGCCCGCCGTGCGTCACGAGCGTCGCGCCCTCGCTCACCACCTGCGAGATCCCGAAATCGGCGACCTTGAGCACCCCGCCGGCGGTGAACAGCAGGTTCTTCGGCTTCACGTCCAGGTGCAGCACCCCGGCCCCGTGCGCCGCGTGCAGACCGGACAGCATCGCCAGACCGATGGCACACGACGATGCGGGTGTGACACCCGAACCGGTGAACTTCGACCACACCGTGCCACCGTCGAGCTTCTCCATCACCAGCAGGTGCTCGCCGTGGTCCTGGACGTAGTCGTACACGGGCACGATGTGCGGGTGGTCGAGCCGCGCCAGCAGCCGCGCCTCGTGCGCGAACCGCGCACTCATCCGCTCATCCGACGCGAGCACGCCGGGCAGCCGCTTCACCGCGACCGCCCGCCCCAACGGCCGGTGCACGGCCGCGTACACGACCCCCATCCCGCCGCGCCCGACCTCCGCACCGAGCTCGTACTGCGGCAGCGCCGCGACGACGTTCGCCGACACCGTCACGCCACACCGCCCGGCAACGGCCGCGTGATGCGCTGCGTGCTCTCCGGGTCGACCGGACCGGCCGGGCCCACCGGGGGCAGGTCGTCCGCGTCCGGGTGCGGTGTCAGGTAGCCCAAGGCGAACGCGACCGCCGCCGCGCCCAGCACGAACGGGATCTCCGCCGCCGGCGACGGCGCCATGATCCGCAGCACGGACAGCGAGATCACCGCCACGAGCCCGGTGCCGACGCCGGCGGGCAGGAACCGCATCGCCCGCTGCCACCGGTTCGCGGGCAGCCGCCGGCGGGCCAGCGCGAACAACGCGCCCGCCCACGCCAGCGAGGTCAACCCGAACACCGCCAGCCCGAACACCCCGTAGACCGACCACATCGACCCGCGCACGTCACCGGTCATGCCGATCGACGCCAGGACGTCGCGGTTGGTGTCGAGCACTTCCAGCTCGGTCGGCAGCAGGCCGGTCGCCTGGGCGTCGAGCTGCCCGAGGTCGAGCACGAACCCGCGCGTGACGCTTTCCCTGGCGGGCACGTCGAACGGCACGGTCGTGTCGTAGGAGAAGAACGTCAACGCCAGCGCCGTGCCGGACAGCCGGATCGTCTTGACGTGCCGCACCGTGTCCGTTCCGTTGTGGACGGTCACCGAGATGAGGGAGGCGCGGGACGGGTCGAGCAGCAGCTCGTCCTCACCGACCGGGGCGCCATCCACCGTGGCGTCGATGGTGACCGCGCCCCCGGCGGCCCGGGCCGGGGCGACGCCGAGGAAGATCCCGCACAGGAGCAGTAAACCGACGCTGCTCATAATGCGTCTCACAAGGGCACCTCATCGGGGGTAGCGGACTGGTCCGGGAGTCGGCATGCGATCGGCAGGAACACTAGCTTTACTCGGTGCCTTGGCATATGGCGTTACGGCGCTCGTAGCGGCACCGGTATCGGCGCAGCCGCAGGGCGTCGCGACCGCGAGCCCGGATTCCGGTCCGGCGGGCAGCACGTTCACGGTGAGCTGGACCGGCGTGTACCTCGATCCGGACTGCTCGGACCCGACCGTGCAGATCCTGTGGGACGGCGGGAGGGTGATCGGCAGCGGCAGGCACGCGGGTCGCGGCACGGGTTCGGGTACGGCGACCGTGCCGTCGGACGCGGGCGTCGGGGTGCACCGGGTCACGGCACGACCGCAGTGCGCGGCGACGTCGAACCCGACGGACAACTTCACCGTGACCGCGAGGCCGACGACGACCACCACCCCACCGCCGGTCACGACGACGACCGCGCCCCCGGTGACCACGACGACCACCACGCGTCCGCAGACCACTACCACCCAGCCGACGACGACCACGACAACGACGACGACCACGACGGACAGCTCCGCGCCGACCACGACCGCCACCACGACACCGTTCGACGGTGACGGCGCGCTGACGTTGGACAAGGACAACATCCAGCCGGGTGACCCGTTGACCGCCACCGGCACGGGCTGTGACCCGGGTTCGCCGGTGCGGCTCAGTTCGCTGGGCGAGGCCGTCGGCGCGGCGAAGGCGGACGATTCGGGCACGTTCAGCACCAGGGTCGAGTTCACCACGATCCATCCGGGTCGCCACGTGATCCGCGCCGACTGCGGCGTGGTGCTGGTCGGGAGCGTGGACGTGGCGCTGACCAGCTCGACCGGCGGCACGACGTCCACCCTGGTGATCCTGGTGTTCTTCCTGCTGGTGGGCGCGATCATGGTCCGACGCCAGTTCGCCGGCCTGTTCACCAAGCGGACCTGAAGCGACCGGCGCTGAAGACGACGACGGCCCCGGCGGGAAGTCCCGCCGGGGCCGTCGTGCCGTTCTCGCCTGAGCCTGGCTAGGGCTCTTCGCGCTGCTTGCGCAGCTTGGTGAGCGCCTCTTCGAGGATCGCCTCACCGTCCGCGTCGGAGCGCCGCTCCTTCACGTACGCCAGGTGCGTCTTGTACGGCTCGTTGCGCGGCGGAGCAGGAGGTGCCTGCTCGTCACGCCCGGCCGGCAGACCACACCGGGGGCAGTCCCAGTTCTCCGGGATCTCGGCTTCGACCGCGAACGACGGCCGAGACTCGTGCGCGTTCGCGCACCAGTACGACACCCGACGTCGGGGCGCGGACTCGCCGCGCTCCGATTCGCCCATCGGGCCTGCGCCGACGCGGGTACCGCGAATCGCGTTACCACCAGCCATCGACCCTCACACCCCCACCACGTGGTTTCCCTGTGTCCGCGTCGGCCGACGTCGTCGGCGCCCGCCGACCTGTGTCAGTTGACCTTCATCAGCAGCCCGATGCCCACGATGGCGATGACCCAGATCGCGCCGACGAACAACGTCAGCCGGTCGAGGTTCTTCTCCACCACGCTGGAACCGGACAGGCTGGACTGCATGCCGCCGCCGAACAACGAGGACAGACCGCCGCCACGCCCGCGGTGCAGCAGCACGAGCAGGATCAGCAGCAGGCTGGAGACGAGCAGCAGGATCTGCAGGAACAGGATCATTTCTTCCTCGCTGTCAGGCAGGTGACGCCACAGAGTACCCGGTCGACTGCCGACCGTGGACCACCGCGGGTGAAGAGTGTGTCAATCCGTCAGGGTAGAGGGCCGCCCGCGGCGAGTGCACACAGCTTCGCGAACTCGTCCGCATCCAGGCTCGCACCACCGACAAGGGCGCCGTCGACGTCCTTCTGAGCGATCAACTCGGCGATGTTGCCGGACTTGACCGAGCCG
This sequence comes from Actinosynnema sp. NPDC023794, assembly GCF_040639675.1. Classification (NCBI taxonomy): domain Bacteria; kingdom Bacillati; phylum Actinomycetota; class Actinomycetes; order Pseudonocardiales; family Pseudonocardiaceae; genus Actinosynnema; species Actinosynnema sp. NPDC023794. The sequence goes on along the minus strand of NZ_JBFAFR010000016.1, from coordinate 132,741 downwards.
CCGTAAAGCACTCGAACGGCCGAAGCGACGTCCTCGCCGTAGAGCTCGGCGAGCTTGACCCGAATGGCGGCGCACACCTCCTGTGCGTCAGCCGACGAGGCGACCTTGCCGGTGCCGATGGCCCACACCGGCTCGTAGGCGACGACGACGTCGCGCACCTGCTCGGCGGTGAGACCCTTCAGGCCCGCGACGAGCTGCTCGGTGCAGTGCTCGACGTGCCCGCCTGCCTCGCGGACGTCCAGCTGCTCGCCGAGGCAGAAGATGGGCGTGACGCCGTGCTTCAGGGCGGCCTTGACCTTCTTGTTGACCACGCCGTCGTCCTCGTTGTGGTACTCACGCCGCTCGGAGTGGCCCACGGTGACGAAGGAGCAGCCGAGCTTGGCCAGCATCGGGCCGGACACGTCGCCGGTGTAGGCGCCCGAGTCGTGCGGCGACAGGTCCTGCGCGCCGTACTTGAGCAGCAGCTTGTCGCCGTCGACGAGGGTCTGGATCGACCGGATGTCGACGAACGGGGGCAGCACCGCGACCTCGACCTTGGCGAAGTACTTCTCCGGGAGCGAGAAGGCGATCTTCTGCACCAGGGCGATGGCCTCGAGGTGGTTGAGGTTCATCTTCCAGTTGCCCGCGATGAGGGGCTGACGCTGAGCCATCACGCCTCCAACACAGACACGCCGGGCAGTTCCTTGCCCTCCAGGTACTCCAGGGACGCCCCACCACCGGTGGAGATGTGCGAGAACCCGTCTTCGGGCAGGCCGAGCGCGCGCACGGCCGCGGCCGAGTCGCCGCCGCCGACCACGGTGAACGCGTCGCTCTTGACCAGCGCCTCGGCCACCGCGCGGGTGCCGCCGGAGAAGGCCTCGAACTCGAACACGCCCATCGGGCCGTTCCAGAACACGGTCTGCGCGTCGGCGAGCTTCGAGGCGAACAGCTCGCGGGTGGCCGGGCCGATGTCCAGGCCCTGCCGGTCGGCGGGGATGGCGTCGGTGGCGACGACCTCGAACTGCGCGTCGGGCGCGAAGTCGACGGCGGCCAGCACGTCGACCGGGAGCACGAGCTCCACGCCGCGCTTCTCGGCCTCGGCGAGGAAGCCGCGGACCTGGTCGAGCTGGTCTTCCTGGAGCAGCGAGCCGCCGACCTCGTGGCCCTGGGCCTTGAGGAAGGTGTAGGCCATGCCGCCGCCCACGAGGAGCCGGTCGACCTTGGTGAGCAGGTTCGCGATGACGCCGAGCTTGTCGGACACCTTCGCGCCGCCGAGCACGACGACGTAGGGGCGCTGGAGGTCGTCGGTGAGCTTGCGCAGCACCTCGACCTCGGCCAGCACGAGGCCGCCCGCGTAGTGCGGGAGCTTCTTGGCCACGTCGTAGACCGACGCCTGCTTGCGGTGCACGACGCCGAAGCCGTCGGAGACGAACGCGTCGGCCTTGGCGGCCAGCTCGTCGGCGAGGGCGGCGCGCTCGGCGTCGTCCTTGCTGGTCTCGCGGGCGTCGAAGCGGATGTTCTCCAGCAGCACGACGGTGCCGTCGCCGGCGGCCTCGGCGCCGATCTCGACCGTCTGGCCGAGCAGCTCACCGAGCCGGACGGCGACGGGCGCGAGGGAGAACTTGGGGTCGGGCTCGCCCTTGGGGCGGCCCAGGTGCGCGGCGACCAGCACGCGGGCGCCCGCGTCCACGAGCGCCTTGATGGTGGGCACCGACGCGCGGACGCGGCCGTCGTCGGTGATCCGGTCGCCGTCGAGGGGGACGTTCAGGTCGGCGCGCACGAGGACGCGCCGACCCGAGACACCCTCGCTGAGCAGATCGTCGAGAGTCTTCACAGCGAGTGATCCGTCTCTTCGCTCAGAGCTTGCTGGCGACGAGGTTGACCAGGTCGGCGAGGCGGTTGGAGTAGCCCCACTCGTTGTCGTACCAGCCGACGACCTTGACCTGGTTGCCGATGACCTTGGTCAGCGGCGCGTCGTAGATGCACGACGCCGGGTCGGTGACGATGTCGGCCGACACGATCGGGTCGGTGTTGTAGCGCAGGTAGCCCTTGAGCGCACCGTCCGCGGCGGCCTTGTAGGCGGCGTTGACCTCGTCCACGGTGACGTCGCGGCCGACGGTGACGGTCAGGTCGGTGGCCGAGCCGGTGGGCACGGGCACGCGCAGGGCGTAGCCGTCGAGCTTGCCCTTCAGCTCCGGCAGGACCAGGCCGATCGCCTTCGCGGCACCGGTGCTGGTGGGCACGATGTTCAGCGCGGCGGCACGGGCGCGGCGCAGGTCCTTGTGCGGCGCGTCCTGCAGGTTCTGGTCCTGGGTGTAGGCGTGGATCGTGGTCATGAGGCCACGCTCGATGGTGAAGCTGTCGTGCAGCACCTTGGCCAGCGGGGCCAGGCAGTTGGTGGTGCACGAGGCGTTGGAGATGACGGTCTGCGAACCGTCGTACTGGTCGTCGTTCGCGCCCAGCACCACGGTGAGGTCCTCACCCTTGGCCGGTGCGGAGATGATGACCTTCTTCGCGCCACCCTCGTCGACGTGCTTGCGCGCGGCCGAGGCGTCGGTGAAGAAGCCGGTCGACTCCACGACGACGTCGACGCCGAGGTCCTTCCAGGGCAGCTTGCCGGGGTCGCGCTCGGCCAGGGCCTTGATGACCTTGCCGTCGACCGCGATGCCCTCGTCGGTCACGGTCACCTCGCCGTCGAGACGGCCGAGGATGGAGTCGTACTTGAGCAGGTGGGCCATGGTGTTGACGTCACCGAGGTCGTTGAAGGCGACGATCTCGATGTCGTGCCCGCTGGCCTGAACGGCGCGCCAGAAGTTGCGACCGATGCGGCCGAAACCATTGACACCTACGCGAACCGTCACGGTGAGTCTCCTCGGTACTCGACTGGCGTTGTCCGCCAGGGGCGTGCAGTCATGGGCTGACCAGGCAGCCGAGAGCCAGCCTAGCCTCCGGCCTGCGTCCCTGGTCACGTGGACCACCAGGATCTCTTTATCGAACAAGAAAATCCAGCTTGACCGGCTTGTTACCTCTGGGTAACTCAGGCACGGGGGCTTCGTGACCCCGGAGTGCGGTCGTGCCGTGGCTCGGTGCCGGGATCGGCGGGTCCCAGCGTATGACGCTCGGTGCTCGCGTGCAGGATGCGCGTTGCGTGACGGAGGGTGGCCGTTCCGAGCGTTGAATTCGGGGGTCCTGAGCGTAGGACACGCGGGTTCCGAACGTAGGACACACGCGACGCGGACGTAGGACTCACGCGGCCTGAGGGTTCGACACGCGCGGGGTCAGGGGTTCTTGCGCTCTCGCACCACGGCGGTGACGCGCGTGCCGCCCGCCACCAGTTCGACAGCCTGATAACGCTTCCCTGAACGGACTACGTCCCGCACCACACGAACGGGTTAAGCTGCGCCGCTTTTGTCATCGACCGTGGTGGTGAGTTGTGGCGCTGGTCACCGAAGAGCCGACCTCGACGCGCGCGCACGGCGATCGCCGCCCCGTCGTGAGGGCCGACATCCAGGGCATGCGCGCGCTGGCCGTCGGCCTGGTGATCTGCTACCACCTGCGGCCCGAGTGGCTGCCCGGCGGCTTCGTCGGCGTCGACGTCTTCTTCGTGCTCTCGGGCTTCCTGATCATCGGCACGCTCACCGGCGAGGTCCGGCGCACCGGGCGGGTCGGGCTGCTCGACTTCTACGCGCGGCGGATCCGCAGGCTCCTGCCCGCCGCCACCGCCGTCCTCCTGGGGGTCGCGGCCGCGGTGTTCGCGGTGCTGCCCGAGTCGCGGTGGCCGACCGTGCTGCGCGAGGTCCTGTTCTCCGCGGTCAACGCGCAGAACTGGCTGCTGGCCGTGCTGTCGAACGACTACGGGCACGCGGGAGTCGGCGCCTCACCGGTGCAGCACTTCTGGTCGCTGGCCGTCGAGGAGCAGTTCTACCTGGTCATCCCGCTGGTGCTGCTGGTCGCGGCCACCCTCGCGGCACGCCGGGGCGGCCGGCCGGTGCGGTACGCCGCGGTCGCGGTCGGCGCGATCACGGTCGCGTCGTTCGCGTTCTCGGCCTGGTACACGCCGGTCGACCCGGGCGCGGCGTACTTCGTCACGCCGACCCGGATGTGGGAGCTCGGGATCGGCGGCCTGGCCGCCATGGCGCTGCACCGGCTGCGGCTCGGCTCGGCGGCACGCGTGCTGCTGGGCTGGGGAGGCGTGGCCGCGGTGCTGGTGAGCGCGTTCTGGTTCAGCACGGGCATGGCGTTCCCCGGCTGGATCGCGGCGCTGCCGACCGTCGGCGCCGCCGCGATGCTCCTCGCCCGGGACGACTCGCTGGCGCGCGTGCTCGGCGTGCGCCCGCTGACCTACGTCGGCGACATCTCCTACAGCCTGTACCTGTGGCACTGGCCGGTGATCGTGTTCGTGCTCGAGTTCACCGGGCGCGAGGCGCTGGACCGGTACCAGGTCGTGTTCGCCGGGGCGCTGAGCCTCGTGCTGGCGGCGTTGTCGAAGCACTTCGTCGAGGACCCGTTCCGGCGGCGCAAGCGCGACCGCAGGCGCGTGACGTACGGGATCGGCGCGGCGATGGTCGCGGTGACCGTGGCGGTCGCGTCGGGCGGGTGGGCGTCGGCCGAGGCGACGCTGGCGGCGTTGCGCGGCAGGTCGGTGATCGACGCCGACCACCCCGGCGCGCTGGCCCTCGACCCGAGCCGCCCGGTGCCCGCGCCGGCCGGCGTCCCGCTCGCACCCGCGCCCGCCGTGGCCGGGGAGGACGGGCCGCTCGGCGACCTGCCGGGCGATTGCAACATCTACGACATGACCGCGGAGCCCTCGGCGTGCACGTACGGGGAGCCCGAGGCGACCAGGACCGCGGTCATCGTCGGCGATTCGCACGCCGCCCAGTTCAGCAGCGCCCTCGCCGAGTTCGTGCGGCACGAGGGCGCCGGCCGGTGGCGGGTGAAGGTCGTCGTGCGCAACGGCTGCCCGTTCACCGCCGTGCCGCCGTCGGACGCGGGCACGCCGCTGACCGTCTGCTCGGACGAGAACATGAAGAAGCTCGACCTGATCCGCGACCTGGCGCCGGACCTGGTCGTCACCGCCGCCATGTCGCCCGAGTCCTACCGCTCGGACCTGGACTGGACCTGGGAGTCGCCGGACCGCGCGGTCGAGGGTTATCGGACCATGCTCACCGCGCTGTCGGACGCGGCCATCCCGGTCGCCGTGATCCGCGAACTGCCCCGGCCGGCACGCCCGGTCGTGCCGTGCCTGGAACGCCGCCCCGACGACCCCGCCGACTGCGACACGCCCCGGGCGCGGGCCATGGGCTCGGCGACCGACCCGCTGGCCGACGCCGCGACCGGTCTGCCGGGCGTGCGGGTGGTCGACCTGACCGACTGGATCTGCCGCGCCGACACCTGCCCGGCCGTGGTCGGCAACGTGGTCGTCTACCGCGACAACCACCTCACCGACACCTACGTGAGGTCCCTGGCCGACCCGCTCGTCACCGCCCTGGGACTCCGCTGACGCGGCAGCTGCTCCGTCAGACCTCGGCCTCGAGCATGTCCGCCGTCACGGCGGACTCGGTGTCCGGCATGCCCAGTTCCTTCGCCCGCTTGTCCGCCATCGCCAGGAGTCTGCGGATGCGGCCCGCGACGGCGTCCTTCGTCATCTGCGGGTCGGAGAGCTGGCCCAGTTCCTCCAGCGAGGCCTGCCGGTGCGCCAGCCGCAGGGCTCCCGCCGCGGCCAGGTGGTCGGGCGCCTCGGCGCCCAGGATCTCCAGCGCGCGCTGCACCCTGGCCGCGGCGGCGACGGCGGCCCGCGCCGAGCGCCGCAGGTTGGCGTCGTCGAAGTTCGCCAGGCGGTTCGCCGTCGCACGCACCTCGCGGCGCATCCGGCGCTCCTCCCAGGCCAGCACGCTGTCGTGCGCGCCGAGCCTGGTCAGCATCGCGCCGATTGCGTCGCCATCCCTTATCACCACGCGCTCCGCGCCGCGCACCTCGCGCGACTTCGAGCCGATGCCCATCCGCCGCGCCGCGCCGACCAGAGCCAGCGCCGCCTCAGGCCCGGGGCAGGTCACCTCCATCGACGACGACCGGCCCGGCTCGGTCAGCGAGCCGTGCGCCAGGAACGCGCCGCGCCATGCCGCCTCCGCGTCGCACACACCGCCCGACACGACCGGCGCGGGCAGTCCTCGCACCGGACGTCCGCGCGGGTCGAGCAGACCCGTCTGCCTGGCCAGACCCTCGCCGTCCTTCACCACGCGCACCACGAACCGGGTGCCCTTGCGCAGCCCGCTGGACGTGATGGTGAACACGTCCGACTGGTGCCCGTACAGCTCGTGGATCTCGCGGCGCAGCCGGCGCGCCGTCGAGCCCAGGTCCAGCTCCGCCTCGACGACCACCCGGCCGCCCACGATGTGCAAGCCGCCCGCGAACCGCAGCAACGAGGCGACCTCCGCGCGGCGGCAGCAGGTCTTCGAGACGGCCAGCCTGCTCAGCTCGTCCTTCACCGCCGACGTCATCGCCACGGCGCCTCGCCTCCCCTGCTCGTCCGGTCTTCCTGGAGGGTTGTACTCGACGCCCCTCCGGTCTCGTCACCAGGGCCGGCCAACGCACTGGTGATGCTCGACGCCAGCGCGGTCGGGTCGTGCCGGTCGGGCGCGCCGGCCACGGCGATGGGCGCGAGGTGCGCCGCAGCGCCGAGAGCTGCGGCGGCCCTGCGCAGCCGGTCCGGAACGGGCACCGCGTCGACGTCCGCGATCACCGCGTCCACCCGCAGGGCGGGCGCGTGCGCGCACAGGACGTCCAGGTGCAACTCCGGCGAGAAGCCGTCGGTTTCCCCCGGTTGGGGGACGAGGTTGAGCACGACCACCTTGCGCGCCGACGTGCGCACCAGGGCGTCGTGCAACTCGGGCACGAGCAGGTGCGGCAGCACGCTGGTGAACCACGAGCCGGGCCCCAGCAGCACGACGTCGGCCGCGAGCACCGCCTCCACCGCCTGCGGGCAGCCGCGCGGCGCCTCGCCGGGGCCGCCCGGCCCGTTGAGCCGGATCCGCTGCACGCGGCCCGGCGTGGTGGCGATCGCGACCTGGCCGCGGATGCGGCGCACCACGTCGTCGTCATCGTCCAGGCCGGTCACGTCGGCCTCGATCGACAACGGCTCCGTGCACATCGGCAGCACGCGACCGCGCACGCCGAGCAGCCGTCCCGCCTCCTCCAGCACGGCCACCGGGTCGCCGAGCTGCTCCAGCAGGCCCGCCAGCACGAGGTTGCCCACCGCGTGCCCGGCGAGCGCGCCGGTGCCGCCGAACCGGTGCTGGAACAACGTCGCCCACAACGCGCTGGAGGCGTCCGCGCCGGCCAGCGCCACCATCGCCTTGCGCAGGTCGCCGGGCGGCAGCAGGCCCAGCTCGCGGCGCAGCCGCCCCGAGGAGCCGCCGTCGTCCGCGACCGTCACCACGGCCGTCACGTCGTCGGTCACCTTGCGCAGGGCGGTGAGCGTGGCGTGCAGCCCGTGCCCACCGCCCAGCGCTACCGCTGCGAAGCTCACTCGCGTCCCAGGTCCCGGTGCACGACCTTGACGGCCATGCCGTCCTCGCTGGCCAACCGGCCCGCGAGCTCCTCGGAGATGGCCACGCTGCGGTGCTTGCCGCCGGTGCAGCCGACCGCCAGCGTCAGGTACCGCTTGCCCTCGCGCCGGTAGCCGGCGCCGATCAGCCGCAGCAGCTCGTGGTAGCGGTCCAGGAACTCCTCCGCGCCCTCCTGCGTGAGCACGTAGTTGCGCACGTCGCCGTCCAGGCCGGTCTGCTCGCGCAGCTCCGGGATCCAGAACGGGTTCGGCAGGAACCGCACGTCCATCACCAGGTCGGCGTCCATCGGCAGGCCGTACTTGTAGCCGAACGACAGCACCGTGACGCGGGTGCGGGTCGCCGACTCCGTGCCGAACGTGTCCTCGATCTTGGCCCGCAGCTGGTGCACCGACAGCGCCGAGGTGTCCAGCACCAGGTCGGCCTCCTCGCGCAACGGCGTGAGCAGGATCCGCTCGGCCTCGATGCCGTCGGCCAGGCGGCCGTCCGCCTGCAACGGGTGGCCGCGGCGCACCGACTCGAACCGGCGGATCAGCACGTCGTCGGTGGCCTCCAGGAAGAGCACCTTCGGCTTGTAGCCGCGCGCGTCCAGGTCCTTGATCACCGCCGCCAGGTCCTCGGTGAACGCGCGGCTGCGCACGTCCATCACCACCGCGACCCTGGTGATCGCACCCCTGGCCTGAGCGCCCAGCTCCACCATGGTCGCGATCAGCTCGGGCGGCAGGTTGTCCACCACGAACCAGCCCAGGTCCTCCAGGCACTTCGCGGCCGTGCTGCGGCCCGCCCCCGACAGGCCCGTCACCACCGCGACTTCGATGCCGGACTTCTCGCCGGCCGGTGCGCTCACGTTCGCTCCCCTTCGGTACCCGCCGTGCCCAACGTCGCGTGCACGGCCTCCGCGGTGCGCCGGCCCACTCCGGGCACCACGCTGATCTCCTCGATGCTCGCCTCGCGCAACTTCTTCAGCGAGCCGAAGTGCTTCAACAGGGCGGCCTTGCGCGTCTGCCCCAGTCCCGGCACGTCGTCCAGCGCCGAGGTCGTCATCCGCTTCGACCGCTTCTGCCGGTGGTAGGCGATGGCGAACCGGTGCGCCTCGTCGCGCACCCGTTGCAGCAGGTACAGGGCCTCGCTGGTGCGGGGCAGGATCACCGGGTCCGGTTCGCCGGGCACCCACACCTCCTCCAGCCGCTTCGCCAGGCCGACCACCGCGACGTCCGTGATGCCGAGCTCCGCCAAGACGTCGGAGGCTACCTGCGCCTGCGGCGCGCCGCCGTCCACCACCAGCAGGTTCGGCGCGTACGCGAACCTGCGCGGCTTGCCGGTCTCCGGGTCGATGCCGGGCGTCGGGCCGCCGTCGTCCTTGTTGTCGCGCAGGTACGCCTGGAAGCGCCGCCGCACCACCTCGGCGATCGAGCCGACGTCGCCCTGCTCGGCGCCCTCGCGCACGGCGAACCGGCGGTACTCGGACTTGCGCGCCAAGCCGTCCTCGAACACCACCAGCGACGCCACCACGTCCGTGCCCTGCACGTGGCTGACGTCGGTGCACTCGATCCGCAACGGCGCCGTGTCCAGGCCCAGCGCCTCCTGCAGCTCCTGCAAGGCCGCCGACCGGGCCGTCAGGTCGCCCGCGCGGCGCAGCTTGTGCTGCTGGAACGCCTCCTTGGCGTTGCGCTCCACCGTCTCCATGAGCGCCCGCTTGTCGCCGCGCTGCGGCACCCGCAGCGCGACCCGGCCGCCGCGCAGGCCCGACAGCCACTTCTCGACCGCCTCGGCGTCGTCGGGCAGCTCCGGCACCAGCACCTCGCGCGGCACCGGCGCCGCCTCCACGCCGCCGGCCCGCGCCGACTCGACCTGCTCGCCGTAGAACTGGGTGACGAACTGGTCCACCAGGCCCGTCACACCGGTCTCGTCGACCTTGTCGACCACCCAGCCGCGCTGGCCGCGCACCCGGCCGCCGCGCACGTGGAACACCTGGACCGACACCTCCAGGTCGTCCTGCGCGAACGCGACCACGTCGGCGTCCGTTCCGTCACCGAGGACGACGGCCTGCTTCTCCAGGGCGCGCTTGAGGGCCGCCTGGTCGTCGCGCAGGCGTGCGGCCTTCTCGAACTCCAGCTCCTCGGCGGCGGCCGTCATCTCGCGTTCGAGACGGCGCACCATCGAGTCCGTCTTGCCGGCCAGGAAGTCGCAGAAGTCCTCGACGATGTCGCGGTGCTGGTCCGCGTCGACCCGGCCCACGCACGGCGCCGAGCACTTGTCGATGTAGCCGAGCAGGCAGGGGCGGCCGATCTGGCCGTGCCGCTTGAACACGCCCGCCGAGCACGTGCGCGCCGGGAAGACGCGCAGCAGCAGGTCGAGCGTCTCGCGGATCGCCCAGGCGTGCGCGTACGGGCCGAAGTAGCGCACGCCCTTGCGGCGCGGGCCGCGGTAGACGTGCAGGCGGGGGAACTCCTCGTGCAACGTCACGGCCAGGACCGGGTACGACTTGTCGTCGCGGTAGCGGACGTTGAAGCGCGGGTCGAACTCCTTGATCCAGTTGTACTCGAGCTGCAGCGCCTCGACCTCGGTGCCGACGACGGTCCACTCGACGCTCGCGGCGGTGGTCACCATCTGCCTGGTGCGCGGGTGCAGGCCGGCGACGTCGGCGAAGTAGGAGTTCAGGCGTTGGCGCAGGCTCTTGGCCTTGCCGACGTACACCACGCGCCCGCCCGCGTCGCGGAACTTGTAGACGCCGGGTGCTTCGGGGATGGTGCCTGTCGCAGGGCGATAGGTCGACGGATCGGCCACCGGACAAGCGTACGTGGGGGGACCGACAAGCCTGCCGAGACCGGGCTCTGTCCGAGTGCGCCGCCTCACGCGTCGCGGGCGAGGTCGCCTGGAAGTCGACCTCGCCCGCCCTCGCGGGGTTTCAGGCCGGCACGATCTGGCCGGCCTCGACCTTCACCGGGACCTCCTTCAGGCCCGTGGTGGCCGGGCCCTTGGTCACCTGGCCGTCCGAGGCGTTGAACGTGCTGCCGTGGTTCGGGCAGGTGATCACGCCGCCCTCGGGCGGCGACACGGCGGTCCCCTGGTGCGGGCAGGTGGCGTAGTAGGCCTTGACCGTCTCACCGGTGCGGACCAGCACGAGCGGCTTGCTGTCGGTCGGGTTGCCCGCGATCAGGCCGCCGCCGTCGGGCACGTCGGCCAGCGCCGCGATGATCGGCGGCCCGGACGGGGTGGTGCCGCCACCGCCGGGCGTCGTGCCGCCACCGGTCGGGGTGGTGCCGCCCGGGGTGGAACCGCTGCTGCACGCGGCCAGGCCGCCCGGCACCGCCAGCGCGACCAGCACGCCGCACAGCACCGAGCGACGGGACAGCCCTGTCTTCTCCGTTGAACTCAAAGCAGGTCCTTTGCTACGTGGTGGGTGGTCGTTCGGCCACACAGGCAATACGACACCACGTGAAGCTGGGTTCAACACCCCAGCCCTTGGGACGGCTTCTTCAGGAAAGCAACACGTCCGGCCCGGACACCGCCACCGCGACCTCCGCCAACCCCCGCGGTGACGGGCCGGACAGCACCGCCCCGGTCGTCGGGTCGAACGCGGAGCGGTGCGTGGGACAGCTGATCGTGCCGCCGGCGGGCGGGTTCACCGTCGTGCCCTGGTGCGGGCAGGCCGGGTTGAACGCCCGCACCTCCGACTCCGACGGCCTGACCAGCAGCAACTGGCCGTCGCCTCCGACGTCGACCAGCGCGCCGGAGCCCACCGGGAGGTCGGCGAGCCCGGCCACGCGGTCACCCGCGCGGGCCGAGCCGACGCCGGGCCGACGCGTCGGCGCGCCCGAGCCGCAGGAGGTCAGGGGCACGCCGGCGGTCAGGGCGAGCAGTCCGCACAGCAGCGTCCGTCGGTCCACCCGCCCATCTTCGCCTACTGGTCCTTCGCCACCGCCGTCCGGGCCAGCGCCAGCACCGCCGTGAACGGCGGGAACCAGTGCCGCGAGTGCGACGGCGGGTTCGCCCACCTCAGCGACCCGTACCGGGTCATCGTCGGCGGCAGCGCGATGCGCTGCGGCGAGCGGACGAACTGGACCTCGGCCGGCGCCTTCAGGTGCGTGGGCAGCAGGGCGACCAGCTCGGCGAGGAAGATCCAGTGCTCCCGCGGGCCGGGGATGACGGTGACCGGACCGGCGAGCATCCGGGCCTTGAGGTCGGCCAGGACGCGCGAGCCGATGCGGGCGGGCATGGCCAGGGCCGTGGTGGCGGGTCCGAGCGGCAGGAAGACGCCCTGCTCGGTGACGGAGACCTTCCAGCCCAGCAGCCGGTAACCCGCGATCGCCTCACCGAGTGCCTGCTGGTGCGCGCGGTCGCGTGGTCCGTATCGCGGGCCGTTGTCGGCGGTGGTGGCGGCGGTGATGCTCATCGGCGGAGGTCCCTCCCCGGTCGGGTGGAGTGGGCGGCGTGCGCGGGCCGCGGGGGTCGTCCCGGCACTGGCACACCACGCAGCGTCGGCCCGATCCGGACGTTTCACCACACCGTTATCGGGTCGGATCCATGCACCGGACGAATCGCCCTTATCCACCACCCGGCGTAACGGGGCCTCCGACCAGGGGCCCACCCCGCCTTATGCAGGAAATGCATGGACTCCTGATCACATCTCTATACACTGGTGAGCACGCTCAGTGACGGGAGCGAGCCATGGAACGGAAAGCTCGAAGAGCAGCCAGTACCAGGCGCGCATGCCCGACGTGCGGGGCGCTGATCGCCGCCGACAACACCGACCGGCTCTGCCAGCGTTGTCGCCGCAACGCGCGGACCGAGCTCTACGGACCACCCGAGGTACCCGGGGACTTCTGGGACCACGAGGTGATGGCCGCCGCGTTCTCCGACCGGAACATGGGCGCCCTCCTCGCCGCCTACCGGCACCACCCCCGGCACGTCAGTCGCGTCACCCAAGACCGCATGGCGTCCTGGCTGGGGATCTCCCAGGCGCAGCTCTCGCGGTACGAGACCGGTGAGAACCCGATCGACCGGATCGACCGGCTGCGCCACTTCGCGCGGGCGCTCGGCGTGCCGGCCGACCGGCTGTGGTTCGACCGCGTCGGAATCCCAAGCCAGGCGGACGCCGATCGCGGCGCCCCGCCCGATGTGCTCGCCGCGGCGTGGGACGCGTCGAGCATTGCCAGATCGGTCGAGGAGACGGCGAGGAACGACTTGGCGATCAGCAGACGAGCGGCGCTCACCGGAGCCGCCGCGGTGGCGATGGGTCCCGCACTGGTCGAACCGTTGCAGAAATGGCTCCACCCCTTGCAGCCCCTGTCCAAGTGGTCGTCCAGCGCGGCGATCAGCGAGGAGGAGCTGGCGGCGTTGCAGCGCGTCGCCGACGGGCTGCGCGGGTGGGGTGGCCGAGGCGGGTACGGGTTGGCGCGCAAGGCGGTGCTCGGGCAGTTGGAGGAACTGGCCGAGCGGTTGTCGCGGGCGCCGGCGGGCCCGACCACGGAACGGGCCTTCTTCATCGGGGCCGAGCTGTCCAAGGTGGCGGCGAGCATGTCGTGGGACGCGGGCATGCACGACGCCGCGCAGCGGTACTACGTGCTCGGGGTCCGCATGGCGAAGGCCGGGCGCAACGACCCGTTCGCCGCCCTGTGCCTGGCGGCGATGGCCAGGCAGATGTTCGACCTCGGCCGGCCCGAGGACGGTTTAGAGCTGGTCCAGCTGGGCCAGTACGGCACGCGGCGCAACGCCACCCCGACGTTGCAGGCGCTCCTGCTGACCCGTGAGGCGTGGGCCTACGCGCAGATGGGTCGGGTGCGGGAGTTCCACCGGGCGGTCGGGCAGGCGCAGGACAGCTTCGCGCAGCGGCGGCCCGGTTCGGACCCGTGGTGGCTGGACTCGTTCGACGAGGCGGAGCTGGAAGGCGTGATCGGCGCCCGCATGAGGGACCTGGCCGGGCACGACCCGAAGCAGGCGCCGATGGCGGAGCAGCACATCCGGCGTGCGCTCGACCTGCGCGACCCGGCGAGGGTGCGCAACCGGGCGTTCGACGTCATCGGGTTGGCCCGCACGAAGATGGTGTCGGGCGAGCCCGAGGAGGCGTGCGGGCTGATCCAGCAGGTGCTGCCGACGGCGGCCGGCCTGGCGTCCGGGCGGGTGGTGCGCAAGCTGCAGGACTTCGCCAAGGAGGCCGAGCGGCACCGCGACCTGGCCGTCGTGCGCGACACCCGTGAGGCGATCCGCGGGGTCCGGACGGCCTAGTGATGCGGGTGGGGATCACCGGGCACAGCAAGCTGGCGCCCGATTGCGTCGACGCCGTGCGAGAGGCCATCCGCGTGGCGTTGGAGGCCGAGGCGTCGGGCGGGTCATCCCTGGTCGGGGTGACCTGCCTGGCGCCGGGCGCGGACCAGCTGTTCGCGCGGGTGGTGCTGGAGCTGGGCGGCCGGGTCGAGGTCGTGCTGCCCGCGATGGACTACCGGGAGAAGCTGAAACCGGAGAAGCGGGCCGACTACGACGAGCTGCTGGCACAGGCCCACGTGGTGAGCGTGCTGCCCAACGAGCTGTCGGGACGGCACGCGTACGTGATGGCGAACGAGCGGATGCTCGCGTCGGTGGAGCTGCTGATCGCGGTGTGGGACGGGCAGCCGCCGGACGGGCGCGGCGGCACGGCGGACGTCGTGGAGACGGCGCGCGCGTCGGGCGTGCCGGTGGTGGTCGTGTGGCCGGAGGGCGCGCGACGCGGTTAGGACGCGGACAGGAGCTGTCCGCGTTGGCCGGCAGACTGCGGCTCATGCTGGAGACCTCGGCCCGTCTGCTCAAGCTGCTGTCGTTGTTGCAGGTGCGCCGCGACTGGACCGGAGCGGACCTCGCGCGACGCCTCGGCGTCGACGTCCGGACCGTGCGGCGCGACGTCGACAAGCTGCGCACCCTCGGCTACCCGGTCAACGCCGCGCCGGGCGTGTCGGGCGGTTACCAGCTGGGCGCGGGCGCCGAGTTGCCGCCGTTGTTGCTGGACGACGACGAGGCCGTGGCGGTCGCCGTGGGGTTGCGCACGGCGGCCAACGGCAGCGTGGCGGGCATCGAGGAAACGTCCGTGCGCGCGTTGGCCAAGCTGGAGCAGGTGCTGCCGTCCCGGCTGCGGCGGCGGGTGAACGCGCTCCAGGCGCACACCGTCGCGTTGCCGACGCGCGGGGCGCAGGTCGACGCGGGCACTTTGACCGCCATCGCCATCGCGTGCCGCGACCACCAGCGGCTGCGGTTCCCCTACGCCGGGCGCGACGGCGACACCCGCCGCCACGTGGAGCCGCTGGGCCTGGCGCACACCGGGCGGCGGTGGTACCTGGTGGCGTGGGACGTCGACAAGGCGGACTGGCGGACGTTCCGGGTGGACCGGATCGAGGGGGAGCCGTCCCCGGGCGCCCGCTTCACGCCGCGCGAGCCGCCGGCGGAGGACCTGGCGTCGTACGTGGCGCGGCAGTTGTCCGTCGCGCCGCACCAGCACGTGGCCCGGCTGATCATGCACGCGCCGTACGACGTGATCGCGGCGCGCACCTCGTACGGCCCGATCGACCTGGAGCGGATCGACGACGAGCGGACCCGGCTGACGGTCGGCGCGTCGGCGTTGGAGGACGTCGGCCCGTGGATCGCGATGATCGGCGTCGACTTCGAGGTGGAGGGCCCGGAGGAGCTGAGGCAGCACCTCCGGGCCACCGCCGAGCGCCTGCTCCGCGCCGCCGGTCCGTGACGCCTACGCCGTGCCCGGGAACCGCAGGACGATCTCCCGACGGTCCTCGACGTGCTTGGCGACGACGGTGTCGACCGTGACGTGGTCGACGTCCGACGCGTACAGCTCGTCCGGTGAGGTGGCGTCCAGGCGGAGGAAGTCGTCCAGGTCGGGCGACAGGCCCCACACCGCGTAGCCGTCGTCCTGCACTTGCACGGACGTGCCGACGGGCAGGGATCGCTTGGCCTCCCCCCAAGCGCGGGTACGGGCCTCGGCCTCCGCCAGCACGCACGGGACGAACCCCGCCGGCGGGCGGTAGTGGTGCCGTACGACGTAGTGGTACACCAGGTTCGGCGCCGCGTAGACGACGCCGTCCGGACCGGGAACGCGGATCTCCGCGCTGCCCAGCGTGAGCAGGTCCTCCTCGAACGGCTCCCGCACCGGGTACGCGGCTCCCGGTCCGCACAGCTCACAGCCGTGCCACCCGCGCGTGACGTGGACGAGGTGGTACCGGACCAGCACCGCCAGCGCCTCGACCAGGCCGGGTTCCGGTTCGCCGACCTCGAACCGCGACTCCCGGCCCAACCACCCGACGTTGACCGTCGGTGCCGTCTCCCCGCTCCAGTACGCGTAGGGCGTCAGGTCTTCGTACGTCGTCATGTCGTCCCGTCGTTCACCCGCGCGTGCAGGCCAAGCGGTAGGCGGCGGCGCCGATCAGCTCCAGCGAGATCTGCAGGCGGTCCGGGCTCACGTTCTGCGCGATCGTGTCCTCGGGCGTGTGGTAGAGCGGCTCCAGCTCGTGCGGGCCGCCCTCGCCGCGCCAGCTGAAGTTCGCCGCCGCGATCTTACGCTCGTGGAACGGCACGTGGTCGCTGCTGCCGCGCGGCACCGGGCCGTGCACCTGCGCGCCGTAACCCAGCCGTGCCGCGGCGGCGGCGACCTGGGCGGTGGTGGCGTTGTCGCCGCCGTCCACCGAGAGCAGCCAGTACGCGGTGGCCGGGCCGTGGCTCGTGGCGACCATGTCGTTCTGGAACACGCCCGCGATGCGCGCCGCGTCCGCGTCGGCCAGCTGGTTCACGTAGTAGCGGGAGCCGAGCAGGCCCTGCTCCTCCGAACCCCACAGCACGAACCGCAGCGCCTTGTGCGTCGGCAGGTAGCGCAGCACGCGGGCCAGTTCGAGGGTCAGCACCGTGCCGCTGCCGTCGTCGTTCGCGCCGGGCGAGCCGGGCACGCTGTCGTAGTGCGCGGTCACCATGACCACGCCGTTGTCCCGGCCGGGGAACGTCGCGGGTCGTTCGGCGATGACGTTGTACGAGGTCAGGCCCGCGAGGTGGGTGGTGGAAACGGTCACCGCGACGGCGCCCGCCACCCGCAGCCGCTCCACGTGCACCTGGGCGATGCCCAGCACCGGCACGGTGACGTTCGCGGTCAACGTCGGGGAGAACGCGCCGGTCTTGCCCGCCGGCGGCGTCGACACCCGGCCGACCAGCACGGCCGCCGCGCCCAGCCGTGCCGCGTCCAGCACCGCCGTGGAGCCGGTCGGCACGTTCACCAGCAGCGCGACCTTCCCGGTCAGGTCCGCGGGCAGGGACGCGCCGGTGTCCAGGTCCACCACCGGGCCGCTCGCGGTCACGCCCAGCGCGCCGAAGCGGGAGGCGCCCGCGTTCCAGGTGTCCGACCCGACGGTCAGCGTGGACAGGTACTTGTCCGGCACGGTGAACGGCTGCAACGTCACCTGGTAGCGCAGGTCGCGCAGCACGGACGCGAGGTAGTCGCGGGCCCGGTGCTCGGACTCCGTGCCGCCGATGCGCTGGCCGATCCGCTCGCTGAGCACCCGCAGGTGCTCCATCGCCTTGCGCGCCCGCACCCGACCCACCACCGGGTAGTCGCCGAGGAACAGGTCGGGCTGCTCGGACGCGCCGGGCCGCTGCGCCCGTGCCGCCGGGTTCAGGCCGAGCGTCACCGCGCCGGCCACGGCCGCGGCACCGGTCAGGAGTGAACGTCTGCGCATGTGCGGACCCCCAAGCTCGTAGATCACCCGAACCTAGGCAGGGGTCCGACCCCCTACAAGAGTCCTGTCGGAGGACACGCCTCGTCCAACGGAACCACGACGATCAGCGCTTACGCCAGCGCACCGGACGAGATACGCGAGCGTTGAACTCGGGGGTCCTGAACGTAGGACTCTCGGGTCCTGAACGTAGGACTCACGCGTTCTGGGCGTTCGACACGCGCGGGCGCTGGTCAGCGGGTGGCGGCTTTGTGCAGGTCGCGGAGGGCGCGGACGGCGGCGACGGCGTGGTCCCGGTCCACCGCCTGGACGGCCATGATCGACACGTACTCGTCGTCCGGCAGCTCCAGGCGGGCCCACGACGCGCCGTCCGGGAACGACACGTGCAGCACCTCCGGCCAGCTGAAGCGGTGCGCCGTCACCACGTTGCGCACCTCGACGCCCTCGGCGTCGGCACGCACGCGCGGCCTGGTCAGCAGCAACATGCCGCACGCCAGCAGCACACCCAGGAAGATCATCGCCACCTGGTCGGACGTCCGGAAGATCACGCCGGTCGGCGTGTCGCCCAGCAGCAACCCGACCACGGTGAACACCGCGACCAGGAACACCGCGCTGGCCCAGGCGACCACGCGGATCTTCTTCGGGCGGAACTCGACCACGTCGACGGCCACGGCGGTCCTCACGAGCCCGCTCGCAGCCCGCGCAGCACGACCGCCGTGTCCAACGCCGCCACGCACGCCTCGAAGCCCTTGTCCTCCACCGAGTTCGGGAACCCGGCGCGGGCCAGCGCCTGGTCCTCGTCGTTGGTGGTCAGCACGCCGTTGCCGATCGGCGTCGACGAGTCCAGCGCGACCCGGGTCAGCCCGGCGGTCACGGCGTCGCACACGTACTCGAAGTGCGGCGTGCCGCCCCGGATCACCACACCCAGCGCCACCACCGCGTCGTGCGTGCGGGCCAGTTCCTGCGCCACCACCGGCAGCTCCACCGCGCCCGCCACCCGCACCACCGTCGGCGACGCGACACCGGCCTTCGCCGCCGCCGCCAACGCCCGCTCGACCAGGTTGTCGGTGATCTTCGTGTGCCACCGCGTGGCCACGACGCCCAGCGTCAGCCCCGCCGCGTCGGGGACGACGTCCTCGGGTCGCCCTTCGCCGCTCATTCCGCTCCCTCCGTGGTGGACACCACCGCGCCGCCCTGGGCCAGCGCCTCGTACTGCTCGAGCTGGTGCAGCTCGTGCCCCATCCGGTCGCGCTTGGTGCGCAGGTACCGCAGGTTCTCCGGGTTGGGCGAGATCGGCAGCGCCACCCGGTCGAGCACGGTCAGCCCGTAGCCCTCCAGCCCCACCCGCTTGGCCGGGTTGTTGGTCAGCAGCCGCATCGACTTGATCCCCAGCGAGGACAGGATCTGCGCGCCGGTGCCGTAGTCGCGCGCGTCGGCGGGCAGCCCGAGCCCGAGGTTCGCGTCCACCGTGTCCGCGCCCCGGTCCTGCAGCTGGTACGCCTGCAGCTTGTGCATCAGGCCGATGCCGCGGCCCTCGTGCCCGCGCATGTAGAGCACGACGCCGCGCCCCTGCGCGGCCACCGCCTCCAGCGCCGCGTCCAGCTGCGGGCCGCAGTCACAGCGCAGCGAGCCGAACACGTCGCCGGTCAGGCACTCCGAGTGCACCCGGACCAGCACGTCCTCGCCGTCGCCGATCTCGCCGTAGACCATCGCGATGTGCTCGATGCCGTCGAGCTTGCTGTCGTAGCCGACCGCCGTGAACGTGCCGTGCGCGGTCGGGATGCGCGCCTCGGCGACCCGCTCGACCTGGACCTCCATCCGCCGCCGGTAGGCGATCAGGTCGGCGATCGTGACGAGCGCCAGGTCGTGGTCGGAGGCGAACACCGCCAGCTCGTCGCGGCGGGCCATGTCGCCCTCGTCCTTCTGCGACACGATCTCGCAGAGCACGCCCACGGGCGACAGCCCGGCCATCCGGGCCAGGTCGACGGCGGCCTCGGTGTGCCCGGCACGGCGCAGCACGCCACCGTCACGCGCGCGCAGCGGCACCACGTGACCCGGCCGGTTGAAGTCCTTGGCCGTGGCGTCCGGGTCGGCCAGCAACCGGATCGTGTGCGCCCGGTCCGCCGCCGAGATGCCGGTGGAGATGCCCTCCCGGGCGTCCACGGTCACGGTGTACGCGGTGCCGCGCTGGTCCTGGTTCGTGTGGTACATCGGCGGCAGGTCCAGCCGGTCGCAGTCGCTCTCGGTCAGCGACACGCACACGTACCCGGACGTGTAGCGGACCATGAACGCCAGCAGCTCCGGCGTGGCCTTCTCCGCCGCGAAGATGAGGTCGCCCTCGTTCTCGCGGTCCTCGTCGTCCACGACGACGACGGGCCTGCCCGCGGCCATGTCCGCGATGGCCCGCTCGATGTCGGCGAAGTCGTTCACCGGGCCTCCTCGGCGCGCAGGTGGGGCAGCGCGAGCCGCTCGACGTACTTCGCGATCACGTCCACCTCCAGGTTGACGTGGTCGCCCGGCGCCCGCCGGCCGAGGGTGGTGAGCTCCAACGTGGTCGGGATCAGGCTCACCGTGAACTCGTGGCTGAACCCGGCGGTCGCCTCGTCGACGGCGGAGACCGACACCACGGTCAGCGACACGCCGTCGACGGTGATCGAGCCCTTCTCCACCACGTAGCGGGCCAGGGCGGGCGGCAGGCCGATGTGCACGACCTCCCAGTGCTCGGCCTTCTCCCTGGCCAGCACCACCCCGGTGCCGTCGACGTGGCCCTGCACGATGTGGCCGCCCAGGCGCTGGCCGACGGCGGCGGCGCGCTCCAGGTTGACCCGGTCGCCCCCGGCGATCTTGGCCAGGCTGCTGCGGGTCAGCGTCTCGCGCATCACGTCCGCGGTGAACGCGCCGTCGGCGACGTCCACCACGGTGAGGCACACACCGTTGACCGCTATCGAATCGCCGTGCTTCGCGTCGCTGGTCACCAACGGACCCGCGATGGTGACGCGGGCCGCGTCCGGCAGGTCGGCGACGGCGACGACCTCACCCAACTCCTCGACGATCCCGGTGAACACCGTTCCTCCTCAACGCGCGGGGACTGCGGAGACCCGCACGTCCGGCCCGCACATACTGACCTGCTCCACGACCAATCCCACAGCGTCGGTGACGGTCGACACCCCCGCGTCCCGCAGCGCCTGCGGACCGTCGCCCAGGAACTTCGGGGCGAGGTAGGCGAGCACGCGGTCGACGCGGTCGGCCGCCACGAACGCACCCGCCAGCGTAGGCCCGCCCTCCAGCAGCACGTCGACCACGCCCCGCGCTGCCAACGCGCCGAGCACAACGTCCGGGTCGTGCGTCCGCAGGTGCATCGTCTCCGCCTCGTCGTCCAGCACACGGGCCCCCGGCGGCAGGTCGCCCTTCCCGACGACGACCCGCAACGGCTGCCCGACCCCATCCTGCCCCGGACGCGCGGTCCGCGCGGTCAATCTCGGGTCATCGGTGCGGACCGTGCCGGTACCCACCACGATCGCGTCCACCACCGCCCGGAACTCGTGCACCTCGGCCCGCGACTCCGCCGAGCTGATCCACCGGCTCGTGCCGTCGCCGGCCGCCACCCGGCCATCGAGACTGGCGGCGTACTTCCAGGTCACGTGGGGTCGCCCGGTCCGCGCGTAGTGCAACCAGGCCCGCAACGGCCCCCGCCGCACGGCCTCGCCGGCCACCCCCTCCTCGACCCGGACCCCCGCCTCCCGCAGCACGGCGGCCCCACCGGCCGCCTTCGGATTGGGATCCGCCACCGCGAACACCACCCGCGCCACCCCGGCCGCGAGCAACGCCCCGGTGCACGGCGGCGTCCGCCCGTGGTGAGCGCACGGCTCCAACGTCACCACCGCCGTGCCGCCACGGGCCGACTCACCCGCCTCCGCCAACGCCACCACCTCGGCGTGCGCGCCACCCGGCGGCCGGGTGGCGCCGACGCCGACCACCTGCCCGTCCGCGTCCAAGATCACACAACCCACCGGCGGGTTCGGACTGGTCGTGCCCCGCACCCGCTCGCTCGCCGCGACGGCCAGCGCCATCGCCTCGTCCACGTTCACCGTGCGCGCGCCGCCTGCTCGCGCAGCCGCTCCAGCGCCGCACCGGGATCGGCCGCGTCGTACACCGCCGACCCGGCCACGAAGCAGTCCACGCCGGCCTCGGCCGCCTGCTCGATGGTGTCGGCGTTGATGCCACCGTCGATCTCGACCACCAACCGGAGGTGCCCGGTGTCGACCAACCGGCGCGCCACGCGCACCTTGTCCAACACCTCACCCATGAACGACTGCCCGCCGAACCCCGGCTCCACCGACATGATCAGCAACGTGTCGTAGTGCTTCAGCACGTCCACCCACGGCTCCAGCGCCGTGCCCGGCTTCAACGACAACCCGGCCTTCGCACCCGCCGCACGCAGGTCCTTCGCCAACGCCACCGGATCACCGGCCGCCTCCACGTGCACGGTCACGTTGTACGCGCCCGCCTCCGCGTACCCGATGGCCCAGCGATCCGGGTCGTCGATCATCAGGTGGCAGTCGAGCGGCAGGTCGGTCGCCCTGCGCAACGACTTCACCACCGGCAGCCCGATGGTCAGGTTGGGCACGAAGTGCGCGTCCATGACGTCCACGTGCAGCCAGTCGGCCGACGGCACGGCGGCGGCCTCGTCGGCGAGTCGGGCGAAATCGGCGGACAGGATGCTCGGGGCGATCATCGGCTGGTGGACCACGGGTGCCGAGTCTAGGCTTCCGCGATTGCCCGGACCTGGCCGGGAGCCGCATTTCACCCTCCGCTTTTCCGACTACTCACGCGGGTAGTTCCCTAGCCGCTGTGCCTGCCATAACGTGCACACCGGGGGGCAGCAACTGGGGAGCACTGGGGATGAATGCCGAATTCCGACACAAGATCGCACTGATCACCGGGGCCTGTTCACCGCTCGGCGCCGAGGTGATCGAGTCGCTGGCCAGGCAGGGCGCGCTGGTCGCGGCCGTCGACAGCGACGGCGCGAGACTCGCCGACCTGGTCGAACGCCTCCACGCACAGGGCCTGCGAATCGCCGGCAGGCAGATCGACGTCACGTCCAGCGCGGCCGTGGACGCCCTCGTCGACCAGGTGGAACGGGAGTTCGGCGCCATCGACGCCCTGGTCGCCACGGCGGGCGCGCTGCGCCCCGGCCCGGCCCTCTCGATCACCGACGACGACTGGTCGCACTGCTTCGCGGTCAACGTGGACGGCGTGTTCAACGTCTCTCGCGCCGTCGCCACCAGAATGGTCGACCGGGGCCGGGGAACGATCATCATGGTCCCCGCCCACGTGATCGCCGTGCCGAGATCGGGCATCGCCGCCTACGCCGCGTCACGCGCCGCAGCCATCGCCTACACAGAGTGCCTGGCCGTGGAAGTAGCACCACACGGCGTCCACTGCGCGGTAGTCGCCCCCGCCGACGTCCGCCGAGTCGCCGACGAAGTCAGGTTCCTCCTCGCCGACCCCTCCCCCATCTCCAACGCCGTCGGCGCCTGACCAGACCCAACCCACCCCAACCCACCACCCCCAACGGACCCGGAACCGACCACCGGGGCCCGATTCGACATGGGTCCGGGTGCTTGAAGGCCGGCCCGGGCCCCGTGTCACATCGAGCCGGGCTTGACCGAGCCTCCCCACCCACCGAGCGCCTCCCCACCGACCCGGAACCTCACACCACCGTCGACGTCTCCGCACTCGCCTGCTCGTGCGCCAACCGAGCCAACTCCACCCGCGAACTGATCCCGAGCTTCCTGAAGATCCCCCGCAGGTGGTAGTTCACCGTGTGAGGCGACACGAACAACTGCTTCGCCACCTGCCGGTTCGTCAACCCCGCCCCCACCAACCGCGCTATGTCCCTCTCCGCCCCGGACAACAACCTCCACTCCTCCACCCCACCCCCAACACCCCCACCGGAACCACCCACACCTCCACCACCCGCACGCCCACCCCCGCGTAACCGGGCCAACTCACCATCCGCCCCCATCCGCTCGAAGATCCGCGACGCCACCGTCGTGTGCGCCGAAGCCCGAACCACCTCGCCGGCCTCGACCAGCACCTCCGCGAGATCCGCGTTCGCGTTCGCCCGCGCCCACGGGTGCCGATGCCGCTCCGCCGCCTCCCGCAACCGCTCCACGTCCCGCTCCACCAACGCCCGCGCGTGCCCTGCCGCGACCGACACCGTCGCGAACCCGGGGTTCTCGGCCGCCAACCGCTCGGCCGCGCCGACCACCTCCCCCGCCAGCCCGCTGTCCCCCACCGCCGAAGCCTGCCGCACCAACCACGGCGCGGCCCCCGGCTCCTCGACCAGCATCCGCCGCGCCCCCGCGGGATCGTCCATCCGCTCACGCGCCAACTCCGCAGCCCGCTCCGCCCCACCCCGGGCGTGCGCCAACAACAACTCCACCCAGTCGTACTGCCCCGAGTGCAACACCGCCTCACCCGCCGCCAGCTCCGCCCGGTACCGGCGCACGTGCTCGGTCGCCGCCACGACGTCCCCCCGGTACAACGCCACCGTCGCCAACACGGTCGACGCGAGCGGCACCAGGATCCGCAGCCCGCGGTCCCGCGCGCTCGACAGCCCACGCCGCGCCGCCGCCAGCGCCCGCTCCAACTCCCCCGCCTGGACCAGCACCCTGGCCCGCGCGATCGTCCGGGCGGTCGGCGCACCCGCGTTCACCGCCTCGTCGACGCAAGCCGCCCCGTCACAAGCCACCCCGCCACACCCCGCCCCGCCACAAGCCACGTCGCAGTCCACCCCGTCGCGCACCCACTTCTCCGCCTGCTCGAACTCGCCCAAGGCCGAGAGCTTCAACGCGAACGACACCGCCGACTGCGACTGCCACCACGCCGTGGGCCGGTCGAGCTCCCAGCGGGTCGACTCACGCCCCCAGTACATGGCCTCGGCGAGCTTCCCGGCGTTCCACTCCAGGCACGAGTGGACCGTCGCCGCCATCACCACGTCCGCGTCCGCCGGCTCCCGGTCCCGCGTCGTCAACACCGACAACGCGTGCGCGCCCGCCCTGCTCCCCGTGGCGAAGTACAGCGACAGCAACCGCCCGGCCTCCGCCAGCCGCCGCAACGGCGCGCGCACACCCGGCGTGGTCAGCACGTGCTCCATCTCGGACACCGCGTCGGCGGGCCGGCCGTCCGCCAGCAGGATCCCCGCCAGCACCAGGTGCAGCTCCGCCGCGGCGCCGGCGGGCACCCCACCGGTCAGGCTCTGCCTCGCCAACGCGATGGCGGAGGCGAGCTTGCCGTTGGCGGCCAACGACCGCACGCCGCTCACCACGACCGCGCCCTGCGCCTCGTCCTCCTCGCTCCACTTCCCGGGAGCCCCACCCACCTCGGCCGACCGCGTGCGCAGCGCCTCCGCGTCGTGCCGCAGGGCGTGCCGCACCGACCCGGGCATCGAGTCGACCACCGCCCGCCACACGAGGTCGGACGCGAACTCCAGCCGCTCGTCGACGCACGCCACCAGCCCCGAGGCCAGCACCTCGTCCACCGCGAGGAGCAACGCGCCGGTGGTCTCGTCCATCATCGCGGCCACGTCCTGGAGCAGGAACGACTTGCCGATCACGGCCGCGACCCGCATCACCTGGCCGGCCTTGGCCGACATCACGTCGACCTGACCGCGCACCACGGCCCCGACCCGGCGCGGCAGCCACCCGCCACGCGGCCGGGCCACGCCGTCGCGCACGTCGAGCCTGCCCTCCTCCCTCAAGCCCTCCACGAGTTCGGCGACCAGGCGCGGGTTGCCGCCCGCGCCCGCGGTGAACGAGGCCAGGTCGGGGTGCGGCGCCGCGTCCACCAGGTCGGTGACCATCCGCTCGACCGCGTCGTCGTCGAGCGGCGCGAGCGGGAGCACCTCCCCGTGCCGGCTCAGCGCGTCCCGGATCTCCGCGGCGTCGCCGCACAACGCCGCCAACACCGACACGGATCCGTCCCCGCCCGCCGCCTGCGCCACCTCCAGCAACGCCGCCGGGTCTTCGTGCGCCTCGTCCACCGCGATCAGCACCGGCACCCGATCGCGTTCCACCCGATCGAGTGCCGCCGTCACGTCGGCCGACGCCGCCAACCGGCCACCCGAAACGGGCACCACGGCGTAACCCCGGTCGCGGGCGGCGGCGACCGCCTCACGCAACAGGGACGTCTTTCCGGAGCACGGCGGGCCGTCGATGACCAGCAGGCCACCGGACGTGGACAGGAAGCGGAGAACCGAAGCCCATTCACGATCCCGGCCGTACAATTTCGACACAATCAAGACTGCTACGCATCTCGACTGGCTGTCAATTCAGCCGGTGGCGGCGTTACCGGCGTTTTCACCTAATGCGACGAGCGGCGCCACCCGATCCAGTTCACGCATCACCGACTCGGGATCGGTCGCGAGCACCACTCCGGCGGAACGCAACACGGCCATGTGGCCCTCGAACGCGGGGTGGGCCGCTTGATCGTCGGACACCTGCGGCAGCACGACCATCGGCTTGCGGCTGCCCAACGCCTCGCACAACACCGTGAGCGCCTGGTTGTCCGCGATCCCCACCGCGAGCTTGACCAGCGAGTTCGCCGTCGCCGGCGCGAACACGAACGCGTCCGGCGCCGGGTGGGGCTTGGGCTCCCACGGCAGGCGGGACGTCCACCGCACCGGCAACCCGGTCAACGCCCGGAGCGAATCGGACCGGGGCTCCAGCCACCGGGCCGCGGTAGGCGTGAACGTGATGGCCAACCGCCACCCCTTGGCGGCCAGGGGCCGAGCGAGCCCGTCCACGAACCACTGCTCGACCCCGCCGCCCGCCGACGCCACGACGCCGAGCACCGCCGCACCGCTCACCAGAGCACCACTCACCAGAGCAGACCACCATTCACCGGACGCGGCTCACCGGA
This sequence comes from Actinosynnema sp. NPDC023794, assembly GCF_040639675.1. NCBI lineage: Bacteria > Bacillati > Actinomycetota > Actinomycetes > Pseudonocardiales > Pseudonocardiaceae > Actinosynnema > Actinosynnema sp. NPDC023794. The sequence continues at coordinate 106,577 of NZ_JBFAFR010000016.1, read as the reverse complement.
CCCGCTCACCGACCACCGGTCATCACATCACCGATTCACCTATTCACCGGTCGTCGAGTCACCGGATCAACCCACCACTCACACCGGTCGCCGCAGAATCGCGCAGAACATCGCGTCCGTCCCGTGCTTGTGCGGCCACAACTGCACCTGCGGCCCGTCGCCCAGGTCCGGCACGTCCGGGAAGAACTCCCGCGCGTCCAACCACTCCGCCCCGGTCCGGCGCGCCACGTCGCCCACCACGCCCACCGTCTCCGACAGGTGTGGCGAGCACACCACGTACGCCACCACACCGCCCGGCCTGACCAGTGACAACGCCGCCGTCAGCAGCTCGCGCTGCAACCTCGCCAACGGCGCGACGTCCGACGGCTGCCGCCGCCACCGCGCCTCCGGCCGCCGCCGCAACGCGCCCAACCCCGTGCACGGCGCGTCCACCAGCACCCGGTCGAACCCGCCTTCCTCGAGCCCGGACTCCCGGCCGTCGGCCACGTGCACCGTGATCGGCAGGTCACCCATGGCCTTGCGGATCAGCTCGGCCCGGTGCGGCGCCTTCTCGACGGCGTCCATCGACGCGCCCGACAACCGGGCCAGCGAACCCAGCAGCACGGCCTTCCCGCCGGGCCCCGCGCACAGGTCCAGCCACCGCTCGTCACGGCCCTCGACCGGCACCCGCGTCAACGCCACGGCGCACAGCTGGCTGCCCTCGTCCTGCACGGCCGCCAGCCGCTCACGCACCGCGTCGAGGTCGCCCGGGTCGCCCGCACCCGCGTCGAGATGCACCCCGTACGGCGAGTACGGCGCCACCTCGCCGCCGGTCATCGCGGCCAACTCCTCCGCGCTGCACTCACCGGGCCTGGCCGCCAGGTGCACCGCAGGCCGCATGTCGTCGGCGACCAACGCCTCCCGCAACGGCTCGCCGCGACTGCCGAGCGCCTCCGCGAACGCTTGCGCGATCCACCGGGGGTGCGCGTTGGCCATGGCCACGTACCCGACCGGGTCGGTGTCCTCGTCCGGCGCGACCTCCTCGACCCAGGCCGCCTCGTCCTGCCCGGTCACCCGCCGCAGCACGGCGTTCGCGAACCCGGCCGCGCCCGAACCCCGGTCGGCGCGCACCAGGTCCACCGTCGAGGCCACCGCCGCGTGCGCCGGGATGCGCGTGCGCAGCAACTGGTAGGCGCCCAGCCGCAACGCGTCGAGCACCGCACCGTCCACTTCGGACAACGGCCGGTCGGTGCAGGCCGCCAGCACCGCGTCCAGCAGCCCCTGCGCGCGCAGCGACCCGTACGTCAACTCGGTCGCCAGGGCCGCGTCACGCCCGGTGATCCGACGTTCCCGCAGGATGCCCGGCAGCACCAGGTTCGCGTAGGCGTCGCGCTGCCGAACGGCGCGCAACGTGTCCAGCGCGGCCTGCCGCGCCGGGTCCTCCACGGGTGGCCGCTCCGGACCGGTGCGACCGCGCGGCGGGTGCGCCCGCCGGGGGCGGGATGGACGCGAAGACCTCTGGGTCATGAAATCCGTTCCCCCGCTTCGATCCGGGCGCCGCGCGCCCAGTCGGTCGCCGACATCCGCTTCTTGCCCTGCGCCTGCACCTCGCCCAACGCCACCGGGTCGGTGGCCGTGCCGACGAGCACGCGCTTGCGCTCCACCCGGATCTCGCCGGGCGCGAGCGGCTCGTCCGCCTCGACCGGGAGCACCGGGCCGAGCTTGAGCCGCTCGCCGCGGAACTCCGCCCACGCGCCGGGGTCGGGCGTCACCGCGCGAGCCACCCGGTCGATCGCGACCGCGGGCGTGCCGAAGTCGAGCCGCGCGTCGTCGACGGTCACCTTCGGCGCGTAGCTCACGCCCTCCTCGGGCTGGTCCACCGGTCGCAGCGTGCCGTCCGCGATACCGTCCACAGTGGACAGCAGCAGTCGCGCGCCGGACTCGGCGAGCCTGCCGAGCAGGTCACCGGCCGTGTCCCGGTCGCGCACCCGCTCGGTCACCACGCCGTACACCGGGCCCGCGTCCAACTCCTTGACGATGCGGAACGTGGTCGCGCCGGTGATGTCGTCGCCGTGCCGCACGGACGCCTGCACGGGCGCCGCGCCGCGCCAGGACGGCAGCACGGAGAAGTGCAGGTTCACCCAACCGTGGCGAGGGATCACCAGGGCGGACTCGGGCAGCAGCGCGCCGTAGGCCACCACCGGGCACAGGTCCGGCTCCAGCTCCTTCAACTGCGCCTGGAACACCGGGTCGCCCGCCTTGGCCGGCGCCAGCACCTCGATGCCGCGTTCGTCGGCCAGCGCCGCGACCGGGGAGCGCTCCACCCGGCGGCCACGACCGGCGGGCGCGTCCGGGCGCGTCACCACGGCCACGACCTCGTGCCGGCCGGACTCCAGCAGCGCCCGCAGCGACGGCAGCGCGACCTCGGGCGTGCCCGCGAAGACCAGCCGCATGTCAGACCCCTCCGCAACGCACGTCGGGACTGGGACGGGACGGCCTGGTGTGGTGGACGAACACGCACTCTCCTCGCATCTTCCTGCGACACCGCAGACCGCAAGTCTAGAAGAGCGCCTTCCACCCAGCTCGACGCGACGTCGCCGCCGTCTGCGAGCAGCGGCCGTCAAACACCGAACAGCGGGTGGGGCGACTGCTTGATCGTCGGCACCCCGCCGTCGAACCACGACTGCTGCCGGATCGCCCGCATGGCCTCCTTGCGGGTGCCCTCGTCCAGCCGGTCGAGGAACAGCACGCCGTCCAGGTGGTCGGTCTCGTGCTGGATGCAGCGGGCCAGCAGGTCCGTGCCCTCGACCTCGATCGGCTCGCCGTGCATGTTCCAGCCCCTGGCCACCACGTGCCGGTGCCGGCGGCAGTCCCACGACAGGCCGGGGATCGACAGGCAGCCCTCCGGGCCGTCCTGCTCCTCCTCGCCGACCACCTCGAACGCCGGGTTGACCAGGTGACCGGCGAAGCCGTCGCAGTGGTAGGTGAACACCCGCAGGCCGACGCCGAGCTGCGGCGCGGCCAACCCGGCGCCGCCCGCCTCGCTCATGGTGTCCCACAGGTCCTTGACCAGCTTGCGCAGCTCCGCGTCGAAGTCGGTGACCTCGACGGCGGGCGTCCGCAGCACCGGGTCGCCGAACAGCCGGATCGGTTGAACGGTCACGCGCACTCCTCGAAGCCTGGGGAGGTTCCAGTCTACGAAAGCACGCTCAGTGCTCCAGGTCACGGCCGAGGAAGGCGACGCCGACCAGCGCGGCGAGGAAGTGCCCGACGAACCGGGCCGCCGTCGTGACCACCGGCTTCACCGCGTCGGCGGCCGGGCGGCTGACAGCGCTCGGCGTGGGTGTCATGGTCATCGTGGTCATGTCGGCTCCTCTGTTCCCGGCTCCTCGCGGGCTCCCAGCGTGCGCCCCGGCGCCGTCGGCGGGCGTCCGCTCGGAGTAGCGGGACGCCGTCATCCCCGGGGATGAGATCGGCTGCAACGCCGGGGGCGGTTGCGGCTACCTACCGGCATGACTGCTGCGACATCGGGCCGGCAGGGGGCAGCACGGGTGACCGACACCGACGCGGAGCTGTGGGCGCGCGGCGACCAGGAGGCGTTCGGCGCGCTGTTCGACCGGCACGCCGAGGCGGTGTGGAACCACGCCTACCGGCTGACGGCGTCGTGGTCGCTCGCCGAGGACCTGACCTCCGCCACGTTCCTGGCCGCGTGGCGGCGCCGGTCCGAGATCACCCTGGTCCGGGACAGCGCCCTGCCGTGGCTCTACACCGTGGCGGGCAACCTGGCGCGCACCGAGTTCCGCCGCCTCGGCCGGTTCCGGCGGGCGTTACGCCGGGTTCCCGACGACGACGTGGTGCCCGACCACGCCGAGCGCGTCATCGCCTCGGTGGACGACGACCGCGCGTTGCGCCGGGTCCTGGCCGTGGTGGCGACCATGCCCAAAGCCGAACGGGAGGCCGTGGAGCTGGTCCTGCTGGGCGAGCTGTCCACGGCCGAGGCCGCCGAGGTGCTCGGCGTCGCCGAGGTGAGCGTGCGCTCGCGGATCTCGCGGGCCCGTGCCCGACTGCGTGCTGTGGAGGAGCGATGAGCCAGCCGGGGATCAACCTGCCGCCGCGCCGCCCCCTGCCACCTGACGTGCGCAAACGGCTGCGCCGCCGGGTCGTGGGCGGTGGGGCCGTGCGCGCGCCGCTCGCCGCCGCGGCGGCCGTCGTGGTGCTCGCCGCGGGCGGTGCGGTCATCGCCCGGTCCACCGGGGGTGACGATCGCACCGCCGTCACGCCGCCGTCCACCACCTCCTCGGCGGCCGGGTCGCAGCCCCCTCCGGTCACCGGCGTCTCGCCCGGGGCGACCACGACCGACGCGGCGCGGTGCGGGCTCGGCGACGCCGACGTGCGGTTCACCCTCCTCCTCGCGGGCCGCCGGATCCTCGTGACGCGGGACGACCGGTTCTGCGAGCTCACGCACACGACGATCTCGACCAACAGCCCCGCGGTCGGCCCGGTCCCGCTCGCGGACGGCGCGGCGGCGGTGTTGTGGCGCAGTGGCAGCGGCGTGCTGATCGGGCGCGTGCCGGCCGGGACCAGGCACGTCGAGCTGGACTCCGGGGACCCGACCGGCACCGGACCCGTCCCGGTCTCGCTGGTGGAGGACCTGTTCGTGACCCCGTACACCATGGTGGGCTTGTCGGCGCGCTTCACCACGCCGTCGAGCGCGGTCTTCGCGGGGATCGACGTCGTGGCGCTGCCCACCGCGGAGGTGTGGGCGGCGCCGCGGGAGGAACTGCCACCGGGCGACCCGGACGTGGCCCGGTGCCTGGACCGGGCCCTGCGGGACGCGGCACGGTGGGTGGGCGACCCGCTGCGGTGGCGACCCGGAGCGATCTCGGGCCACCTGCCCGATGCCCGACTGGTGCTCCACGACCAGGCCGGGAAGACCGCCTACTGCGAGTTCAGGCTGGGGCGGCCGTTCCTCGTGCACGAGGAGAACGCGTCACGGCAGGGTGGCGAGTGGTTCGAGGTCCGCTACGTGACCAGTCAGCAGACCGGCCCCGGACCCGGCGACGGGCACGTCCTGCTGGCCGGCACGGTCGACGCGACGCGCGTGGGCGGCCTGGAGATCACCGACCCCCAAGGTCGAACGGTGCCGGCCACCCTCGGGGACGGCACGTTCATCGCCCGGTTCGACCAGCGGCACCTGTCCGCGACCGACGCCGTGCTCGAAGGCTTCCAGGTGCGCGTGCTCGACCACGGCGACCAGCCGGTCGAGACCGTGACGCTGGGCTGAGACCGGTGTGGTCCCACCTGGTCGAGGGGTGGGTGGGACCACACCACCACGTCATCGCGTCGGCCACACCGCCCGGGCCGCGCCGCCGCCGCGCCGGGACGTCTCCGCCGCCGCGCGCCACCGGCCGTCGGGCAGGCGTTCGACCGCCGTGACCGCGCCGATCTCGGCGGTCGACGTGAACCGGTGGCCCAACGCGCGCAGCGCCGCGGCTTCCGCGCCCGCCAGGAACGCGGGCTCGGCCTGGGTGTTGGCGGCGTTGCGCTGGGACGCGCGCGGCGCGGCGATGGCCTCGACCAGCGGCGTGCCGCGGTCCAGCCGCCGGGTCAGCACCTGCAGGACGGTGGTGATGATGGTCGCGCCGCCGGGCGAGCCGAGCGCCAGCACCGGCTTGCCGTGCTCCAGCACGATCGTCGGCGTCATGGACGAGCGCGGGCGCTTGCCGGGCCCGGGGAGGTTCGGGTCCGGCACGCCCGGCGTCACCGGCGTGAACGAGAAGTCGGTCAGCTCGTTGTTGAGCAGGAACCCGCGACCGGGCACCACGATGCCGCTGCCGCCCTCCTGCTCGATGGTCAGCGTGTAGGCGACCACGTTGCCCCAGCGGTCGGCGACCGTCAGGTGCGTGGTGTCCGTGCCCTCGTACGGCGTGGCGGCCGGCTCGCCGCTGGTACCGCACGGCGTCGGGTTGCGCGGATCACCGGGTGCGACCGCGCCGGACATGGCCGCCGTCGGCGAGATCAGGCACGCCCGGCTGTCGGCGAAGCGCTGCGACAGCAGCTCCCTCGTCGGCACGTCGCTGAACGCCGGGTCGCCGACCCAGCGGTTGCGGTCGGCGAACGACAGCCGGCTGGCCTCCAGGAACCGGTGCAGGTACTGGAGCGGGTCCTCCGCGGCCAGGTCCGTGGTCTCCAGGATGTTCAACGCCTCACCGGCGGTCGTGCCGCCGGACGACGGCGGGGCCATGCCGAACACGTCGTAGTCGCGGTAGCGGACGCGGGTCGGCTCGCGCAGCGGCGCCTCGTACCCGGCGAGGTCCACCGCCGTCATGTCACCGGCCCGGACCTTGCGGGTGGAGCCCGCCACCACCGGCGGCTGCCGGACCGCCGCCACCAGGTCGCGCCCCACCTCGCCGCGGTAGAACGCCGACATGCCGTCCTTGCGCAGCGCGCGGTAGGTGTCGGCCAGGTCGGGGTTGCGGAACGTGCTGCCGATCGCCGGCGGTGCGCCGCCCGGCAGGTACAGGGCGCTGGTCGAACTGAAGTCCGCGAAGCGGGCGGCGTTGTCGGTGACCTGCCGGTGGAACGTGGCGTCGACGGTGAAGCCGCGCCGGGCCAGCTCCTCCGCCGGCCGCACGGCCTGGTCGAGCGACCACGTGCCCCAGTGCCGCAGCGCCTGCTGCCAGGTGCGCGGCGTGCCGGGCACGCCCACCGACAACCCGCTGGTCGTGGCCTCGGCGAACGGGAGCGCGACGCCGTTCTCCACGAACAGGTCCGCGTCGGCGGAGGCGGGCGCGGTCTCCCGCCCGTCCACTGTGGACACGCGGTGCGTGCGGGCGTCGTAGTGCACGAAGAACCCGCCGCCGCCGATGCCGGCCGAGAACGGGTCGGTGACGCCCAGCGCGGCGGCGACGGCGACGGCGGCGTCCACCGCGTTGCCGCCGCGGCGCAGGACGTCGACGCCGATCTGCGAGGCGTCGGGGTCGACGCTCGAGACCACGCCGCCGAAGCCGACCGCTTCGGGCACGCGTGGTGGATCGGCGACCGCGGTGGCGGTGGCGGGCAGGAGGGGTACGACGAGGAGTGATGCGAGGACGCTGGCGACAGTCGACCGGAGCATCGTTCCCTTCTACTCCACCCCGGCCGAAAGCAGAACCACCCGGACGTCGCCGTGTCGGGTACCGCGCCAGAGGACTTCGTGCCACCAGGGGGCTTCGTCAGAGGACTTCGAGCGGGTCGAGCTTGACCCGCACCACGTCCGGTTCCTTCCGGGCGCTGCGCACGGCCAGCACGTCGGCCAGCAGCGTGGCCAGCGCGCGGCCCTCCGTCCTGGACACCCGGACCAGGGCGCGTTCCTTGTCCTCCGACAGCGGCACCGGGCCGAGGATCTCGCCCGTCGGCGGCAGGTCGAGCTCCTCCAGGACGCCGGCCAGCGCGTCCGGCGCGCCGTCCACGGTGGCCATCCGCACGGCGGGCGGGAAGCCCAGCTCGGCCCGCGCCGCCAGCTCCTGCCGCGCGTGCCACACCGGATCCCACCGGACCAGGGCCTGGACCGGCGCCAACGACGAGTCCGCGACCACGACCACCCGCCCGGCCGCGTGGACCAGCGCCGCGGCCGTCATCCACCGCCGCAGCGCCTCCTCCGCGGCGCGCAGGTCGGCCCGGCCGAGCAGCGCCCAGCCGTCCAGCAGCAGGGCCGCGCCGTAACCGCCCTCGGTGAACGGCTCCGCGCCCGGCGTGGCCACCACCAGGGACCGGCCGCCCGGCACCTCGGCCAGCACCTCGTCGCCGCCCGACGTGCGGACCGGCACACCGCTGAACGCGCGCCCCAGCTCCTCGGCCGTGCGGCGGGCGCCGATGACCTGGCCGCGCAGCCTGCGCGAACCGCAGGTCGGGCAGCGGTAGGCCGCCTCCGTCGCGCCGCACCACCGGCAGTACGCGGGCCTCGGCACGCCGTCCTGGGTGCCGCCCGGCAGCGCCAACGGGCCCGCGCACCGGCGGCACCGGGCAGGCGACCGGCACTGACCGCAGGCCAACGCGGGCACGTACCCGCGCCGGGGCACCTGGATGAGCACCGGCGTGTCCGCCGCCAGCGCGGCCCGCGCCGCGTCGAAGGCGATCGACGGCAGCCTGGCCGACCTCGCCGCCGCGTCCTTCACCTCCTGCCACTCGCTCTCGCCCACCGCCGCGACCCTCGGCGCCACGGCCCGCAGCGTGTCGCGGGCCGCGACCACCTCGTGCGCCCAGCCGCTGTCCACCAGCAGCTGCGCCTCCGCGGTCCGGGCGAAGCCCCCGACCAGCAGCGACGCGCCGGTCAGGTGCGAGCGCTGGACCAGCACGTCGCGCACGTTCGGGTAGGGCATCCTCGGCTCGGCGTGCAGGTCGTCGCCGTCGTCCCAGACCGCGACCAGCCCGAGGTCCCGCACCGGCGCGAAGGCCGCGCCACGCGTGCCCAGCACCACCCGCACCGCACCCCGCCGCACGGCCAGCCACCGCTTGTACCGCTCGGACGGCCCGAGGTCGGCCGACAGCGTCACCACGCCCGCCTCGCCCACCAGCGCCGCGCACGCCCGCTGGAGCCGGGCCAGGTCGCGGTGGTCAGGCACGACCACCAGCGCGCCCTTGCCCGTGCTCGCCACCGACGCCGCCGCCTCGGCCAGCCGGGCGGGCCAGTCCTCGGCGGGCAGCGCCTGCCACACCGCCCGCGCGGCGCGGCCGGACCGCAGCGCGTCCAGCAGGTTCGGCCCGAACGGGTAGCGCGCCCACCCCTCGTCCGACGGCGCCTCGGGCACCGGCGCGGGCTCGCCGGAGGGCTTGGCCTCGGCCCGCGCGTGCCGGGGCGGGATCGCCATCCGCAGCACGTCGATCAACGACCCCGCGTACCGGTCCGCGATCGCGCGCGCCAGCTCCGCCACCTCCGGCGACAGCACCGGCTCCGGCGAGATCACCCGGTCCAGGAACGTCAGCTTCCGCCCGTACTCCGACGACTCCGCCCGCTCCAGCAGGTAGCCGTCCACCAACTGGCCGGCGAACCGCACCCGCACCCGGCAGCCGGGCACGGCGTCCGCGTCCTGCTCGGTCGACACCTGGTAGTCGAACGGCCGGTCGAGGTGCGCCAGCGGCACGTCCACGCACACGCGGGCGACCGGCAGCGAGGCGGCGGGAACCCGCTCGCCGCGCCTGGTCGTCGCCTTGCCCGCCACGGGTGGAGGTCTACCAGAGACCGGGGTGGACGCCCGCAACCCGGGGCCGAACCGCGAACCGTGCAGTCATGACCCCAGTATCGAACAAACGTTCGAGCCAAGCAAGATCACGACCGGGTGATCGTCGGCGACACGCTCTCCCGCCCGTTCTCCAGGTGCCCCGCCAGCCTGCGGTGGAACCCGCCGTCCGACGTGATCGTCACGTCGTACCAGCCGTGCCGGAACGCGGTCAGCCACGGCACCAGCCGCCGCCTGCCCGGCCGCACCGGCACCGTGAAGTCCCGCCCGTCCCCCACCACGGCGAACGTCACGTCCGACGTGCCGGAGTTCGCCAACGTGATCGACACCATGCGGCTGTGCGCCGACGACTCCACCGCCGCCGACTCGCCCCGAACGCCCGCGAACTCGCGCCGGAACCCGTTCGGCCCGACCACGGTGAACCGGTACCGGTCCTCGAACGGCACCACGACGTCCACCGAGGACCGCACGTCGAAGTGCGCCGGGCCCTCGAACTCGCCCGCGTGCGGGTACAGCGCCAGGTGCACGCTCTCGTGACCCGAGTTCCGCAGCTCCAGCCGCACCTCGCCGCCGACCGCCGCGCCGGACGCGTCCGGCTGGTAGGGCAGCGGGCGGGCGGGCCGCGCCCCCGGTTCCTGCCGGTCGACGGGCGGCCCCTGCTCCACCACCACCGGCCGCCGCGCCCGCCGGCTGAAGTCGAACGCCGAGGTCAGGTCGCCGCACGCGGTCCGCCGCCACGGGTCGATCCCCGGCGCCGACACGCCGAGCCACCGTTCCAGGAACCGGATCGTGGACGAGTGGTCGAACACCTGCGAGTCCACGTACCCGCCGACCGTCCACGGCGACACGACGACCATCGGCACGCGTGGACCCAGCGGGGGCCCGTCGCGCGGTGGGCACGGCGGCGGCACGTGGTCGAAGTGCCCGTCGGCCTCGTCGTGGGTGACGAACAACGCGGTCGAGTCCCACACCTCCGGCGTGGACGCCACCGCGTCCAGCACCTGGTAGGTCAGCGTGGGGTCGGGGTGCTCGCAGGCCATGAGGAACGACACCCGGGGCAGCCGGCCCGCCACCACGTCGGCCCGGAACGCGTCGAGCGCGTCGAGGTCGGGGAACACCCCCGGCAGGGCTTTGCGCGCGAACCGGGCGGAGAACGGGTCCGGGCGGTCGCCCCACCCCCGGTAGACGCGCCATGACGTGTTGGCGGCTTGCAGGCGTTCGGCGTAGTCCGCCCACTGCGCCTCGGCGTGGGGCGTGCCGTGGTAGGCGTCGCAGACCGTGAACGTGTCCGCCAGTTCGTAGTCGAACGGCAGGTCCCGCCGGTCGTGGGCGGTGGCGGTGCGCGCGTCGTCGATCGCGTTGCGGTCGGCGAGGCCGCGCACCCCGCGCAGCGTGCCGTAGCAGTGGTCGAACGACCGGCTCTCCCGGACGAGCAGCACGACGTGCTCGATGGCGGACAACCCGCCCGGCCGGGGCTCCCGGGCCAACACCTCGTGCACCGACGGCGGCAGCGAGGAGCCTGCCGCGGCGGTGGGCGGCGTGCGACGCGTGGCGGGCATGACCGTGTCTAACGCGCGCCGGTGAACTCAGGAGGTCCTGCGGACCACACCCGTGCGACCCGCGGCGGACATCGACGCGGAACCGTCAGACCCCGCCGGCAAAATAAAAAGCAGGGGTCCCCTGGGCGGGGACCCCTGCGGAGCATCAGGCGACCATGCGTCAGGCAGCCGTCAGGCGGCCGGTGACGTCTCGGGCCGTCAGGCGCCCGCGGCGGCGCGGAGGGCGTCGGCGCGGTCCGTGCTCTCCCACGGCAGCTCGACGTCGGTGCGGCCGAAGTGGCCGTACGCGGCGGTCGGGGCGTAGATCGGGCGCAGCAGGTCCAGGTCGCGGATGATCGCGGCCGGGCGGAGGTCGAAGACCTCGCCGATCGCCTGCTGGATCTTGGTCGGGTCGACCGTCTCGGTGCCGAAGGTCTCCACGAACAGACCGACCGGCGCGGCCTTGCCGATGGCGTACGCCACCTGCACCTCGATGCGCGTGGCCAGACCGGCGGCCACCGCGTTCTTCGCCACCCAGCGCATCGCGTACGCCGCGGACCGGTCCACCTTCGACGGGTCCTTGCCGGAGAACGCGCCGCCGCCGTGGCGGGCCATGCCGCCGTAGGTGTCGACGATGATCTTGCGACCGGTCAGGCCGGCGTCACCCATCGGGCCGCCGATGACGAACCGGCCGGTCGGGTTGACCAGCAGCCGCACGTCGGAGGTGTCCAGGCCGAGCGCGTCGACCTCGGGGGCCACGACGTGCCGGCGGATGTCGACGCCGAGCAGCTTCTCCAGGTCGATGCCGTCCGCGTGCTGCGTGGACACCACGACGGTGTCCAGCCGCACCGGCTGGTCGCCCGCGTACTCGATGGTGACCTGGGTCTTGCCGTCGGGACGCAGGTACGGCACCGTGCCGTCCTTGCGGACCGCGGTCAGCCGCCGCGACAGCCGGTGCGCCAGCGCGATCGGCAGCGGCATCAGCTCGGGCGTGTCGGTGCAGGCGTAGCCGAACATGAGGCCCTGGTCGCCCGCGCCCTGCTTGGCGATCTCGTCCTCGGTGCCCTCGACCCGCTTCTCGAACGCGGTGTCCACGCCCTGCGCGATGTCGGGCGACTGCGAGCCGATGGCCACGTTCACGCCGCACGAGTAGCCGTCGAAGCCCTTGGCCGACGAGTCGTAGCCGATCTCGACGATCTTGTCCCGCACGATCGACGGGATGTCGGCGTAGGCCTCGGTGGTGACCTCGCCCGCCACGTGCACCTGGCCGGTGGTGACCATCGTCTCCACCGCGACGCGCGAGCGCGGGTCCTTCGCCAGCAGCGCGTCGAGGATCGAGTCGCTGATGGCGTCGCAGATCTTGTCCGGGTGCCCTTCGGTCACCGACTCACTGGTGAACAGCCTGCTGCTGTGCTGGCTCACGACACTCCCTAACTGTCCGATCTGCGAATGGTCTCAAGCTTACTGAGCGCTCGCGCGCGAAGGGTCCCGTTCGACGGCCGGGGCCACGGCGTCCCACAATGCGGACGCCAGCCGCGCCTTCGAGCCGTGCGGGATCGGGGTCTCCGCGCCGTCGGCGGACAGCAGCCAGCCGGCGTTGTCCTCGACCTCGAACGCGCGCCCGTCGCCGACGGCGTTGACGACGAGCCAGTCGCAGCCCTTGCGCTTGAGCTTCGCGCGACCGTACTCGAGCACGCCCGTCCCGGCGTCCCCCGTCTCGGCCGCGAACCCCACGACGACCTGGCCCGGCCGCCGCGCGGCGACCAGTTCGGCCAGGATGTCCGGGTTGCGGGTGAGCGCGACCGGGTCGGGGTCGCGCCCGGTCTTCTTGATCTTGTGCTGGACCAGGTCGACCGGCCGGAAGTCGGCGACGGCCGCGGCCATCACCACGACGTCGGCGGTGGCGGCGACGGTGTGCATCGCGTCACGCAGCTCCAACGCCGAGCCGACGCGCACGACGTCCACCCCGGCGGGCGCGGCCAGGTCCGCGGTGTGCGCGGCGACCAGCGTCACCCGCGCGCCGCGCTGGGCGGCGACCCTGGCCAGCGCGAAGCCCTGCCGGCCGGACGAGCGGTTGCCCAGGAAGCGCACCGGGTCGAGCGGCTCGCGCGTGCCGCCCGCCGACACGGCGACGTGCACGCCCTCCAGGTCGCGCGGCAGCGCGTCGGGGCGCGCCAGCAGCAACCGGGCCAGGTCGACGATCTCGGCGGGCTCGGGCAGCCTGCCCTTGCCGGTGTCCTTGCCGGTCAGCCTGCCGCTGGCCGGTTCGGCGACGATCACGCCGCGCGAGCGCAGCAGCGCGACGTTCGCCCGGGTCGCGGGGTGCTCCCACATCTCGGTGTGCATCGCCGGCACGAGCAGGACGGGGCAGCGGGCGGTCAGCAGCGTGTTGGTGAGCAGGTCGTCGGCCAGGCCGTGGGCGGCCTTCGCGATCAGGTTCGCCGTGGCGGGCGCGACGACGACCAGGTCGGCGTTCTGCCCCAGCTTCACGTGCGGCACCGACGGCACGTCCTCGAACACCCCGGTCTGCACGGGTTGACCGGACAGCGCCTCGAACGTGGCCGCGCCGACGAACTTCAGCGCGCCGTCCGTCGGCACGACGCGCACGGCGTGGCCGGACTCGGTGAGCCGGCGCAGCACCTCGCACGCCTTGTACGCGGCGATGCCCCCGCCCACCCCCAGGATGACGCTGGGGCGGTCGGGGGCGACGGCCTCGGTCACTCGCCCTCGGTGTGCTCGAGGAGACCCGCGTGGATCTCCCGGAGCGCGATCGACAGCGGCTTCTCGCGCGGGCCCGGCTCGACCAGCGGGCCGACGTACTCGAGCAGGCCCTCGCCGAGCTGCGCGTAGTAGTCGTTGATCTGGCGCGCGCGCTTGGCGGCGTAGATCACCAGCGCGTACTTCGAGCTGACCTGCTCCAGGAGGTCGTCGATCGGGGGGTTGGTGATGCCCTCCGGAGTACCCGAGAGCGGGCCCAGCTCGGTGTGCGTGGTCACTCGTCAACGCTCCTGCGGTTCAGGGGTGGGTCTGTGTCGTCATCGTGTCGAGACAACCGTCCCGTGCCTCGCGACGCGCGTGCTCACGCGTCGGGCACCGGGCCGACCACCAAGTTTAGCAAGCTCGCGGCGGCCGACTTCACGTCGTCGTTCACCACGACCTCGTCGAACTCCGGCTCGGCCGCCAGTTCCTCCCTGGCGATCTCCAGCCGGCGGGCGACCACGGCGGGGTCCTCGGTGCCGCGGCCGGTGAGCCGGCCGACCAGGTCCTCCCACGACGGCGGGGCCAGCATGACCAGCTGGGCCTCCGGCATCGCGACCCGGACCTGCCGGGCGCCCTGCAACTCGATCTCCAGCAGGGACGGCGTGCCGGCCGCCAGGGCCCGCTCGACCGGCTCCTTGGGCGTGCCGTAGCAGTTGCCCGCGAACTCGGCGTGCTCCAGGAGCTCGCCCCTGGCGACCATGTCGCGGAACTCGGCGCCGTCGACGAAGTGGTAGTGCACCCCGTCGACCTCGCCCGGCCTCGGCTTCCGCGTGGTCACCGAGACGCTGAAGTGGATCTCCGGTCCCATCCGGCGGAGCTCGGCCAGCACGCTGGACTTGCCCACGCCGGACGGGCCGGACAGAACGGTGAGGCGGGGCCGGGCGCGTGCGCCCGACCCCACCCCGGTGCCATCACTCACTCGCCGCTGAACTCGGTGAGCAGCGCCTTGCGCTGCCGCTCACCCAGGCCGCGCAGCCGACGGGACGGAGCGATCTCAAGGCGCTCCATGATCTGCTGCGCACGCACCTTGCCGACGCCCGGAAGCGCCTCGAGCAGCGCGGACACCTTCATCTTGCCAAGGACCTCGTCGCTCTCGGCGGCCTTCAGCACGTCGGTCAGGTTCGTGCCGCCACGCTTGAGGCGCTCCTTGAGCTCAGCCCGAGTGCGACGAGCGGCAGCAGCCTTCTCCAGCGCTGCGGCCCGCTGCTCCTCGGTAAGCTGGGGAAGGGCCACGATTTCCTCCGTGGTGTGGGAATTTCAATTCTGGATCGGTGCCGCGACCGTACCGAGCGCAATTGCCTGGGTACAACGTGGGTCCCAGTCAGGTGAATCTTTCAGCGCTGGAGTGGTTGCGGCGGGTGGTAGTAGTACCAACACCCACCAACAAGCCCATCACCGCCACCGGTAACGCCTTGCGCACGCCGTGTGTGGTATGCGCTCGATGGGTGATGGACCCGTCGGTGGCCAGGACCGTACCAGGGAACGTTTGCGCAGGTGAGCGGACCACGTGAAGCGTGTCGCGATTTGATCGTGATCACATCTCCAGGGAGCGCCGCACGGCGTCCGCCGCCGACCGCAACTTTGCGGCTTCGGGGCCGTGCCTGAGCACGTCCCGGGAGGACGTCGGGAGCACTCCGCGCAGCTCCGCGCCGAAGAGCGCGCGCAGGTCGGCGACCGTTGCGCCCTGAGCCCCGAAACCCGGCGCGAGGACGTATCCGTGCAGGTCAGAGAGGTCCAACCGGTGATCGCCGACGGTCGCGCCGACCACCAGGCCGACGTCGCCGAGCGGCTCGACACCGGCGTTCGCGCGGGCCGCGGCGTCCACGATCGACTGCGCCACGGAACGCCCGTCGGGCCCCACCGCGCGCTGCACGGAGGCCCCCTCCGGATTCGAAGTCAACGCGAGCACGAATATTCCGCGACCGCTCGCGGCGGCGGCTTCCAGCGCCGGGCCGAGCGATCCGAAGCCGAGGTACGGCGACGCGGTGACCGCGTCGCCGGCCAACGGGGAGCCCTCGGTGAGGTAGGCCGCGGCGTACGCGGCCATGGTGGAGCCGATGTCGCCGCGCTTCGCGTCCACCAGCACCAGCGTGCCGCTGTCCCTGAGGTCCGCCACGACGCGTTCCAGCACCGCCACGCCCCGTGACCCGTGCGCCTCGAAGAAGGCCGCCTGCGGCTTCACCAGCGCCACGTGGCCGCCGAACGCCTCCACGCACGTCAGCGCGAACCGCTCCAGCCCCGCGGCGTCCTGGGAGAGGCCCCAGGACGCCAGCAGGCCGGGGTGCGGGTCGATGCCCACGCACAGGGGGCCGTGCTCGGCGACGGCCTTCGCCATCCGTGCCCCGAACCGCTGGGTCTCCCCCATCACGCGTCCCCCCTCAGGGCCGCTTGGAGGGCCTGGAGGGGCCGCACGCCGATGTCGCCGCGGATGGCGGCCTCGATGCCGTGCACGGCCGCCGCCGCGCCCTGGATCGTGGTCACGCACGGGATGTCCTTGGCCACGGCGGCGGTGCGGATCTCGTAGCCGTCGACGCGCGGCCCGTTGTTGCCGTACGGGGTGTTGATGATCATGTCGACGGTGCCCGCGAGGATGGCGTCCACGATGTTGTCGGCGCCCTCGAAGTGCTTGCGCACGATCGTGCAGGGAATGCCGTTGCGGCGCAGCACCTCGGCCGTCCCGGCGGTGGCCAGCACCTCGAAGCCCAGGTCGGCGAGCCTCTTGACCGGGAAGATCATGGCCCGCTTGTCCCGGTTGGCCACCGACACGAACACCCGGCCCGACGTGGGCAGGGAGCCGTAGGAGGCGGTCTGGGACTTGGCGTAGGCCATGCCGAACGACACGTCGATGCCCATGACCTCGCCGGTCGACTTCATCTCCGGGCCGAGCAGCGAGTCGACGCCCTTGCCCTCCGGCGTGCGGAACCGGTGGAACGGGAGCACGGCTTCCTTGACCGCGACCGGGGCGTGCGGCGGCAGCTTCGCGCCGTCGCCCGTCTTGGGCAGCATCCCCTCGGCCCGCAGCTGGGCCACGGTGGCGCCGAGCATGATCCGGGCCGCGGCCTTGGCCAGCGGCACGGCCGTGGCCTTGGAGACGAACGGCACGGTGCGCGAGGCGCGCGGGTTGGCCTCCAGGACGTACAGCACGTCGTCCTTCAGCGCGTACTGCACGTTGAGCAGGCCGCGCACGCCGATGCCCTCGGCGATGGCCAGCGTGGACCGCCGGACCGCCTCGACGTCGGACTCGCCGAGCGTGATCGGGGGCAGGGCGCACGCCGAGTCGCCGGAGTGCACGCCGGCCTCCTCGATGTGTTCCATCACACCCCCGATGAACACCTCGTTGCCGTCGTAGAGGGCGTCCACGTCGATCTCGATGGCGTCGTCGAGGAACCGGTCGACCAGCACCGGGTGCTCCGGGCTGACCTCGGTGGCGCGCTGGATGTAGCCCTGGAGGGTCTCCTCGTCGTAGACGATCTCCATGCCACGACCGCCGAGCACGTACGAGGGCCGCACCAGCACCGGGTAGCCGATCTCGTCGGCGATGGCCTTGGCCTGCGCGAACGAGGTGGCCATGCCGTACTTCGGCGCGGGCAGGCCGGCGTCGGCGAGGACCTGGCCGAACGCGCCGCGCTCCTCGGCGAGGTGGATGGCGTGCGGCGGGGTGCCCACGACCGGCACGCCCGCGTCCGCGAGCCGCTGCGCGAGGCCGAGCGGGGTCTGGCCGCCGAGCTGCACGATGACGCCCACGACCGTGCCGGAGCGCTGCTCGGAGTGGAACACCTCCAGCACGTCCTCGAACGTCAGCGGCTCGAAGTACAGCCGGTCCGAGGTGTCGTAGTCGGTGGAGACCGTCTCCGGGTTGCAGTTGACCATCACCGTCTCGTACCCGGCCTCGCGCAGCGCCATGGCCGCGTGCACGCACGAGTAGTCGAACTCGATGCCCTGCCCGATCCGGTTCGGGCCCGAGCCGAGGATCAGCACCTTCGGCTTGTCCGGCTGCCCGGTCACCTCGGTCTCGGCGTCGGGGTCCAGCTCGTAGGCCGAGTAGTGGTACGGCGTCCTGGCGGCGAACTCGGCGGCGCACGTGTCGACCGTCTTGAACACCGGCCGCACCGCCAGCCGGTGGCGCAGCGAGCGGACGCCGTCCTCGCCGGCCAGCTCCGGGCGCAGCGCGGCGACCTGCCGGTCCGACAGGCCCGCCCGCTTGGCCTTGCGCAGCAGGCGCTCGTCCAGCACCGGCGCGTCCTCGATCTCGGCACGCAGGTCGACCAGCCAGGCCAGCTGCTCGATGAACCACGGGTCGATCCGCGACGCCTCGTGGACCTGCTCGATCGTCGCGCCGAGGCGCAGCGCGCGATCCACCGTGTACAGGCGGCCGTCGTGGCCCTTGCGCAGGGCGTCCAGAGTGGACTCCAGCGAGTCGGCGGGGTCCGGCACCGTCCAGAAGCCGCCGGCCTTGGTCTCCATGGAGCGCAACGCCTTGCCGAGCGCCTCGATGAAGCTGCGGCCGATGGACATCGCCTCGCCCACCGACTTCATGGTCGTGGTGAGCGTGCTGTCCGCGCCCGGGAACTTCTCGAACGCGAACCTCGGCACCTTCACCACGACGTAGTCCAGCGTCGGTTCGAAACTGGCCGGCGTTTCCCCGGTGATGTCGTTCTGGATCTCGTCCAGCGTGTAGCCGATGGCGAGTTTCGCGGCGATCTTGGCGATCGGGAAACCGGTCGCTTTCGACGCCAGAGCCGACGAACGGGACACGCGCGGGTTCATTTCGATGACGACCATGCGGCCGTTGCCGGGGTGGATGGCGAACTGGATGTTGCAGCCGCCGGTGTCCACCCCGACCTCGCGGATGACCGCGATGCCGACGTCGCGCATGTGCTGGTACTCGCGGTCGGTGAGCGTCATCGCCGGCGCCACGGTCACCGAGTCACCGGTGTGCACGCCCATCGGGTCGATGTTCTCGATGGAGCAGACGACGACCACGTTGTCGTTGCGGTCGCGCATCAGCTCGAGCTCGTACTCCTTCCAGCCGAGCACGCTCTCCTCGATCAGCACCTCGGTGACCGGGGACTCGGCCAGGCCGCTCGCGGCCAGCCGCTCCAGCTCCTCGGGGGTGTGCGCCATGCCCGAGCCGAGGCCGCCCATGGTGAACGACGGCCGGATGACGACCGGCAGGCCCAGGTCGGCCACGGTCGCGCGGACGTCCTCCATGGTCTTGCAGACCGCGCTGCGCGGCACGTCCGCGCCGATCTTGCGGACCAGGTCCTTGAAGATCTGCCGGTCCTCGCCGCGCTCGATGGCGTCGATGTCCGCGCCGATCAGCTCGACGTTGTACTTCTCCAGCACACCGCGCTCGTGCAGCGCGATGGCGGTGTTCAGCGCGGTCTGGCCGCCCAGCGTGGCCAGGATGGCGTCCGGCCGCTCGGCCGCGATGACCTTCTCGACGAACTCCGGGGTGATCGGCTCGACGTAGGTGGCGTCGGCGAACTCGGGGTCCGTCATGATCGTCGCCGGGTTCGAGTTGACGAGGGAGACCCGCAGGCCCTCCTCGCGCAGCACCCGGCACGCCTGGGTGCCCGAGTAGTCGAACTCGCAGGCCTGGCCGATGACGATCGGGCCGGAGCCGATGACCAGCACGTGCTTGAGATCAGTCCTCTTCGGCATGGTCAGCGGCCCTCGCTCATCATCGTCACGAACTCGTCGAACAGCGGGGCGGCGTCGTGCGGACCCGCCGCCGCCTCCGGGTGGTACTGCACGCTGAACGCGGGCACTTCCAGGGCGCGGACGCCTTCGACCGTGCCGTCGTTGGGGCAGTAGTGGCTCAGCAGCACGCGCCCGAAGTCGGAGGCGAACTCCTCGCCCGGCTCGCCCTCCAGCGCGAACCCGTGGTTCTGCGCGGTGATCGCCACCTTGCCGGTCGCCACGTCGATCACCGGGATGTTGATGCCCCGGTGGCCGTAGCGCATCTTGTAGGTGTCGCGGCCGAGCGCGCGGCCGAGGATCTGGTTGCCGAAGCAGATGCCGAACAGCGGGATCCGCCGGTCCAGCACGCCGCGGGTCAGCTCGACCGCGTGCGCCTGGGTCGCCGGGTCGCCGGGGCCGTTGGACAGGAACACGCCGTCGGGCTTGACCGCGACCAGGTCGTCCACGGTCGAGGTGAGCGGCAGGACGTGCACCTCGATGCCGCGGGCGGCCATCATCCGCGGCGTGTTGGACTTGATGCCCAGGTCCAGCGCGGCCACGGTGAAGCGGCGCTCGCCGACGGCATCGACCACGTACGGCTCGGGCGTGGTCACGTCGCCCGCGAGGTCCGCGCCCACCATGGGCGGCGCGCTGCGGACCCGCTCCAGCATCTCCTCGACGCTGCCGAGGTCGTCGCCGGAGAACACGCCCGCACGCATCGCGCCCTGTTCGCGCAGGTGGCGGGTCAGCATCCGGGTGTCGATGCCCGAGACGCCGACGACGCCCTGGTCGACCAGCGCGTCGTCCAGGCTGCGCGTGGAGCGCCAGTTGGACGGCACGCGGGCCGGGTCGCGCACCACGTAGCCGGAGACCCAGATGCGGCTCGACTCGTCGTCCTCGTCGTTCCAGCCGGTGTTGCCGATCTGCGGCGCCGTCTGCACCACGATCTGGCGGTGGTAGGACGGGTCGGTCAGGGTCTCCTGGTAGCCGGTCATGCCGGTGGAGAACACCACCTCGCCGAGGCTCGCCCCGACCGCGCCGTAGGCCTCACCGCGGAACACGCGGCCGTCTTCCAGCACCAGTGCCGCGTTCGTCATGAGTCGCCTCCCAGCGCTTGCACCCACTGCTCGTACACGTCCTTGTCGTCCCCCCGGAACCCGGTGTCGAACACCCGGTCGCCGAGGTGCCAGCGCACGACCAGCAGGCCGTCCGCCGTCATCACCTTGCCCGCGAGGCCGCGCGCCGTGCGGGCCCCGTCCACCCGTTCCACCGGGATCCACAGCGCGCTCGCGCCGGAGCGCTCCACCAGCACGCCGTTCTCGGTGAGCTTGAGGGTCGCCTCGGCGCGGTGGCCGATGTCGCCGACCGCGACCCGGTCCTGCCAGTCGTCGCCGATGGTGGTGCCGACGTACACGCCGGTCGTCTCCAGCATCGTCGCGCCGGTCTCGGCGGGCGGCCGAGGGAACTCCGGCAGCACCTCGGCCTGCCGGCGGGCGCGGCGCTGCCAGCCGCGCCACATGCCGTACAGGCACAGCAGGAAGATCGCCAGCACGGCCAGCGACAGCAGCACGCGAGTCATTCCGCGATCCTTCCGCCGAGCGCCGTCACGCGCCCGCGCAGCAGCGTCGCCACCACCGCGCCGGGCAGCTCCATGCCCTCGAACGGCGTGTTGGCCGCGATGCTGGCGAACTCCGCGCCGCGCACCGTCCAGGTGGCGTCCGGGTCGACCAGGGCGAGGTTGGCGGGCTCGCCGACCTCGATCGGCCGGCCCTGGTCGGGCAGGCCCGCGATCTCGGCGGGCCGCTCGCTCATCACCCGCGCCACGCCGCGCCAGTCCAGCAGCCCGGTCCTGACCATGGTCTCCACCACGATCGACAGCGCGGTCTGCAGGCCGAGCATGCCGGGCCGGGCGGCGGACCACTCGGTGTCCTTGTCCTGCACGGCGTGCGGCGCGTGGTCGGTGGCCACGCAGTCGATGACGCCCTCGGCCAGCGCCTCGCGCAGCACCCGCACGTCGGCCGCGGTGCGCAGCGGCGGGTTGACCTTGTTCACCGGGTCGTAGGTCGCCAGCCGCTCGTCGGTCAGCAGCAGGTGGTGCGGCGTGACCTCGGCGGAGACCTCCGTGCCCCGGGCCTTGGCCCACCTGAGCACGTCGGCCGTGCCGGTGGTGGAGACGTGACAGACGTGCAGCCGGGCGCCCGCGTGCAGCGCCAGCAGGCAGTCCCGGGCCACGATCGACTCCTCGGCGGCGGCCGGCCAGCCCGGCAACCCCAGCCGCGACGCCTGCTCGCCCTCGTGCGCCTGCGCGCCCACGGTCAGCCGGGGCTCCTCCGCGTGCTGCGCGACGACCACGTCCAGCGCCTTGCTGTACTCCAGCGCGCGTCGCATGATCAGCGGGTCGTGCACGCAGTGGCCGTCGTCGGAGAACACCCGGACGCCCGCCTTCGCCATCGTGCCCAGCTCGGCGAGCTTCACGCCCTCCAGGCCGACGGTGACCGCGCCGACCGGGTGCACGTCGACCAGGCCGACCTCGCGCCCGCGCCGGGCGACGTGCTGGACGACGACCTCGTTGTCCGCGACCGGGCTCGTGTTGGCCATGGCGAACACCGCCGTGTAGCCGCCCAGCGCGGCGGCGGCCGAGCCGGTGGCGATGGTCTCGGTGTCCTCGCGGCCGGGTTCGCGCAGGTGGGTGTGCAGGTCGACGAAGCCGGGCAGCAGGATCGCGCCGTCGCCCTCGACCACTTCCGCGTCTTCTGCTTCGACGGACCCGATCGCGGCGATCACGCCGTCGCGGACCAGCACGTCAACCGGGTCACCTTCGCCGTACGGTCGTACTCCCTTGAGGATCAAGGGCTTCACGCGGTCTCCTCCTCGTGGGCAAGCAGGTGGTAGAGCACGGCCATGCGCACGTGCACGCCGTTGCGCACCTGGTCGGTGATCGCCGCGCGGGGCGAGTCGGCGACCGCCGAGGCGATCTCCATGCCGCGCAGCATCGGGCCGGGGTGCAGCACGACGGCGTGCTCGGGCAGCAGCTTGAGCCGCCGCTCGCTCAGGCCGTAGGCGATCGAGTACTCGCGGGCCGACGGGAAGAACCCCCCGTGCATGCGCTCGGCCTGGACCCTCAGCAGCATCACGGCGTCGAGGCTGGGCAGCTCGGCGTCCAGCTCGTGCGAGACGGTGAGTGCGCCTCCGCCGCCGGCGGGCGAGGGAACCCCCCAGTTCGCCACCCCGACCGGCAGCAGGGTCGGCGGCGCGACGAGCGTCACGTCCGCGCCCAGCGCGGTGAGCAGGTGCACGTTGGACCGGGCGACCCGGCTGTGCAGCACGTCGCCGACGATGGCGATCCGGCGGTCGCGCAGGTCGCCGAGCCGTTCCCGCAGGGTGGCCGCGTCGAGCAGGGCCTGGGTGGGGTGCTCGTGCATGCCGTCGCCCGCGTTGACCACCGACGTGCCCGCCTCGCGCAGCCAGCCCGCCAGCCGGTGCGCCGCGCCGGACGCCGGGTGCCGCACGATGACGCAGTCCGCGCCGGCCGCGGCCAGGGTCAGCGCGGTGTCGCGCAACGACTCGCCCTTGCCCACGCTGGAGCCCGACGACGAGACGTTCACCACATCCGCGCTCATCCACTTGCCCGCGATCTCGAAGCTGACGCGCGTGCGGGTGGAGTTCTCGTAGAACATCGTGATGACCGTGCGACCGCGCAGCGTCGGCAGTTTGCGCACTTCACGGCCTTCGAGGGCCTGCTTGAGGTTCGCCGCGGTGTCCAGGATGGCGGTCGCCTGCGCCGGGTCGATGCCCTCGGTGGTGAGCAGGTGCTTCACCGCAGCACCACCCCGTCGCGCTGGTCGAACTCCTCCAGCAGCACGTGGACCTCCTCGGTGCGGGCCGTGGGCACGTTCTTGCCCACGTAGTCCGCGCGGATCGGCAGCTCGCGGTGGCCCCGGTCGACCAGCACGGCCAGCTGCACGGCGCGCGGGCGGCCGTGGTCGCGCAGGGCGTCGAGCGCGGCGCGGATCGTGCGACCGGAGAACAGCACGTCGTCCACCAGGACCACGAGCTTGTCGTCGACGCCGCCCTCGGGCAGCTTGGTCGCCTCCAGCGGGCGGGTGGGCCCTCGGCGCAGGTCGTCCCGGTAGAGGGTCACGTCCAGCGTGCCGGTGGGCACCTCGACGCCCGAGAACTCGGCGATCCGCACGGCCAGCCGGCGGGCCAGCGGCGCTCCCCGGCTCGGAATCCCCATCAGGACTACCGCGGGTGCGCTCGGTGCATCAAGAGCGGTCTTCTCGATGATCTGATGGGCCATTCGGGCGACGGTGCGCGCGACGTCGCCGGCCGACAGGAGCTCTCGCTCCCCGGCCGGGTCCGTCGCGCCACGTTGACGTGGCGCCACGGTTGGACCTCCTTCCCCGCCTCGCTGGACGGGTCCTTAAAGGACGTCGGACACCCGGCTGCGACCGGGCTGACCAGCACCGTATCAGGCGAGCGCGGTCAATCTTCCGGGTGGTGTGCGTGGTCTCGCCCACCTGTCCCAACGAGATCAGCTTGACCTGGTGACCACGGAGAGCAATCATTACTCTGCGTATTGATCTAAGCCTCCCCGCGGCAGTCCCCTACCGGCTGACGGGGCGAATGAACGGAGAACCGCCACATGGGCGACTACGCCAAGGCGCTGGGGGCAAAGCTCCGCGCGATCCGCCAGCAGCAGGGCTTGTCTTTGCACGGCGTCGAGCAGAAGTCCGGCGGTCGCTGGAAGGCCGTGGTCGTCGGCTCGTACGAACGCGGCGACCGCGCCGTGACCGTGCAGAAGCTCGCCGAGCTGGCCGACTTCTACGGCGTCCCGGTGGCCGAGCTGCTGCCGGAAGGTCGGGTGCCGTCCGGCGCGGAACCCGCCACGAAGATCGTCATCAACCTGGAACGGCTGCAACAGCTGCCGGCGGAGAAGGTCGGGCCGCTCGCGCGGTACGCGGCCACCATCCAGAGCCAGCGCGGCGACTACAACGGCAAGGTGCTGTCCATCCGGACCGAGGACCTGCGCTCGCTGGCGATCATCTACGACATGACGCCCGGCGAGCTGACCGAGCAGCTCATCGACTGGGGCGTGCTGCCTCCCGAGGCCCGTCCGGCCAAGGAGGACTGAGCACGCGGAAAAGGGCCACCCGGCGGTTCGCCAACGGGTGGCCCTTCCGGCCTGCTCGGCGGCAGGCACTGGGACGTGCGGTGTGGCTGGAGCGCCGCGGGTGGCTAGAGCACGGCCCGGAGCTGGTCGGCGATGACCGCGATCCGGCCGAGCACGCCGTTGACGAACCGCGGCGAGTCGTCCGTGGACAGGCCCTTGGCCAGCTCGACCGCCTCGTCGATCGCGACCGCGTCCGGCACGTCGGCGGCCCACAGCAGCTCGTAGAGCCCGATCCGCAGCACCGCGCGGTCGACCGCCGGCATGCGCTGCAGCGTCCAGCCCTCCGCGTGCTCGGAGATCAGGTCGTCGATGCGCGCGCGGTGCGCCGTGACGCCTTCCACCAGGACGATCGTGTAGTCGTTCACCGGCGGCACGTCCGTCGAACCGACCCGGTCCGCGAGCAGCGTGACCGGGTCGGCGCCCCGCAGGTCGGCCTCGTAGAGGACGTCCAGCGCGCGTTTGCGGGCCTTGCTCCGTGCGCCCATCTCAGCCGTTCACGCGGCCCAGGTAACGGCCGTCGCGGGTGTCGACCTTGATCTTCTCGCCGGTCGTGACGAACAGCGGCACCTGGATCTCCGCGCCGGTCTCCAGCGTGGCGGGCTTGGTGCCGCCGGTGGAGCGGTCGCCCTGCAGGCCCGGGTCGGTGTGCTGGATCACGAGCTCGACCGAGGTCGGGAGCTCGACGTAGAGCGCGACGCCCTCGTGCATGGCGACGACCGCTTCCTGGTTCTCCAGCATGTAGTTCGCCGCGTCGCCGACCGTCTCGGCCGGGATGCTGATCTGGTCGTAGGTGTCGCCGTCCATGAAGACGAAGTCGGCGCCGTCCTTGTACAGGTAGGTCATGCCGCGCTTGTCGACGGTGGCCGTCTCGACCTTGGTGCCCGCGTTGAAGGTCTTGTCCACGACCTTGCCGGACAGGACGTGCTTCAACGTGGTGCGCACGAAGGCGCCGCCCTTGCCCGGCTTCACGTGCTGGAACGCGGTGACGGTCCACAGCTGGCCGTCGAGGTTCAGCACCAGGCCGTTCTTCAGGTCGTTGGTGGTGGCCACGGTGGTGGGCTCTCCTGTTGCGTGAGTGGAGGACGACGTCGGCTCGGCCGACGAATCCGATTCCAGGCGATCCGACTTCAGATGACCACGAGCTCCTTCGTGGTCAGGGTGAGGAGCTCCGGGGCGCCTTCGCGCACCACGAGCGTGTCCTCGATGCGGACACCACCCTTCCCGGCCAGGTACACACCGGGCTCGACGGTGACCGCCATACCGGGCAGAAGTGTACCGTCACCCGCCTTCGACAGCGCTGGAGCCTCGTGGATCTGCAGGCCGACGCCGTGGCCGAGGCCGTGCAGGAACTCGTCGCCGTGCCCCGCCTCCTCGATCACGCCGCGCGCCGCCGCGTCCACGTCCGCGAACGGCGTGCCGACCGCCAGCGCGGCCCGGCCCGCCGCCTGCGAGGCCGCGACCAGGTGGTACAGCTCGCGCTGCCAGTCCGCGGCCCGGCCGACGACCAGGGTGCGGGTCATGTCGGAGTGGTAGCCGTCGACCAGCGCGCCGAAGTCCAGCTTCACGAAGTCGCCGTCGCGGACCAGGGCGTCGGTCGGCCGGTGGTGCGGCACGGCCGAGTTGGCGCCCGTCGCCACGATCGACTCGAATGACGGGCCCGCCGCGCCGTGGTCGAGCATGCGGCTCTCCAGCTCGCGGGCGATCTCCCTCTCGCTGCGGCCCGGCCGCAGGCCACCGTGCTCGACGAGGCCGGCCAGCGCTCGGTCGGCCGCCGCGCACGCCATCCGCAGGGCCTCGACCTCGGCGTCGTCCTTGACCAGCCGCAGTCGTTCGACCAGGTCGGCGGCGGGCGCCAGCTCGGCGCCGTCGGCCGCGGCCGTGAGCTGGTCCAGGCCGTCCACGGTCACGTGGCGGCTCTCGAACCCGACCCGGCCCGCGCCCGCCTTCGCCGCCCGCTCGACCAGCACCGCGTCGCACGGCCGGTCGATGACCCGCTCCAGGTCCGGCACCTGCGCGGCGGCCTGGGTGAGGTACCGGCCGTCGGTGCAGAACACCGTCGCGTCCTCGGAGTCGGCGTGCACGAGCAGCGCCGCGTTCGAGCCCGTGAACCCGGTGAGGTAGCGGACGTTGAGCAGGTTCGTCACCAGCAGCGCGTCGAGCTCCCGGTCCCGGAGCGTGGCGCGCAGGGCGGCGCGGCGAGTGGAGTGCGGCATGTCAGCAGCGTAAGGCCCGGTGGACCACCTCACCGTGCCACTCGATCGGGTGAACCGTGCTGAATCGTGCGACAGTCGTGTGACGGACAGTGCGGGCCCGGTGGGTGCTATGACGGGCTGTCGGTCCGACTTAGGGTGGGACGCATGCGCGCGTGGCTGGTCCGAGGGTTCTGGCTGGGTCTGTTCCACGGCGGGGTGCAGACCGGCACCTCGGCGGTGAGCGTCCACAGCCCGGAGGCCGCCTCGTCCACCCGGTACATCGCGATCGGGCTGGTGGTCGTGATCGGGGTGTTGTGGGGCGCGTTGGACGCGTGGCGGCAGCTCGAGGGGCGCGGCATGGTGTGGTTCGTCGCGGCGCTGGTGGCCGGGCCGCTGGCCGGGGTCGCGGGGGTGGCCGGGCGGTCGCTGGTCGACCAGACGGGGCTCGAATCGCTCGGGGCGGCGCTGACCGGGGGCGCGGCGTTCACCGCGTTGCTGGTGATGGCGACGGCGGCGGTCGGGATGGGCCTCGGCAACGCCATGCCCCAGCCGGACGGCTCGCGGCAGGCCGACGGGTCGCGCTAGCCCGGCGGGTCTCAGCTGATCAAGGCTCGCGGGAGCCCAGCGTTCGCGGCGGTTCGGCGGGCGTCAGCGGCGCAGTTCGCCCGCCTGCTGGTACGACTCCCACTCCTTCTTCGTGACCGACGTGAGCTGCGACGAGTTCAGCGTGACGATCTCGAGCGCGGCCTCGCCCGCGCCGAGCGCCCACAGCCGGTCCTTCACCAGCAGCCCGATCCGGCCGTCGGGCGCGCGCACCGCCTTCGCGCCGGCCGGGATCTCCGCCGCGACGGGCAGGTCGTCCACGACCGGCGGACGGCGGTCGAGCACCCTGGTGGCGAGCCGGTCGGTCACCGAACGGCGCTCCAGCCGCACCACCTCGCCGTCCAGCACGAGGTCCGTGGTGTTCGCGGGCGACGGCACGGCGTAGCCGCGCAGCAACGCCGCCGAGTCCTCACCCGCGCAGCCCGGCACGTTCGCGAGGTCGAGCCCGAACTGGCCGAGGTCGGTCGGCGCGGCCGCCGCGCCGTCCACGGTCGCGCGGACCACGTCCACCGCGATCCGGCCGCACGGGTCGTCGGCGGTCACCGGCGCGTGCCCGAGGGGTGTGCGGACCAAGCCGGGGCCCTCCCGCCAGGGGCCGGGGATGTGCACCTGGGGGTGGGGGTTCGCGGTGAACTCCTTGTTCCAGAACGTCAACGTCGTGCCGTGCTCGGTCTCGTGGGCGATGACGAACGCGCGCAGCGCGGCGACGTACATCCAGTCGGCGCTGAACGCGTCGACCACCGAGCGGGTCCGCTTCGAACGCGTGTCGGGCACCTGCTGGAAGCCCGCCGGCCCGAGCGCCTGCACGCCGGAGGCGAACGTCGGGTCCTTGGACCGCAGCACGAACTGGCCCGCGCCGTTCCACCCGGCCGCCTCGCCGGTGGTGTCGGTGAACATGAGGTGGAACCAGCCGTCGACGACCAGCACCGACGGTTGGCCGGCGCCGTAGGTGTTGTCCCTGGTCTTGTCGTAGGACGGGCTCACGATCGGCTTGCCGCCCGCGGCGCGCGTCCACGAGGTGCCGTCCGGGCTCGTGGCGACCCCGATGGCGTTGCCGTTGGCGTGATCACCCGCCGCGCCCGTGTAGTAGAGGTAGTAGGTGTCGCCGAGCCTGATCACCGACGGGTCGCAGGTGTGCACGCCGTCGAAGCCGGTGACGCTGCCGGACAGCACCGGCACGGC
Source organism: Actinosynnema sp. NPDC023794 (assembly GCF_040639675.1). NCBI lineage: Bacteria > Bacillati > Actinomycetota > Actinomycetes > Pseudonocardiales > Pseudonocardiaceae > Actinosynnema > Actinosynnema sp. NPDC023794. The sequence continues at coordinate 78,250 of NZ_JBFAFR010000016.1, read as the reverse complement.
GGGCATGCCGTTGGGCGCGGCGAAGGGGCCGGCCGCCGAGGCGCTCTCCGCGTAGAGCAGGTCGTCGCCGGGTGGCGCGGCCACCATGAGCTGGCTGCACCACCACATGCGGTGCCGGCCGCCCTCCAGCAGGATCGTCGGCCCGTAGTTGTACGGCGCGTCGCCGCCGTGCGCGACCACGCCACCGCTCTGCCTGCCCCGGTCGGCGGCCAGCGGCACCGGCTCCGGCTTCGGCGGCTCCGCGGCCGTGCTGCTGCTCGGCGGGCTCGACGTGGGCGCGGCGCTGCTCGGGGCGGGTGCCGACGCCGGGTCGGCGGCGCTCGGGGCGCAGGCCGTCACCAGCACGACGGTCATCGCGGACCCGAGGAGCCTCACCGCTCCCGCATCGGACCTGGACATGGCGGGGCCGATCTCCACTTCTGCCGGCGTTCTGACACCGGGACCACGGCGGCGCACCCGGTTCGGTTCAGTGTAGAGATCCACTCCGTCTGTCGAGTGTCAACCGGACGAGGCCACGAGCTCCACTTCGAAGCCGTCCGTGTTCTCCAGATAGGCGGCGTAGTGATCGGGACCACCCGCGTGGGGATATTTGTCCGCGAACAACGGTGCCCAGCCGTGTCCGGTCGCGGCGCCGGCCAACCGATCGACCTCCCGCCGACCGCCGACGTGGAACGCCAGGTGGTTCAGCCCCGTGCCGAGCCGGTGGTGTGCGTCCAGGGCGGGCGAGTGCTCGACCACGAGGTAGGTGGGGCCGAGTCGCCAGCTCACACCCGCCGACCAGCGCTGGTACTCGACCCAGCCCAGCTCGCCGAGCAGCCAGCCGATGCTGTGCTCCGCACGGGCCAGGTCGGGCACCCACAGCTCGACGTGGTGCAGGTGCCCACCGCCCTCCGCCCTCCCTCAACGCACGCTCAATCGCACGGCCGTCATTCAGGCCGCCGTCATCGGCGCACGATGATCACCCGAAAGTGGCACCGGCTTCGGGGATGAACGGTAATCCCTCATTTGTTGCCGGAAAAAAGAAGGTGTGGCGCCCGGCCCCTGTGTCTGCGGCGGGCTGTGTCTGGTCTGCGGCGGCTTGGCTCGGGGGTGTCCGCCACCCCGCGCCAGCCCGCCGCAGAGTCGACTTGGCCCTCCGGGGTGTGCGTCCGCCGGGCGCGGGGTGTGCGTCGGCGCGACTCGGGATGGCTGGGCGGGATCGATGGCTGGGCGGGGTCAGAGCAGGACGCCGCCGCCCGACTTCGGCTCGGACGCGACCGCGGAGTAGGCCGCCGCGATGAGCGCCGGGTCCGGTCCCTCCAGCCGACCGGGCTTGGCCAGGCCGTCGAGCACCACGAACCGCAGCACGCCCGAGCGGGTCTTCTTGTCCGACCGCATGCCCTCCAGGAGCTGGCCGAGAGCGTCCGGGTCGTAGCCTGTCGGCAGGCCGAGCGAGGTGAGGATCGAGCGGTGGCGGTCGGCGGTGGCGTCGTCCAGCCTGCCCGCCAGGCGGGCCAGTTCGGCGGCGAACACCAGGCCGACGCTGACCGCCGCGCCGTGCCGCCAGCGGTAGCGCTCGCGGCGCTCGATGGCGTGCGCGAGGGTGTGGCCGTAGTTCAGGATCTCGCGCAGGTCCGATTCGCGCAGGTCGGTCGACACCACGTCGGCCTTGACCTGGATCTTGCGCCGGACCAGCTCCTCGATCACGTCGCCGGACGGGTCGAGCGCGGCCTCCGGGTCGGCCTCGATCAGGTCGAGGATCACCGGGTCGGCGATGAAACCGCCCTTGACCACCTCGGCCATACCGGCGACGAGTTCGTTGCGGGGCAACGTCTCCAGCGTGGTCAGGTCGACCAGGACGGCGTCCGGCTCGTAGAACGTGCCGACGAGGTTCTTGCCGGCGTCGGTGTTGATGCCGGTCTTGCCGCCGACCGCGGCGTCCACCATGGCCAGCAGCGTGGTGGGCACGTGGACCAGCTTCACGCCGCGCATCCAGGTGGAGGCGACGAATCCGGCCAGATCGGTCACCGCTCCGCCGCCGAGGCTGACCACGACGTCCGTGCGGCCGAGACCGATGCGACCGAACACGTCCCAGCAGTACCCGGCGACCCGCAGGTCCTTGCCGTCCTCGGCGTCGGGCACCTCGACGCGGTGCGCGTCGATCCCGGCGGCCTCCAGCTCGCCGCGGACCGCCTCGGCGGTCTCGGCCAGCGTCGGTGTGTGGACGATCGCCGCCCGCGCCGTGCCCTTCAGGGTCTCGACCAGGTCGCCGAGCAGGCCGCGGCCCACCACCACGTCGTACGGTCGTTCCGCGGCCACGCGGATCCGCACCGGCTCGCCCATCACCACTCCCCTCGTCGGGTCACCATTCGACCACGTCCGCTCCCAGCGCGTTGCCGCCCCACACCCCGGCGAGCACCTCCGCCTGGTCCTTGATCGCGCGCCGCGCCGTGCCCCTGACCTTCGACCAGCCGGTGACCTGGAACGTCACCGTGCGACCGTGGAACTCGTGCCGCCACGCGCCCGCCACCCGGCCGTGCAGCACGAGCGCGCCGGGGCTGCCGACGGGCCGCCAGACCCGCTTGGCCACGTCCGGGTCGGCGACCAGGTGACGCGGGCCGAGCAGGTAGGGGTCGCGCGGGAACAGCAGCAGGCCGGCCGGCGGGTCGGGCGCTTCGGCGACGTCCTCGTGCGCCAGCAGCCGCGTGCCGTCGACCCGAACCGGGCGCAGGTCGGGCCAGCGGTCCTGCGGGCCGGCACCGAGCCACTTCTCGGCGTCGGCCTTGGCGAACGGGCCGACGAGCCGCGCGTAGTCGCGCAGCAGGGTCGGCTCACCGGGGTCCTCGACGTCCGGTTTCACGGTCGGGCGGCGGAAGACGAGCTGCTTGCCGAGGTGGTCCAGCTCGATGCCGGCGAGGAGCGCGCCGAGGCGGAACACGTTCTCGATGACGTGGTCGACCCGGCAGGTCGGGCAGTGCGGGGTGACGACGGCGGGCAGCAGCGGGCTGATCGCCGCGGACAGCTCGCCCTTGGTGGCCGTCTCGCCGGGGAACTCGCGGTGCAGGAGGTCGACGACCAGGTCGACGTGCTCCAGGTCGGGCGTCGGGTGCGCACCGCACCAGGCCGCCAGCTGCCGCGGGGTGCGCGGCCGGAGCTGGCGGCGCAGCGCGGGCAGGTCCTCGCGGCGGTGCAGGTGCGGCGCGCCGCGCAGGCTCAGCACGCGGACCAGGTCGTCGGTGGGTTCGCGGCGACCGCGCACGCCCAACGCCGCCGCGCCCGTCTTGGGCGGGCTGTCCACCACGCCCAGGGGCAGCACCGCGTCGGGGTCGTCGCCGTGCAGGCCCTGCACCGCGGCGCGGTGCGCGAGGACCTGCGCCCCGGTCAGGTCCACTCAGGTCCCTTGCGCCGGCCCCGTCGGGCGGAGCACCGCGTCGACCACCTGCTCCGGGGTGAGGTCGTCGGTGGTCACCTCGATCGTGGCGACCTCCCGGTACAGCGGCAGGCGCGCGTCCAGCAGGGACTTGAAGGTCGCTCGCGGGTTCACGCCCGCGAGCAGCGGCCGGGCGCTGGACATGCCGGTGCGCCGCACGCCCTCGGCCATGCCGACGTTCAGGAAGACGACCGTGTGCCCGGCGAGCCGGCCGCGGGTGGTCGCGGACAGCACCGCGCCGCCGCCCAGCGCCAGCACGCCGTCGTGGATCTTGAGGCCCTCGGCGACGGCTTCTTCCTCCATGGCGCGGAACGCGGGCTCGCCGTCGTCGGTGAAGATGTCGGAGATCGGCTTGCCGGCGGTGGCGACGATGTCGTCGTCGGTGTCGCGGAAGGCGACGCCGAGGCGTTCGGCGAGCAGCAGGCCGACCGTCGTCTTCCCGGCTCCGGGCGGGCCGAGGACGACGAAGCGGGGGCTCACAGACCCTCCCAGCGGGCTTCCAGCGCTTCCAGGTAGGAGGCGACGTTGCGCTTGGTCTCGGCGATCGAGTCGCCGCCGAACTTCTCCAGCGCCGTCTCGGCCAGCACGAGCGCCACCACGGACTCCAGCACCACGCCCGCGCGCGGCACCGCGCACACGTCCGAGCGCTGGTGGATCGCCACGGCGGGTTCTCCGGTTCGGACGTCCACGGTGGACAGCGCGCGGGGCACCGTCGAGATCGGCTTCATGGCGACCCGGACGCGCAGCGGCTCGCCGTTGGTGATGCCGCCCTCCAGGCCGCCCGCCCGGTTCGAGCGCCGCGTGACGCCCTTCGGTCCCGGGCCGCGGTCGATCTCGTCGTGGGCCTCGCTGCCCCAGCGCTCGGCGGTGGTGAAGCCGTCGCCGATCTCCACGCCCTTCATCGCCTGCACGCCCATCAGCGCGCCGGCCAGCCGCGCGTCGAGGCGCCGGTCCCAGTGGACGTGCGAGCCGAGGCCCGGCGGCAGTCCGTAGACGATGACCTCGATCACGCCGCCGACCGTGTCACCTGCCTCCTTCACCGCCTCGACCTCGGCCACCATCGCCTCGGTGCCCCGTGCGTCGAAGGCCCGCACGGGGCTCGCGTCGACGGCGGCCAGGTCGTCCGGGCCGGGCACGGGCGCGTCGGCGGGGGTCTTCGCCTTGCCGATGGAGACGACGTGGCTGATCACGTCCGCGTCGAAGACCTGCTTGAGGAAGTGGCGGGCGACCGTGCCGAGCGCGGTGCGGGCCGCGGTCTCCCGGGCGCTGGCGCGTTCCAGCACGGGGCGGGCCTCGTCGAAGCCGAACTTCTGCATGCCGGGCAGGTCGGCGTGGCCGGGGCGTGGCCTGGTCAGCGCCTCGTTGCGGCCGGTCGGCTTGAGCTCGGACGGGTCGACCGGGTCGGCGGACATCACCTTCTGCCACTTGGGCCACTCGGTGTTGCCGATCCGGACCGCGACCGGGCCGCCCTGCGTGAGGCCGTGGCGGACACCGCCGAGGATCTCGACCTCGTCCGCCTCGAAGCCCATGCGCGGGCTCCGGCCGAAGCCGAGACGGCGGCGCTCCAGTTGAGCGGTCAGGTCGGCAGTGGTGACCTCGACCCCGGCGACCATGCCTTCCAGCACGGCGACGAGGGCCGGTCCATGGGACTCCCCAGCGGTGATCCAGCGCAGCACGCCGCGAATCCTTCCACAGCGGCGGCAGGAGCCTGGGCGCAGGTCAGCGCAGGTCTCCGCAGTCCCGCCAGGTGGACGGCCCAGCCGGTCGCGACGGCGGCCCGCAGCGCTCCGCCACGCGTCCGCCTCGATGTCGAGGGACAGCCGCGACGAGTTCGCCAGGTCGGCTCGGCCAGGTCGGCTCGGCCAGGTCGGCTCGGCCAGGTCGGCTCGGCCAGGTCGGCTCGGCCAGGTCGGCTCGGCCAGGTCGGCTCGGCCAGGTCGAGCCGGAGCGGCTCGCCGGGCCTGTCGAGCACCACGGCCGGCTCCCACGCCGGTGAAGCGGGCGCCGGGGCGGCAGCCAGTCGGCGGGCAGGGCGCAGGGTGAGGCGAACGCGTCGACCACCTCGCCGCCGGTCGGCAGGTGACCACGCGGCGGTCGGGCTGGGACGGCACGCGGGCCGGGACGGCAAGCGGGCCGGTCGGCGGGCAGCACGAGGTCGGTGGGCAGGTCGTTCTGCGGCAGCTGTCTGTCGTGGACCAGTCGCAACACCGCCTTCAGTTGGTTGGTCGGTTCGAGGCCGCGGCCGGCCGTCGTCCGGGGCGCTTGTGGGACGGCGGCGGTGTTCGGGCGGCGCGGCGGTGATGACGGGTGTGGCAGTGGCGGCAGGGCCCGCATCCCGGAGCGCAGCGAGTTCGGTTTCCTGGTCGGACCCCTCCGGCTCGGTGATCACAGCGTTCGTGAGCGCCGCGTCCGTGAGCGCGGTCGTGCTGTGGCCGCGTCGGCGGAAGGTGGTGCCGTCAGCCGGGTGAGAGCGCGACCAGCCACGTCGCCGCCAAGAGGCCGGGGCCGTGAGGGAGGCCGTCACCAGGCCATCTCAAGCCCAACGCGAGGGTGAACGCGCTGGCCAGCAGTGCACCGATCGGTAGTGCGAGCCACGAGACCGAGGCCAGCACCGCGCCCAGCGAGCCCGCCAGCTTCACGTCTCCCCCGCCCATCGCCGACGGCGCCAGCAGGCGGACCAGCAGGTGGAAGCCGCCGAACAGCAGGCAGCCCGCCAGCGCCCGCCACAGGTCCGCGCCGCACAGCCACAGCGTGACGCCGACCGCCGGGTACGCGGGCAGCGTCAACGCGTCCGGCAGGCGGCGGTGGCGCAGGTCGGTCACGGTCAGCAGCACGCCGAGCCACGCCACCAGCAGCGGCACGGGCAGCCAGCGCGGCGGGGCCAAGGCCCAGGCGACGAACCACAACACCGCCGTCGGCACAGCGCACCACAGCAGACCGACGTGCGCCCCGCGCGGGAGGCGGCGCAGCAACCCGGCGCCCGCGGCGCCGGCCAGGAATCCCGAGATGACCATGGGTTCAGGGTCGTCCCGGGGATGCCGGGGGTGCAACGAGAAGTGCGGGTGAACGGTCCATTCACCCGCACTCGTCCGTCAGCCGTGAACCACCGATCAGCGCTGCCAGGAGAACAACGCGTCACCCGCCGCCACCGGACCACCGGCCTGGTCCAGCAACACCTCAGGGGCCGCGTCCAGCGCGATCACCGGGCAGATCGGCGCGAAACCCGCCGCCTCGACCTCGGCCGGGTCCCACGTCACCACGGGCTGCCCCGCGCGCACCGCCTCGCCCTTCACCACGTGCACGGTGAAGCCCTCGCCCTTGCGCTTCACCGTGTCGATCCCGAGGTGCACCAACACCGCCGCACCCTCCGAAGTGGCCACGACGAACGCGTGCGGGTGCAGCGTCACCACGGTCCCGTCCACCGGGGACACCACGTCCGCACGCACCCGCTCCGGCTCGACCGCCACCCCGGGACCCACCATGGCCTGCGCGAACACCGGGTCCGGCACCTCGGTCAACGGCACCACGCGCCCGGCGACCGGGCTCGTCACGCGCAGCGTCACAGCAGGTCCTCGATGTCGCTGGCGATCGTGTCGGCCTCGGGCCCGACCACCACCTGCACGACGTTGCCCGAACGCATCACGCCGTGCGCGCCCAGGCCCTTCAAAGCCTTCTCGTCCACCAGGGAACCGTCTTCCAGCTCACAGCGCAGGCGCGTGATGCACGGCTCGATCTCCACGATGTTGTCCGCGCCGCCGAGCGCGGCGAGAATCCCGGCCGCCTTGTCGTCCGCCACTTCGAAGTCCTCTCTCGACACCTGCCCTGAGGGTGCCACCGCTCGGGCACGGTCCCGTAACGGCGGTTGACACCCGGTTGGCGCGCGGAGCATCCTCCCCGCACCAACTGGTCTAGACCGGAAAGTACCAATGCCCGTATGGGGACGCGAGCGCCGGGGAGGTGTCATGAGCCGCAACCAGATCGTCGACGGACCCAAGCCCAAGCACGCCCAGCTGCGCGACATCCTGCGGCGCATGGCCGAGCAGGAACTCTCGCCGGGCTCGCCCATCCCGTCCGAGCGCGACCTCGCCGAGCAGTACGGTGTGTCCCGCATCACAGTACGCGCCGCCGTGGGTCAGCTCGTCGCCGAGGGCCTGCTGACCAGGGCGAAGGGCCGGGGCACGTTCACCGCCCGGCGGCGCATGGACGTCCAGCTGTACCTGGAGTCGTTCACCGACGACATGCGCAGGCGTGGCCTGACCCCCGCGACCGAGGTCCTGGCCTGCGCCGAAGAGGCGCCGTCGCCCGAGGCGACCGCCGCGCTCGGCCTGCTGCCGCACGAACCGGCGTGCCGGCTCGTCCGCCTGCGCCGGGCGGACGGCGTGCCGCTGGCCGTCGAACGGGGTTGGTACAACCCGCGGGTCGTGCCGGACCTCGACCAGCACGACCTCACCGCCTCGCTCTACACCCTCATCGCCGACACGTACGGGGTCCAGCTCGACCACGCGGGCCAGACCGTGTGGGCCGAGGGCGCCGACCCCGAGACCGCGAAGCTGCTGGCCGTCCGGCCGGGCAGCCCGCTGCTCGTCTTCCGCCGGGTCTCGAGCTCACGAGGCAGACCCGTCGAGGACATGACGTCCTGGTACCGGGGCGATCTCTACCAGGTGACCATGCAATTGGACCGGACCGTCCCGGAATCCGGCCCACACCACTCCGCCAAGGGAGGTACCCCATGAGCGCCAGCGCCCCACAGGCGACCGGCGGTCGTGAGATCAAGGGTCTGGCCGGGCTACAGCGATTCGGCCGCAGCCTCATGCTGCCGATCGCCGCACTGCCCGTAGCCGCGCTCCTGCTACGACTCGGCCAGGACGACATCCTCGGCAAGGACTGGCTGGGCTGGAACGCGGTGGCCGGCGTCATCGGCGGGGCGGGCAACGCCCTGTTCGCCAACCTGCCGCTGCTGTTCGCCGTCGGTGTGGCCATCGGCTTCGCCAGGCGTGGCGACGGTTCCACCGCGCTGGCCGCCGTGGTCGGCTTCGTGGTGACCGAGGCGGTGTTCAAGGCGATGTCGCCGCTCGTGCTGCCGCTGCCGGACGACGCGGCGGCGGACGCCAAGCAGGAGCTGATCAACTACTCGGTGCTGACCGGCATCGTGGTCGGCTTGATCACCGCGGTGCTGTGGCAGAAATACCACCGCATCAAGCTGCCCGCCTACCTGGCCTTCTTCGGCGGCCGGCGGTTCGTGCCGATCCTGGTCGCGGGCGTGATGATCCCGGTCGCGGTCGTCATGGGCCTGATCTACCCGTGGTTCGACGCGGGCCTGACCTCGGTCGGCGAGGCGATCTCCAACAGCACGATCATCGGCGCGGGCGTCTACGGCACCATCAACCGCCTGCTGCTCCCGCTGGGCCTGCACCACATCCCGAACACGTTCATGTGGCAGGTCTTCGGCGAGTACGAGGGCAAGACCGGCGACATCCAGCGGTTCTTCGCGGGCGACCCGTCCGCGGGCACGTTCATGACCGGCTTCTTCCCGATCTTCATGTTCGCGCTGCCGGCGGCGGCGCTGGCCATCGTGCACACGGCGCGGCCGGCGCAGAAGAAGGTCATCGCGGGCATCATGGGCTCGGCGGCGCTGACCTCGTTCATCACGGGTGTGACCGAACCGCTCGAGTTCGCTTTCATGTTCGTGGCGTGGCCGCTGTACGTGATCCACGCGGTGCTCACCGGCACGTCGCTGGCGATCAGCAACGCGTTGGACATCCACAGCGGGTTCGGGTTCTCCGCGGGCGCCATCGACTACGCCCTCAACTTCAACATCTCGACCAAGCCCCTGCTGATCCTCGTGCTGGGCGTGATCTACGCGGCCATCTACTACTTCCTGTTCCGCTTCGTCATCACCAAGTGGAACCTGAGGACGCCGGGACGCAGCGAGGACGAGGACCCGGAAGCCGACCCGAGCGTGGTCGAGGGCGACAAGACCGCCACGGCCGCCAAGGGCGACAAGGAAGGCCGGTCGGACGCGACGGCGTCCTGACGGCGAGTCGAAGGAACGAGAGGACGGGTCATGCCTGAGCGACGGGTCACCGTGGCGAGCAAGGTCGGACTGCACGCGCGCCCTGCCGCACTGCTGGCGAAGGCGGCGGCCGGGCAACCGGTGACGGTCACCATCCGCAAGGACGACGGCCAACCGGTCGAGGCGGCGAGCGTGCTGGGTCTGATGACGCTCGGCGCGATGCACGGCGACGAGGTCGTCCTGGCCGCGGACGGCGACGGCGCGGACGCGGCGCTGGAGGCGATCGCGGAGATCATCGCCACCGACCTCGACGAGCGCTGATCCCCTCATCACGACCGACTGGGCCCTGCTCGCACCCGCGCGCGAGCAGGGTCCAGCGCGTTCTGAGCGTTGAATTCAGGTGTTCTGAACGTAGGACACGCGCGAGGTGAGCGTAGGACTCTCGCGGGTTAGAGCGGGAGGGGGAGGAGGTTGTCGGTGGCGGTGCGGAGGGCGGCGCGCATCGCCTCGCGGGGGGCGGGGTGGCCGGTGAACTGCTCCGACTGGCCGAAGGCCTGGTGCAGGAGCATGTCGAGGCCGGTGGCGAGGGTGCGGCCCCGCTTCTCCACGGCGTGGGCCAGCGGGGTGGGCCAGGGGTGGTAGATGACGTCCAGGACGCACGGCGCCTCGGCCAACGCCCGCGCGATCGGCTCGGTGGCGTCCGGTGGCACGGTGCTGACCAGGACGTCCGAGGCCGACGCCAGGGCGGCGAAGTCGGCGGCGTCCCAGGTCACGACGTCCAGGGCCAGGCCGAGGCGGGACGCGCACGACTCCGCCTCCGCCGCACGGCTCACCGAACGGACCACCAGCGTGACCGCCCGGACACCGACGGACGCCAGGGCCACCAGGGCCGCGGTGGCCGTGCCGCCCGCGCCCAGCAGCACCGCGCGGGATCCGGACGTGAAGCCGCACGACGCGCGCAGCGCCCCGAGCACGCCGTCCACGTCGGTGTTGTCCGCACGCCACCCGCCGTCGACCGGCACGAGGGTGTTCGCGGCGCCCACCTGCACGGCCCGGGACGTCGCGGTGGTCGCCACCGCCAGCGCGGCGCGCTTGTTCGGCATCGTCACCGACAAGCCCGCCCACGCCGAGTCCAAGCCCGTGACCAGGGACGACACCTCGTCGGCCACGCACTCGACGCGCGTGTACTCCCAGTCGGACAAGCCGAGTGCCGCGAACGCGGCGTTGTGCAGCACCGGTGACAACGAGTGGGCCACCGGCGAGCCGATGACCGCCGCACGGCGAGCCTGGCCCACGGTCAGAAGACGCCTTCCGCGCGGGCCTTGTCCGACACCACCCGGTGCTCGTCGTAGGTGTTCGTGAAGCACGACGTGCCGTCCTTCTGGCACTTCACGAAGTACATCCACGGCCCGGCCTCGGGCGTGATCGCGGCGGTGATCGCCTCACGGCCGGGCGAGCCGATCGGCGTCGGCGGCAACCCGTGCACCTTGTAGGTGTTGTACGGACCGGACTTCTCGCGGTCCGCGTCGCTGGTGGTGATGTGCGGCCGGTCCAGCTTGTAGTTGACCGTCGAGTCCAGCTCAAGCTTCTGCGGCAGCGCGAGCCGGCTGTAGACGACCCGCGAGATCTTGCCGAAGTCCTTGGTCACGCCTTCCTTCTCGATCAGGGAGGCGATGACCAGCACCTCGTACGGGCGGAAACCCGTCTTGCCCGAGCCGCTGGGGATGCCGTAGCCCTGCAACCGGCCCAGGGAGGTGGCGATCACGCCCTTGAGCAGCTCGGGCGCGTTCGCACCCGGCTTCACGTGGTACAGCCCCGGCGCGATGAGCCCTTCGAGCCGGTTCTCCTTCGGCGCGGCGGCGACGTCGGGCAGCGCCCACTCGGGGATGCCGAGGGCGGCCGGGTCGGCGTTCTCCGCCGCGTCGCGCAGCTGGTCGACCGGCACGCACTGCTTGACGCCGTCCAGCTCCACGCACGAGGCGTCGGACAGCCTCGACAGGATGCCCTTGGTGATGCTGCCGTCCTGCGCGGTGAGGTCGTGCAGGACGTTGCCGCCCTTGACCTCCAGCGGCACGATCTTGGACGCCTCGTCCACCATCCGCGCGACCGCGGCCTCGCCGGACATCTTGGTCTTCATCAGGTAGAACCCGGGCTGGATCGCGGTGACCCGCGAGTCGTTCGCGCCGGCCTCGGTGAACGCGCGCGCGCTGGCCACCACGCCCTGCTCCTTGAGCGTGGTCGCGATGGTCGTGACGAGGTCGCCGTCCTTGACCTCGACCACCACGTCCGCCTCGCCCGCGCCCGCGAAGTCGTCGTACGAGCCGATCCCGCTCAACGTGCGGTACCCGTAGTACGCGCCCACGCCGCCGCCGGTCAGCACCAGCGCCACGACGACCCACAGGATCGTCCGCTTGCGCCTGCGCTTCGCCCGACGGGCCGCGGCGTCGCTCCTGCCACGCGCGGCCCGCTCGTCGTGGCGGGTCTCTGGATCGGTGAACAACCCGAGGTCGTCGTTCACGAGCCGTCCTTAGCTCCGGGGGCCCGCTCCACGTCGGATCGAGCCACTTGTCGCGCCCGTGCGTCCAGCCAGGACTGCAGGATCTCGACCGCGGCAGCCTGGTCGACGACGGCGCGTTGCTTCTTGCCTCGCACCCCGCGTTCGGCGAGCACCCGGCTCGCCGTGACGGTGGTCAGCCGCTCATCGGTGAGCCGCACCGGAACCGGTGCGACTCGCTCGGCCAACGCCGCAGCGTACGCCGCCGCGGCCTCCGCCGCCGGCCCGTGCCTGCCGGCCAGCGTGCGGGGCAGGCCGACGACGACCTCCACCACGTCGTGCTCGGCGACCAGGCCGGCCAGGTCGCGCAGGTCCCGGCCGGTCTTCACGTCACGCGCCAGGGTGACCAGCGGCGTCGCGAGGAACGCGCCCGGGTCGCTCAACGCCACCCCGACGCGCACCGCGCCGACGTCGACGCCCAGCCTCCGACCGAGGCCGGGATCGTCGACGCCGGGGCGGTCAGCGCTGCTCAACGGCGCGGTCCACCTCGGTGCGCAGGGCGGTGACGGCGTCGTCGACACCGCCCGGGTTCGTGCCGCCGCCCTGGGCGAGGTCCGGCTTGCCGCCGCCTCGTCCGCCGACGGCCGGGGCGAAGGCCGGCACCAGCTTGCCGGCGGCGAGCCCCAGGTCACGGGCGGCGGACGTGGTGGCGACCACGAAGCTGACCTTGTCGCCGTCCGGGGCGAACAGGCCGACCACGCCAGGCTTGTCGCCGAGCCGGTTGCGCACCTCGCCGGCGATGGTCCGCACGTCGGCGCCCGACGTGCCCTCCGGCAGCCGGAGGGCCACCACGGACACCCCGCGCACGTCCAGGGCCTGCTCGGCCAGGGAGCCGGCGTTGGCCACGAGCTGGGCGGCCCTGACCTTCTCCAGCTCCTTCTCGGCCACCCGCAGCCGCTCCACCAGGGCCTCGACCCGGGCGGGCACCTCGGCGTCGGGCACCTTCAGCATGGCGGCGACGTTCTGCACCAGGGCCCGCTCCTGGGCCAGGTACTTGAAGGCCTCGATCCCGACGTAGGCCTCCAGGCGGCGCACGCCGGACCCGACGGACGACTCGCCGATCACCGTGATCGGGCCGATCTGGGACGAGTGCTCGACGTGCGTGCCACCGCACAGCTCGCGCGACCACGGCCCGCCGATCTCGACCACGCGCACGGTCTCGTCGTAGGTCTCGCCGAACAGGGCCACGGCGCCCATCTCCTGGGCGCCACCCATGTCGGTGTAGACCACCTTCACCGGGAGGTCCTTGCGGACGGCCAGGTTGGAGACCTCTTCGATCTCGCTGCGGGCCTCCTCGGACAGGCCGCCGGTCCAGGCGAAGTCCAGCCGCAGGTAGCCCGGCTTGTTGTACGAGCCGCTCTGCAGGGCCGACGGGCCGAGCACCTGCCGCAGGGCGGCGTGCACGACGTGCGTGCCCGAGTGGCCCTGGCGGGCGCCCACGCGCCACTCCGGGTCGACGCGGGCCTCGACGTGCTCGCCCTCGGCGACCTCGCCGCTGACCACGCGAACCTGGTGCACCCACAGCTTGCGGGCCACCTTCTGGACGTCCACGACCTCCAGCTCGGCGTTGGCCGTGACGATCGTGCCGGCGTCGCTCTCCTGGCCGCCGGACTCGGCGTACAGCGGCGTGCGGTCGAGCACGACCTCGACGATGTCGCCCTCACGAGCCGACTTGACCCGCTTGCCACCGCTGACGATGCCGCGCAGCGTGGCCTCGCTGGCCAGCTCGGTGTAGCCGGTGAACTCGGTGGCGCCGAGCTCCAGCAGCTCCCGGTACACGGTCTGGTCGCCGTGCCCGGTCTTCTTGCCGGCGGCGTCGGCCTTGGCGCGGGCGCGCTGCTCGGCCATCAGCTTGCGGAACCCGTCCTCGTCCACGGTCAGGCCGGCCTCGGCGGCCATCTCCAGGGTGAGGTCGAGCGGGAAGCCGTAGGTGTCGTGCAGCTGGAAGGCCTTGTCACCGGGCAGCGTGGCGCGGCCGTCGGACTTGACCTCGGCGGCGGCGTTCTCGAAGATCCGCGACCCGGCGTCCAGCGTGCGCAGGAACGTGTCCTCCTCGGCCTTGAGCACCTGCTCGATCCGGGCGAAGCCGGACACCAGCTCCGGGTAGGACGGGCCCATGGCGTCGCGGACGACCTCGGCGAACCGCACCAGCACCGGCTCGGTCACGCCGAGGAGCCTGGCCGAGCGGACGATGCGGCGCAGCAGGCGGCGCAGCACGTAGCCGCGGGCCTCGTTGCCGGGCGTCACGCCGTCGCCGACCAGCAGCACGCCGCTGCGGGCGTGGTCGGCGATGACGCGGAAGCGCACGTCGTCGGTCTGGTTGGCGCCGTACTCGCGGCCGGAGAGCTGCTCGGCCTTGGTGATCACCGTGCGGACGAGGTCGGTCTCGTAGACGTTGTCGACGTCCTGCAGCAGCATGGCGACGCGCTCGACGCCCATGCCGGTGTCGATGTTCTTGTCCGGCAGCTCGCCCAGGATCGGGTAGTCCTTCTTGGCGCCGCCCTCGCCGCGGACGTTCTGCATGAAGACCAGGTTCCAGATCTCCAGGTACCGGTCCTCGTCGACGACCGGGCCGCCCTCCTGCCCGTAGGCGGGGCCGCGGTCGTAGTAGATCTCCGAGCACGGGCCGCACGGGCCGGGCACGCCCATCGACCAGTAGTTGTCCTCGATGTCGCGGCGCTGGATGCGCTCGGGCGGCAGCCCGGCGACCTTCTGCCACAGGTCGGCGGCCTCGTCGTCGTCCAGGTAGACGGTCACCCAGATGCGCTCGGGGTCCAGGCCGTAGCCGCCGTCGGCCTGCGGCTTGGTGACGAGGTCCCAGGCCAGCCGGATGGCGTCTTCCTTGAAGTAGTCGCCGAAGGAGAAGTTGCCGGCCATCTGGAAGAACGTGTTGTGCCGGGTGGTCTTGCCGACCTCGTCGATGTCCGGCGTGCGCACGCACTTCTGGATGCTGGTCATGCGCGGGGCCGGCGGCGGGGCCTCGCCGAGGAAGTACGGCTTGAACGGCACCATGCCGGCGTTGACGAACAGCAGGTTCGGGTCGTCGAGCAGGAGCGAGGCGCTGGGCACGTACTTGTGGCCGGCGTTCTCGAAGTGCTCGCGGAAGCGCTTGATGATCTCGTGGGTCTGCACGTGAAGTCCTTCGGGAGTGTGGAAGTCAGGGCGCGGCGAGGCGAACGAACGACCTACCTGGCGTCGTTCGCCCCACGCGCTCGCCGACCCGGCGTGAAGCCCGTCTGACGTTCCACGGTGTCTTGCAACTCCTGTTCGCGCTCCGACATTCCGGCGCGCACCTCGGCGCCGAACGAGCCGAGGGCGCCCGCGAGCTCGCGCAGGCCCTGGCCGACGTTCTCGCCGATGCCCGCGGGCGTGGCGGCGTGCGCGGCCTGACCCGCCTTGCGGGCGGCGAACACGCCGGCGACGATGCCGAGCCCGAACCAGAACAGCCGCCTCATCGCCTGCCCCTGCGTCGAGTGTGCTTGCTGGGAGCCTCCTTGGCCGCGCGCCGGGCGCGGATGGCCTTGCTCACGCCGTAGGACAGCGCGGCGGCCTTGACCAGCGGCCCGCCCAGCGTGGCGGTGAACAGGGAGGTGAGCGCGGAGACGTTGCCGGTGACCGCGCGGGCGTTGGCGGTGATCCCGTCCACCCGTTCCAGCTGCGTGTTCACGTGCGTGATCGTCGTGTTCGCGCCGGTGAAGATCGGGTCGCTGTTCTGGTGCGCCTTGCGGATGGCGATCGTGGCCTCGTCCAGCGTCCGGCCGAGCTTGATCAACGGGATCGCCAGCAGGAGCACAAGCAGCACGAACGCGCCGGCGGCGACCAGCGCGGCGATCTGCCCTGGCGACACGGATCCTCCTGGTGGATTGCACGGCTCAAGGTGGTGGCCAAGGTTACCGCGACCGCGTCGGGGCCTCCGAACGACATCAGGGCACGGCTGTGCCACGTGGTGGGACGCCGCCGCCAAGACCCCCCATTTGGCGTCGATTCGATCGTCATCGCGGCGGCTAGCGTGGTGTCGCGAGTGATCGTCACACCACGGATGGTCACCGCGGGCCTTGACACGCACCAGCCGAGTAGATGAGGTAAGCCTAACCTTAGTCGATCGTCGGAGGTGCCGTGTTCGCCGTCAGTCCCTCCGGGCGACCGATCCCGCCGGGCAGGCCCGCCGACGTGCTGGCCAGGGCACGCCGGGTGCTCGGCGAGGTGCCCGAGCACGGCATCGGCGCGGACGCCGCGCTGGCCCGCGTCACGACCGTGCTCACCGAGGGCGGCATCGACCTGACCAGCCCGTTCGCCGCCGCCCACCTCCAACCGCCACCGCTGGCCATCGCCGTCACGGCGGACGCGCTGGCCGGCGCGGGCAACGCCTCCCTGGACACCTACGACTCCGGCCCCGCCGCCCTCGCCGTGGAGCGGTGGGTCGTCGCGGCCCTCGCCCGGCTGGCCGGGTTCGACGCCGACGCGGACGGTGTGTTCACCCCCGGCGGCACGCTGTCGAACCTGACCGCGCTGCTGCTGGCCCGGGACGCGGCGGCGGCCCGGCTCGGCCTGGACGTGCGGGCCGACGGGGTGGCCGGGCTGCCAGACCCGGCGGTGTTCTGCTCGGAGCTCGCCCACTTCTCGGTGGCGCGGGCGTGCGCGGCGCTGGGCCTCGGCGAGGACGCGGTGCGCACGGTGCCGGTGGACTCGCGCCGGCGGATGCGGCCCGACGCGCTGGCGGCGATGCTGCGCGCGGGCGGCACGCCGGTGGCCGTCGTGGCGACCGCGGGCACCACGGACTTCGGCTCGGTGGACCCGTTGCCGGAGCTGGCGGGGATCGCCCGCGAGCACGGCGCGTGGCTGCACGTGGACGCCGCCTACGGCTTCGGCGCGCTGTTCTCGGCGAAGCTGGCCGGGCTGGTGGACGGGCTGGCGCTGGCCGACTCGGTGACCGCCGACCTGCACAAGATCGGCTGGCAGCCCGCCGCGGCGAGCGTGCTGCTGGTGCGTTCGGCGTCGTTGTTCGGGCCGCTGGAGCGCTCGGTGGCCTACCTGAACCCGGAGGACGACCGGGCCGAGGGCTACGACGGCGCGCTCGGCCGGTCGTTGCAGACCACGCGCCGGCCGGACGCGGTGAAGGTGGCCGCGACGCTGCTCGCGCTGGGCCGCGCCGGGCTGGGCGCGCTGGTGGACCGGTGCCACGAGCTGGCCGGGCACGCCGCCGCGCTGATCGCCGCCGACCCGTCGTTCGAGCTGGTCGGCGGCGCGACGTTGACCACGGTGGTGTTCCGGTACCGGCCGGCCGACGAGGCGCTGGCCGACGAGGTGAACGCGCGGCTGCGGCGGGCGTTGCTGCGGGCCGGCGCGGCGCTGATCGGCCGCACCGAGGTGGACAAGGTGACGTGCCTGAAGTTGACCCTGCTCAACCCGAACGCCCGGGAGGCGGACCTGGTCGCGCTGCTGACCCTGGTCCGCGAGGCGGGTTCGGCCGCCGAACGACTGCTGGAGGGAGCGGCTTGACTCCTCTCCCACTTCAGGCGGGAGTACGCCGGGCTCACGCCCGACAGTTCCTGCTCCTGCTCCCTGGAGGGAGGTTGCGGCAGGTGCCTCGCCGACCGGCGCCGGGTCGGTCCCGCACCGTCTCCACAGGCGGACACCGCAGGCCCGGCGGCCGGGGTGTCGCGTGCCGCGTCGACGTCCCGGTCGTGGGTCGCGCCGCATCGGCACGTCCACTCCCGCACGTTCAGCGGCATCGAGGCGCCCGAAGCGAAGAAGTTCGTGAACGCGCTTCGCGGGTGCCGCGGGCACTGCCGCGACGGCACGCTGGAGACCTCGTCGAGGAAAGCCGACCCGTCGGCCCTCTTCCACCCGGTCGACGTCGCCGACGTCCCGGCGTAGCCCACGCGCCGTTCCCGCAGATTGGAGTCCGATGAGACCAGATCCGCTTGAGGGCGACCCCCGGTCGACCGCCGAGCACGCGCACTTGGAGGCGTTGCTGCGCTGTTGGGTGCGGGAGCGGCACGTGCCGGTGACCGACCGGGTGCGCATCGAGGTGCTCGGGGTGCCGTTGGAGGCGGACGTGCGGTACTGGTCCCCCACCGGGCGGCACCGGTTCGGGCCCGTGACGTTGGCGGGCAGGGCGGCGGATCCGGTGGTGGCGGTGGCGTTGGTCGGCGCCGAGTTGGGTGGTGAGACCGCGGACCTGGTGGAGCGCACGGCCGAGTCGGTGCGCCGGGTGGCGGAGTTCGTCGCCTACCGGCGGCGTGAGCCTGTCGGGCCGGCGGACCGGTTCCTGGACAGCGAGCAGCGGCTGATGCTCGGGCACCTCCACCACCCCGCGCCCAAGAGCCGGGACGGCCTGTCCGACGCCGACAACGCCCGGTACGCGCCGGAGCTGCGCGGGTCGTTCCCGCTGTTCTGGTTCTCGGCGGCGCGGGAGGTCGTGTCGCACGGCTCCGCGGCCGGTCCGGACGCGGTGACGCTGATGTCGACGCTGGCCGGGCGCAGCCCCGAGCCCGGCCGGGTGCTGGTGCCCGCGCACCCGTGGCAGGCGCACGACCTGCTGAGCAGGCCGCGGATCGCGTCGTTGATCTCGCGCGGGCTGCTGGAGCCGCTGGGCGAGTTCGGGCCCGCGTGGTCGCCGACCTCCAGCCTGCGCACGGTGTACCGGACCGGCGCGCCGGTGATGCTGAAGCTGTCGCTCGGCCTGCGGATCACGAACTCGCGGCGCGAGTCGACCTCCACCGAGCTGCGCCGCGGCTCGGAGGTGCACCTGCTGCTGGAGTCCGGCTACGCGGCCGGCACGGAGAAGGCGCACCCGGAGTTCAGCGTCGTGCGCGACCCGTCGTGGCTCGCGGTGGACGAGGGCGGCGACGTCACCGGGCTGGACGTGGCCGTCCGCGACGTGCCGGAGGGCCTCGGCGACTCGCGGTGCCTGGCCGGCATGGTCGCGCCGCGGCCGGGCATCGGGCGTTCCCTGCTGGGTGAGCTCGTGCTGCGGCTGGACGCGGCCGAGTGGGTCGCCGACTACACCGACCGCGTGCTGGTGCCGATGCTGCGGCTGTACGCGGAGACCGGCATCGGGCTGGAGGCGCACCAGCAGAACACGCTGGTGCGGCTGGACCCGGCGGGCCGGGTGGTCGGCGGGCGGTACCGGGACAACCAGGGCTACTACCTGGCGTCCTCGCACCTGCCGCGGGTGCTGGAGCGGCTGGGTGTCGAGGAGTCGACGCTGGCCGTGGTGGATGACGCGGTCGTGGACGACCGGCTCAGCTACTACCTGCTGCGCAACCAGGCGTTGGCGGTGATCGGCTGCATCGGGGTGGAGGGGCTGGCCGACGAACGCGACCTGCTCGGCGTGATGGCGGCACGGCTGGAGGCGGCGCTGCCCGCGCTGGCCGAGGCGGGCCCGGACGGCGACCGGCTGGCCCGGCGGTGGCTGGAGGCGGACGTGCTGCCGTGCAAGGCGAACCTGCTCACCCGGCTGGAGGGCATCGACGAGGTGCTCGCACCCCTGGACGCGCAGTCGGTGTACTTCGACGCGCCCAACCCGTTGCGGGAGGGCAGGTGCGCCCGGTGAGCCACCTCGACGCCTACCGGCCGACCGACGACCTGTCGGCCGTGCCCGGTCCCCCGCTGCCCGTGCTCGCGGGCGGCTGGCGGGCCCGCGCGGTCGACCCGGACACCCGCGACCTCGACCTGGTGCACCGCTGGATGCAGGCGCCGCACGTGGTCGCGTTCTGGCACCAGGCGTGGCCGCGCGAGCGGTGGGAGGAGGAGCTGCGGACGCAGCTGTCCGGGCGGCACTCGTTGCCGGTGCTGGTGAGCCGGGGCGAGGACCCGGTGATCTACCTGGAGGTGTACCGGGCGGCGCGGGACGTGGTCGCGCAGGTCTACCAGGCCCGGCCGCACGACCTCGGGCTGCACGTCGCCGTCGGCGAGCTGGCGATGACCGACCAGGGGCTGGTGCGCAAGCTGCTGCCGGAGGTGACGGCGGCGCTGTTCGACGCCGACCCGCGGTGCACCCGGGTGCTGCTGGAGCCGGACGTGCGCAACCGGCGGGCGATCGCGTCGTTCACCGCGGGCGGGTTCGCGCCGGTGGGCGAGGTGTTGTTGCCGGACAAGGTGGCCCTGCTGATGGTGCGCACGCGATGACGCACCACCGAGGGACGGTCACCGACGTGGTGGCGATCGGGTGCGGCCCGTTCAACCTGGGACTGGCCGCGTTGGCGTCCACTGTGGACGACCTGGACGTGGTGGTGCTGGAGGCGCGGCCGGAGCTGCGCTGGCACAGCGGGATGATGTTCGGCGACGCGGTGCTGCAGGTGAGCTTCCTGGCCGACCTGGTGACGTTGGTCGACCCGACGCACCCGCTGTCGTTCCTGGCCTACCTGCGTGACGCGGACCGGCTGTACCCGTTCTACGTGCGGGAGAGGTTCCACCCGACCCGGCGCGAGTACGAGGACTACCTGAGGTGGGCGGCGTCCCGCCTGCCGGTGCGGTTCTCGCACGCCGTGACGTCCGTGCGGTGGGAGGACGGCCGGTTCGCGGTGTCGGGGCCGGGGTTCTCGGTGGACGCGCGGCACCTGGTGCTCGGGGTGGGCACCACGCCGTCGGTGCCGCCCGCGTTGGCCGCGCTCGGCGATCGGCTGGTGCACGGCGCGGACTACCTGCACCGGCCGCCGTCCGCCGAGCGGGTGACCGTGGTGGGGTCCGGGCAGTCGGGCGCGGAGATCGTGCTCGACCTGCTGCGGCGCAACCTCGACGGCGGGCCGGCGGTGACGTGGCTGACCCGCACGCCTGTGTTCGCGCCGCTGGACTACACCAAGCTGGTGCTGGAGATGACCACGCCGTCGTACGTGCGGCACTTCCACTCGTTGCCGCAGGACCGGCGGGATGCGTTGCGCGCCGAGCACTGGCGGCACTACCGGGCGATCTCGGCGGAGACGCTGGAGCAGCTGCACGACCTGCTGTACCGGCGGGAGTGGGAGCACGGGCTCGCGCCGGTCGAGCTGCGGCCGGGCGTCGCGGTGGTGTCGTCCTCGATCGCCGGTTCCGAGGTGGTGCTGGAGTGCGCGCACCGGGACACCGGGCGGACGTTCCGGCACCGCACCGACCTCGTCGTGGCCGCCACCGGGTACGCGCAGGCCCCGACGCCGTTCCTGGAGCCCTTGGAGCCGTTCGTGCGGCGGGACGACCAGGGCCGGTACGTCGTGGCGCTGGACCACTCGATCGCGCTGGACCCGTCCGTGACCGGCCGGGTGTTCGTGGCGAACGCCGACCTGCACAGCCACGGCGTGGCCGCGCCCGACCTCGGCATCGGGGCGGTGCGCAACGCGACCATCGTCAACGCGGTGACCGGCCGCGAGGTCTACCCGCTGCCGGGGCACACCGCCTACACCAGCTTCAGCGCCCCGAGCGACGAGGGGCAACCGGGAGACGACGTTGACTGATCTGTGGCACGAGTGCTCGGCGGCGTTGCTGGCGAAGGCGATCGGCGAGCTGTGCTTCGAAGGGCTGCTGACCCCGTCCCCGACCGCGGCAGACGACCCGGCCGGCTACGAGCTGCGGTTCGCCGACGCGGTCTACGCGTTCTCGGCGACGCGGTCGGCGTTCGGCGGGTGGGTGGTGCGGCCGGGGTCGGTGCGCCGGGCGGCGTCCGGGATCCTCGGTGACGACGTGGTCGAGCCGTGCGACGACGTGCAGCTGTTCGTGGTGGACGCGTTCCGGCACCTGCGGGTCGACCCGGCGACGACCGCCGGTTTCCTGGCCGAGGTGACCGCGACCCTGGCCGCCGACGTGTCGCTGGCGTCGACCGCGCGGCCCGCGGCGGAGCTGGCGCCGTTGCCGCAGGCGGAGCTGGACGGGCACCTGACCGGGCACCCGTGGCTGATCGCGAACAAGGGGCGGGTCGGGTTCTCCGCGGACGACCTGGCGCGGCACAGCCCGGAGGCGCGCACGCCCGTGCGGCTGCCGTGGCTGGCCGTGCACCGGGGGCTGGCGGAGTTCCGCGGCACGTCGTCGCTGTCCGAGGAGGCGGTGCGGGCGCGGGAGCTCGACCCGATGACCGTCGAGCGGTTCACCGAGTCGTTGCAGGAGGCGGGGGTCGACCCGGCGGCCTACGTGTGGCTGCCCGTGCACCCGTGGCAGCTCGACCACGTCGTGCGGACGCTGTGGGCGCCGGAGCTGGCCACCGGCCGGATCGTGGAACTCGGCGAGGCCCCGGACTGGTACCTGCCGACCCAGGCGATCCGCACCATGTCCAACGTGGACTCGCCGACGCGGTACCAGGTCAAGCTGCCGCTGCGGGTGCTGAACACGTCGGTGTACCGGGGCATCCCGCCGCACTGCACGCTCGCCGCGCCGGTCGTCACGCAGTGGCTCGCCGGTCTGTGGGCGGCCGACAAGCTCATCGGCGAGTGGGGCACCGAACTGTTGGGCGAGGTCGCTTCGGTGACCGTCCGGCATCCGCGGCTGTCACGGGCGGGGGCAGTGCCGTACCAGTGGCTGGAGACGATGGGGTGCATCTGGCGCGCGCCCGTGGCGTTGCGGCCCGGTGAGCGCTCGTGGTCGTTGGCGGCCCTGCTGCACGTGGACCGCGCCGGTCGGCCGCTGGTGCTGGAGTACATCGGGGCCACCGACCCGGCGGTGTGGTTCGCCGCGCTGCTCCGCGCCCTGCTCCGGCCGCTGCTGCACGTGCTCTACACGTACGGCGTCACGTTCAACCCGCACGGCGAGAACGTCGTGGTGATCACGGACGGCGACCACGTGCCGGTGCGGGTGGCCCTGCTCGACCTGGTGGACGACGTGAACGTGTCCGTCGACCGCGTGCCGGCGCGTGGCCTGGAACCGGACGCGCACGACCCCGTGCTGCCGCGCAAGCCGTGGCCGATCCTGCGCCAGTACATCGTGGACGCCCTGCTGGTCGGCGTCTTCCGCCCGCTGTCCGCCCTGTTCCCCCTGCCCGAGGACCGCTTCTGGGGCATGGTGCGGGGCGAGGTCGACGCCTACCGCGACCACTTCCCCACCCTGGCCGGCCGGATGGACGAGGGCTCCCTGACCACGCCGGAGTTCCTCCGCTACCCGCTCAACGGCTACCGCGTCACCCTCGGCTACCAGGACCTGACCGCGCGCCCCCCGGTCCCGAGGACGGGCACCCTGCCGAACCCGCTGCACGACGCCGTCCCTGTCCCGCCGGCGGACGGCTGGTAACCCTGGCACTCGTCGTGGTGATCATCCCCCGTAAGGTCGGCGGGAGGAGGTCATGGGGGCGTGGTCGTCAACAGGCGCAGAACGGCGGAGCCGGAGATCTACCAGGCTGTCGCCCTGTTCCACAACGCGATTGTCGAAGGTGGGTCGGCATTTCTTCCCGGGCACGCGATCTGGACGCAGGAGAACTTCGAAGTCCTCCGTGAACGACTGGACCTGTACCGCTCGGACGGCGGTGACCACTTCACGGAGAGGTTGAGCGCTCGGCTCGGCGATGCGGGTTCCGGGCCGATCGGGTTGATGGCCGAACTACTGGCTATCCACCTGCTGGTGATCATGCCGAGTACGACAGGGGCGGACCGGAAGCGCAAATGGGTCGCCGAAGTCCGATCGTGGAGCAAGCAGGAGGAGCCTCCCTTGCCCGAAGTCGTCGATCGCGCGTTCGACCACGGGTTCCTCAACCCCGGCAGGCAGTACTCCGCTGGACGGATCGAGCAGTTGAGCTACCTCGTCGACTTCGGGTTGGACCTGGCGAGGGCGCCATCCTCACGACGTGCGCTGGTCATGAACGATCCGTGGCGGTTCAAAGACCTCGTCCACACCGCAGGATCACGTCCAGTCCACGCGTACAAACGTCCGATCTCGCCTGAACCGCAGCGGAATTCCTTGTTGCACCTGTTCCACCCGGACGTTTTCGAGGCGGTCGTGTCGACTACCGACAAGCGCCTGATCTTGTCGGCGTGGCCGGAGTTGCTCACCACCTCCAACGACGACGTGGACCTGCGCGTGGCACAGGTGAGGAGCGGTCTGACCAAGCGTTACTGGCCGGACTTCGACTTCTACGACGAGCGGATCCGGCCCCTGTGGAAGAGGAACGACGACGCCTGGAAGGAGTGGAACCTCTGGTTGACACGGGTCGCCGGGGCACGGAATCCGGCGTCCGAGCGGCGGGAGGTGCTGGAGCTGGCGTCGAGAGTCCGGGATGCCCGTGACGACCTGTGGGAAGGGAATCCCGCCTGGGCTCGCGGCCTGGTGGATGCGCTGGAGCACTCGCACAGCCGGGTGAGAGGCGCCGTCCGTTCGGACTTCGCACGGCGGGTGCGGTCAGGCCCGGTCGACATGGGACTTGCCCTGAGTCGGTTATGGGACGAATCCAGCGTCTTCGAGAACCGGGTCGAGCGGTTCGACGAGTCCGGACCACGGACGCGACGAGGCTACCCGCGCGCCGATCTGCCGCTGGTGGCTTTCCTGCTCGGAGGAACGGACCCCCGACGTTTCCCGCCATGTGACCAGCCGGCTTGGCGAAAAGCACTCGCGCTGACCGGTTCCGACGTGCCGGCCAACTCCGGGAGCGAGGTCTACTCGTACGACACGTACCTGGGCTGGTTGGACCAGGTCATCAAGACCACGCGCTCGCCTGTCCAGCCGCAGGACCGGCTCGACGCGTACCTGATGGCGTGGCACGTCGCGGTGGGCCCACCGCCGAAGCAGTGGCCGAACGAGTGGAAGATCGACTTCCTCAACTGGCGAGGGGATCCCGCAATGCTCGACGACCCGACATCCCTGGCCGAGAAGCTGAACCTCCCGACGCCGTTCCTCCAGGAGGTGGAAGAACTCTGGGAGGACAAGCTGCAACTCGTGTTCCACGGACCTCCGGGGACCGGGAAGACCTACATCGCACGAGCTCTGGCCGACCACGTCGCGGGCCGCAGCAGCAGGGTTGAGATGGTGCAGTTCCACCCGTCCTACAGTTACGAGGACTTCGTCGAGGGCTTCCGCCCCGCTGAGGACGGCGAGGGTTTCACGCTCAAGGACGGTGTGCTCAAACGCTTGGCGCGGCGCGCCCGCGACGACGCGGCCAACACCTACGTGCTGATCATCGACGAGCTGAACCGCGGCAACGTGGCGAAGATCTTCGGCGAGCTGTACTTCCTCCTGGAGTACCGCGACCGCCCGATCCGGTTGCAGTACTCCGAATCGGCCTTCACGCTGCCCAAGAACCTGCGGGTGATCGCCACCATGAACACCGCCGACCGCTCGATCTCACTGATGGACGCGGCTCTGCGCCGACGTTTCTACTTCATCGAGCTGTCACCGGGAGCACAGCCGATCGATGGGCTCCTGGCCCGGTGGCTGGAAGCCAACGCACCCACCATGACATGGGTGGCGGACGTGGTGGACCGGGCGAATCGGCTGCTCGAATCGCACGAGCGGGCGATCGGTCCCAGCTTCTTCATGCGGAACGACCTCGACGAGAAGTGGGTGGCCCGGATCTGGAAGCACACCGTCCTGCCCTACCTGGGAGAGGTCGTCGACGACCGTGAGCTCGATCGCTTCCGGCTCGAGAACCTCCATGCGTTCGATTGAGCTGCGCGAGCACGAAGGAGTCGAGGTTGCGGGGCTCGGCGCGGAAGACGTCGACGCCCTGCTGGCCGCGCTTCCGTCGGCGCGCGCTCAACACAGGGGTGGATCGACCTGGGAAGTGACCGCCGGTCAGGAGGTCGGGTACCTCCGCGTCGGGAGCCACGACGTCCACATCAGGCCCAAGGTCGACCTGCGCACGTTGCTCTTCCTGCTGTCGTGGACCACCGACCGGGTGCAGTGGCGGGACGACCGAGTCTCGGTGGCCTACACGGAGAACGCGGTGGACGTCATGGCCCACCTGCTGGCGGACGCCGCGCTGCGTGCGACCCACCGGGGCGTGTTGCAGGGGTACGAACACCGGGAGGAGGCGCTCGCCGTCGTGCGCGGAAGATGGCGGGTGGCGGACCAGATCCGCGCCCGCCAGGGCAGGTTCGTCCCGACCGAGGTCACGTACGACGACTACACCGAGGACATCCCCGAGAACCGGATCGTCGTCACGGCCCTGCGCCACGTGCGTCGCACTGTTCCGGACGCCGCGTCCGGGCGGCACGTCGGGAAGGCGTTGGCGCGATTCGCCGGCGATATCGGCTCGCTCCCGAAACACGAGTGGTCGGCTCCGCCGCCGGTGGAGTGGCAGCCGCTCAACGGCCACTACCGCAGCGCTGTGGAACTGGCCGGCCTGGTGCTGATGAACTCCTCCATCACCCACCGCGCCGGCCCCGTCAGGACGCACGGCGTCTTGGTGGGCATGAACGACCTCTTCGAGCGTTTCGTCCGGCGGGTGCTGCGGGAGTCGCTGGGCGGCGACGTGCGGAAGCCGCGGCTGCGCCCGTACGCCCTGGACCTCGAAGGGACGATCGGCTTGGAGCCCGACGTCGTGTGGTCGCAGGACCGCAGGGCCGTCCTCGTAGCCGACGCGAAGTACAAGGCGCTGGACAAGCGCGCGACCCGGGAAGACCTGTTCCAGATGCTCGCCTACTGCACCGGGCTGGACGTGCCGAGAGGACTCCTGGTCTACGCGACGCCGGGAGGACCTGCGCGGCACCGAATCGTGGACCGCCGGACCACCATCTCGGTCACCGGGGTAGACCTGACCGGCTCGCCCGACGACATCATGGCGAGCATGCGGGTGGTGGCGGAGGAGGCACGGGCTCTGGTCACCCCGTCCGGTATCCCCGGCCGGACGGGGCGACCGGAGGACTAGAGGCGGGCCAGGGTCAGGTAGGCCAGGCCGAATTCGGTCCGGTAGCCCTTGAGCCAGCCGTCGCGGTGGTCGTCGACGATCGCGCGGACCTCGGCGGCCTTCGGGTCGTCCGGGTGCTCCAGCAGCCAGAGTTCCCGGGACGCACACCAGCGGGACTCGAAGCTGTCCCACTCGTCCCGGTTGGCGGTGGTGAGCGAGAGCAGGCGGTAACCGCAGGCCATCGCCAGGTCGACCAGTTCGGCGAGGGTGCCGAACTCGTCCTCGCCGAAGATCTCGAGCGCTTTCGGGCTGGGTGTCGTCTCCCAGAAGCCGTCGCCCAGAAGCAGCCTGCCGCCGGGGCGGGTGCGCGCGTGCATGGCCTCCAGGGTGGCCTTCGTGCCGCCCCAGGCGTGCGACGCGCCGATCGAGATGGTCACGTCCGCGGGCTCGGCGGCCCAGCCGGTGACGTCGGCCAGGTCCAGCGTGACGCGGGAGGTCAGGCCCCTGGCCTCGACGTTCGCCTGGCCGCGGGTGATGGCGTAGTCGTCGCTGTCGACCCCGAGCCCGGTCGCGGCAGGCTGGTGCTCGACCGCGCGCAACAGCAGCTCCGCCCAGCCGCAGCCGTAGTCGACGACCGTGTCCCCCGGGCGGAGGTGGAAGCTGTTGATCAGGTCGTACGCCTTCGCGTCGGAGAGCGGGGTGTTGAAGTCGAGCAGGGCGTGGCCGTTCAGCGGTGCGTCTGTCACGGGGCACACCGTGTCAGAACGCGGCCGGATCGGAAATGGATTTACTCCTGGCCCCGGACGACCTTGCGCAGCTTCGGCAGGCGTTCGGCGAGCACGCGCTCCGCCCCCCTGCCCGTCGGCTGGTAGTAGTCCCGCCCGACCAGGTCGTCCGGCGCGTACTGCTGGGTCAGCACGCCCTCCGGCACGTCGTGCGGGTACCGGTAGCCTTGGGCGTTGCCGAGCTTCGCCGCGCCCGCGTAGTGGCCGTCGCGCAGGTGCGCGGGCACCGACCCGACCGCGCCCTTGCGCACGTCGGACATGGCCTCGCCGATCGCGGTCGTGACGGCGTTCGACTTGGGCGCGGTGGCCAGGTGGATGGTGGCCTGGGCCAGGTTCAGCGCGCACTCCGGCAACCCGATCAGCTGCACGGCCTGCGCCGCCGCCACGCACGTCTGCAACGCGGTCGGGTCGGCCATGCCGACGTCCTCGCTGGCGTGGATGACCAGCCGCCGGGCGATGAACCTCGGGTCCTCGCCCGCCTCGATCATCCGGGCCAGGTAGTGCAGCGCCGCGTCCACGTCCGAACCGCGGATCGACTTGATGAACGCGCTGGTCACGTCGTAGTGCTGGTCGCCCTGCCGGTCGTAGCGCACGGCCGCCTTGTCGACCGTCGCCTCCAACGTCGGCAGGTCGAGCACGCCGCCCGGACCGACCGAGTCGGCGGCGGCTTCGAGCGCGGTGAGCGCGCGCCGGGCGTCACCGCCGGCCAGCCGGACCAGGTGGTCCTCGGCGTCCTGCTCGACGGTGACCGCGCCGCCGAGGCCGCGTTCGTCCTCGACCGCGCGCTTGACCAGCACGCGCACCGCGTCGTCGGTCAACGGCCGCAGCTGCAGCACCAGCGAGCGGGACAGCAGGGGCGACACGACGGAGAAGAACGGGTTCTCCGTCGTCGCCGCGACCAGCAGCACGATCCGGTCCTCGACCGCGCCGAGCAGCGCGTCCTGCTGGGTCTTGGAGAACCGGTGCACCTCGTCGATGAACAGCACGGTCGACTCGCCGGCGCGGACCAGGCGGCGGCGCGCCTCCTCGATGACCGCGCGCACCTCCTTCACACCGGCCGACAGCGCCGACAGCGCGGCGAACCGCCGGCCGGTGGCCTGGGAGACGAGCGTGGCCAGCGTGGTCTTGCCGGTGCCGGGTGGGCCGTAGAGCATGATCGAGGCGGGCGACGAGCCCTCCACCAGCCTGCGCAGCGGCGCGCCCGGCCCGAGCAGGTGGTCCTGTCCGACCACCTCGTCCAGGGTGCGCGGACGCATCCGCACGGCCAGCGGCGCGTTGGCCGCGATGCGCGCGGCCTTCTCCTCCGGGTCGACGCCGAACAACCCGTCGTCGAACAGCCCTTCGTTCACGTGTTCGACTGTAGCTTCCCCGTGCACAGCCGCTGTCCGAGCGTGCAACGGAGGTTCCGCCGCAGGTCGCGGGCCGTGCAGGGTGACGGCATGAGCACGCTGAGTCCGGAGCGGATCGCCCGGCACGCGCACGACGCGGGATTCCGCGGGCAGGACCTGACGATCGCGGTGGCGGTCGCGCTGGCCGAGTCCGGCGGCGACCCGCGGGCGCACAACTCCACCCCGCCGGACAACTCCTACGGGCTGTGGCAGATCAACATGCTGGGTGGGTTGGGGCCCGCGCGGCGGCGCGAGTTCGGGCTGGAGTCGAACCGGGAGCTGTTCGACCCGGCGGAGAACGCCCGTGCGGCGAAGAAGGTCGCCGGGGACGGCGGGTGGACGCCGTGGACCACCTACACGAGCGGCGCGTACAAGCGTCACCTGGACGAGGCGCGGCGGGGCGTCGAGGCCATGAAGCGCGGCGGGTCCGGCGGAGGTGGTGGCGGGTCCCGCGGCGGCTCGGGCGGTGGCGGCGGGTTCTCGGTCGACCTGGGCGTGCTGCGCGACTACGCGCGGCGGACGCGGAACTCGGCCGACGACCTCACCGCGATCGGCCGGCGGCAGGTGCGCGAGGTGCGGGAGATCGCCGACGACAGCTTCGGGCGCATCGGCAAGCAGTCCGGGTTCGCCGACGCGTTGGACAACTTCGGCGCGGCGCTGCGCAAGCAGGTCAAGGCGGTCGCGCACAACACCGACGCGCTGGCCACGTCCGCCGGCCGTGCCGCCCGCGCGTACCAGGACCAGGAGGACGACATCGCCGGTTCGCTGCGCGGCAAGGTCGTCGGCGGCGGGGTCCGCGGCGGAGTCAGCGGCGGAGGGGAAGGGTAGTGGACACGCGGGAGATGGCCCGGCACTTCGCCGAGAGCATGATCGGCCACCGGAACTCGTTGGCGGGCAAGGCCGAGGACGCGGTGAAGGTCCAGTACGCGCTGCACCAGACCGCGTCCGGCCTCACCGACCAGCACGAGGACCAGCGCAAGGCGTCGAAGACGGTGCTGGAGCACTGGAAGGGCGGCAACTCCGAGGGCTTCGAGAAGCGCTCGAACCGGCTGGGCAGGCAGTTGCGGGTCACCGCCGACGCCGCCCGTGACGCGGAGAAGATCGTCGCCGGCGTCACGAGCGCGTTGACGACCGGGCACACGCGGGCGCGGCAGGCCGTGGACGAGTACCTCGACCAGGCGGCACGGCTGCTGGACGCGGGCAAGGCCGTCGGCACGCAGGCCGCGCTGCTCAAGGCCGTGGCGCAGGCGGCGGACCTGGAACCCAAGTACACCAAGGAGACCGCCGCCGCCGTCCGGCACGTGCGGGGCGAGTTGGAGGACGCCGCGCGCAAGCTGCGGGCGTTGGAGAAGGAGGTCGAGCACGACGGCGTCGCGGACGGCCGGGCCGAGCGCACCCGCGGCTCGACCAAGCCGTCCGGCGCCCGTGCCCGCGGCCGTTCGCGGACGATCATCTCGGCCGCACGGCGTGAGCTGGGCACCCGGGAGAACCCGCCGGGCAGCAACCGCAACCCGTACGGGCCGACGGCGCCTTGGTGCGCGTCGTTCACCACGGCGATGTGGCGCAAGGCCGGGGTGGACATCCCGATCCTGCCGTTCACCGGCGACGTGTTCCGGTGGGGGCAGCGGCACGGCAAGGCGTACACGTCGTTGAGCGCGGTGAAGCCGGGTGACGTGCTGCTGTTCGGGAGCGGGCCGAGCAGCCCGGCGACCAGCACGCACATCGGGATCGTGGAGAAGGTGTCCGGCGGGACGGTGACGCTGATCGAGGGCAACTCGGGCGACAGCGTGCGGCGCAACACGCACCGGCTGAGCTCGGCGACGTTCTACGGAGGGGTGCACCCGTGATCACGGGGAACGCGCACGACCCGGACACCGGGATCGCGGTGGAGGTCGGTCCCGGCGGCGGGTTGCTCGACCTGGCGTTGGACTCGCGGTCGTTGCGGCTGGGGCAGTCGGGGTTGGCGCGGGCGATCCTGGCGTTGGTCGACACGGCGACGGCGCGGGCGAACGCGCGGGCCCGGCACGTGGTCGGCGACGAGGTGTCGGCGTTGGGGCTGGACGTGCGGGCGAAGCTGGTGGAGTCGGTCGAGGACACGACTCCCGAGACGTGGCGGGTGTGATGGGGCTCGGTGAGCGGTTGGACGCCGTGCGGCGGGAGGCTTCGGCGTCGGGCGTGACGGTGGTGGTCGACCTGCACGGGAAGCTGGTGGACCTGTCGTTCGCACGGGAGGCGTTGACCCTGCGTCCCGCCGCGTTGGCAGGTCTGGTCCGTCAGCTGGCCGACGAAGCCGCCGCGGCGGCCGTGGCCGAGGGCATGTCGATCGTCGCCGACGTCGTCCCGCCGGACCTGCTCACGTCCTGAGCGTTGAATTCAGGGCACCTGAACGGAGGACTCTCGCGACGCGAACGGAGGACTCTCGCGAGAGTCCTCCGTCCAGGGGGCGAGAGTCCTCCCTTCGGAGGGCCTGAGTTCAACGCTCAGGACAGCAGGGCGGTCAGGTGGCGGGTCAGCCACGGTGTGTCGGCGGGCGAGAGGTGGACCCACTCGGTCTGGTGGGACTCCTCGGTGGTCAGGGCGTAGCGGCCGGCGGCGGTTTCGGTCCAGCTCAGGACGCGGGAACGGCCGCGTGGGCCGGTGGCCGCCAGTTGTCCGGTCGACTTGCGCGGCGAGTCGACCAGCGTGGTGATCGACCTGGTGGCGCGGCCGGTGATGTCGGCCTGGGCCAGGGCGCGTTCCAGCGCGGTGTGGCCGGCCTGGGCGTAGGCGTCCATCGCGGCGGCGAACACGGACCTGGGCATCCGCACCTGCTCGCCGGGACCCGCCGGCGCGTCGCCGATGACGCGCGTGATCGCGGACGCCAGGTCGGTGATCGGCTCCAGCGCCACCTCGCGGTCGTTCAGCACGGCCAGCACGCCGCGCCTGCCCCGGGCCGTGGCCAGCACCCGCCACGGGTACGGGCGGAACACCAGCGCGTCCACCGAGACCTCGCCGTGCGCGAGCAGGGTGAACAGGTCCTCCAGCTCCGGCGAGACGTCCACGCCGTCGGCCAGCCCCGCCTCGGTCAACGTGCGGAGCACCTCGGCGCCGAGGGCGTCCCGGTCGTCCATCGTCTCGCCGTGCGACGGCACCTCGAGGGGGTAGGGCGGCTCACCCGTGCCCAAGTCCTCCCACAGGAGGTCGAACTCCAGGTGGGACAGGACGACCGCGGTCGCCGAACGTCGCGCCATGGGGCCAGAAGGTAGCGGTCGGCGGCGGCTTTCGCGGCCGGTTGGGCAACACCGGTGGCTACGCTGCTCGACGTGGACGTCGCCGGCGGGTTCCTGACTGTGCGGGCTTCCGGCGCGGCGGCGGCCAAAGCCGCGCTCAGCGGGGGTGCGGCCACCCCGGAGCACATCCAGCTGGTGGTCGGCTGCACGGTCTCGGGCGGCGTGCCCGGCAACGGCGCCGCACTTCGGTTTCCCGATTGCGCGTTGCACGTCCTGCCGGACGTGGTGATGCTGACCGTGGCCGAGGCACGGCTCACCGTCGGCTTCGGCGAGCTCAAACCGCTGATGTTCCAGCCGGTCCCGGTCGACGCCGCGCTGCACACCGTGTTCTCCGGCGCGGTGGCCCACGTGCTCGCCGCCGCGCACGCCCTCGACCCGCACGGCCTGTCCCACCACCTGCTCGGCTTGGCCGAGCTCGTGCTGCGCAGCGCGCTGCGGGCCGAACTGGAGCGCGTGGACTCCCTGGTCGCACGGCGGCGCGAAGCGTTGGAGTACATGCGCGAACACCTGTCGGACCCGGCCCTGAGCGCGGACCGGGTCGCCGAGGCGCTGTTCATCTCCCGCCGCCGCCTCTACCAGCTCTTCGACGACGGGCAGGGAGTGTCCGAGCGCATCCGCGGCCTGCGGATCGACCGGGCCAAGGCGTTGCTCGCCGACCCGGCGAAGGCGGCGCGCGGCATCGGCGAGATCGCCAAGGACTGCGGTTTCGTCAGCGCCGCGCACTTCTCCCGGACGTTCCGCCAGGTGGTCGGCCGGACCCCGAGCGAGTTCCGTAACCGCTGAACTCCACGCCCGAGACGAACCGGCCCGCGATGCCCGCCACCTCCAGCCAACCGCGCCCGGTCGGCGAGTGCAGCGTGAACACCGCGATCCGCGGGTGGTCCGGGTCGCTCACGACGACCTGCAGCTGCGCGCCCGGCCCGGCCACCGGGATGCGCTCCACGATCACCACCGGGTAGCCGGTCGCCGTCTCGCCGCGGGTGACCTCGCGGATCGACGGGCCGTCGAGGTGGAAGCCGAGCTCGCCGGGGTCGGCCGGCCGGTCGACCGCCACCACGCCCGCCATCAGCAGCGCGGGGTCCGCGTCGCGGTGCTCGACCACGGCCAGCAGGCCGGCGCCGTGCTGGTGCGCCAGCTCCGCGGCCTGCGTGGCGGACACCTCCAGTCCGGGGTCACGGCTGCCTTTGAGCCTTCGCAGCACGGCTAACAGCTCCGCCGCGGTGCGTTCGGGGGTGCCGAGTGCCACCGGGGTCACCCCCGGCACGGGAGCGAGTCTCACCCCAGGCCCGCCCGGAACGCCGCCGCCGCGCCCCTGGTGGACGCGGGCCGAGGTGGGCCGAGCAGCACGGACGCCAGCTCGGCGGTGAGGGACGAGAAGCTCGTCAACGTGTCCGCGATGACCGTCGACGGCTCCTCGGCGCGCAGCCGTTCGGCGACCCGCCTGGCCTCCGCGCGGTGGTCGCGCTCCAGCAGCCGGGCCTCCTCCAGCACGTCGTCCAGCTGACGGCGCAGCTCGTCGTGCCGCGCCACGGCCCGGTCGTGCGCCTCGCCGTCGGCGGTGGTGAAGGACGCCATCGCGCCGGTCCGGTCGAGCTCGTCGGACGCCTCGGCGAGCGCGCGCCGCAACCCGAGCGCGCGCCGGTCCAGCTCCTCGGCCCGCCGCTGGTTGCCCAGCAGCGTGGTGGCCCAGCCGTCGAGCACCTCGGCCGCTGCCCGCATCGCGCGCCGCACCGCCGTCAGCTCCGACACCACCGCCTCCAACCGCGTCCTGAACCCGTCCGCCGCCGCGCCCGTCCACGGTCCCGGTGGCGAGCCCGGGGCCGTGAGGGGGATCGAGAACCGCTCGCTCGCCGCCGCCACCGCGCCCGCGTGGCCCGGCGCGGGATCGAAACCCAGACCCCGGTAGTCAGTCATGGCGCAGCTCGTCGGCCTGCCGATAGGTCTCACCCGCCGCGCGCAACGCGTCCGCCACGACGTCCAGCTCCACGCCGCGCAGCACGCCCACCCACTCGGCCGCCAACCGGTCGACCGCCTCCGTGACGCCTTCCGGCCCGAGGTCGCCCGACGGCTGCTCCAGCGTGGCCGCGGCGGCCCGCACGTCGTCGGCCACCTCGTCCAACCGGCCCGCGAACGCGGCCAACGCGTCCGGCTCGACCTGGTAGCCGCCGCTCATTCGCCGAGCACCGGCGGGAACGCGGGCGGCAGGTCGTCGAGCAGGTCGAGGCCCGCGTCGTAGCGGTTGCGGTGCTCGCCGTCCTCCTCGCGGTTGCCCGGCGCCATCGGCGGGTACATGCCGAAGCCCTGCGGGCCGCCCGCGCCGACGACCGGTCCGACGCCACCCCGGGCCGCCGCACCGCCCGGCACCGCGCCGAGCACGCCGGACGCGCCGCCCGAACCGAAGCCGCCCTGACCGCCGGCGACGGCCGCGCCGCCGCCGGGACCGTGGCCGAACGAGCCGCCGCCACCCGGACCGAAGCCGGACTGCGAACCGAAGCCACCCGGGCCGCCGTAGCCGCTGCCCGGGCCGGGCGCACTCGCGGCGGCGACGGAGGTGGTGCCCTCGCCGGGCTGGAGAGGCGCGGGCACAGCGGGCCTCTCGTGGGCCGGCGGCGACGCGATCCACGGCGGCGGCGACGGCGGCCGGTGGTCCGGCAGCGGCTGGGGCGCGCTCGGCTGGGTCCCGGCCGGCTGGGTCACCACCGGAGCCTCGTCGAACACCGGCAGCTCACGGCCGATGCCGTGGCTGGCCGCCTCGTACTGCTCCATCACCCGGACCGCCCGGTCCATGGCCTCCTGCTGCTCGCGCTTGTCCGGCAGGTGGTCGTCCAGCAGCTGCTTGAGCATGTACGCGCCCTGCGGCCCGTCGAGCGTGGTCACGTCGTACCCGGCGCGGAACCACTTCTCGGCGTCGGGGTGCACCGGCTCGGGGATCGCCCGGGCCGCCTCCTGCACCGCCGAGGTGTAGCCGTCGAGGCCTTCGCCGACCTGGGACGCGCGCTCCGAGGACTGCGCGGCCCACTTCGTCAGCTCCGACACCGACGACGCCGCCGCCACCGCCGACGGACCGCGCCACGACAGCACGAGGCTCTGCACGATCTTCTGCACGTCCGCGGTCGCCTGGTCGATGTCGGCGGCCAGCCGCTGCCACTCGTACGTGCGCGTGGCCATCTGCGCGGCGTCGGCCGACTTCACCATGTCCCAGAGCTGCCGGTGCGTGTACGCCCGCCAGTTGATCTTGCCGAAGTTCTCCGGCTGCCGGTTGGCCCGGCGCTGCCGCACCCGCTTCTCGTTCCGCCGGCGGGTGGCCGGCGAGTGGTCGTGGAAGTCCGACCAGTACCCGCCCTTGCGCTCGCGCTCGTTCACCGCAGCCGCTCCAAGTCCTGCCGCACCTGGTCGTCCTGTGCCCGCTGGGTCTTGCCGACCTGTTCCAGCGCGTCGCGCAGCAGCGCCAGCTCCCGCACGTACGACCGCAGCGCCGTGCGCACGCCGCCGCCGACGTCGCCACCGCGCAGGCCGAACGCCCGGCGCATGTTCAGCGCGACCGGGCCCTTGCCGTCGCCGAGCGGCTGGTCCATCTCGCGGTCCGCGCGGGCCAGCAGCTCGGTCAGCACGCCGTGCAGCCGTTCCAGGTCGGACACCGCCGTGGTGAAGGAGGCCAGGTCCAGCTCGATGAAGTCGCCGCCCTCGGCCACCACGCCGGCCGCGCCCGCGCCGTTCGGCCCGGCCACCACCGGCACCGCGACCGCGCCCGACCCGCGCTGCTCGTCGCGCAGCTCTTCGCGCATCCGCCTGGCGTCCTCGACGCCGCGCACCCTGACCACCATGGCCCACATCGTGGTGTGCCCGCGCGCGGGTGACCAGAGCGGGTGCACAGCGGGAGCAGCGGCGGTGCACGATCGGACAAGCCCGCCACCCGGGCCGGGTCCCGACCGGCCGCGCGCGATGCGGCAGAGCGGCCATGCGAACCGGCCCCCGGACCGGGCACGACCCGACAGGACGACCGCGTGATCCGACCCCGCCGGCGGTGCGCGACCCGGGTGGGAGCTGTGCGAAAATCGTCCCCCGTGCCGTCACCTGCCGTTCACGCGCGCGCCGTGTTGCTCGCCGGCCCTTCCGGTTCGGGCAAGTCCACCCTCGCCGACCACCTCGGCCTCCCCGTGCTGCGGCTCGACGACTACTACCGCGAGGGCGACGACCCGCTGCTGCCCCGTGACGAGACCGGCCGCGCGGACTGGGACGCCGAGGGCTCCTGGAACACCGCCGACGCCCTGGCCGCCGTGGTCGAACTCGCCACCACCGGCACCGTCGAGGCCCCCGTCTACGCGCTCGGCGAGGACCGGCGGGTCGGCTGCCGCACGGTGACCGCACCCGGCCTGTTCATCGCCGAGGGCCTGTTCGCCGACCGGCTGGTGGCGGGCTGCCGCGAGGCCGGCGTGCTGGCCGACGCCATCGTGCTCGCACCGAACGCGCTGGTGACGTTCGCCCGCCGGTTCGCCCGTGACGTGGCCGAGGCGCGCAAGCCGGTGCCGCTCCTGGCCCGCCGCGGCCTGCGCCTGCTGCGCGAGCACTCCGGCGTGGTGCGCCGGTGCGTGGACGCGGGCATGCGCCCGGTCCGCCCCCACCACGTGCGGCTCGCCACGATCGGGGGCATGGCGCCCGCGTCGGTGTAGCCCGGACGTGCCGGGGGTACTGCTGCCGGCATGGCTGAGTACGAGCACGAGCAGACGATCCCGGTCGACGCGCGGGTGGTGTTCGACCTGGCCCGGGACGTGTCCGCGATGGAGGCGTGGCTGCCCGACGGGCTGCAGGTGGAGCCGAGCGGCCCGGAGCGGGTCACCGGGCGCGTGTCGATGGGCGACGAGATCGACGAGGCCGAGGGCTACCTGGCCGCGGACGCCGAGCAGCGCCGGCTGGAGTGGGGCGACCTGGAGGGCGGCGGCTACTCGGGGTGGCTCCAGGTGGACGACGAGGGCCCGGGCCGCAGCCGCGTGGTGCTGCACCTGGACGTCGGCGGCGAGCACCAGGCGGCGGTCGGCGGCGAGGCGCACGAGATCACCGACGAGCACCTCGTCCAGGCGCTGAGCCGGCTCGCAGCGCTGGCGACACAGAGCGTCACGTGACTGTTTTCACTGATCATCGAGTTTGAACGCGGAAAAGCGACACCTAGTGTGAACGCCGTTCACCTGGGCACGTCCGCACGTCGAGGCCCCGGATCACTTCGAGGGAGCTTCGATGTTCCGCGCTTTGCGGAGCCGCAACTACCGCCGTTGGGCGTTCGCCGACCTGATCTCGGTGACCGGCTCGTGGATGCAGTTGATCGGTCTCAACTGGGTCGTGCTCGACCGCACCGGCTCGGCCACCTCGGTCGGCCTCTCGGTGCTGCTGGGCACCCTGCCGTCGGTGCTGCTCGGCCCGTGGGCCGGCTCGCTGGCGGACCGGCTGCCGGTGCGCCGGATCATCCTCGCCTGCCAGGCCCTGCACGCCGTGCTGGCCGCCGTGCTCGCGCTCGTGGTGTGGCAGGGCGCGCCGATCACGGTGGTGTTCGCGCTGACGTTCGCTGCCGGCCTGGTGTCGGTGTTCGACCTGCCCGCGCTCGGCCGGTTCGGCGCGCAGGTGGTGCCCCGGGAAGACCTGGGCAACGCGGTCGCGCTCGGCTCGGTGCTCAGCTCGACCGGCCGGATCCTGGGGATGAGCAGCGCCGCGGTGCTGGCCGCCGC
Source organism: Actinosynnema sp. NPDC023794 (assembly GCF_040639675.1). Classification (NCBI taxonomy): domain Bacteria; kingdom Bacillati; phylum Actinomycetota; class Actinomycetes; order Pseudonocardiales; family Pseudonocardiaceae; genus Actinosynnema; species Actinosynnema sp. NPDC023794. The sequence continues at coordinate 40,381 of NZ_JBFAFR010000016.1, read as the reverse complement.
GCTCGGCTCGCCCGCCCTGTTCCTGATCAACTCGGTGAGCTTCCTGGCCGTCATGGGCGCGGTGCTGACCATCCGCCGCGCCGAGCTGCACCCCTTGGCGGCGAGCCCGGCCAACGGCGTCGGCGTGGCCGCCGGCCTGCGGTACGTCGCGGCCAGCGGACGACTGCTCCTGCTGTTCGCGCTCGGCTTCACGCTGTCCAGCCTCGGCCGCAACTACCAGGTCACGATGGCCGCGATGAGCCCCGACGCGACCGTCTACGGCCTGCTGTCGACGGTGTTCGCGATCGGCACCGTGGTGGGCGGGCTGGCCGCCGCGGCGCGCAGGACGCTGACCGTGCGGCTGCTGCTGGTGGTCGCCTGCGCGACGAGCCTGCTCCAGGTGGCCGGCGGCCTGGTGCCGGGCATGCTCGGCTTCGCCATCGTGCTGCTGCCCATCGCCGCGGGCGCGGTCGTCATCGACACGACCATGAGCACCCGCATCCAGCTGGACACGGCGGACGGGATGCGCGGCAGGCTGCTCGCGGTCAACTCGGCCGTCGGCGCGGCGGCGGGCGCCGTGGGCGCGCCCCTGCTCGGCTGGTTGTGCGAACGGATCGGCGCGCCGGAGACCCTGGTGCTCGCGGGCGTGCTGACCCTGATGGCGACGGTGTTCGCGGCCTCCGTGCTGGCCGCGCCGCCGCACCGCCGGACCGCGTTGGCGCACCGCGTGCTGCGCAGGCCGCACCAGCCCGCGCCGCCCGCCGGTCACCCGCACGGCCCAGTGCGCCCGGCGAAACGTCCGAGGCGGCGTACGGGCGTCCGGGTGTAGGCGGACGCGTCCGCAAGGCGGCACGCGCTGCGCCGCTGAGATGCACTGCGTAATCGCCCATTCACAGATGAGGTACGCACGGTTACAGTCATGTCCTGTTCCTGGGAGCGCTCCCAGAACCTCAACGAGGAGGTGAACGACGTGACGGCCCGACGATGGATCGCGCTGGCCTCGGCCGGTGTGGCAGGCCTGCTGATCGCGACGCTCGTGAACGTGATCAGCCCGACCGCGGCGTCCGCGCACGGCGCCATGATGACGCCCGGCAGCCGGACTTTCATGTGCTGGAAGGACGGCCTGTCGCCGCAGGGCGACATCCGACCGCAGAACCCGGCCTGCGCCGCCGCGGTGTCCTCCGGCGGCACGAACGCGCTCTACAACTGGTTCGGCGTGCTGCGGTCCGACGGCGCGGGTCGCACCAGCGGCTTCATCCCCGACGGCAAGCTGTGCAGCGGCGGCAACCCGACGTTCTCCGGGTTCGACATCGCGCGCAACGACTACCCGGTGACCCACCTCACCGCCGGCGCGAGCTTCAACTTCACCTACAACAAGTGGGCCGCGCACCCCGGCACGTTCCACCTGTACGTCACGAAGGACAGCTGGAGCCCGACCCGGCCGCTGGCGTGGAGCGACCTGGAGAGCACGCCGTTCCACAGCGTCACCAACCCGCCGAACAGCGGCGCAGTGGGCACCGTCGACGGCAAGTACTACTGGAACGCGAACCTGCCCTCCGGGAAGTCCGGCCGCCACATCATCTACTCGGTGTGGACCCGCTCGGACAGCACGGAGACGTTCTACAACTGCTCCGACGTCGTGTTCGACGGTGGCAACGGCCAGGAGACCGGCGTCGGCAACGGTGGCGGCACGACCACCACCACGACGACGACCACCACCACCACCACGACCCCGACGTCGACCACCACCACGACGCCGAACAACCCGGGCGACCCGAACTGCATGGCGATCTACAAGATCACCAGCGCCTGGTCGGGCGGCTTCCAGGCGGAGGTCGAGCTCATGAACCACAGCAAGAGCGCGTACAACGGCTGGACCGCCACCTGGACGTGGGGCGGCAACCAGGCCATCAACAGCCTGTGGAGCGGCGTCAAGTCCGGCTCCGGCTCGCAGGTGATCGTCAAGAACGCGGCGTGGAACGGCACGGTGGCACCGGAGGCATCGGTGAAGTTCGGCTTCACCGCCAACTACTCCGGCGCCAACTCGCTGCCCACGGTGACCTGCACCAGCCCCTGACCCCCCGGTCGGGCTGATCCACGGGTCAATCCAGGCGGAACCCGAACGGGAGCTCCAGCCGGTGCCGGGCGAGCAGCCCGGTGTCGGCCAGGAGCTCCCGCGTCGGTCCGTCGGCCACCACGACGCCGCCGTCGATCAACACGCTGCGCGGGCACAGCTGCAAGGCGTAGGGCAGGTCGTGGGTGACCATGAGCATGGTGCGGTCCAACCCCAGCAACACCTCGGCCAGCTCTCGGCGCGCCACCGGCTCCAGGTTCGCCGAGGGCTCGTCGAGCACCAGCAGCTCGGGGTCGCAGGCCAGCACGGTGGCCAGCGCGACGCGGCGGCGCTGCCCGCCGGACAGGTGCAGCGGCGACCGGTCGGCGAACGCCTCCATGCCGACGGCGGCCAACGCGCGCTCCACGCGCTCGTCGAGCTCCGCGCCGCGCAGCCCGAAGTTCGCCGGGCCGAACGCCACGTCCTGGCGCGCGGTGGGCAGGAACAGCTGGTCGTCGGGGTCCTGGAAGACCACGCCGACGCGGCGGCGGATCTCCTTGAGGTGCGCCTTCTCCACCGGCAGCCCGGCCACCTCGACCCGGCCGGAACCACCCCCCAGCACGCCGTTGAGGTGCAGGACGAACGTCGTCTTGCCCGCGCCGTTCGGCCCGAGCACGGCCACGCGCTCACCGCGTTCGACCCGCAGGTTCACCCCGTAGAGGGCCTGGTGACCGTCCGGGTACGCGTACGCCAGCTTCTCCACCACGAGCGCGGGCGCGGACCGCCGCGGCTCGACGGAGACCGCTTCGCCGACGCCGCTCCCGCCCGCCCCGTCGGGCATCCGGCCCGTCCAGCCGCGCGACACCATCGCCAGGTGCACCCTCTCGCCGCGTTCGTAGGACCGGATGAACAGGCTGCCGATGCCGCGCGCGGTCGCGCCGAGCTGCCAGAGGAACCTCGGGTCGTCGCCGCGGGAGATCCGGGCCACGCGCATCCGCTTGGCCTCGCCCACGATCACCTCGGCGTACCGCAGCATCAGCGTCGCGATGGTGATCAGCACCGCCGGCATCCGCAGCCGCTGCAAGCCGAGCAGCAGGTCCTGCGGCGCGGTGGTGGCGGCGAGGGTCAACGACGTCAGCAGCCCGAGCGTGCCCTTGACCAGGATGTTCCACCCGGCCAACGCGCCCTCCGCCGACACCGGCAGGCCCAGCACGTCCACCCGCTCGCCGCCGCCGGTGAACGGCAGCAGCACGGCCAGCAGCACGAACGGCACCTCGATCACCGACCGCGCGGCGAACCACCGCACCGGCACGCGGGCCACCGCCCAGACCGCCGTGAGCAAGAGCAGGTAGACCCCGAACGCCCAGAACGCCTCGCGCGGCGTGGCCACCACGCACAGCACCGCCACCACCGCGGCGACGATCTTCACCTGCGGCGCGAGGCGGTGCACCGGCGAGTCGCCCGGCCGGTGCAGAAAACCGTGGCCCGCGCTCACCCCACGTCCGGCTTCGCGTCGGACGCGACGCCGGAACGCTTGCGCAGCAACCAGAACAGCCCGCCGGCGACGGCCAGCGTGAGCACCACGCCGAGGACGCCCGCGAGGCCGGTGAACCGGTCGTCCCCGCCCAGCGCGTAGTCGGCCAGCGGCCACCCGGCCAGCGGGTGGTCCTGCGCGTGCTCGGCGATGCCGTGCTGCTCGGTGACGTGGTCCAGCCCGTCCGGGTTCGAGTCGGCGAAGTAGGACACCACGCCCGCCAGCAGCAGGCTGACCACCGCGAACCCCAGGAAGAAGCGCTTCACGCCCTCAACTCCAACTTCTGCGGCACGCCGCGCAGCAGGTACACCAGGTCCGGCCGGGCGGCGGCGACCGCGGTCACGGTGACCGCGGTGATCAGGCCCTCGCCGATGCCGATCAGCACGTGCACGCCGAGCACCGCGGCGGCGACCGTGCCGAACGCGACACCACCCTGGCCGCCGATGGCGTACTCCAGCACGAAGCCGAACGACGCCAGCACCGTGTTGACCAGGGCCGACACGAACGCGACCGCGGCCAGGCCGCCCTTGCCGCGGCCGGCGAGCCGGCGCAGCGCCACCGCGGTCAGGTAGCCGACGGCCGTGCCGATCAGGGCCATGTTGGTGACGTTCGCGCCGAGCGCGGTGACGCCGCCGTCGGCGAAGAAGAGGGACTGGACGACCAGCACGATCGTCACGCACAGCGCGCCGACCCACGGTCCGACCAGGATCGCGGCGAGCGCGCCGCCGAGCAGGTGCCCGCTGACGCCCGGCAGCACCGGGAAGTTCAGCATCTGGGTGGCGAACACGAACGCCGCGACCAGACCCGCCATCGGCGCGGTCCGGTCGTCGAGGTCTCCGCGCGCCTTGGCCAGCGCCACGCCGACGCCCGCCACCGCGACCGCCACGAACAGCAGTGAGGTCGGCGCGTTGAGCAGGCCGTCGCTCATGTGCATTGCTACCGGTTCGGACACGGACCACACGCTAGTTGCAAGAAGAGAGCTATGGCCAGCACTGTGCAACAACCGAGGCCTTCCCCACGCGATCCCGGTGAACGGACCGGGGCGAGCGCCGGGCGGCGAGCGGACCGGGGAGCGACCGCGCGCGCCTACTCCGCACGAACGGAGAAGACCTGGACGGGCCACGTGTCGGACACTGTGCGTGAGGATCTCGACAACTCAGCCGCCCGAGTGCTGCCACGATCGGGTGAGAGACGGTCTGAAGGGCGTCGATGATGGAGCCGTTCCGCGTGCAGGTCCCCGAAGCCGATCTGGACGACCTGCGCCGCCGGCTGTCGAACGTCCGCTGGCCGCGGGAGTTACCCGACGTCGGCTGGACGCGCGGCGTCCCGCTCGGCTACCTCCAGGAGCTGGCGGAGTACTGGCGGACCGACTACGACTGGCGGGCCGCCGAGGAGCGGCTGAACCAGCTCCCGAACTTCGTCACCGAGATCGACGGCGCGCGCATCCACTTCCTGCACGTCCGGTCGCCGGAACCGCACGCCACGCCGCTGCTGCTCACCCACGGCTGGCCCGGGTCGATCGTCGAGTTCCTCGACGTCATCGGGCCGCTCACCGACCCGGCCGCGCACGGCGGCGACCCGGCCGACGCGTTCCACCTCGTGATTCCCAGCCTGCCCGGTTTCGGGTTCTCCGGTCCCACCGACGAGGCCGGGTGGGGCGTCAACCGGATCGCCAGGGCGTGGGCCGAGCTGATGAGCCGCCTCGGCTACGACTCCTACGGCGCGCAGGGCGGCGACTGGGGCTCGTTCGTCTCGCTCGAGCTGGCCCGGGTCGACCCGGAGCACGTCGTCGCGGTGCACGTCAACCTGCTGCTCACGGTGCCGTCCGGCGACCCCGCGGAGATGGCCGCGCTGACCGAGGCCGACCAGGCCCGCCTGGGCAGGCTCGCCCGCTACGACGCCGAGCTGTCCGGCTACATGCGGTTGCAGTCCACCCGCCCGCAGACGGTGGCCTACGCCCTCACCGACTCGCCCGTGGGACAGCTCGCCTGGATCGTCGAGAAGTTCTTCGAGTGGACCGACTCCAAGGACTCGCCGGAGGACGCGGTCGACCGCGACGTGCTGCTGACCAACGTGACGATCTACTGGTTGACCGCGACCGCCGGGTCGTCCGCCGAGCTGCACTACGAGGCGGCGGCCGACATGGGCGCGCTGTTCACCGGCGCCCCGCCGCCCCCGGTCGGGAAACCGATGGGGGTGGCCGTGTTCGGGGCCGACGTCACGCCCCCGGTGCGCAGCATCGCCGAGCGCGCCTACCCGACCATCACCCACTGGACCGAGTTCGACCGCGGCAGCCACTTCGCCGCGCTGGAGCAGCCGGACCTGCTCGTCGAGGACGTCCGGGACTTCTTCCGCCCGTTCCGGATGTGAGGGAACACCGACTGATCGGAGACCGACCATGGCCACTGACACCCGATCGTGGTGGCGTCGTCCCTGGGTGGTCCCTCTCACGGTGCTCGTCCTGGGTTTCCTCGTCTACGCGCTGCCGCCGTACCTGACCCTCGACCCGGCCCAGTCGAGGTCGCAGCTGAACGCGGCGTTCCCGCCGCACTACCCGATGCTGGAACTGCACATCGCGTTCGGCACGGTGGCGATCGTGACGGTGTGCCTGCAACTGTGGCCGTGGCTGCGGCAGCGCCACCCGGCGGTCCACCGCACGAGCGGCCGGCTCTACGTCTTCGCCGGGATGGGGCCCTCCGCCGTGCTGGCGCTGGCGATCACGCCGGTCACCTCGCTCACGCTCATCGGCAAGGTGGGCGCGGTGGCGTGGGCGGGTCTGGGCCTGCTCACCACGATCACGGGATTCCTGATGGCCCGCCGGCGCCGTTACGCCGACCACCGCCGGTGGATGCTCTACAGCTTCGCGTTCGCCCTGACCCCGATCACCGGGCGGGCGTTGTTCTACCCGGTCCTGCTGGTGCCCGGCCTCGACTTCTCGGACCTGGTGCTGATCGGCCAGATCGGGGCGTTCTGGCTGGGCTGGATCATCAACGTCGCGCTGGTGGCCCTGTGGTTGCGACGGACGCCCCGGCGGCAGCCGCGGCGCCCGTCGCGGGCTCCCCGTCAAGCGGCGGCGTAGCTCCCGCCGTTGATGGTGTACTCGGCGCCGGTCACCTGGGCGGACAGGTCCGAACCCAGGAACACGATCACCGAGGCCACCTCCTCCGGGGTGCCCAGCCGGCCGGTGGGCAGCTTGCGCACCTCGCGGACGAAGTGCGTCAGCGCCGCCTCCTTCTCCATCTCGAACTCGGCGGCCAGGCTGTCGGCCAGTCCGCCCGGCGTGTCCCACGCGGGTGTGCGGGTCGCGCCGGGCGAGACGACGTTGCTGCGCACGCCCTGCGGGCCGAACTCGTTGGCCAGCGCCTTGGAGAGGTTGAGGACCGCCGCCTTGCTCACGCAGTAGTCCACGAAGAACGGGACCGGCTGGCGGCTGCCCTCGCTGGCGATGTGCACCAACGCCCCCCGTCCCGCCGCGATCATGTGCGGCAGCACGGCCCTCGTCATCCGCACCGCGGACAGGAAGTTCAGGTTGAGCACCCGGGTCCACTCGGCGTCGTCGACCGAGAGGAACCCGTCTTCCCGGTACGGGTAGACGCCGACGTTGTTGACCAGGACGTCCACCGCGCCGAACTCGGCGAGGGCCGCTTCGACCACCCGGTCCCCGGCGGACTCCTCGCCCATGTCGACCGTGACGGGGAGGACCGTTCCGGGAATGTCCTTCAGCGGTCGGGGGTCGAGGTCGGCCCCGACGACGCGGGCGCCTTCCTCGGCGAACTTGCGCGCGGTCGCCAGTCCGATGCCGGAACCCGCTCCGGTGATGACGACCACGCGATCGGTCAACAGGGTGTCCATCCCGATTCCTCCTGCCGCCTAGCCCGCTAGATGTACATCGTGTTCGGTTCCACGTCGCACAGGACGCGTCCGTAGAGCTCGAAATTCGTGTTCGGGTGCATGAGCGCGTGCAGGTTGAGCGTTTGCAGATCACGCGCGATCCGCTGGATCGGGACCGATTCGTAGACCGACGACCCGCCGCTGCCGGTCTGGAGCACGTCCACGGCCTGCTTGGTGAGCTGGAAGACCCGGCCGAGGACAGCGCGGGCGTACGCCCGTTCCCGCACGCTCCACTGGACGCCGTCGACGGCCTTCGAGTCCACCAGGTCCGCCAGCCGGTAGGCGTGCGACTCGGCCTCGTCGATCAGCAACGACGCCTCGGCGACCTGGAAGTGCGTGATCGGCGCGGCGCCCTGGCTGCCGTAGTCGGTGTAGGTGATCTTCCGGTCGGGCAGCCGCTGGAGGAACCCGTCGAACGCGGCCTTCGCCATCCCGACCGCCGTGCCGGTGAACGTCGTGCAGCCGGTCGGCATCAGGGGCGACCGGTAGACGGGCGAGGCGGCGTTGAGCTCGGAGGCGTACTGCTCCTGGAGCACCGCGGGCATCGGGAGGACCCGGTCGCCCGGGACGAAGACGTTCTCCGCGACGGTCGTCACGCTGCCGGTGCCCCGGAGCCCCGACGTGCGCCAGTCGTCGACGATCATCAGGTCGGACATGGGCACCAGCGCCATGACCGGCCACTGGCTCGCGCCGTCCGGGGTGGGCGCCATGGCGATCACCACCTGCCACGCGCTGTGCAGCGCGCCGCTCATGAAGTGCCACTGGCCGTTCACGACCAGGCCGCCGTCGGTCGGCACGGCGAGCGCGGTCGGGCTCAGCACGGCGCACACGAGCGAGTCCGGGTTGGCGAACACCTCGTCCTGGACGTGGTCGGGGAACGTGCACGCGAGCCACGCGGCCATCGACCAGACCGACACGTTCCACGCGGTCGAGCCGTCACCCTGACCGACCTGTGTCAGCACGTCGACCACCGTCCGCGCGTCGCTCTCGTGACCGCCGTACCGGGTGGGCACCCGCATCCGCAGGATCCCCGCGTCGGCCAACGCCCCGATCGACTCGTCGTGCAGGCGCCTGTTCTCCTCTGTCCAGAGCGCGTGCGAGCGGAGGAGGGGCACGAGCTCCGCGGCACGGTCCACGAGCGCGGATCGCGGGAGCACTTGCGGCTTCGTCATTGATTACCCCTGGAGAGTTGGTGGCACGGCACCTTCCGGCACGCGGCCACGGGGTGTGGCGATACCGCCGCCGAATGCGAGGGTGGCAGCCGCCTACCGGCACTCTTTTGTCGTGCGAGGAGCGTACGACTGGTGACTCTCCGTGCACATCTTCCAGGTTGCGGAGTTTTCCCCACCGCTTCTCACACCGGGTGCGAACGGGGGTTGTCGCCGCGGTCACCCGGCGCGTTCGGCGCCGTCACCGGGAGGGCGAAACCCGGCGAATCGGGGAATCCACCGCCCGCCGGGCGGGATCGCCTGGCTGCCCGACGACGGTCCGGATGATCGCGACAGCGGTCTTCGGCCGCGGTGCCACTATGCTCTGCCTGCGATGACTCTCACCGACCGCCTGCCGGCCACCCCCGACCCCGACGTCCTCTTCGACACCTTCGCCGACTGGGCGCAGGAGCGGGGGCTGTCCTTGTACCCGGCGCAGCAGGAGGCGTTGATCGAGATCGTCTCCGGCTCGAACGTCATCCTCAGCACGCCGACCGGCTCGGGCAAGTCGCTGGTCGCCATCGGCGCGCACTTCGCCGCGATGGCGGAGGGCCGGAGGACGTACTACACCGCGCCCATCAAGGCCCTGGTGTCGGAGAAGTTCTTCGCGCTGATCGAGACGTTCGGCGCGGACAACGTCGGCATGGTGACCGGCGACGCCAGCGTCAACGAGACCGCGCCGATCATCTGCTGCACCGCCGAGATCCTGGCGAACATCGCCCTGCGCGACGGCACGGGCGCCGACGTCGGCCAGGTCGTCATGGACGAGTTCCACTTCTACTCCGAGCCCGACCGGGGCTGGGCGTGGCAGGTGCCGCTGATCGAGCTGCCGCAGGCCCAGTTCCTGCTCATGTCGGCCACCCTGGGCGACGTCACGTTCTTCGAGAAGGACCTGACCCGCCGCACCGGCCGCGCGACGACCGTGGTCCGCTCCGCCGAACGCCCCGTGCCGCTGAACTTCCAGTACGTCACCACCCCGCTGCACGAGACGATCGAAGAGCTCCTGCACGGCCGCGAGTCGCCGGTCTACGTGGTGCACTTCACCCAGGCCTCGGCGCTGGAACGCGCGCAGTCCCTGATGAGCGTGAACGTCGCCACCCGCGCCGAGAAGGACGCCATCGCGACCATGATCGGCCGGTTCCGGTTCACCTCCGGGTTCGGCAAGACGCTGTCCCGCCTGGTCCGGCACGGCATCGGCGTGCACCACGCGGGCATGCTGCCCAAGTACCGGCGGCTGGTGGAGCAGTTGGCCCAGGCCGGGCTGCTGAAGGTCATCTGCGGCACGGACACCCTCGGCGTGGGCATCAACGTGCCCATCCGCACGGTGGTCTTCACCGCCCTGTCGAAGTACGACGGCCAGCGCACCCGCCACCTCAAGGCGCGCGAGTTCCACCAGATCGCGGGCCGGGCGGGCCGCGCGGGCTACGACACCGTCGGCACGGTCGTCGTCCAGGCGCCCGACCACGTGGTGGAGAACGAGAAGGCGCTGGCCAAGGCGGGCGACGACCCGAAGAAGCGGCGCAAGGTCGTGCGCAAGAAGGCGCCCGAGGGCTTCGTGTCGTGGAGCGACCAGACCTTCGAGCGGCTGAAGAACGCCGAGCCCGAGCCGCTGACGTCGAGCTTCCAGGTCAGCCACGCGATGCTGCTCAACGTGATCGGCAGGCCGGGCGACGCGTTCGCCGCCATGCGGCACCTGCTGGAGGACAACCACGAGGACCGGCCCGCGCAGCGCAGGCACATCCTGCGCGCCATCCAGATGTACCGGGGCCTGCTGGCCGCGGGCGTGGTGGAGCGGCAGGGCGGCGAGATCCGGCTCACGGTGGACCTGCAGGTGAACTTCGCGCTCAACCAGCCGCTGTCGCCGTTCGCGCTGGCCGCGATCGAGCTGCTGGACCGCGAGTCGCCGTCGTACGCGCTGGACGTGCTGTCGGTGATCGAGTCCACGCTGGACGACCCGCGCCAGGTGCTGTCCGCGCAGGAGCACAAGGCGCGCGGCGAGGCCATCGGCGCGATGAAGTCCGAGGGCATCGAGTACGACCAGCGGATGGAGCTGCTGGACGAGGTGACGTACCCGAAGCCGCTCGCCGAGCTGCTGGAGGCCGCGTTCACCACCTACCGGCGCGGGCACCCGTGGGTCGCCGACCACCACCTGTCGCCGAAGTCCGTGGTCCGGGACATGTTCGAGCGGGCGATGACGTTCGCCGAGTACGTCTCCCAGTACCAGTTGGCGCGCTCCGAGGGCCTGGTGCTGCGGTACCTGGCCGACGCGTACAAGGCGCTGCGCCAGACCGTGCCCGAGGACGCCAAGACCGAGGAGCTCAGCGACCTGCAGGAGTGGCTCGGCGAGCTGGTCCGCCAGGTCGACTCCAGCCTGCTGGACGAGTGGGAGAAGCTGCGCAACCCGGCCGAGGAAGCCGCCGAGACGTCCCTGAGCGATGCGCCGCCGGCCGTGACGGGCAACGTGCGGGCGTTCCGGGTGCTGGTGCGCAACGCGCTGTTCCGGCGGGTGGAGCTGGCGGCGCGGCGCAACTACTACGAGCTGGGCCGGCTGGACGGCGACGCCGGCTGGACCGCCGAGGACTGGCAGGACGCGCTCGAGCCGTACTTCGAGGAGCACGACGAGATCGGCATGGGCCCGGACGCCCGCGGTCCGGCGCTGCTGGTGATCACCGAGGAGCCGGGGCTGTGGCGGGTGCGGCAGGTGCTGGACGACCCGGCGAAGGACCACGACTGGGGCTTCACCGCCGAGGTCGACCTGGCCGAGTCCGACGAGATCGGCACGGCCGCCCTGCGGATCACCGAAGTCGGCAGGCTCTAGCCCGCGTGGAGTCCATCCGGTGGTACTGCGGTGCGGACCGGGGTAAGAGCATGTCAACGTCGGGAGAGAACGGAGGCGGTTGACCCTGTCGCAGGACGAGTTCGGCGTGCTGGGGTCTCTCGTGGTACGCCGGAACGGCCGCTCCGTCCCCGTCACCGCCGCCAAGCACCGCATCGTCCTGGCGACCCTGCTGCTGGACGCGAACCGCTCGGTGCCCGCGAGCGACCTGATCCGGCGGGTGTGGGGCGAGACGCCGCCGGACCGCGCGGCGCAGACGCTGCCGGTGTACGTGATGCGGTTGCGGCGCGCGCTCGGCGACCCGCCGCTGATCCGCACCACGCCGACCGGCTACCGCATCGACGTGCCGCCCGACGCGCTGGACCTGCACCGGTTCGAGGCGGCGGCCGAGCAGGGCGCGAAGCTGGCCGCCGCCGAGGACTTCACCGGCGCCGCCGACGCCTACGAGCGGGCGCTGGCGTGCTGGCACGGGCCGCCGCTGGCCGACGTGCCGTCGGAGTCGCTGCACGAGACCGAGGTGCCGAACCTCGCCGAGCAGCGGCTGCGGGTGATCTCCGAGCTGGTGGACGTGAAGCTGCGGCTGGGCCGCTCCGACGAGGTGGTCGCGGACCTGCGCCGGCTGACCGCGCAGCACCCGTTGCGCGAGCGGTTCTGGTCGCAGCTGATGGTGGCGCTGTACCGGGTGGACCGGCAGGCCGACGCGCTGGACGCCTACCGGCAGGCGTCCACGGCGTTGGCGCGCGAGCTGGGCGTGGACCCGAGCGACTCGCTGCGCGCCGTGCACCACGCGATCCTCACCGGCGACCCGGCGCTGCACCAGCCGGTCGCGAGCACGTGGGCGCCGGTGTCGCAGCTGCCCGCGCCCGTGGGCAACTTCGTCGGCCGCGGCGCGGAGCTGGCCCGGGTGACCGGGCTGATGACGCGCGGCACGGCGACCGTGGTCGTGTGCGGGCCGCCGGGCGTCGGCAAGACGGCGTTCGCCATCTCGGTGGGGCACGCGGTGCGCGACCGGTACCCCGACGGCCAGCTGTACGTGAACCTGCGCGGCCACTCCACGTCGCCGCCGCTGTCGACGTCCGCCGTGCTGGCCCGGTTCCTGCGGGCGATGGGCGTGCGGGCCGACCACATCCCGGTGGACGAGGAGGACCTGGTCGCGGGCTACCGGGCCCGGCTGCGCGGCCGGCGGGTGCTGATCACGCTGGACAACGCCGCCTCGGTCGACCAGGTGCGACCGCTGCTGCCCGGCGACCCCGGCTGCTCGGTGCTGATCACCAGCCGCAACGAGCTGCGGCTGCGTGCCGCGACCGTGCGGCTGGACGTGCTGCGGGGTGACGAGGCGTGGAAGCTGCTGGCCCGGTCGCTGGGCGCGGAGGCGGCCGTGACGCAGTTCGACGCGCTGGGCGAGCTGGCCCGGCTGTGCGGCTACCTGCCGCTGGCGCTGCGGATCGCGCTGGGGAACCTGGTCGGCTCCCCGCACGTGGACGTGGCGTCGTACGTGGAGGAGTTGCGCGGTGGCGACCGGCTGGCCGCGCTGGCGGTGGACAACGACGACACGGCGGCGGTGCGGCGGGCGTTCGACCTGTCGTACGCGGCGCTGACGCCGGGGGCGGCGCGGCTGTTCCGGCTGGCAGGGTTGCTGCCGGGGCCGGACTTCTGCGTGTTCGGCGCGGCGGCGTTGCTGGACGCGCCGGCGGACGTGGCGCGCGGACTGCTGGAGGACCTGGCGTCGGCGCACCTCCTGCAGCGGGTCGGGCCCGACCGGTTCGCGCTGCACGACCTGCTGCACGACTACGCGGCCGACCGCGCCGAGGCGTCCGGCGAGGACATGGCGGCGGCGCGGCTGCGGCTGTTCGACTGGTACCTGCGCACGGCGAACGAGGTCGGCGACGTGCTGTACCCGGAGCTGGGCATGTCCGGGCCGCCCCGGATGAGCCCGGACGACGCCAGGGGGTGGCTGGCCGCGGAACGGGCCAGCGTGCTGGCGGCGACCGAGCACTGCGCCGCGCACGGGCCGTTGCCGATGGCGTGGCAGCTGATCAACTCGGTGAGCGGGTACCTCGGGTCGCACGGGCACCACGTGGAGTTCCTGAACGCGGTCGGCGCGGCGCTGGGCGCGGCGCGGGCCGCCGGTGACCGCGACGCCGAGACGATGATGACGGTGTGGCTCGCGACCGAGCACCGCAACCTGGGCAACCTGCGGGTCGCGCAGCGGTACCTGCGGTCCGTGCAGCCGACCGCGCGGGCGGAGTGGCTGCACGTGGGGTTGGACGGGATCGTGCACCTGGAGCTCGGCGAGCTGCCCGCCGCGCTCGCCTCGTTCGAGCGGATGGCGGAGCTGGCCGACGTCGAGGGCGCGCTGCCGCACGTGCGGATCTCGGCGGTGACCGGGCTCGGCGCGGTGTGGTTGATGCGCGGCGACCTGGCGACGGCCGAGTCGTTCCTGTCCGCGGGGCTGGAGCTGGCGCGTGCGGCCGACGGGGTGAACATCGAGGCGGCGTGCGCCGCGCTGCTCGGGCGGTGCAGCACGGCGTCCGGGGACTACGCGCGGGCGGCGGAGCTGCAGCGCTACGCGTTGGAGGCTTGGTACCGGAGCGGTGCGCGGCACCCGCGGGCGGAGTCGATGGCCCACCTGGCGGCGGCGTTGTGCCTGGCCGGGGAGCACGCGGAGGCGATGCGGACGGCCCAGCGGGCGTTGGCGCTGGTGCAGGAGCTGGGCGGGAGTCGGCGGATCGAGTCGGAGGTGCACAACGCCCTCGGCCTGGTCCTGCGCCACCTGGGCAAACCGGCCCGTGCGGTGGCGGCCCACCTGCGTGCGCTGGAACTGGCCACGTCGTCGGAGTACCGCTACGGCGTCGCCCGCTCGCACGTCAACCTGGTCCACGCCCTGGCCGCCGACGGCCGCCGCGCGGAGGCCCTCCGCCACGCCCGCGTGGGTCGTGACCTCGCCTCCCGCAGCGGCTTCGGCGAGTTCGAGTCCCGGGCCTCCGCCGCCCTGTCCGACCTGACCTGAGCGTTGAGCTCGGGGTGCCCGAACGCAGGACACACGCGCGCTGAACGTGGGACTCTCGCGAGAGTCCTGGTTCGACACGCGGATTTGCGCCAATTGAGACCACTCCTCCGGGTCGTTGACCGCGTGGTCGCTGAAACGAGAGCATCGGGTGTCGATACTTCGGCGGCGCACTCGTGGGGGATGTCATGGATTCCGATCCGCACGTCGGACTGGCGCGGATCGTGGACCCGGCGCCGCGCACTTCCGCCGAATTGGTCTGCGCCCTGACGGAGTTGGCGCGGCTGGCGAACGAGTGGTCCGACGTGGTGCGCGGGTTGCACGAGCCGACGCGGCGGCTGGTCGGCAGCGCGGCGGCGGCGTCGGTGTCGCTGGCCGCGCGCCGGGCCGAGGAGGCGTTCCTCGAACTGGAGATGACTCTGGGTGACGCTCAGGCAGCGCGGCGGTCATTGCCCTTGGCCACCCCGAAGGGTGAGGATAGGCGTCCGGTGGTCTAATCGCCGACGCTGCCGACCACACCGCATTGGAACTCCATGACCTCAG
Source organism: Actinosynnema sp. NPDC023794 (assembly GCF_040639675.1). NCBI lineage: Bacteria > Bacillati > Actinomycetota > Actinomycetes > Pseudonocardiales > Pseudonocardiaceae > Actinosynnema > Actinosynnema sp. NPDC023794. Next base: position 25,330 of record NZ_JBFAFR010000016.1, on the reverse strand, counting down.
GACTTCCCTGCCCTCTCTGCGAGGGCCCGGAGCGCCGTGGGGCGCTTGAGCGAACACTGAGGGTGCTCGCCGTGGACGACGAGGCCCCCGCGCTGGAGGACCTCGTCTACCTGCTGCGCTCCGACCCGCGCGTCGCCCACGTCGAGGGCGTCACGGACGCGACCAAGGCGCTGCGCACGCTGCACCGCGCCATGGACGCCGGTCAGCCGGTCGACGCCGTCTTCCTCGACATCCGCATGCCCGGCCTCGACGGGCTCGACCTGGCTCGCGTGCTGTCCCGGTTCGCCCAGCCGCCGCGCATTGTCTTCGTCACCGCGCACCAGGAACCGGCCGTCGAGGCATTCGAGCTGAAAGCGCTCGATTACCTGCTCAAGCCCGTTCGGGCGGAACGGCTGGCCGAGTCCGTGCACCGGATCGTGCACGAGGTGCTCGATTCGAAGACGCCGGAACCGGCCGCCGCCACGCCGGCCGAGAAAACGCCCGACGTGGGCGACGAAGTCATTCCGGTCGAACTCGGCGGCATCACCAGGTTCATCCGACTGGCCGACATCCGGTACGTCGAGGCGCACGGCGATTACGCCCGCCTGCACACCGCGACCGGGAGCGGATTGGTCCGCGCCGCGCTCAACGGCCTGGAAGAGCGGTGGCGGTCCGCGGGGTTCGTGCGCATCCACCGCAGCCACCTCGTGTCGCTCGGCCACATCGACGAGCTGCGGCTGGAGGACGGCCACCTGAGCGTCAACATCGGGGGCGCGGTGCTGCCGGTCAGCAGGCGGCACGCCCGGCACCTCCGGCAGCTGCTGGTGCGCCGCAACCGGCAGCCGTCGTGACCTCGCCGCAGCGACCGCACACCCAGCGGGTCGTGGTGACGAGCCCGCGCACCCGCGCGCCGCGCGCCCCGCGCCCGTACCCCGCGTCACGGGAGATCGACGAGCAGAGCGAGCTGGGCGCGGTCTACATGCGGTCGCTGATCCGCACCCAGCGGCGGCTCGGGCTGCTGCTGTGCGCGGTCGTGTGCGGGAGCGTGGCGGCCCTGCCCCTGGTGTTCACGTTCGCTCCCCAGGTCGGCGCGCAACGGCTGCTCGGCCTGCCGCTGCCGTGGCTGCTGCTGGGCATCCTGGTGTTCCCCGTGTTCGTGCTCGCGGGCTGGTTCTACGTGCGCCAGGCCGAGCGCAGCGAGCGGGAGTTCGCGGAGTTGGTGGAACGTTCTTGACTTCCTCCCAGGCCTGGCAGGTGGGAGCCCGACGCGCTCGGTGGCGCGTAGCGCTTACGCGCCGTGCCGCGCGGTGCCGGCTCCTGATTCACAGCCGATCGCGGAAGGGAGGACCCTTGCCGTCTGACTTCGGCTCCACAGGCATCGCCCTGGTTGCCCCGGGCTACGGCTCGACCAGCCGCGAGGACGTGGTCGAAGGACCACGCGAACGCCGGTGGCGCGGCGGTTGTGGCCGGCCGCAGCTTGCCCCCTCGCATCCGGAACGCGGAGCGGGTGCCGTGGGCGGATCGGCGGCCGGCGCGGGACTCGAACCCCGGGGAGCTACGCCGGCCAAGTGCCACGGCTTTCTCCGGAGGGTGCGGTGAGCAGCGGGTACGGCATCGTCGCGGTGCTGGTGGTCGCGGTCGGCACGATGCTGGTCGGCACGTACGGGCTGCGGATCTCGCGCACGACGTCGGACTTCTTCGTCGCCTCGCGCACCGTCTCGCCGTGGTGGAACGCCTCCGCCATCGGCGGCGAGTACCTGTCCGCGGCGTCGTTCGTCGGCATCGCCGGGCTGATCTTCGCGCACGGGCCGGACATGCTGTGGTTCCCGGTCGGCTACACGGCGGGCTACCTGGTGCTGCTCGCGCTGGTCGCCGCTCCCCTGCGCCGCAGCGGCGCGTACACGCTGCCGGACTTCGCCGAGGCGCGGTTCGCCTCGCCGGCCGTGCGCGCGGTGGCGAGCGTGTTCGCGCTGGGCATCGGGTGGCTGTACCTGCTGCCGCAGCTGCAGGGCGCCGGGCTGACCCTGCACACGGTGACGGGCGCGCCGGACTGGGTGGGCGCGCTGGTGGTCGCGGTGGTGGTCACCGCGAACGTGATCTCCGGCGGGATGCGCAGCATCACGTTCGTGCAGGCGTTCCAGTACTGGCTCAAGCTGACCGCGATCGCGGTGCCGGTGGTGTTCCTGGTGATGGCCTGGCACGCGCACGGCGCGCGTGACCTGTCCGGGCCGCAGTTCCCCGAGTTCCCGAAGCAGACCACGGTCACGTTCGACTCCGACACGACGTTCGACGCGTCCCGCGCCACGCCCTACAACGGCTCCGGCCGGGTGGACGGCGAGCGGGTCGACGGCGGCGGCCGGCTGGACGTGGGTCGGCACTCGGTGTCCGCCGGCACGCGGCTCACGTTCCCCGAGGGCGCGGCGGTGCCGCACGTGCGGTCGATCCCGTCGAACACCAACGACGTGTGGGCGCTGCCGATGCGCGGCGGCGAGCGGTTCCCGCTGTACGCGGTGTACTCGCTGATCATCGCCACGTTCCTGGGCACGATGGGCCTGCCGCACGTGATCGTGCGCTTCTACACCAACCCGAACGGCCGGGCGGCGCGGCGCACCACGTTGATCGTGCTCGGCCTGCTGGGGGTGTTCTACCTGATGCCGCCGATCTACGGCGCGCTCGGCCGGCTCTACACGCCCGAGCTGCTGATGACCGGCGACACGGACGCGGTGGTGCTGGTGCTGCCGAGCCGGATGATCGACGGGCTCGGCGGGCAGCTGCTGGGCGCGCTGGTGGCCGGTGGGGCGTTCGCCGCGTTCCTGTCCACGTCGTCCGGCCTGATGGTGTCGCTGGCGGGCGTGCTGAGCCGGGACGTGCTGCGGCTGCGCGGCGTGCGCGGGTTCCGCGTGTCGACGGTGCTGGCCGTGCTGGTGCCGTTGGGCATGACGTGGCTGGTGGGCAAGGTGCCGGTGGCGGACATGGTGGGCCTGGCGTTCGCGGTGGCGGCGTCGTCGCTGTGCCCGCTGCTCGTGCTGGGCATCTGGAGCACGCGCATCAGCACGGTCGGCGCGGTCGCCGGGATGGTGGCGGGCGGCCTGCCCGCGCTGGTGGCCGGCCTGGTCACGATCAGCACGCGCGGCGGCGGCGCGTGGTACCACGTGTTCCTGGCCCGGCCCGCCGCGTGGACCGTGCCGTTGGGCTTCGTCGTGATGTACGTGGTGTCGTTGCTGACGCCGCGCAAGGCGCCTCCGGGGGTGAACCACGTCATGGTGCGCTTGCACGCGCCGGAGAACCTGGGTCTGCGCAGTCAGGACCGGTTGTGACCGCGTTGTGGACGGCGGGCGCGATCCTGCTCGTCGGCGTGGCCGTGGTGATCACGCTGTGGTGGACGTCCCGGACCCGCAACGACTTCCTGACCCACGAGCAGCGGATCACGTTCGAGACGCTGCACACCGCGTGGTCGGCCGCTCCCCCGCTGCGCGCCGGGCTGGTGCCCGAGGCGGCGAAGAAGTCGGCCAAGCACCTGCGGACGCTGCTCGGCACGCCCGCGCTCGCGTTGACCGACGAGACCGAGGTCGTGGCGTGGGAGGGCGACGGCGAGCACCACGCGGCCGAGGCGATGGGCCTGGCCGCCGACGTGTTCGACACCGGCCGCACCCGGGCGTTCGACATCACGTGCTCCGCGCCCGACTGCCCCGTGCACACGGCCGTGCTCGCGCCGCTCACCGTGGAGGGACGGGTGGTCGGCGTGCTGGCGGCGTACAGCCGGGAGGCGTCGGCCGGGCTGGTGCGGGCGACCAACGAGGTGGCCAGGTGGGCGTCGGGCCAGCTGGAACTGGCCGAACTGGACCGGTCGCGGACCCGGCTGGTCGAGGCGGAGGTGCGGGCGCTGCGGGCGCAGATCTCGCCGCACTTCATCTACAACTCGTTGTCCGCCATCGCGTCGTACGTGCGCACGGACCCCGAGCGCGCTCGCACGCTGTTGCTGGACTTCGCCGACTTCACCCGGTACTCGTTCCGCCGGGCGGGCGACTTCACCACGCTGTCGGAGGAGCTGAAGTCGATCGACCAGTACCTGGCCCTGGAACGGGCCCGGTTCGGCGAGCGGCTCAAGGTGACGTTGCAGATCGCGCCGGAGGTCCTGCCGGTGACCGTGCCGTTCCTCTGCCTGCAACCGCTGGTGGAGAACGCGGTGCGGCACGGGATGGAGGGCAAGGTCGGGCCGGGGCACATCTCGATCCTGGCGGCGGACGCGGGTGCGGAAGCGCACATCACCATCGAGGACGACGGCATCGGCATGGACCCCGACGCGCTGCGCCGCACGTTGGCGGGCCAGGTCGGCGAGACGGCCGGGATAGGGCTGGGGAACATCGACGAGCGGCTCCGGCGCTGTTACGGCGACGACTACGGTCTGGTCGTGGAAACGGCGCAGGGGCTCGGCACGAAGATCAGCGTGCGGGTGCCGAAGTACCAGGCCGGCGTGCACGCCTAGCAGCGCGGACGAGGTGGGGCGGATGACGCGACCGACGGACTACCCGCAGCACCGCACCATCGCCGCCGTCGACCTCACGACCACAGGGCGGCGCACCGTCCGCGAACTGCGGCAACTCCGCGCCGTGGTCGGGGACTCGCTGCGGGAAGCCGGCTTGGGCCGGGACGACGCGGAGGTGCTGGACTACGGCAGCGGTCAGCTGGTCCTGATCCCCGCGCAGGTGCCGAAGGTCCTCGTCGTGGAGAAGTGGCTCGTCGCCCTGGCGCGGCTGCTCGAGCTGCGCAACACCGGTGCGGCGGACGGCGCCCGGCTGGGGCTCGACGTCGTGCTGCACGCGGGCGAGGTGCTGTTCGACGGCCGGGGCGAGGCCGGCGCCGCCGTGCCCTTCGCGTTCCGGCTCCTGGACTCGGCGGCGCTGCGGGCCGCCGCCAAGGCTTCGCCTCACCGGGTGAACGTCATCGCCTCGGGCGACTTCTTCGGCAGCATCGTCGGGCACACCGACGAGGCGGCCGCGTTCCGAAGGGTCCGGGTCGAGGTGAAGGACACCAGCGCGGTCGCCTGGATCCGGACGGGTGAGACCCGCGTGGTGGAGGCCGACCGCGCGGACTTCGCGGTGGTGTACGCCTCGGCCGACGCGGAGTGGGCCGAGTGGATCGCCTTCCAGCTCCGGCAGGCCGGGTACTCCGCCGTGCTGGACGCCCGAGCCCTGCGGCCGTCACGCCTCGGCTCCACGCCGGAGCTCGACCGCGTCGACCGCACGGTGATCGTCGTGTCGCAGAACCTGTCCGCGCAGGAGATCTCCGCCGCGCGGAAGCTGCCGGGCGAGGTCGTCGCGGTCCAGGTCGCGATGAGGACCGCGACGAAGCTGTTCCAGCGCACGTGCGACCTGGTGGGTCTCAGCGCGGAGGCGGCACGCGACTCGCTGCTCGCCGCGCTCGGCATCGCGGGCGGCGGTGCGGAGGGACCCGGGTATCCCGGAGATCCCGGCCCGACGACCGTGCCGGTGGTCCGCGACGAGCCGCGCGCGCCGAGGCTCGTCGTGGTGGTCACCAAGCCGGACCACGTGTTCGCCAAGGCGCTGACCGAGTCGCTGGCGGGGCTGCTGCCGGAGGGGGCGCTGTCGCAGGTGGCGCTGAGGTTCGTCGACGAGAGCTTCGACTTCGACACCGTGGTCGTCCCGGTGGTCCGGGACGCGGACCTGGTGCTGCTGATCGTGAGCCGCTACCTGCTGGCCACCGGCTACGGGGCCAGCCGCGAGCTCGGCGTGGTCATGGAGCGGCACCGGCGGAAGGCCGCCGTGGTGCTGCCCGTGGTGGCCCGGCCCACGTCGTGGGAGGAGCAGCCGTTCGGGTCGCTGGCCCCGTTGCCCACGGGTGGTCGGCCGGTGGCCGACTGGTCCAGCCTGGACGAGGCGCTGCTGAGCGTGGTCGACGGCGTGCGGTTCGCCGCACGGCAGCTCCGCGGCGAGCCGCCGATGCCGGTGGACGCGAAGACCGTGGCGGAACCCCGCAGCCTCGGTGACGTGTTCACCGTGGCCGGTGTGCCGACGGTGACCTTCGTGGAGCCGGACGACTTCGTCGAGTTCCGGATGTCGCTGCGCCAGCCGGGCCTCGGCATCGTGCTCGAAGGGCCGTCCGGCATCGGCAAGACGACGATGTTGCGCAACGCGGTCGCCCGTGACCGGGACCGGCTGGGCGAGGTCGCGGTGTTGAGCGCCCGCAACCCCGCCGACCTGCCCGCCATCACCGCGTTGCCCGAGGAGCACACCGGCCTGGTCGCGGTGGACGACTTCCAGCGCTTGCCCGGCGACCTGCAGAACAAGCTGGCCGACTACCTGAAGTTGTTGGCGGACAACGGTTCCTCCGGCCGCCGGCTGGTGCTCCTCGGCATCCCCGGCACGGCACGCCACCTGGTCTCCGTCGGCACGGACGTCGCCACCCGCATCCGGGTCTTCCGGCTCGGCGCGGCCGTCGAGGGCCTGATCGTCAAGATGATCGAGCAGGGCGAGAACGCGCTGAACATCGCGTTCGACCGCAAGGCCGAGATCTCCCGCGCCTCGGCCGGCAGCCTGCTCACCGCGCAGATGCTGTGCTGGCAGATCGCGGTCACGGCGGGGGTCGAGCAGACCGAGCCCGGCCGCAAGGCGGTGCGCACCGACCTCGCCCACGCCCGCGCGAAGGTCACCGAACGGCTGAAGCTCAAGTACCACGACGTCGTGCTCGACTTCGTCACGCGCGACCGGCCGGACGAGGCCGTGTGCGTGGACCTGCTGCTGGAGCTGGCCCGCACACCGGACGGGATCCTCCGGTTGGACGGGCAGCGCACGGAGCTGTTCGAGGGCCTGCGCGGTGATCACCTGTTCCACGACCCGCGCGGGCGCCGGTTGGTCGCGGACGACCCGCAGTTCCGGTTCTACCTCGGCCAGCTGCGCCGCGACGAGCTGGTCGAACTGGCCGGCAAGCGGTTGCCGGCGCCGCGTGACCAGGTGTTCGTCTGCTACAGCCACCAGGACGCTTACTGGTTGACGCGGCTCCAGGTGCACCTCAAGCCGCTCCCGCTGGACGTCTGGTCGGACCGCCGGATCGGGCTCGGCGACCAGTGGCACCGGGAGATCACCTCCGCACTGGCCCGCGCCAAGGCGGCGTTGGTGCTGGTCAGCGCGGACTCGCTGGCCTCGGACTACATCAACTCCGAGGAGTTGCCGCGCCTGCTGGCCGCCGCCGCGGAGGGTGGCTGCCGGATCATCCCGGTCCTGGTCGGCCCGAGCCTGTTCCACGAGACGCCGGCGCTGAGCCGGTTCCAGGGCGTGCCCGCGAAGTCCACGCTGAGCGAGCTGCCGCCGCACGACAGCGAGCGCGTGCTGGCCGACCTGGCAGCCAGGCTGGCGAAGCTGTCCGGCTGAGCGCGCTCAGCGGAACTCGTCCACGTGGTCGGCCACCCACTCGCGGAACGGGCGCGCGGGCGTCCCGGTCACCTCCTCGACCGCGGTCGTCGGCGCGGACGGCCGGTGGACCAGCTCGGCCTGGCCGTCGAGCACCGCGTCCACCACGGACTCCGGCAGCCACGACAGCGACCGCTCCCGCTCCTCCTCGCGGGACAGCTCCTCCCACCGCAGCGGCCGGCCGAGGGCCTCGCCGATGACGCGCACCTGCTCGACCTTGGTCAGCACCTCCGGCCCGGTGAGCTCGTAGCGTGCCCCGGCGTGCCCGGTCGCGGTCAACGCCCGCACCGCCACCGCCGCGATGTCGGCCTCGTGGATCAACGTCGACGCCGCCTGCCCGTACGCGCCGCGCACCACGTCACCGGCGCGGATCTCCGGCGCCCAGGCGCGGGTGTTGACGGCGAAGCCGTGCGGGCGCAGGAACGTCCACTCCGCCCCGGCCCGCGCGAGAGCCCGTTCGACCTCGGCGTGGAACCGCCCGATCGGGTGAGGCTGCTCGTCCACGCCGTCGACCACCGCGCCGGAGGACAGCAGGACCACCCGGCGCGCGCCGATCAGCTCCGCCACCGCGTCGGCGGCGCCGGCCGTGAACGCGGGCCAGACCAGGAACACCCGGTCGACGCCGACCAACGCCGCCTCCAGCGTCGCCGGGTCGAAGTGGTGACCGCGCACGACCTCGACCCCGGCCGGCAACCCCGCGTCCGACCGCCGGCTCAGCGCCCTCGGCACGACACCCTCCGCCGGCAGTCCGCGGACCACGTGCGCGCCGACGTTCCCCGTCGCCCCGGTCACCAGAACCTTGTTCCGCACCACCGCGATCCCTCCCTCTCGTCGACCGCGACCGTAGGCGCGCGGTGATCGATCAGGTAAGGACGAACCCGTGGGTAAGCTCCGGGTGTGGCGGTAGGAGTCCAGGAAGGGCAGGGCGCGGGCGAGGAACCGGGTGACGGGTTTCACCCCGACTGCCCGGGGCACGTGCTGTTCCGCCACGCCACCAGCCGGTGGGGGATCATCCTGATGACCGCGCTGCGCCCCGGCCCGCAGCGCTTCCACCGGCTGCGCGACCGGGCCGCCGGCATCAGCGAGAAGGTGCTCTCGCAGAACCTGCGCGAACTCGTCCGCGACGGCCTGGTGACCCGCGAGGTGGAACCGACGACCCCGCCGCGGGTGACCTACGCGCTCACCCCGCTGGGCCGGCAGTTCGCCGTCCGGCTGGGCGCGGTGCTGGAGTGGGTCGGCGACCGGGTCCCGGACGTGCTGGACGCGCGGCGGCGGTACGACGAGGCCGGCTAGGCGTTGTCGGCCCGGTCCCACAGCACGGCGAGCGCGGCGTTGACCGCGGCCGACTGCTGGACGTGCGGGTAGTAGCCGGGCGCGGTGAGCAGCGGCGAGCCGATCCGGTCGGCGATCACCTCGGCGGCAGCCTGCAGCGGGACGCCCGCGAGCCTGCGGTACTCCTCCGGCGCGCCCGACCAGTCGCCCCGGATCACGAGCGCGGGCCACGGCGCCTCCGCCAACGGCTCCAGCGGCACGTCGGCGTCCCAGCACGGGCGTTCGGCCATGGTCGTGCGGGCGGCGCGCAGCCGGGCCGGCGTCGGCTCGGGCGCGGGCAGGCCGTCCTCCGCGGGACGCAGCGCACCCGGCTGGATCAGGCACAACGAGCGCACCAGGTCGGGCCTGGCCGCGGCGGCGAGCATCGCGGCGACCGCGCCGTACGAGTGGCCCACCAGGTGGGCGCCACCGTCCAGCAGCGCGACGGTGTCCTCCGCGTCCACTTCGTGGTCGGAGCGGTGCGGTCCGTCGAGGTCGGGGCTCGCGCCGAAGCCGCGGCGGTCCACCAGGAGCAGCCGTCGGCGTTCGGTGAGCGGGCGCTGGTGACCGAAGCCGTAGTCGTCGTCCGAGCCCCAGCTGAGCACCCCGTGCAGGAACACGGCCGGTGGCACGTCCGCGGGGCCTTCGACGACGGTCACGTGGACGGGAGTCATGCCCCCGGTCAACCGGCGGACCGGTCAGGCCGCGAGGACCGCCAGTCCCAGGGCCGCGGCGCCGGCGGCGGTGAGACGGGCGGGCGCGCGGTCACCCGGCGCGACCGGGCTCGCCGGTGCGATCAGACCGGCGTGCACCAGGGCGCGCGCCGCGGTCGGATCGCAGAACGGCAGACCGTCCACCCGCACGTCGGGCTCGGCGCTGCGGGTCAGGTCGACCCGGTTCGCGACCGTCGCCCTCAGCAGCGCGATCTCGCGTCTGGACAGCTCCTTCATGACGAACACCTCCATTGGGACGAACGGCGTGGCGGACGTCCCGGTTCACAGTTGGGACGCCCGCGTTGCCACCGTCGTTCCCCGTTACCGTTCAGCCCGCTGCGCGCGCGCCGCGTCGTTCCGCCGCTTCCAGCACCAGGCGCAGCCACTCGGCGTCGCCCGCCGCACCCTCCACCGCCGCCCGGCGCAGCCGCAGCCACAACCCGGCCTCGCTCCACTCCTGGAACCGGCGGTGCACGGTCGGCACGGTCACGCCGAACGTCGGCGGCAGGTGCCGCCAGGCGCAACCGCTGGTCAGGACGAACACGATCGCGGTGAAGATGGCGCGGTCCGACACCCGACCCCGGCCGCCGCCCTGGCGGCGCACCTTCGCGGGCGGCAGGAGCGGCTCCACCACGGCCCACAGCGACGGCGGCACCAGGCGCACGGCCAGCTGCTCGATCACGTCGGCGTGCGGCGGTCGGGGTGGCGCCTCCGGCGCCCGGCGCACCCACGGCTCCTGCCGCTGGGCGTCACCGCGCTGGCGGGCGCGCAGCAACATGGCCAGGGCGGCGTCGTCCGTGCGCCTGGGGGCGACCGCGGGGTGCGCGTGCTGTTGCACCTGGCGGGCGATCTCCGCGCCCACCGTTCGACCGAACGGCTGCGCTGGTCGTACGTAGTTGGTCATCAGGTCCTCCGCCCAGGACGTCGTGATGCCCATCACGCTAGGAACACCGGCGCTCCCTGGTAAGGGAACGCGCGACGAACGGGAGTGGTCCAGCGTCACGCGGCCACCGGCACTCCGCCGAACGGCAACACAGGAGCGACGAGCGGATGAGCGGTCACTCCCCGATACCGGCTGCGCACGGATACGCTCGAAGGTGTGAGCACTGCGCCGCGACTCCTCGCCACCAGCGACCTGCACGTGACGTACCAGCAGAACCGCCACTTCGTCGAGGCCATCCGGCCGCACTCGCCGGACGACTGGCTGATCGTCGCGGGCGACGTGGCGGAGAAGTTCGACGACGTCGAGTGGGCGTTGAGCGTGCTGCGCGGCCGGTTCGCCAAGGTGGTCTGGTCGCCGGGCAACCACGAGCTGTGGACCACGAAGGACGACCCGGCGCAGGCCCGCGGCGAGGTGCGCTACAAGCAGTTGGTCGAGCTGTGCCGCAGCATCGACGTGCTCACGCCCGACGACGAGTTCGCGGTGTTCGAGGGCGTCGGCGGGCCGGTGGCGGTGGCGCCGCTGTTCACGCTCTACGACTACACGTTCCGCCCGGCGGGCACGACGGACAAGGCGTCCGCGCTGGCCGCGGCGCAGGAGGCCGGGGTGATCTGCACCGACGAGTACTTCCTGCACCCCGACCCGTACCCGAGCCGCGAGGCGTGGTGCGCGGCGCGGATCGAGGAGAGCGAGCGGCGGTTGCGCGCCGTGGACAGCTCGTTGCGCACCGTGCTGATCAACCACTGGCCGCTCGTGCGCGATCCCACGTTCGTGCTGCGGTACCCCGAATTCGCCTTGTGGTGCGGTTCCGAGCGGACCGCGGACTGGCACCTGAGGTTCCGCGCGGCGGTGATGGTCTACGGGCACCTGCACATCCCGCGCACGATCCGCAAGGACGGCGTCCGCTTCGACGAGGTGTCGCTCGGTTACCCGCGGGAGTGGCAGCCGCGCGGCTGGACCGCCGCGCCGCTGCTGGACGTGCTGCGCGAGGGGGACGCACGGTGATCACGGACCTGCTCCCGCCGCCGGTGTCGGCGTTCGAGGTGTTCGACGACCCCGTCGGGGTGGTGTTGTTCCCCGAAGAGGAGGAGCACGTCGCCCGGGCGGTGGAGAAGAGGCGCAAGGAGTTCACCACGGGCCGGCACTGCGCGCGCACGGCGTTGGCCGCCCTCGGGTTCCCGCCCGTGCCGCTGCTGCCCGGTCCGAAGCGCGAGCCGACGTGGCCGGAGGGCGTGGTCGGCAGCATCACGCACTGCAAGGGCTACCGGGCGGCGGCCGTCGGCCGGTCGTCCGAGGTGTGGACGATCGGGATCGACGCCGAGCCGAACGAGCCGACGCCGAACGGCGTGCTGGAGGCCGTCGCGGTGCCCGGCGAGCTGGCCCGGATGGGTGAGCTGCGGGCGGCCGGCGACAAGGTGGCGTGGGACCGGCTGCTGTTCAGCGCGAAGGAGACCGTCTACAAGGCGTGGTTCCCGCTGGCGCGGACGTGGCTGGGGTTCGAGGATGCGGAGGTGGCCATCAACCCGGACGACGGCACGTTCACCGCGCGGATCCTCATCGAGCCGCCCGTGGTGGACGGCGTGGTGCTGGACGGGTTCACCGGTCGCTGGCTGGCGCGGGAGGGGTTTGTGGTGACCGCGATCGCGGTACCCGCGCGCTGATCGGGACGGGAAGGCGGCGGTATGGGCGACGAGGTCGGGCGACAGCAGTTCACCCGCGACGACCGGACGCGGTACCGCACGAAGGTGCGTCGCTGCCTGGACGTGTTCGCCCGGATGCTGGGCGAGTCCAGGTTCGAGTTCGACCGGCCGACGACCGGGTTGGAGATCGAGCTCAACCTGGTCGACGACGCGGGCGACCCGGCGATGCGCAACGCCGAGGCGTTGGAGGCCATCGCCGACCCGGACTTCGTCACCGAGCTCGGCCAGTGGAACCTGGAGATCAACGTCGCGCCCCGGCTGCTGACCGGTGGCGGGATCACGGCGTTCGAGGACGTCGTGCGGGCGTCGTTGAACGAGGCCGAGCACAAGGCGCGCGGGGTCGACGCGCACATGGTGATGATCGGGATCCTGCCGACGTTGCAGCCGAAGCACCTGGCGGTGGACGCGCTGTCGGGCAATCCGCGGTACACGCTGCTGAACGAGCAGGTGCTGGCCGCGCGGGGTGAGGACCTCCAGATCGCGATCAGCGGGATCGAGCGCTTGCAGCTCACCGCGGACTCGATCGTGCCTGAAGCCGCGTGCACCAGCACGCAGTTCCACCTCCAGGTGTCGCCGGAGGACTTCGCGGCGTACTGGAACGCGGCGCAGGCCATCGCGGGCGTGCAGGTCGCGATCGGGGCCAACTCGCCGTTCCTGCTGGGCAAGGAGCTGTGGCGGGAGACGCGGATCGCGTTGTTCCAGCAGGCCACGGACACGCGCAGCGACGAGCTGAAGGAGCAGGGCGTCCGGCCGCGGGTGTGGTTCGGGGAGCGGTGGATCACGTCGATCTTCGACCTGTTCGAGGAGAACGTGCGGTACTTCCCGGCGTTGCTGCCCATCTGCGACGAGGAGGACCCGTTGCAGGTGCTGGAGCGCGGCGACACGCCGTCGTTGGCGGAGCTGCGCTTGCACAACGGCACGATCTACCGCTGGAACCGGCCGGTGTACGACGTGGTGCGCGACCAGCCGCACCTGCGCGTGGAGAACCGCACGTTGCCCTCCGGGCCGACCGTGGTCGACATGCTGGCGAACGGCGCGTTCTACTACGGCCTGGTGCGCGTGCTGGCCGAGGAGGAACGGCCGCTGTGGTCGCAGATGTCGTTCAGCGCGGCGGAGGAGAACTTCACCTCGGGCGCCCGGTCGGGCATCGACGCGCAGGTGTACTGGCCGGGGCTGGGCACGGTGCCGGTGGTGGAGCTGGTGCTGCGCCGCCTGCTGCCGATGGCGCACGAGGGCCTGGTGCGGATGAAGGTGGACCCGGCCGAGCGCGACCGGCTGCTGGGCGTGATCGAGCAGCGGTGCCTGACCGGCGTGAACGGGGCGACGTGGCAGGCGCGCGCGTTCCACCGGCAGTACGACCACACGGCGCTGGACCGGCCCGAGGCGCTGCGCCGGATGCTGCGCTCGTACCGGGACCTGATGCACACCAACGAACCGGTCCACACCTGGCCGGTGCCCTGAGCCCGACCGGTCACAGGACGGCGCGGCACAGGCGGCACACGGGATCCGCGCCCGGTCCGGGCTTCACCACGAAGACGTTCCTGGTCGCGAGGTAGTGCCCGGGGCACCCTCGTTGCCCTGGCCGCAGGTGGTCCAGTCAGGTCCGGGCTTGCGCCTCCAGCGCCCTCATGGCGTCGGCTTGCCGGGCCTCGACGGCGCGGTTCCACCACGACTCGCCCTCCGCACTGCCCTTGTGCAGGGCGGAGAGGCTGAACATCGCGTCCGGGTGGCCTCCCTCGGCGGCGCGGCGGAACCAGGTTTCCGCCTGGTCCGACGGCGGCTCGACCCGTCGGCCCGGACGGCGGATCGCGGCACGGGCGCTCGCGGAGCCCCACCGCGTCAGCAACATCCCCAGCTCGTACATCGCCCGGGTGTCGCCCGCTTCCGCCGCACGGCGGAAGCAGCGCTCGGCGCCGTCGAGGTCGTCGCGCCGCCGGGCCAGCACGCCGAGGACGACGAGCACCCGGTGTGCGGCCTCCCGTTCCAGCCGGTCGAGCGCCGAGGCCCCCAACGGCGGCAGCGCGTCCCACAGGTCGTGGTCCACCTCGCCCGACGCCCGCTCCAGCAGGCGTTCGGCCTCGGCGGTCTCGCCCCGGTGCACCAGCAGCAGCGCGAGGTCGGCCATGGCGGACGCGCGACCGGCGACGGCCGCTCTCCGGTACCACTCCTCGGCCTCCGCCACCCTGCCCCGGGCCACCAGCACCGACCCGAGGTGGCCCATCGCGTCGACGTCACCGGCCTCGGCGGCGCGGCGGTGCCAGGTCTCCGCGCCGTCCACGTCACCGCGCCCGGCCAGCAGCTCGCCGAGTTCCACCAGGAAGAACGGCTCGCCGGTCGCCTCGACGGCCCGGCGCAACCACCGCTCCGCCTCGTCGGTCTCGCCCCTGGCCCGCAGCCGGGTGCTGATCACCGCGAGGGCACGCGGGTCGCCCGACTCGGCGGCACGGCGGTACCACGCGTCGTCGTCGCCGGAGCGGCCCGTCGACGAGAGCAGGTCGGCCAGCGCGGTCATCGCCTCCTGGTCGCCGCGGTCGGCGGCTTCCCGGTACCAGTGCTCGGCGTCGTCCAGCCGGTCGTCCTGCCTGGCGAGACGGGCCAGACCGTGCATCGCGGTCGTGTCGCCGAGTTCGGCGGCGCGGCCGTACCAGCGCGAGGCTTCGGCGAGCGCGCCGCGTTCCTCGCAGATCATCGCCAGCAGGTTCATCCCGTCGACGTCACCGCGATCGGCGGCGGCGCGGTACCAGACCTCCGCCGCCGCGACGTCACCGCCGCGTGCCGCGGCCACCCCGAAGCCGACCACGGCCGCCGTGTCGGCGTTGCCCGTCTTCTCGCTCACGTGTCCCCCTTCGGCGTCGCCCCACCTCCGATGTTCCCGCACGGCCGGGCCGGCCGCACTCACCTCGCCGAAGATCGCCCGATCGCCGCCGGGACGGGGCCGGGCCGACCCCGCCGACGGACGCCTACGCCGTGGTGAAGTCGACGTCGACCCAGTAGTTGTGGTGGTTGGCCGTCCGCGGGAAGTCGGGGTAGCTCTGGATGCGGCCGAACATCCCGTTGGGCGTGTCAGGGCCACCAGGAGCGGTCAGCTGCGGGGTGGTGGCGCCGCCGTACCTGAAGTAGTCGCGGGTTTCGGACTGGCGGCCCTGGTAGGTGCTGTACCAGGCCAGGTACGTGGTCCCCGCGGTGACCGGCACCGGCGTGGTGAAGGTCGTCCGCTGCCAACCCGACGTGGTCTCGCCGTCGAACGCGCGGGAGGCCAGGGTCGTGCTGTCCGGGAGCGACAGGTAGGCGACGTGCGGGCCGCCGTTGGCCGGTGACTTGTAGTACTTGACGCCGGTCACGAAGCCGTCGACGGCGGGCACGAACTTGACGCCGAAGCCCGCGCCGCCCAAGTAGCCCCCTTCGATCACCTCCGGCACCGCGGCCTCGCTGAACAGCGAGCACGGGCACGGCGGGTTCCCGGTGGTGTACGACCACGTCGTGGGCTCGGCCGCCACGTTCTCGTGCACGTCGACCGCACGCACGGTCGCGGTGTACGTGGTGCCGCGCACCAGCGGCGCGGCCGGCATCCAGACCAGCGTGCGGTCGCCGTCGGCACGGGCGACGGTCCCCCGCATGGTGACGCCGTGGGAGTCCACCACCGCGAAGGTCGTGCCCACCAGGCTCACCCGCTCGTCGTAGGTGGCGGTGAGCGTGGCGTCCAAGGCGACGTCCGCGCCGTTGTCGGTCGGCGTGTGCCCGGTGTGCACCGGCGGCGTCGTGTCGGTGAACGGCGTGAAGTCGACGTCCACCCAGTAGTTGTTGCCGTCCCACGACCTGGTGGGGAAACCGCCGCCGGGCACGAACACACCGGCCGCGCTGCCCTCCGCGGTCGTCAACGGCGCGGAGACGACCGGGTGGCGCCGGGTGAAGTACTGCTGGTCGACCGCGTAGTGCCCGTTGGGCGCGGTGTAGGAGGCCACGTAGGTCGAGTTGCCCGCGATGGGCGCCGGTTCGGCGAACACGAGGGTCTGCCAGCCCGTCGCGGTCTCGTCGACGAACGTGCCGGTGGCGATCCGCTGGCCGCTCGCGGTCCACAGCGAGCCGGTGTGGGTGCCGGTGTTGCCGTCGCCCTTGTAGAACCGGACGCCGGTGACCCAGCCGCCGCGGCTCGTGGCGAACCGGGTGCCCAGCTCGTACGCGCCGCCGTCGTTCGCCGACGGGACGCGCGGCACGGTCGCGGTGCTGAACAGCGAGCAGGGGCAGGGCGCCGTGGCAAGAGTGGTGATCGTCCACGTGGCCGCTGACTCCATGGTGTTGCCGTTGACGTCGGCCACCTGGACGCTCGCCCCGTACCGGGTGCCCGCCTTGAGCGCGCCGTTCGGCGTCCACGTCGCGGTCTTCCCGTCCGCCGAGTAGGTCGACGTGCCGTGCAGCGACGCGCCCGCCGGGTCGGTCAGGACGATGGTGGCCGACCCGGGGTCGACGGCTTCGCTGAACCCGAGCGTCAGCGACCCGTCGAGCGGCACGTCGGTCGCGTCCGGACCGGGTGTGCGGGTGTCCAGGGTGGGCCGGGTGGTGTCGCCGTTGAGGCCGTTGCGGTACACGACGTCGACCCAGTAGTTGGACGCGAGGTGCCCGCTGGTCGGGAATCCGCCGCCGTAGCGGTACACCCCGTTCGCGCCGTCGCCGGGAGCGGTGATCGGGCCGTAGGTCGTCGGCTGCGACTCGAAGTGCCGCTGGGTGGCCGCGTAGTGGCCGTCGGGCGCGTAGTAGGACACCACGTAGGTGGTGTTGGGCTGGACGGACACCGGCGCGGCGAACGTCAGCGTCTGCCAGCCGGTCGTCGTCTCGCCGGTGAACGTGCCGGTGGCCAGCAGCAGCCCGGTCGACGTCCAGACCGACCCGGTGTGCGTGCCGGTGTTGCCGGGCCCCTTGTAGAACCGGACGCCCAGCACCTCGCCCTTCCCGGCGAACCGGACCTCGACGCCGAGTTCGACGGCCCGCGCGTCGTCGGTGGCGGGCGCGGACGGGGTGGTGAAGTCGTCCCACAACGTGCACGGGCACTGGGCCGCGCGCGGCGTGCCGGTGGTGAACCGCCAGGTGTGCGCGGCGGTCTGGTTGCCGGCCGCGTCGCGGACGCGCACCGACGCGGTGAACAGCGTGCCCGCCGGCAGCGGGGCCTCCGGCTGGAACTGGGTGGTCATGCCGTTGCCGGACGACGAGGTGCCACCGACGACCGGACCGTCCGGGCCGGTGAGGGTGAACTCGGCGGAGCCCGGCGCCACCGGCTCGTCGAAGGCGGCGGTCACGACCTCGGACAGCGGGACGCTGCCCGCGCCGGCCACGGGCGTGGTGCCGGTCAGGTCGGGCGCCCTGGTGTCCGCGCCGGGTTCCGGCGACCACACCACGTCGACCCAGTAGTTCGTGCCGGACGAGGCGGTGCCGGGGAAGCCGGCACCCGCGCGGAACACTCCGTTGGGGCCGTCGACGCCGGTCTGCGGGCCGGTCAGCGGTTCCAGGTGGCGGGCCGACCGGGCGAAGTAGCCGTGGTCGAACGAGTAGTGCCCGGCCGGCGCGAAGTAGGAGGTGACGTAGGTGGTGTCGCCCGCGACCGGCACGGGGGTCGGGAAGACGAGGGTCTGCCAGCCGCTCGCCGTCTCGTCGCGGAACGTGCCGGTCGCCAGCCGCACACCGGCGGCCGACCACAGCGAACCGGTGTGCGTGCCGGTGTTGTTCGGCCCCTTGTAGAACCGCACACCCCGCACGTAGCCGTCGTGGGTCGACCGCCACTTCACGCCCAGCTCCACGGCTGTGCCGTCGGCCGCGTCGACCGCCGACGGCACGTCGGAGCCGGACCACAGGCCGCACGGGCAGGCCCTGGCGGCGACCGCTGTCTCCGCGGACGCCTCGCCGACCGTGCCGCGCCCCGCGTCCAGTGCGCGCACCCGCAGTTGCGCGGCGCCCGACGCCGACGGCGTGAAGGTGTGGCTCCACGTCGTCTGACCCGCCTGCCAGCCGGCCGCGAGCCACGTCACGCCCGCGTCGGTCGACACCTCGACCGCGGCGACCGGGCTCTCGTCGGTCACGGTGCCGGAGAAGGTGTACGGCGTGCCGACGGTCGCCGTCGTCGGGACGTCGGTGATCGCGGTCGGCGTCGCGGCCACGGCCACCGGCGCGCGCCACGCGGTCGGCGCGACCACCACTGCGGCGGCGAAGACGACGACCGCGAACACCCTGGCCACCGCCGTGCCGGTTCTGCGTCTTGCTGCGCCACTCGGGAACATTCGGCCCGCCCGTTGTCGCGGAGCCTCGGACGGCCCCGGTCATGCCGGTGATCGGACCTCGGCGCGACACCGTTACGGTGGGCGACCTCGTACCCACGCGCCGTAGTCCTTGTGGCGCAGGGGATTGCTCTCCCACGCCGGCGGCACCGCATTGCGGCGGACAGCGGTCCGCGGTGGCGCGGCGCCGTCGACGGGGGTCGGTCAGCTCGTCGGGAAGTTGTCCGGGGTCCTCATGCGGTCACGGATCCAGACGCCCGCGGGCTTGAGCACACCCGTGCCGGTGAACGTGGAACCGGCGCACGTGCCCTCCTTGAACACCGCGCCCGAGCGGAAGTCGTCGGAGAAGTTCCAGTTCGTCCAGCCGATCTTGTTGGCGGTCAGGAAGTCCAGGTACTTCTGGCTGTACGCGAAGTCGTCGGCCCCGTCACCGGTGTAGGTCTGGGTGCCGAACTCGGTCACGAAGATCGGCAGCCGCGCCGCCGCCCGCTGCAACGCGGCGAAGTACTCGTCCTGGTGCGACGCCGCGTAGAAGTGGAACGTGTACATGAAGTTCGTGGCGTTGACGGGATCGGCGATGATGTCCTGCTCGCTGCGCCCGTCGGAGATGCCGAGCGAGCCCCAGCCGTGCGTGCCGACGAACACCACGCCGTCGGGGTCCTGCGCCCGGATCACCGGGATCATCTGCTCGGCGTAGGACTTGATCCCCGCCCACGACACGTTGTTCGGCTCGTTCGCGATGTCGTAGATGATGTTGGTCTTGTCCCGGTGCCGCTGCGCGACCTCGGTGAAGAACGTGCGCGCCAGTGAGATGTTCGCGTTCGGGTCGCCCGGGTCGAGCTGGTGCCAGTCGACCAGCGCGTACAGGCCGCGCCGCGTCGCCTCCTCGATGTAGCCGTGCACCATGTCGGTGAACTTGCGCGGGTTCGTCTCGTACCCGCCCTCCTGCACGTACAGCGAGATCCGCAGGACGTCCGCGCCCCAGTCGTTCGCCAACGCGTCCAGCGAGGCGGCCTTGACGCACTGCGAGTACCACTGGATGCCGTGCGTGCTCATGCCGCGCAACTGGATCGGGCGCCCGTGCTGGTTGCACAGCTGCACGCCGCACACCCGCAGCTGCCCGTTGACGTCCGCGGGCCGGCCCGCGCCGGTCGTGCCGGTGTCGACGGTGAGCCGGTCGAGGTTCGGCCCGCCGTTGGCCGTGGTCGCGGTGACGCGCACCCGGTTCGCGCCGGCGGCCAGCCGCGCGGTCGCGGAGCCCGTGCCCCAGGTGGACCACGCGCCGGTGCCGGGGAACGCCACGCTCACGCCGGCCGAGCCGTTGACCGTGACGCTCACCGGCCGGTTGGCGGTGCTGCCGTTGGCGTAGCGGAAGGACAGGGTCGCGGGGCCGGCGGTCGCGGCGGTCACGGTGAACTCGACGTACGAGCCGGACTCGTTGTCGTAGTTGACGAATCCGCTGCCGGTGTAGCCCGCGTGGTTGGACTCGACCAGGCCGTCGGAGATCGTCGCGCTCTCCGCCTGGTGCTCGGTGACGGCCGTCGCGCCGAGGCCGGCCGCCGAGGCCGTCGGCACGGACAGGACGGCCGCGACGAGCGGCGCCAAGAGGATCGATACGGGCCATCGGGGTGTCACGGGGCGCCTCCCACGGTTGCAGGGTGAACACGGTGGCGGCGGTTCAGTTAGGAAACTTTCCTATCTGTTGGGTGGATCACAACACCCCAGGACACCCGCTGTCAACGGTTCGGGAAGCCGCGCGGAGGCCGGTTCAGGACACCGGGGCCGGGCTCGCCGTCCGGCGGGCGCGCAGGTGGGTGCTCGCGCTCCACGCCGACACCAGGCCGGGCAGCAGCACGTGCCACGGCAGGCGGGCCAGCACGTCGCGGCGCACGGTCAGGACGATCCGACCGGACGCGCCGCCGTCCAACCACACCACCCGCAGCGGCACGTCGCCCGCCACGTCCTCGACGGTGGCGAGCGACACCAGGCACGACGGCAGCGCCACGCGGTGGACGCACGACTCGGCGGTGAAGCCGTCGGCGCGCAGCACCTCGTGCCGCACGAACAGGGACCGCACGGCGGCGACCAGGCGTCGTTCACCCAGGCCCGCGCGCACCTGGATGGTCATGGACTCGTACCCGGCGGTCACGACAGGCCGTGTGGACACTCAGCGCCTTCCCTCGGTTAGGTGACCCTAACTTAGCACTAGTAGTCGTCGCCGCCGAAGAACGTTTCCTCCAGCCGGTCCGCCGTGCCCGCGAGCAACGCCAGCGGCTCGGTGAACTCGTGGATGTCCAGGTCCGACAACGGCAACGAGTGCCGCAGCACGACGTGGTCGCCCATGATCGCCGCGCCGCACGCGATGGTCGAGTTGCCCACCTCGGCGAGGAACGCGTGCAGGTCGACGTTCGACGCCAGCCCGATGGGCGAGGCGATCTGCACCCACTCGTGCAGCTTGTCGAGCACCTCGCGGACCAGGATGACCACCTGGGTCCGCTCGTCGTCCTCGTCGTACTGCTCGAAGTTGAACAGGATCCGGATCTCGTCCTCGTTCTCCGCGATCACGTCGTAGGTGTCGTGCACGTATGCGGCGAGGTCGCCCCAAGTGGCCATGCGATCACCCTACGGGCGCGACCGCCGCCCACACCGCGTCCCCGACCAGATCCGACGCCGCGGTCAGGTCGAGCACGCCCATCAGGTGCCGCCGGGCGCACTCGTGCGCGGGCCCCATCACCACGGCGTCCAACGCCCACAACGGGATCTCGCGCAGCTCGCCCGCCGCCATGCGTGCCGCGAACCAGCGTGCGACCGGCTCGAACACGTCCGCTTTCACGGCGGGGTCGGCGGTCGACGGCGCGGCGTAGAGGAACCGCGCCCGGCCGGGGTGCTCGGCGACCCACGCCAGGTACCGCGCCACCACCGCCCGCACGGCCTTCTCCGCGTCGCCGACCTCCAGCGCGGGCGCCACCGCCGCCACGCAGTGCGCGAAGCTCTCCCCGTACAGCACGGCGAACAGGCCCGCCCGGCTGCCGAAGTGGTGGTACACGCTCCCGTTGGACACCCCGGAACGGGCGGTCAGCGCGCTGATCGTGACCGCGTCGAGCCCTCCCTCGTCGACCAGCGCGAGGGCCGCGTCGAGCACTGCCCGCTGACCAGTCGATCTCACGGGGTTAGAGTACCGCTCTAGAGCGTCGCTCCCCTGGAGGTCACCGTGGCCCGTTCCATCCCCGATCTACTGCGTGAACGCGTGCGGGAGACCCCGGACGCCGAGGCGCTGCGCCACCGCACCGGAGCCGAGTGGACGTCGCTGACCTGGGCCGAGGTCGGCGAGCGGGTGCGCAGGCGGGCGCTGGGCTTCCGCGGGCTCGGCGTGCGCGACGAGGCAAGGGTCGCGATCATGGCGGCCACCAGCGTGGACTGGATCCTCACCGACCTGGCCGTGCTCGCGGCGGGTGGCGTGACGACGACCATCTACCCCAGCAGCACGCCGGACGTCGTCACGCACATCGTCCGCGACTCGGGGAGCGTGCTCGTGGTCGCCGACCCCGACCTGGCGGGCAAGGTGGACGCGAAGGTCGTCACGCCCGACTGGGAGCCCGACGAGGTCGAGGGCGACTACGACGCGATGGTGGACGAGATCACGCCGGACCGGCTGGCCACGCTGATCTACACCTCCGGCACCACGGGCACGCCCAAGGGCGTCGAGCTGACCCACGACAACTGGCTCTACACCGCCGAGGCGATCCGCGAGCTGGGCGTGCTGACGCCGGAGGACCTGCACTTCCTGTGGCTGCCGATGTCCCACGCGTTCGGCAAGGTGCTCCAGGTCGGGATGCTCGCGACCGGCGCGCCCACCGCCGTGGACGGCGACGTGGACCGGATCGCGGCCAACCTGCTCGAACTGCGCCCGACCGTGGTGGCCGCCGCGCCGCGGATCTTCGAGAAGATCCACCAGCGGGTCGTGGCCTCCATGCGCGAGGCCGGCGGGGTGAAGGCGAAGCTGTTCGACTGGGCGCTGACCGTGGCCGAGCACCCGGACTGGACGGTCCGCCGCAAGGTCGCCGACACGCTGGTGTTCAGCAAGCTGCGCGAGCGGGTCGGCGGCCGGATCAAGTACTTCGTGTCCGGCTCCGCGCCGCTGTCGCGCCCGGTCGGCGAGTTCTTCGACCGCGCGGGCATCACGATCCTGGAGGGCTACGGCCTGACCGAGTCGTCGGCGGCGTCGTTCGTGAACCGGCCCGGCGCGAACAAGCTCGGCACGGTCGGCAAGCCGCTGGTCGGCACCGAGGTCCGCATCGCCGACGACGGCGAGGTGCTGATCGGCGGGCGCGGCATCATGCGCGGCTACCACGGGTTGCCCGACGAGACCGCCGAGACGTTGCAGGACGGTTGGCTGCACACGGGCGACATCGGCGAGCTGGACGAGGCCGGCCGGTTGCGCATCACCGACCGGAAGAAGGAGCTGATCAAGACCTCCGGCGGCAAGTACGTCGCGCCGCAGGCGGTGGAGGGCCTGGTCAAGGCGAACAGCCCGTACATCGGCAACGTGCTCGTGCACGGCGACGGCCGCAACTACTGCGTCGCGCTGGTCACCCTCGACGCCGACCTCGCGCCCGCCGACCTCGACGCGGACGCCGAGGTCGGCCGGGCCGTGGCGGCGGCGAACGAGAAGTTGGCGCGGCACGAGACGATCAAGAAGTTCGCCGTGCTGCCGAAGGACTTCTCGGTGGACGACGGCACGCTCACCGCGAGCCTGAAGATGCGGCGCAAGGAGATCGAGGGCCGCTACAAGGACGTGCTGGACGGCTTGTACTCCTGAGCCCGGCGGTGTTGCGCGGGGCGCGCCACCGCGATGGCCCACACCGCCGCCACCAGCACGGCCACCACCTCGGTCAGCACCAGCAGCCGTTCGACGTACCCCAGCGGGATCACCCGCCACCAGGACGTGCCGACGACCGCGTTCACGCCGATCGCGTACAGGATCGGCGTGAACGCCAAAGCGGACAGCACGCCGAGCCGGAACGTCCACCGGGCGTGCGCGCCCCACTCCGGGTCGCGCCGCCACGGTCGGGCCAGCATCATCGCCGCGATCGGCAGCGCGACGAACGCGAGCAGGCTGCCGAAGCGGTGGATGCTGCCGCTCATGCTCGGGCCGATCGCCCAGTTGTTCTTGGGGAAGATCACGACCAGCGTCAACCCGACCGACCACGCGGCGAACGCCACCGAGCCCACCGAGTTCCACTTCGCGACGCCGCGTCGGACCAGCACGGCGAGGATCGCCACCGACCCGGCCACCAGCAGCAGGACGGCGGTGTCGAACACCCAGCGCTGCGGCCCGAGGGCGTACTCGCTGATGGTGCGGCGGAGATGTCTGGTGGAGTCGCCCAGCCGGTAGAGGTCCATCCCGCCGACGAGGGCGACGGTGAGCAGGACGGCGACAGCGCCCGCGAGGGCGACGAAGCGGGCCGGGGAACGGGTCGGGGCGAGTTCGGCGGTCAGCACAACGGGCAGAACGGACGGCGGCCGGCGTGGTGTTCCGGGTCGCGCGGATCGACAGCTTGTCGACAGCGGGGCCCGGCCCGGTGGCGCCCCGGATGTGGATCACTCGACCGGGCGAAGAGTGCAACCTGGGACAACCTGAATCGCATGTCTCACGTTAGCCGGATGAAACGGCCGGCCCGGCGGCGACCAGGCGTGGCGGTCACGGCGGCGCGGGCGCGGGTGGGTGCGGGGCGCGGGCGTGGGTGGGTGCGGTGCGGGGCGGTGCGGGGCGCGGGTAGGCGCGGTACGAAGTCGCCACCCGCTCGTCCGTCGGGGGAAACCCGGCCCCTGCCGACGGCGTGCTGCCGATGTTGATCGAGACCTTCCGCGTCGAGGACGGCCGACTCGCGGAGGTGTGGGGGCTCGGCGGCTCAGCTGGACTGGCGGACCACGAGCGTCGGCGCGAACACGACGGAGCTGACCGGGCGGTCCGGGCGTTCGACCCGCTGCACCAGCAGGCGGGCCATCTCGGCGGCCATGTCCTCCACCGGCTGGCGCACCGTGGTCAGCGGCGGGTCGCACTCGACGGCCGGGCTGCTGTCGTCGAAGCCGACCACCTTGACGTCCTCGGGCACCCGCCGCCCGCCGTTGCGCAGCACCGGCAGCGCGCCGGTCGCCATCAGGTCCGAGGCGACGAACAGCCCGTCGACGTCCGCGTCCACCAAGCGCCGTGCCGCCTCGGCGCCGCCCTCGCGGGAGAAGTCGCCCTCGACCACCACCGGTTCGGGCAGGCCGTGCCGGGCCACCGCGTCGCGGAAGCCGCGCAGCCGGTCCTGGCCGGCGGGCGTCTCCAGCGGGCCGGTGATGGTCGCCAGCCGTCGGCAACCCGAGGCGACCAGGTGGTCGGCGGCGAGCCCGGCCCCCGCGGCCTGGTCGACGTCGACGTAGGTGATCGACATCGGCCGGACCGGGCGCGCGGCCAGCACGACCGGCAGGTTCGCCTCGATCAGCTGCCGCGGCAGCGGGTCGGCGTCGTGGGTGTGGATCAGGATCACGCCGTCCAGCCGGTGCTGCCGGATGTCGTCCACCACCTCGCGGTGATCACCCGTGGTCAGCACCAGCTGCACGCCGAGCGGCCGGATCACCGGCAGCACGCCGCTGACCACCCGGCCGAAGTACGGGTCGTGCAGGGTGCGCCCCTCCTCCGGCAGGACGAGCCCGATGGCGCCTGCCCTGCGGGTGACGAGCGAACGCGCCGCGCGGTTGGGCGTGTACCCGGTCGTGGAAATGGCCTTCTCCACGACTTGGCGCAGCTCACGGTCCACCGTGGCGACCCCGTTGACGACCCGGGACACCGTGGCCCGGGAAACCCCCGCGATCCGCGCGACCTCTTCCAACGTGACTGGTCTGCGGTCCACGTCAGCCTTTATACCGGGGGTGCGGGGGGGGGGCGGCGGGGGCGAGCGCCCCCCCCCCCCGGCCCCACAAGGGCAGAGGGGCGGGCGGGGGGAGGAGG